>JAJEAR010000034.1 GCA_022822665.1 Alphaproteobacteria bacterium | reverse complement strand
GACGAGTACGCGGATCTGGTCCCGCCGAGCGATGGCCTCGATAACCTGTCTTGGGTCGGGAGGATTGCTTTTCTGTGTCAGACTGTTGAATGACGGCTTGTCGTAAAGCCCCCGATCCACCCGCCGCAAACTTCCAGCGCGCGTCAGCCGCTGCAGTGTCTTGTCCACGGCATCGCGCGCGCCGAGGTCGAGGAAGTCTCGCGGCGTCCAGACCCCTCTTGTCGCACCCTTTTCGATGCGCTTCAGGATCGCGGTTTTCAAATCTGATGCAGTGCCGGTCATGTCCGGAATATGTAGTGATATTTCGGACAGCCCGCAAGTGTGTCGTCCGAAATCTGTATGCAGATTTCGGACAGAACTTGAGCGACTGATATGTATCCTCAGACATTAGAGCCCTTAGTGTGAGGTCTTGTAGCATCAAGGCGATGCGAGGCAGGGCAGCCTTCCAGTGAACCATCGACCTTTGGCCCAGGCCGCCAGTAGAAAGGCCGCCGCGCTCCGAGTCGGCCTGTCGGCGGAGCGGAAGCCCCGCTTCGGCTGATTGGGATTCAATGTTCCGCCAATTGGTATCTCATTGACCGCTGGTTGGAAGTTTCTCCGGGGAAGGCCTTCCCCTGCGGCCGAGCCTGGGTCTTGGCCGACCCCTTCTGCGAGGAGACCCCGAAACGCCCCCCGAGAGCAAGAGTTCGGCGGCTGTCGCCGTGACGGGTTGAAAGTTGAGAGAGAGGGTCTCGGGCCGCCCGTCATGGAGAATAGCCATGACTGCAATCGGAATCACGAACGGCCGCCCCGAGAGCGGCGGCTACGAGGTGGGTGTGTCCCGCGACGGCCATGACGGCCGCGTTTCGTCGGAGTGGTTCTCGCGGTCCGACGACGAGAAGTTCCTTTCATTGTCCGAGCTTTACGCCTCGGTGAAAGGCCGGGCCGAGCAAAGCCGGACGCGGACGGTCGAGAGGGCCGCCATCCGCGTCGAGGCTCATCGCGACGATCCGGAGAAGCTCGCGCTCATCCTTCCGGATGCCGAGGCACCGGTCGCGCCGACCCATTGGAGCTTCGGGCAGCTTGCGAGCCTCGTCGGTGCGCCTGCGGCCTATCTGCGCCAGCTCCCGGCGCCGCTTGCTGGCATCAACCTGCAGTACGGCCTCACCAACCATCGCGCCGAGCAGGTCAAGACGCTGGAGGTCGCGAATGGCCGCACTGAACTTCGCGCCGTCACAGGCCCGGACTACGGTCGCATCTACGACCATGAGCTGGTCGCGGCCGTACAGCGCATCGCCGGCGACGGGGTCGGCGACACGCGCTGGAAGGTGCCCGGCGTGCTCGACTGGTCGACCGGCGCCTACAACCCGATGGTCGACGTCACCAAGGACACGACCACGCTCTACGCTTCCGACCGGGAGGTCTTCCTCTTTCTGGTCGACGATATGAATCCGATTGAGGAGGGCACGCTGCCGGACGGCTCGCCCGATCTGTTCTTCCGCGGGTTCTATTGCTGGAACTCCGAGGTCGGCGCCAAGACGCTCGGCATCGCCAGCTTCTATCTCCGCGCCGTATGCCAGAACCGCAATCTCTGGGGCGTCGAGGACTTCCAGGAGATCAGCATCCGGCATTCCAAATACGCGGCCAACCGCTTCGCGCATGAGGCGGCGCCGGCGTTGGCTAACTTCGCGGACTCCTCGCCGCGCCCCTTCATCGAGGGCATCCATGCGTCGCGCGAGCGCATCGTCGCCCGCGGTGACGAGGACCGAACCGACTTTCTCAGGAAGCGCGGTTTCTCGAAGGCCGAGACGGCGAAGATCGTCGAGACCGTCCTCGCCGAAGAAGGTCGTCCGCCGGAGAGCGTGTTCGACTTCGTGCAAGGCATCGCCGCCGTCGCACGGTCGAAACCGCAGCAGGATTCGCGCCTGGCCATGGAGACCCGCGCGAAGGCGATCCTGGAGCGCGCCGCGTAGGCGTTCCGGTTCTCCTCAAACGACTGACCACGGTTCATCGCTCCCTTAGCCGTCTTTTCTCAGTGCGCCGTGGGAAGGCGCGTTGTCCCAGTGGGTGCAAATCCCACCCAACCCTTGTCGCTTCGGTTGAAAGCAACCAGAGCGGTTTACGGAGGTAACGATGTAGGCTGAAGCACTCTGGTGTGAAAGGGCCGCCGTTGGGCGGCTTAGCGAGCAAGCGGGGCGGAACGCGAATGAACGCTATATGCGCTACAGCGCATATAGCGTTTAGAGCCTACTCATTATGCCAACTTCGGGCTCCAGGCCCCTGGCCTTCAATGCTGACCTGACGAACTAGACTTCCGACACGTCGGACACAAACGGTATGGTGACACCAAGGTTCGACCACCTGTCCAGAACGGGCGAAAGTGCCTCCAGCTCCCGGTTGAATCCTTCCGGGAATCTCACGGACCGCCTGACATCTCTCATTCCAAGCGCCGGGTTTCGTTCCGCGGACAACTCGACGTCGATACCCGCAAGAACGTTCGCCTCCGCTGCTTCCAGTACCACAAACCTGTACCACACCGCACGCGGGTAAAACATGGCGCATAGCCGGTCCAGGTATGAGCGGATAAGCTCCCGTCCTTCCGGAAGAGTGACGTAATACGCCTGCATTTCCGAGAAGATACTCTCCGCGTACAAGCCCGATTCCGTCAAATTGGTCCCATTTTCCGCTCGGAATATTCTCGGCACTCAAGGCCAGTTGATACCGCACACTGTTTGCCCCGTCTTCACAACACACCGGAAATTCCGCACGTCGTTACCTGATTCCAGGGAATGGCGAACCGCGAAGACAGTCGCCGGACAGCTCCGACCGCCTGTCCGATTACCCGTCAGGCACCACCACGGTGGAATGGGGCTGCACCCTGCATCTGACTCGATCCGTATCCTGATGCTCCAGGTGCCGTTTGTCGGGCCCGCTCGACCGGTCTCAACCCACTGGCAACGGAAGCCACCCCACCCCGCGTCGCGGTGCACGTTTGTCCGGACATCGGTTCCTGCCGGGCAACGGAATTCCCCATGCCTCATCACTTCATGCCGCACGACACGGAGGTATGGTGTTGAATGTCAGGCTTCTTCAAGACTGCACGCAGTGACGGACATGGCGCCCCGGCCGACGCAGGTTCACTCGGAAATGGCGGACAGCCCGCGCTCCGGGCTGTGGGCAGGCCCGCCAACCGGGTACCAGGGCGCGCGGTCCGGTGCACCGGCGCTGAACAGCCATGTGATCCGCCGTTCCGCGGCTTCCGGCAGGGCAATCAGTGACGAGGACACGGTCCCGTAGCCATGGTCGGTGACGATGTTCAGCGCACTGCCCGGATCATCCGGCAGATGGCGGGAACGGTCCGCCAGCAGGCTGCTCCAGCCCGACCAGTCGCCGGCCTCCGGATCGGGAGGGGTCGCGGCCCGGAACCGGTCGAGGCTTCCGGCAATCCTCGGCGATGCACGGTCATTCAGTTCCAGCGAGGCGATCATCGACAGGCCCGGCCCGATCGGTGCGACGTCGACCCGGCCGTCCGCCGTACCGCGATGGCAGAGCAGGAAAGCGTCACGGGAATCCGCAATCACCAGGTTGAAGGTCCGGTACGCCCCGCCGTCGATCCGGGCGAGGGCGGCCGCGGCGTCCCGAGCATCGGCGTGATCGAGCGCGTCGAGTACCAGCTCGCCCCGGGACCTCATGCCGGCCTGCGGACCGAGCGTGCCGGTGCGGTTCAGGACACCGGCAACCACACCGTCGTCATTCGCACCGAGCCAGCTGCCGCCCGCCTCGACATCGAGCCCGGCGGTCACGTCGGCACGGTCCGGCCAGTGCCGGCCGGGTGGCTTCCAGGCCCGATGAACGAGTTCGTCGCGGTTTGCGCCGATCAGCACCGGCCACGCGTGACCGGGCCGTCGCAGGATGACAAGCGTGCACATGGCGACGCGCGATATCATGAATTCGCCGGCGGCGCCAACGCGCCCGCGCCCTTCCATTTTGGCAGGGTTTGGATTAGGTCCTGTGACGGCAGGCAGGTTCGTCCTGCGCGGTGCGCCACCAGCAGAAGGCAGACAGGCCATGAGCAGTTTCGACAGGAAGGAAAAGGGCGAGGAAAACCGCTTTGCGCGCGATGCCGAGTTCCGTTTCAGGGCGACAGCACGACGCGACAAGCTGCTCGGCCTCTGGGTCAGCGAGGAGTTCCTCGGCAAGACCGGAGACGAAGCCGAGGCATTCGCGAAGGAGGTCGTCAAGTCCAACTTCGAACGGCCGGGCGACGACGACGTGGTCGAATTCGTCATGGCGAGCGTCGCCAATGCCGGGGGTGATCTCAGCGAGCACCGGTTGCGCCACAGGATGGACGAACTGATGGCGCAGGCGCAGCGCCAGCTGGCCGACGAGTAGCTGCCGCATGACCGACGCGCGCTGCATCCACCTGGAGGAGCGCGGCCTGCTCGCGATTTCCGGCGAGGATCGCGTCGCCTTTCTGCAGGGGCTGGTCTCGAACGACGTGCACCGGGTCTCGTCGACCCGTTCGCTCTACGCGAGCCTGCTCACCCCGCAGGGCAAGTACCTTTTCGACTTCGTGATGATCGGGCACGAAGACAGCCTGCTGCTCGATTGCGAGGCGGACCGCCTCGAGGCGCTGCGCAAGCGGCTGTCGATCTACCGCCTGCGCTCGCGCGTCGATCTCGCCGACGTGACCGGCAGCTGGCAGGTCCACGCCGCCTGGGGCGACGGCGCGCTCGCAGCGCTGGGGCTGCCAGGGGAACCCGGAGCCACCGTCCACCACCGCGACGGGGTCGCGATCGTCGACCCGCGGCACGCCGGGCTCGGCGCCCGGCTGGTCACCCGGCGCGGGACCGACCCGGTGTCGGCCCCGTTCGTGCATGGGGACCGTGACGACTACGACGCGATCCGTATTGCACTGGGCGTCCCCGACGGTGTCCGCGATCTCGAGGTGGGACGCACGGTGCTGCTCGAGGCCGGGTTCGACGAGCTGAACGGCATCGACTGGGACAAGGGCTGCTACATGGGCCAGGAACTGACCGCCCGGACCCGGTACCGCGGCCTGGTCAAGCGACGCCTGACACCGGTCGTGGCCGACGGGGCGGTGCCCGGACCGGGAACTCCGGTCACCCTTGACGGTCGGGAAGTCGGAGAGATCCGTTCCGGCACCGGGGACCGTGCGCTTGCCCTGCTCCGGCTCGCCGCGCTCGAGGCCGGCGCAAACGAACTGCTGGCCGGCGACGTACGGGTCCGTCCGAGTACGGGGTCTCGATGAGTGATCCGGTCCGCGTGCGCCGGGCACTGGTCTCGGTCTCCGACAAGTCGGGGCTCGGGGAGCTGGCTGCGACACTGGCGCGCCACCACGTCGAGATCATTTCCACCGGCGGGACCGCGAGCGCCCTGCGTGATGCCGGTGTTGCGGTCGTCGATGTCGCCGAGCGGACCGGGTTCCCGGAAATGCTGGATGGCCGGGTCAAGACCCTGCACCCGCACATCCACGGGGCAATCCTGGCCAGGCGCGATGATCCCGACCACGAACGCGCACTCGGCGAACACGCGATCACCCCGATCGACCTGGTCGTGGTCTCGCTCTACCCGTTCGAGGACGCGCTGCGTTCCGGTGCCGACCCCGAGACCTGCACCGAGCAGATCGACATCGGTGGCCCGGCGCTGATCCGCGCGGCGGCAAAGAACTGGCGCGCGGTCGCGGTGGTGGTCGATGTCGCGGACTACGCGGCAGTGGGCGCGGAACTCGATGCGCATGCCGGCTGCCTGTCGCTCGCGACCCGCCGGAAGCTGGCGGCAACCGCGTTTGCCCGCACGGCGGCCTACGACGCGGCGATCGCGGCCTGGATGTCGGAACAGGCGCAGGAGGAGGTTCCGCGCCGCCTGGTGGTCGCCGCCGCCGATCCGCAGGTGCTGCGCTACGGCGAGAACCCGCACCAGCGCGGCCTGTTCTACCGCACCGGGGACGAACGTCCCGGCGTGGGAACCGCCCGGCAGATCCAGGGCCGCGCGCTCAGCTACAACAACCTGAACGATACCCATGCCGCAATCGAACTGGTCGCGGAACTCGACCGGCCGGGCATCGCGATCATCAAGCACGCCAACCCCTGCGGCGTCGCCCAGGCCGACTCGCTGTCGGACGCCTACGAACGGGCGTTCGCCTGCGACCGGACCAGCGCCTTCGGCGGCATCATAGCCGCGAACCGCACGCTGGACGCGGACACCGCGGGCCGCATCATCGAGATCCTGACGGAAGTGGTGGTCGCACCGGAGGTCTCGCCCGAAGCGCGCGAGATCCTGGCCCGGCGCAAGGGACTTCGGATCCTGGAAACCGGCGCGCTGCCCGACCCCGGTGCTTCGGGCCGCGTGATCCGCCAGCTTGCCGGAGGCCTCCTGGTCCAGGACCGGGATGCCGGGCGGGTCGGGGCGGATGAGCTGCGGGTCGTGACCCGGCGCGCACCGTGCGCGCGCGAGCGGGCCGACCTACTGATGGCGTTCCGCATTGCCAAGCACGTCATGTCGAATGCCATCGTCTACGTGCGAGACGGGGCGAGTGTCGGCATCGGCGCCGGACAGATGAGCCGGGTTGATTCGGCACGGATCGCGGCACGCAAGGCACGGGACGCGGCGGGAGATGGCGAACCGGCCACCGTCGGATCGGTCGTGGCATCGGACGCGTTCTTCCCATTCGCGGACGGTCTGCTGGCCGCTGTCGAAGCCGGAGCGACGGCGGTGATCCAGCCGGGAGGGTCGGTTCGCGACGACGAGGTGATCCAAACCGCCGATGCGCACGACATCGCGATGGTCATGACCGGAATCCGGCATTTCCGGCACTGATTTCGAACCCGGGTTCGCATCTTGGATTCCACGGCCCGCGACCGTAGAGTGCGGCACCTTTCGCCTGATCAGGACTCCCATGGACACCAGCGAGCACACCACGGACGTCATCATTGTCGGAGCGGGGCCGGTCGGCCTGTTCGCCGTCTTCGAGCTGGGCCTGCTCGACATGAAGGCGCACCTGGTCGACATCCTCGACTACCCGGGCGGCCAGTGCGCCGAGCTCTACCCGGAAAAGCCGATCTACGACATTCCGGCCATTCCGGTTTGCACCGGCCAGGAGCTCACCGACAAGCTGATGGAGCAGATCAAGCCGTTCTCGCCCACCTTCCACCTCGGACAGATGGCGGAGGCGCTCGAGAAGACACCTGACGGCGCCTGGAGACTGACCACGGACCTCGGCACCGTGATCACGGCGCCGGTCCTGGTGATCGCGGCCGGCGGAGGCAGTTTCGTTCCCAAGAAGCCGCCGCTGAAGGGACTGGATGCCTACGAGGGCACGTCGGTGTTCTACTCGGTCCGCCGGATGGAGGCATTTCGCGACCGCAGGGTGCTTGTCGCCGGCGGCGGTGACTCGGCGCTGGACTGGACCATTGCGCTCCAGCCGCTTGCAACCAGCCTGGACCTGGTCCACCGGCGCGACGAGTTCCGCGCCGCACCGGCGTCGGTCAACGCCATGCGCGAGCTGGTCGGCTCCGGCGCGATGTCGCTGCACGTCGCACAGTTGCGCGGACTCAAGGGTGAGGACGGCAAGCTGGAAGCGGTGACGGTTTCAGGCGGTAACGGCGAGTACGACATTCCCTGCGACACCCTGCTCGCGTTCTACGGGCTGACCATGAAGCTCGGTCCGGTTGCAAACTTCGGTATCAACCTCGAGCGAAACCTGATCCCGGTCGATACCGAGAAGTTCGAGACGGATGTCGAGGGCATCTTCGCCATCGGCGACATCAACTCCTACCCGGGCAAGCTCAAGCTTATCCTCTCGGGCTTTCACGAGGCGGCCCTGATGTCGCAGCAGGCGTTTCGCTACGTCTACCCGGATCGACGACTGAGGTTCCAGTACACGACCTCGAGTTCGGCCCTGCATGAGAAACTGGGGGTATGATGAAGATCATCGTCACTGACCGCGACGGCGAAGTCCGCGAGCTCAGGGGCATTGCCGGCTGGCAGCTCATGGAACTCATCCGTGACGAGGGCCTGCCGATCCTGGCCGAATGCGGCGGTTGCTGCGCCTGCGCGACATGCCACGTCTACGTGGACGAGGAATGGCTCGACAAGCTGGAGGCCAAGAACGAGGAAGAGATCGACATGCTCGATCTCGCCTTCGAGGTGCAGGACAACTCGCGCCTGTCGTGCCAGATCACCATGACCGAGCGTCTCGACGGCCTCAGGGTCACGCTGGCCCCCGAGTAGGCGATTCAGTGCAGCCGCATGGAAGCCCGCACGTGGCGCACGCCGCCTGACCGCCGCTCAATGGCGCGCGAGACGGTCACCGAGTGCAGCCGCGCCTCGATGTTCTCCGTCCAGTATTCGAGAAACCTGCGCAGCCGGGGGTATTCCGGGGCCACGTCCATGTGCTGCCAGACGAAGCTCTGGAGGATGCCGGGGTAGTCGGGGAGGTGGTAGAGGATCTCCGCAGTTGCGAGGTGCCGGTCGAAACGGGTCGACTGATGGTCGTGCATGACCTTGCGCTCCCGGTCGGTTGGTCCGACAGGAAGTGTGGCTCAGCGAATGCGGTGTCCGCAACAAAAATATCACTAAATTTCAGTATCTTGGCAGCCACGGCAAGAGAGTGCTGCCACCTGGTGCCGGCCGGCTCAGGCCGCCTGTATGCCCTCGAGGAACTCGGCCTCGCTGCGGTGGCACTCGACGGCGTGACCGCCGGGCAGGTGGCGCACCGGCGGCGTCTCCCGGTTGCAGACCCCCTCGATCGCAAGCGGACAGCGGTCGAAGAACGAGCAGCCGACCTCGGTCATCGTGACCACCCGGTCAATCCCGGCCTGGGCAACCTGGCTCTCCATGGTTTCCTCGAGCCAGCCGATGCGCAGTTCCGGCACCGAGGCGATCAGCAACCGGGTGTAGGGGTGGTACGGCGGGGAAAGGACCCGGTCGGTCGGCCCCTGCTCGACCACCCGGCCGGCGTAGAGCACCACGATCTCGTCGGCAAATGACGCCACCGTGGACAGGTCGTGGCTGATGAAGACGAAGGAGACGCCGCTGCGCTGGCGCAGCCGCTTCAGCAGTTCGATCACGTTGGCCCCGACAATGGTGTCGAGCGCCGAGATCACCTCGTCACACAACAGTACCTCCGGCGAGGCGGCCAGCGCGCGCGCCAGGTTGACCCTCTGCTTCTGGCCACCGGACAGTTCCTCCGGGTAGCGGTCGGCGAACTCCGTCGGCAGTTCCACCATCTCCAGCAACTCGGCCACCCGCTGGCGTCGCTCCCTGCCCCGCAGCCCGAAGTAGAACTCCAGCGGCCGGCCGAGAATGCCGCCGATCCGCTGACGCGGATTGAGTGCGACATCCGCCATCTGGAACACGAACTGGACCCTGCGCAGCTGGTCACGGTCACGCCGGCGCAGGTCGGGCTCGAGCTGCTGGCCGTCGAGCAGGATCGCACCTTCGCTCGCCGGCAGCAGCCCGGACATCACCCGCGCGAGCGTCGACTTGCCGCACCCGGACTCGCCGATGATCCCCATCGTGTGGCCGCGCTGTACCGAAATCGTGACGTCGCGCAGCACCGTGACAGCCACCGAGCCGTCCATCTGCCTGCCGTACCCGGCACTGACGTCCCTGACGGCGAGCGCGGGATGCTCCCGGAGATGCTCTTCAAGCGCGTCGTCGCCCTGGCCCGCGGCCGGAGGCGGGCGCACCGCCGCCATCAGGCGGCGCGTGTACTCGTGCGATGGTCGGTTGATCACCTGGTCCGCGTTACCGTGTTCGAGCACGTCGCCGGCATAGAGCACCACGATCCTGTCGGCGATCTGGGCCACCACCGACAGGTCGTGGGTGACGTAGAGCGCCGCTGCCCCTTCCTGGCGTATCACCGCCTTGAACGCCTTGAGCACCTCGATCTGGGTGGTGACGTCGAGTGCCGTGGTCGGTTCGTCGAGGATCAGCAGGTCGGGCTTGCCGCACAGCGCCATGGCCGCCATCAGCCGCTGCAACTGCCCGCCCGACACCTGGTGGGGATAGCGCTGGCCAAGGCGGTCCGGATCGGGCAGTTCCAGAGCCCGGTACAGCTCCTCTGCCCTGCGTTCGGCCTCTTCCCGGCTCATCTGCCCGTGCAGCACCGGTGATTCGGTCACCTGTTCACCGATGGTCAGCGCCGGGTTGAAGGTAGCGGCCGCGCTCTGGGCGAGGTAGGCGACGCGCTGTCCGCGCAGATCACGCTTCTCCTCGGGCGGCATGGTGATCACGTCACGCCCCTCGAGGCGAACCTCGCCGCTGGTGAACTCGAGGCCGGGCTTGGTATAGCCGAGTGCGGAGAGCGCGATGGTGGTCTTGCCCGATCCGGATTCCCCGATCAGTGCCACCACCTCGCCGCGCTCGATCCCGAAGCTCACATCCTTCACGATCGGCGTCATCACCCCGGAATCGGCGCGGGCGTCGATGACCAGGCGGTCGACCTCGATCAATGGGGCCATCAGATCATCCTCCCGGCCAGTCGTCCGCCGGAATGGGCTGACACATCATCGACAATCAGGTTGATGGCAATGGTGAGCGTCGCGATCGCCATGGCAGGCACCAGGGGGGCGATAGAGCCGTAGGGCAGGCCCGAGAGGCTCTCGCGAACCATGCTGCCCCAGTCGGACTGCGGCGGCTGTACGCCCAGACCGAGGAAGCTCAGGCTGGAGATGAACAGGATCACGTAGACGAACCGAAGTCCGAAGTCGGTCGCCATCGGCATGGCGACGTTGGGCAGGATTTCGCGGGTTATGATCCACCACAACCCCTCGCCGCGGACCCTGGCCGCCTCCACGAAGTCACTGACCTTGACGTCAAGCCCGAGCGAGCGCGCGATCCGGAACACCGTCGAGGCATAGATCAGCCCGGTCAGCACGATCAGGATCGGGATGGTGCTGCCGATGGCGGCAATGATCACCAGCGCCAGCATGATGCTGGGGATCGACAGGATGGCGTCGTTGAGCCGGCTCAGGCTCGAGTCGAGGACGGGCCCGCCAACCGCCGCCGCGATCCCCAGGGTTACCCCGACCAGATAGGCGAGCAGTGTCGACGCCAGCGATATGCCGATGGTGGTGCGGGCGCCGAACAGGGTTCGCGACAGGGTGTCGCGGCCGAGGTAGTCGGTTCCGAGCCAGGCAACCGCGCTCGGCGGCTGGTAGTCGGTCTCGGGGTAGGGATTGTCGCTGCCCGGCACGATGAACAGTGCCTCGTCGAGGATATCGGCTTCGTGGTAGGGCGAGATCGACGGTCCGATGACGACGATGACCATCCAGAACGCGACGACGACGACGCCGAGCTTGCCGGTCCACGACAGTCGCAGCCGCCGGCGCGGCGGAGCGTCGGGAAGTTCCTCGAAACTGGTCTTGGTCTCGGCCATGATCGGCCCTCTATTTCGGGTGCCGCAGCCGCGGGTTCGACAGGATCGATACCATGTCGGCAATGAAGATCAGCACGATGTAGGTCGCGCAGAAGATCATGGCGCAGGCCTGCACCAGCGGCAGATCCCGGGTCTGGACCGCGTCGATCATCAGCTTGGCCAGCCCCGGATAGGCGAAGATGGTCTCCACCACCACCACGCCGCTCACCAGGTAGGCGAGGTTCAGCGCAATGACGTTCGCGATCGGACCAATGGCGTTCAGCAGCGCGTGGCGCAGGATGATGCGCCGGCGCGGCACACCCTTCAGGATCGCCATCTCGATGTAGGGTGAGCTCATCACGTTGAGCACCGTGGCCCGGGTCATGCGCATGATCTGCGACGACGCCACGATGACCAGGGTGAGCGCCGGCATCGCCAGCGCCCGCACCAGCTTCCAGCCGGTTTCCTGGCCGCTGATGTAGGCGGTGGCGGGCAACCAGCCGAGCTGCACCGCGATCACGAGGACCAGCAGGGTTGCGACCAGGAACTCCGGGACCGATATCAGGCCCAGCGTCGTGAAGGTCACGAACCGGTCGAGCCGGGTGCCGGGATACATCGCGGCCAGCAGGCCGATGGTGACCGCGAACGGCACGGCAACGATCGCCACCGCTCCGCCAAGTCGGATCGTGTTGATCAGGCGCGGCGTGAGCATCTCGGAGATCGGCGTGCCGACCGTCCCGGTTCCCGCGCCGGCCTTGGAAAAGCCGAGGTCGCCCGAGAGCAGGTCGGTCAGCCAGATCAGGTACCGGATGTGGGCCGGCTCGTCGAGACCGAGCTTGGCGCGGAGTGCTGCGAGCGACTCCGGCGTCGCCATCTGGCCGAGGATGATGTTGGCGACATCGCCCGGCAGGATGCTGGTCCCGATGAAGATCAGAACCGAGACGACGAACAGGGTCGCCACGCCGAGCGCGGTGCGGCGCAGGAGCGCGGAAAGGAGAGTCATGGACGCAGACGCCCGGTCGTGCCGTCCCGCCCGGTCCGGAGACCGGGCGGGGGCACTGCCGGACCTACGCCTCCATCCAGGCGAACTCTATCCATTCGTAGGCGCCGAGTGCCCCGAACGGAACAGTGGGAATGCCCTGGATCTTGTTGCTGGCCCCGTCCACCTCGTTGACGTGGGCCGGGATCACCATCCCGCTGCCGTTGTGGACCAGGGTCTGCATCTCGCACAGCATGGCATGACGCTTGGCCTCGTCGGTCTCGGCCAGCTGCGCCTGCAACAGCTCGCCCATGCGATCATTGTGCCAGAAGGTGTCGTTCCAGTTGCCATGGGGAGCGAACTGGATCGCGAGCTGGGCATTGGCCGTCGGGCGCATGTTCCAGGACACGACGTTCATCGGCTCCTTCATCCACACCGCGCCCCAGTAGCCGTCGGACGGCACCTTGCGGATGGTGAGATCGAAGCCGATCTTCTTCAGGTTGGCCTGCATCAGCAGACAGATTTCCTCGATGCCGAGGCGCACCGGCGCCACGAACAGCTCGGCGGCGGTCACACCCGACTTGTCCAGGTGGAACTTCGCCTTGTCCGGGTCGAACTCGCGAATGGGCAGTTCGCTGCAATGATCGGGACCGAAGGCCGGACCGACCGGGTGGTCATTGCCGACGGTACCGTGTCCCTTGAGGATCGATCGCACGATCCGGTCGCGGTCCTGGATGTACTGCATGGCCTTGACGAAATCGTCGTTCTCGCCAGGCGCGGTGTTCTTCAGGATGCAGATGCCGGTGTAGGCACTTGTCGGGGTCGAGATCACCCGGGCCGTTTCCGAACTGTCGACCAGCGCGATACTCTTGGCATTGACCTGGTTGATGAGGTCGACGTCACCTGCGATCAGCGCGTTGGCGCGGGCCAGCGGATCGGTAATACCGGTGATCTCGAGCGCTTCGAAGTTCGCCCCTTCCCGCCAGTAGTTGGGGTTGCGCACATGGGTCGAGCGCACGCCGGGCTCGAAGGATTCGAGCACGAACGGGCCGGTACCGTTGCCCTTGCGGAAGTCCTCGGTGCCCATCTTGACGATCTTCATCTGCTTTTCGGTGAGCTTGGCAGGAAGATCGGAGTCGGGCGAGCTCAGCATCGCCTTCACGGTATGGCTGTCCACCACCTTCCACTCCGTGATGGCCGCGAGCAGCGCCTTGGCGGTCGACGGCGATTCCTCGCCGATGTGCCGGGTCATGGTCCAGGCGACGTCTTCGGCAGTGAGCGCCGACCCGTCGTGGAATTCCACGCCCTTGCGGATCTTGAAAGTGTACTCGGTCGCATCGGCGTTGGCCGACCATTCCTCGGCGAGCTCGGGCGCGAGAACCATGCCGTCGCGCATCTGGATCAGGCCGTTGTAGGTGGCGCGTCCGCGCGTGTAGTCGATGCCCGAGGTAAACACCATCGGATCCATCTGGTCATCCGGCCCGTGCAGGTTGTTTGCGTACCGGGCGGTCCCGCCCTTCTGCGGGGTCGCGGCGAGCGACTTCGCCGAGGTCAGCAACCCGGCTGCCGCGGTCGCACCGACACCCAGCGCACCGAGCGCGGCCATGAAATCGCGGCGGCCCATCTTGCCGTCGCGATACATCTGCTGGAACTTGAGTATGTCCTTCATCGGCTACTTCTCCCTGCCTGTCACTCCGGTTGCCTGGCCGTCGCCACAATCCTCAACGGATCGCTCAGTCTGGCCAGGGGAGCATTGTTGTTGCTTGTTCGCAGCGGGGCGTTGTGCTGCGACACGACGTCGGGGATCCGGCATATTCGGTTCGCCCCACGCCCACCCGACCGTCGGACGGTCCCGAAAGGCGTCAATGCCGCAACTATGCCGGTCTCCGGTGCACACGTCAATTCCTCTCGCGTCAACCAGGCCTTCTTCCGGGAGTGTTTATCCGTTTAATAGACTGTTTTTACCGCATTTTTTTCGGAACCGGCACCCAAGGGGCCTCGCCCACTCGTCGCAAGGCGGCGAACGTCGTAGAGTGCGCCGCACCACACAGCGAGGCGGAGGAAAGCGGCATGCGCGGTGTACTGGTCAGGGACTGGACCGAGTTCGAGGCGCTCACACTCGATGACGACTGCCCGACGCCGCCGCTCGGCCCGCGCGAGGTCCGGATCAGCACCAGGGCGGCAGGCGTGAGCTTTGCCACGAGCCTGGTCGTCGCGGGCAAGTACCAGAGGCGGCCCCCGCTGCCGTTCGTCCCCGGAACCGAGGTTGCCGGTGTCGTGATCGAGACCGGGAGCGAGTGCGAGCGGGTCTCTGTCGGCGAGAGGGTGATCGCGGTCCTTGACTGGGGAGGCCTTGCCGAGGAGGCGGTAGCGAAGGAGGTGAATGTCTTCGTCCTGCCCGATGCACTCCCGTTTCACCTCGCGGTCTGTTTCACCAATTCCTACATGACCTCCTATGCCGCGCTGACCTGGCCGCACCTGCTGCGGCTCGCCGCCGGCGATGTCGTGCTCATCCACGGAGCTGCCGGTGGCGTGGGTCTTGCCGCCGTCGAGATATCGAAGATCCTGGGTGCGACCGTGATTGCCACGGTCGGTTCGGACGCCAAGGGCGAGATCGTGGAGCAACACGGTGCCGACCACGTGATCAACTACTCCGCGGGCGGTTTCCGCGAGCGCGTTCTCGAACTGACCAACGGACTTGGCGCCAACGTGATCTACGACCCGGTGGGCGGCGCGGTGTTCGCCGAGTCGCTGCGCTGCATCGCGCCGGAAGGCCGCATCATGCCGGTGGGTTTCGCCGGCGGTACCATCCAGCAGATCCCCGCCAACATCCTGCTGGTCAAGAATATCACGGTGTGCGGGTTCAACTTCGGCTACTATGTCGGCTGGAGCCCGCGGGACGTGCGGGAGGTCTACGCGCCGCGCCTGCACGAAAACATGGACCGGCTCTTCGCCTGGCACGCGGAGGGACGGCTCAATCCCCGGGTCTCGCACACCTTCCCGCTGGAACTGTTCCAGGAAGCCATGGCGGTGGTGCTTTCGCGCCAGTCCACCGGACGGGTGGCCCTGGTCATGGGAGACGACACACAGTGAGCAACACCCGGTCCGTCTGCGTGTTCTGCGGTTCGCGCAGCGCCGTCGCCACGCCCTTTCGCACGGCGGCGACGCGTCTCGGCACCATTCTTGGCGAGCAGGGCATTGACCTCGTCTATGGCGGCGGTCGGATCGGGCTCATGGGAATGCTCGCCGACGCGGCGCTCGCGGCCGGTGGCCGGGTGGTCGGCATCATTCCGCAGTTCCTGCACGAGATCGAGATCGCCCACGAGGGCGTGCACGAACTGGTCATCACCGAGACCATGCACGAGCGCAAGGAACAGATGTACCGGCGCTCGGATGCCTTCGTCGTACTGCCGGGCGGTCTCGGCACTTTCGACGAGACCGTCGAGGTGGCAACACACATCCAGTTGCACAGGTTCAACCGACCGCTGATCCTGGTCGATGTCGACGGCTACTGGCAGCCGCTGCTCGACCTGGTGCGGCACGGGGTCAAGGCCGGGTTCATCGGGCCGGAATCCCTGGACATCTTCACGGTGGTCCACCGGCCCGAAGAGGTTCTGGACGGGATCAGCCGCGCTCAGTTCACGCCCTGACTCTCGATGTAGGCCGCGCGGTTGGCCTCGGTATCGAACTTGAGCCTCGGTTCGAGCTCGAGTTCGCGCCCGGTCACCCGAACGAAACAGGCGTTCTCCGGGTAGTCGATCGCGTGGATGCAGCCGACATCGTACAGGCCGGCATTGCCGGGCGTGAGCCGGTAGCTCCGGGTCTGTTCCAGCACCGCCTCCCCGTCGCTGTTGCCGCCGTCGAGGCGTCGGTACTCGCTCATGTCGGTATGAGCCTTCGCCTGGCCGTAGACCGCCCAGGACGTGCCATGATCATGCGGCGGCGAGCGGTGCGGGTCCCGGTTGACATGGGCAAGGACGACAAACTCGTGTGTCTCGTCGCGGTAGAGCGTGTGAACGCCCGCGGGCACATGGTCGCCGAGGTAGCGTTCGACAAAGGCATCGTTGGCAAGCAGCCGCTCCAGGTGCTGGCGAACGGTCTCTCTTCCGCCCGGCCCGTTGTCGGCGCTGATCGCCTCGTGACAGTCCGAGCAGAATTCTTCCAGCGTATAGGTCATTCCTGTCCTCCACCGCAGTCGTGATCGTGGCGGGCCCGAGTGTAGCAACGCACGGGCGATCCTGCACGACTCCGCATGTCGGGCTATCTCAGGTCGTAGCTGACCGCGGCCGTCTCGGACAGCACGAGGCCCTGGCAGGTCAGCACGTAACCCTCGCGGACCTCGTGGTCCTCGAGCGCGTGGTTGACCCGCATCTCCACCTCGCCCGAAAGCACCATGGCCCGGCAGCTTGAACACACGCCCGCCTTGCAGGCGTGGGGTGCATCGAGGCTGGCGCCGAGCGCGGCATCGAGCACGGTCTCGTTGCCGACCTCGATCTCGCGGGTCACGCCGTCGAGTGTCACGTTCACCCTGGAGATCGCCGTTGCCCCGGAAGCCCCGGGGCCGGTGCGCAGCGGCGCCCGGCCCGAGCCCGCCGACGTGAACAGCTCGACCCTGATCCGGCCCTCTTCGAGCCCGTGCGCCTTCAGCGCACCGCAGACGGCCATCATCATCGGTTCGGGACCGCACACGAAGGCGGTGGTCACCGCGGCAATGTCGATCCAGCCGCGGAACAGGGCGGTGCATTTCTCCGCATCGATCCTGCCGGAGAACAGCTCGATCTCCTGCGCCTCCCGCGCCAGCACGTGGATGACGTTGAAACGGCCCATGTAGGCGTTCTTCAGGTCCTCGAGTTCTTCGCGGAACATGATCGAGCTGATCGACCGGTTGCCGTAGACCAGGGTGAATCGAGATTTCGGTTCGCGGACCAGCACCGTCCTGATGATGCCGAGCACCGGCGTGATCCCGCTGCCGGCCGCAATGCCGAGGTAGTAGCCGGCCGCGCCGGGATCGAGCGGTGTGTGGAAGTTGCCGGCCGGCGGCATGGCTTCGAGCACCGCGCCCACCTCGAGCTCCGTGTTCGCCCAGGTGGAGAAGCAGCCGCCGTCGACCCGCTTGATGCCCACCCGCAGGTGGCCGTCGTCACGCCCGGCGCAGATCGAGTAGCAGCGGCGAAGCTCGACGCCGTCGAAGCGGCGGCGGAACGTCAGGTACTGGCCCTGGATGAAGTCGAACCGGGCGCGGTCCTGCTCGCGCGGCACCAGGGTGACGACAGCGGCGTTACGGGTGTCGCGACGGATCGCCGAGACTTCGAGCGGGTAGAAGTGTGACATCGTGGGGACTGCTCGCCGGGATCACAGGCACTTGAAATAGTCGAAGGGCTCGAGGCAGTCCACGCACCGGTATGCCGCCTTGCACGGCGTGGATCCGAACTCGCTGATCCGCTCGGTCCTGCCGGAGCCGCACCGCGGACACGGCACCGGCAGCCCGGTGGAGGCACGTCCCTCGACGGGCGGTGCGATGCCCCAGGATTCAAGCCTGGCGCGGCCCCCGGAGCTGATCCAGGCGGTGGTCCACGGCGGCGAGAGGCGCCTGACCAGCCTCGGATTCTCGACCCCGCACTCGCGCAGCCGCGCCTCGATGTCCAGCTGGATCACGCCGGTTGCCGGGCACCCGGAATAGGTCGGCGTGACCGTGACAACCAGCTCCTCGCCCTGCCACTCAACGTCGCGGACAATCCCGAGATCGACAACCGAGACGACCGGGATCTCGGGGTCCGGGACTCCGGCGAGCCAGTCCCAGACCTGTTCGACGGACGGGCGGGCCATCACCACACGGCCCCGGGGTAGGCGCGTTGCAGGAACTGCATCTCGGCAAGGATGTAACCGAGGTGTTCGGTGTGGAACCCGGATCTGCCGCCGCGGTGCTCCGGTCCGTCGGCAGGCGCAACCAGCGTTGCCTCGGCGAGCGCCGCCTCGACGTGATCATGCCATGCCCCGGCGACCTCGGCCGCCTGCGGAACCACTCCGGCGGCCGCGAGCGCCGTTTCGGCATCATCGACATCGAGCAGATCGAAGGTATAGGGCCACAGCCGGTCGAGCGCCGCCTGCATGCGCCTGTGGCTCTCGGCTGTCCCGTCGCCGAGCCGGACCACCAGGTCGGTGCTGCGCGAGAGGTGGTAGGTCGCCTCGCGCACGGCGGTCTGCGCGACGCCGGCGACGCGGGTGTCCGACGAGGCCGAAAGGCCCCTGAGCTTCGGCACGTGCCAGGCGTCAAACAGGAACTGGCGCATCAACGTGTTGCCGAAGTCGCCATTGGGCAATTCGACGAGGAGGACATTGCGAAACCCGTCGGCGTCGCGCAGGAACGCCAGGTCATCGGCACTGCGACCGGCCCCCTCGACCTCGCCGGCGAGTTCGAGCCACAAGCGGGTGTGGCCGATCAGGTCCAGCGCCACGTTTGCCATCGCGATGTCGTCCTCGAGCGCCGGGGCGTGGCCGCACCACTCGGAGATCCGGTGCCCGAGGATCAGGCAGGAATCTCCCATCCGCAGCAGGAAAGCCTGCAGGTCCGCGTCCGGCGAGGGCGCACCCATCACATGTTCCCCGCTTCCTCCGGCACATCGTAGAAGGTCGGGTGACGGTAGACCTTGGAGTTCGAGGGGTCGAACAGCGGGCCCTTGTCACCCGGTGCGCTGGCGGCAATGTCGCTGGCGCGCACCACCCAGATGCTCACGCCCTCCTTGCGTCGGGTATAGACATCGCGCGCGTTGTTGATCGCCATGGCCGCGTCGGGCGCGTGCAGGCTGCCGACATGCCGGTGGCTCAGGCCGTGCTGGCCGCGAATGAACACCTCCCACAGCGGCCAGTCGCCCGTCATGAACCGCGCTCCGCTATTCCGCCGCCACGCCGGCCGCGCGCTTGTGCGCGTGCGCCATCAGCCCCTCGCGGTACCAGGCGCCGTCCGCCCATGCCGCCTGGCGCGCGCCCAGGCGCTCGCGGTTGCACGGCCCGTTGCCGTTGAGCACCGCGAGGAACTCGTTCCAGTCGGGCTCGCCGAAATCGTGAGCTCCCCGTTCCTCGTTCCAAGCCAGTTCCGGGTCCGGGATCACCAGACCGAGGTACTTCGCCTGCGGAACGGTCTCGTCGACGAATTTCTGGCGCAGCTCGTCGTTGGAGTTCTGCTTGATCCTCCACGCCATCGACTGGGCCGAGTGAACCGAGTCCGCGTCGGGCGGACCGAACATCATCAGGGACGGCCACCACCAGCGATCGAGCGCGTTCTGGACCATTGCGCGCTGCTGGTCGTTCCCCTTGCGGCACATGGTGACCAGGATGTCGTAGCCCTGGCGCTGGTGAAAGCTCTCCTCCTTGCAGATCCGCACCATCGCCCGGGCGTAGGGCCCGTAGGAACAGCGCTGCAGGGGGACCTGGTTCATGATCGCGGCCCCGTCCACCAGCCAGCCGATGCAGCCGATGTCGGCCCAGCTCAGCGTCGGGTAGTTGAAGATGGACGAATACTTGGCCCGACCGGTATGCAGCTGGTCGTACATCTCGTCGCGGCTGATGCCCAGGGTCTCGGCCGCACAGTAGAGGTAGAGGCCGTGGCCCGCCTCGTCCTGGACCTTGGCCAGCAGGATCGCCTTGCGTTCCAGTGTCGGCGCCCGGGTGATCCAGTTTCCTTCCGGCAGCTGGCCGACGATCTCGGAATGGGCGTGCTGGCTGATCTGGCGGATCAGGGTCCGGCGGTATCCCTCCGGCATCCAGTCCTTCGGTTCGATCTTCTGGCCGTCATCGATCCGCTCCTGGAACGCACGCTCCCGGGGGTCCATCTCCTCGAGCGAGCGGACACGCACGGCATCGGACCTGACCATCTGGGCGTACATCGCGTGCTCCCTGGCTGACCGGAAGGGCAATCATACCAGCTTGGGCCGGGAACGGCTCCGGAAAACCGCGGACCGGGCCGCGTCGTTGTACCGCCGGGCGCGTGGTGGCAGACTGCCGTCCTGGACCACCATGCCGCGAACGGAGTGTGCGATGCCTGACCGCAGCGGACCCCTGTCCCGATTCCGGGTGCTCGACCTGACCAGGGCGCGCGCCGGGCCGACGGCGGCACGGATGATTGCCGACTGGGGTGCCGAGACCATCAAGATCGAGCAGCCTCCGGCGCTCAGCGAGGTGCCGCTGGGCGGACCGCGCGACGGGTTCGACTTCCAGAACCTGCATCGCAACAAGCGGTCGATGACGCTCAACCTCAAGCACGCCCGCGGCCGCGAGATCTTCCTCGAGCTCGCACGCGGCGCCGACGTGGTGATCGAGAACTATCGCCCGGACGTGAAGCGCCGGCTCGGGATCGACTACGACACCGTCCGCGCGGTCAATCCGCGGATCGTCTACGGCAGCATCTCCGGGTTCGGCCAGGAGGGCCCCTATGCCCGCCGCGCCGGCCTCGACCAGATCGCCCAGGGTCTCGGCGGACTGATGTCGGTGACCGGAATGCCCGGTGACGGACCGGTGCGCGTCGGGATTCCGATCGCCGACCTTACTGCCGGTATCAACCTCGCCTACGGCATCCTGCTCGCCCTGCTCGAGCGCGAGGCCTCGGGCGAGGGCCAGTGGGTCACGACCTCGTTGCTCGAGGCCCAGATCATGATGATGGACCTGCAGGCGGCGCGCTACCTGATCAGCGACCAGGTCCCGCGCCAGGAGGGCAACAACCACCCGACAAACACGCCGACGGGGGTGTTTCCGACCTCGGACGGGCAGATCAACATCCAGTCCTCGCCCGACCACCTGTTCAAGCGCATGTGCGACACCATGGGCGCGCCCGAGATCTACGCCAATCCGGACTACGGGACCAACGAGATGCGCACGGCCCGGCGCGAGGCGATCAACGCGGAGATCGCCGCCTACACCGTCAAGCGCACTACCGCCGAGTGGGTCGAGGCCTTTGCCGAGGCCGGGGTGCCCTGCGGCCCGATCCACGACATGGCCCAGGTGTTCGCCGATCCGCAGGTGCAGACACTCAACATGGACCCGGCGGTCCACCATGCCCGGCTGGGCTCGCTGCGAATGGTGGGGCAGGCAGTCAAGCTTGCCCGCACTCCGCAGGTGATGCATGCCGCAACCCCGGAACTCGGCGAGCACACCGCCGAGGTGCTTGGAGAAATCGACATCCGTGGCCAGGAGCTGGACCGGCTTCGTGACGAAGGCGTGATCTGAGGACAGCGGGAGCATCATGGCACAGGATACCGACATCCCGGGGACCATCCGGGCAGAGGCCGACGGACCGGTGGGCCGGGTCATCATCGACAATGCGCGCCGGCGCAACGCGATCTCGCTGGAGATGTGGGCCGGTATCGCGGATGCCTTTACCCGGTTCGCCGCCGACAGCGCCATCCGCTGCGTGGTGATGACCGGCGCCGGCGACCGGGCCTTCGCGTCGGGCGCCGACATCTCGCAGTTCCGCAAGAACCGCAGCGACTCCGCGGCCGCGGCGGAGTATGCGCGGATCTCGGCGGGCGCGCGCCGGACCATGCTGGGTTTCGAGAAACCGCTCATCGCGCGGATCCGCGGCTTCTGCATGGGCGGCGGTCTCGGCATCGCGCTCGCCGCCGACCTGAGGATCGCGTCGGATGACTCCGTCTTCGGTGTGCCGGCGGCCCGGCTGTCGATCGCCTATGACCGAGTCAACCTCGGCAACCTGGTCGCGCTGGTCGGTCCGTCCCGCGCCAAGGAGATCCTGCTGACCGCGCGCCGCTATACCGCGGCCGAGGCGCTGGCGATGGGGCTGGTCAACACCTGTGTTCCGGCAGAAGAACTCGACGCGGCCGTCGCCGATGTCACCGACCGCATCGCGGAGAACGCGCCGCTGTCGATGCGGGCCTCGAAACTGACCATCAACGAGCTGTTGAAGGACGATGACGCCTTCGACACCGCGCTGGTCGACGAACTGACCCGCGCCTGTTTCGACAGCCGGGACTACCAGGAGGGCCAGGACGCCTTCATGAACAAGCGCAAGCCCGTCTTCGAGGGCCGTTGACACCGGCACCACGAGCCTCCCCGGACGCAGGCGCCGACCGTGACAGCGTTACCCTGTCGCCCGGTCACTTCCGCCGCGTGATGTTGCGAAGAACGGAACGATCCCTTCGTGGATCAGGATCATGAAGAAGGGGTGCGGACGATCGCAGACGCGCCCGACGCACTCCCGCCCCTGTGGACCTGCTCCCTCGTCGACACCATGACAGTCGAGGCGATCGGTTACCGACGTTACTCGGACATTCGCACCGCAGTTGTTGCGGTTCCGGATGCGCGTTCTGGCGTTTTCCGGGTACGAAGGAACCCGGGATCCGGTCGTTCGACTTGGTTTCGGTCCCGCTGACAAGACAGGATTCTCGCCATGAATGACAACGTGCAGGGCTTCGAGCCCCCCCCTGAGGATCGCCTCTTCCAATACCTGATCATGCAAGCCACCCAAGGGAAACTTGATGTCTATGGCGCGGTCATTGAAACAGACAGGGTCGAGTTCAGGCAGATGCACGGCTCGTTCAGGCCAGCAAACACGCGGAAAGGTCAAAGTAAGGTGTTTACTGCCTAAACTTCCTCCTCGAGGATTTGACCGTGCTCCCTTAGCCAGTCGCGCGCTTTGTCCATGTTGGGTACTTGTATTTTCACTATGTTCCAGAATTTAGGTGTATGGTTGGGCTCCAACAGGTGGGCTAGTTCATGCGCGATAATATAATCGACAACAAAGATCGGCGCCTTAATCAACCGCCAGTTCAGATTGATATTGCCAGCCACTGTGCATGACCCCCATCGATATCGATTATCAACAATTTTGGCCTGCCCGTAGGAAACGCCAAGCGCATGAGCTTGCTTCACAACGCGAGGTAGAATTCGCTCATTTGCCCGCACGATGTACCACTCACGCATGGCATTCTTCTTGTGATGTGCAAGCGATGCAGGAATCAGAAAACGCTGATCGAACCAAATACATTCAGACTCGTTGTCGACGATATCAATGCGGTAGCTCCGGCCAAGATATAGCGCAGACTCACCACTAACGAGTTCCTTACCGGGTGGATGTGGGCGTGTTTTATATTTTTGTCTATCTCGTGTTTTCTCGTAAATCCAATGCCGCTTAGCCTCAACTGTCCGCGCAATTGCTTCATCAGATGCATGATTCGGAGCATGCACAACAACCCTTCTGTCACGTTCGATGGTTATCGTAATCTTCTGTCGCTTGAAAGATCTCTTTACCGCGTAAACGATATCCATCGTCCCTAGTCCGCATAAAGAATGATGTCATTGTTCGCTTCAGCGATCTCCATTACTCGACTAATGATGCGCGCACGATTCTTGATAAGATCGGGCACTCTAGTGAACTCAGGCGCGAGAAATATTTTTTGGATCTCTGCCTTCAGTTTGTTGCGTGCTGGAATGCTCTCCCAGAATCCTACCAGTTTCAATTCTCTTTCAATAGCGAGAGTAACCCGCTGTGTCAGATCTACCAGATAGCTGACCTGATCTTCATCATCCATGTCACAGACAATATACTTCTTGGCCACCTCGGGCTGATCCACAGTCGGCTCATCTGTACCGAACAGTTCACGCTGAAACATTCTAAAGAACGGCATTTGCTTTTTTCGATGCAATCCATATGTTGGTTCGTTTCTGGCATTAACAATCCGCATCCGTAGCTTCTCTAGTTCTTCGAAGATCTTATTCCAGTTGTCGTGGAACTGTTCAAAGATTGCCGCCAACGCTTGTGCAAGAGAAGCTCGCAGGTCCGGGTCATCGTCTAGATCTACGTCGAGGTGGTGGCGTATCGCGTGCTCGATCTCGGCTGCCTTGGTCTTGGTTCGGCGATGCTCGCCGACACCCTTCTCGAATTCCTCGTCAAGAATCGAGAGCGGCGGGACTCTGACATTGATGCCCCGAGACTCGAGGTGGGCATCCGTGATTGCACGAAGCTTCGCCGGGATTCCCCTCATGCTTAGGCGCTGGTCGCGGAAGTGTTTCCCGGCGAGCACATTTATCTCGGCAAGCGCCTTGTAGTCGTCCATGAATTCGAGCGCCTGGCGGGCCGGGAACAAGAGGTTGAGCGCCTTGGTCATCCGCTTGAACGCCAGCATGAAGTCGAAGCGGAGCTCCTCGTCGTAGAACACATCGTAGAAGGCGTCGTGATCGCTCACGTTCGTGAGCCCGTACTTCTGAAGCAGGGCCATCACGGCCGCGTGGGCTTCCTCGAGTTCCCGCAACTCCTCATCGGGGAAGCTCAGGGCACCGATGATCTCTGTCTGCTCGCGCTCGTCGTAGATGTCGATCGCCTTCTTGAGATGATGGCCAATGCCGACATAGTCCACCACGAAGCCCTTGTCCTTGGATTCGCCGCTAACGCGGTTCACACGGGCGATGGCCTGCAACAGGTTATGGGCAACCACAACCTTGTCCAGATACATCACCTGCTCGACCGGCGCATCGAAGCCGGTAAGCAGCATGTTGTTGACAACGAGGATCCCCATGTCGCCGTTGGAACCGTCTTCTTCACTGCCGAACGCCAGTTTGAAACTCTTGATGCTCGCCTCACGCCGTGATGAGTCGGAATACTCTTTGAGGTGGGGCAGGTCGTTGTGGCGTCCGGAGATCACGACGTCCGTTTTGATCGCCTTGAGGCGGTCCAGGTCCAGCTTGCCCGTGTCGGCCTGCTCCAGCTTTGCGACCGCCGCTCCGAGCGCGGCGTCCAAGTGCTTCTTGTAGCGCACGGCGGCCTCGCGTGACGTCGCGACCACCTGCGCCTTGTAACCGTTGGGAAAGACGTGCGCGAGGTAGTGCTCCACCATGTCCTTGGCCTTGGCCTCAATGGTGGGTTCCGCCTCGAGATAAGCGTCCCGAGATCCATACCCGAGGATGTCCAGACGCTGCTGGATGTTGTACTCGCTGAACACGTCCTCGAACGCCGCGTCCATCCCACCTTGGTCGGAAACCTCCGCGTTGTGCGTCCGTCCCTCGTAGACGATCTCCAGCGTCACGCCGTCCTCGATGGACTGGCGCATCGTGTATTTGTCGATGTAGTCGCCGAAGACTTGCTCGGTCTTGTCGATCGGTGTGCCCGTATAGCCGATCTTGGCGGCGTTGGGGATGCCCCTATCGAGGTTGACCCCGAGCAGCTTGTACTGCGATCGATGGGCCTCGTCGGTCATGACGAGGATGTTGGGGCTGGCGTTCAGCTCTGGAAAGGTCTCGGTCAGGTCCGCCTCGCGGAACTTGTGGATCATCGCCATCACTAGGTCCGAGGTGTCGGCGCTAAGCAGTTCCTTGAGCTCCCTGATGCTGTCGGCCAGCTTCACCGTGAAGCCGATGCGCTGGCTGGTTTCGGACAGCTGCTGTTCCAATTGGGTGCGATCGGTGATGAAGACGACCTTCCAGTTAGAGAGCTGCGCGTGACGGTACATCTCCCGAACCATGAACATCATGGTGAGCGACTTGCCGGAGCCCTGGGTGTGCCAGATGATGCCGCTGCGCTCGCGAGGATTACGGCCTTCGATCAGGCGCTTCACCGCTAGCTTCACCGCGCGGAACTGTTGGTAGCGGCCGACGATCTTGATCGTCTGGCCCTTGTCATTCGTCGAGTACAGCGTGAAGGTTCGAATCAGGTCGAGCAGGTTGTCCCGGTCGAGCATGCCGGCGACGAGACGTTGCTGGTCGTTGGGGCTGCCTGAACCGTGGTCCAGTTCGTCCACTGTTCGTGGATACGGGTCGGCCCAGCGGTAGAAGTACTTCTCCGTATGCGTGGTGATGGTACCGAACTTGGCTTCCTGCCGGCATGTCGCCACGACGAACTGGTTGTAGTAGAAGAGCGGGGCATTACCTTCCGCCTTGACCCCGCGCTGCTGGCTGTAGCGGAGAAGCTGATCGATCGCCTCGGGAATCGCATCCTTGACCTTGGGCGATTTGCACTCGATGACCACCACTGGCAGGCCGTTGAGGAACAGCACGACATCGGGGATGATGTGGTGCTCGGTGCCGAGGATGCGGACCTTGAACTGGCAAATCGCGATGAAGCGGTTGTTGTCGCGGGTCGCAAAGTCCGCGAAGCGGACGGTCGGGCTATTCTCGCCGCTCTGACGGTTCTCGCTGACGCTGGTGTTCTCCAGCAGGAGCTGGAACAGGTGCTTGTTGTTTTCCAGCAAACCGGTGCTCGGGAAGCTCGCGGTGAGTTGCTTGACGACCTCCTCGACCTGATCGTCTTCGAGCCAGGGGTTGATGATCTTGAGCCGCTCGCGCAGCACCGGCGCCATCACGACCTCGGTGAAGCTTTCCCGATGGGTGTCGGCCGGGGTCTGCTTCACGTCCGTGAGGTCGATGACATCCCAGCCCAAGCCCGCAAGCTGGTCGAGCAGCGGCCTCTCGACGTGGTTGCGCTCGTCGAGACGTAGAGCGTCACGTGACTGTGCGGGGCCGGGCATGCTTGTGTCCTTGAAGCTCAGAACGGAGGTTCGCGGTTCGCCCAGCCAGCTGGAGGTGTTTTCCAAGTTCCTTCTGGTGCTGCACTCTCGGAACCCGCCCCGGCAGGCAACCCTCCCGCAACATTATTGGGGTTCGGTCGGTTGACCAGTTTCTCTGGGCTGATTTCTGCAAACGATATGGCGACCTGGGGCTGACCATGGGAATGAAAGACTTGACGGTGAAATGGCTTATCGAAAGGCATGAAGAATGAGCTTCCACCAAATTGGCCATTATTCACCAAGAGCACGCCCTGATACATGTGATAGTGCAACGCCTCCGACATCCGGTCGAATGTCCCGACATCTTTGTTGAGCGCACAGATGATGTAGAGATCACTCCGTGATCGAAGGTCCGCCGTGAGTGTCAGATCCGTAGCGTCGTAGCACACCGACGCGGTAATGGTCAGTGGGCGGTGATCACGGTTCGAACTCCACACATACTCTACGAGCCATTGCGCAGGTCGAAATCCGATGGGGGTCGGCGTCAATGACTTTTCGGCGTCAATAAGGTGCAGTTTGCCCTGCTCGACGGCCCGCAGCTGGAAGCCTCTGCTTCTAGTCCACTGCGGAATAAGCCACTGGCAAGAGTTGATGAGCCGAGACCCCAGCAGTCGCGGCTCCGCGTGATACACCATGCCGAAAAGGAGGATGCACCGGTGCTTCCGGGCAAAGGGCACCAAGAGTGGTCCAACGTCATCCGGGTGCACGGCCAGTTCCGGGAAGACCAAAAGATCGATTGTCTGGCCGTCGTCACGGGCAATGTTTCGATGCGTGTCCCGCAGTCGCCGCATCTGATTGACCCCCTGAAGTGCCGCTGCAAGGTGCGCTCGATGCCTGACTCGAAACACAGGGTTTCCACTGAGGTCAGGAGCAGTAGCGTGGCGGACGTAGTCCCCAAGGTCGGGAATCACGGTCTGGACAATGCCAATACGCAGTGGCCGACGCCAGGCAGCAATGACATGTTTCTTTCGGTACAAAATGGGCGCAGACTGCTCCAAGAAGAGCGTTCGGCTGTGCGACCCATATTGCACTCTGAGTGCGTTCAAGCGGAGCTCAATTGCTGCCCTGATCTCCGTGAAGCTGCGACCGGGAAACACGACGCCAGACCCGGGCCACCGGAGAAGGTCGTAAAGCACATCTTCCACGAAAGACGAAATCGGGAGCCACGGAGGGCCGAACGCGGTGCGTCCCTGGAAGCCTGAGTATCTCTGTTGTTCCCAGTGCGAGATGGAGCGGGCGTATCTTGGTTCCGTATAGTGCCTGGAATTCGACGCACCGGCGAAGAAGTCGGTGGTCCCACGGATCGCGAACCGCAAGAGAGCTCCAATTTGGTACCGCTGGCGCTCCTCACGCGTCTCGCACCATTCGGGTGGCGCGAACAGGCTTGCACCCGTACTTACGGATCTGCGAATCCGGAATGTTTCCGGGTCGATCCGCCCGAATTGATCGTCTTGGTCGTCGGACTTGAGTCCGCATTCGATCTGCCAAGGTGTGAGCGGTGTATCGAAGGAGATTTCGGGGAGCCCAAACAACCAATGCGCAAACTGCAGGAGGTTTGGTTCAGTAAAGAACGGATTGAGGTCCAGGCTGGCCAGGTCCGGTAAACAAGTGACGGCATCTGCTGCCTGACGCGGCTTCAGACCCAGCCGCTCCGCCATCTGAGTGAGAGCATTGCCTGCTGCAGGTCTCGCGGCTTCCCACAACGCAGAGGCTGTGCTCGGAGAGCATGCCTCAACGCGGGACAGGAACTCTGGCGAAACCCCTTGCTGCGCGATGCGGTCAACCAATCCGTCAAGCGAGAAACCCGTCCGAGCGAGGACGAGGAAGCTCGCTCTCTCATCCAACCCCGCCGGCCGATCACCGCCGAGGAACTTGGCGAACCTACGATATAGCGCGAGTAGCGGGCCACCCTTTGCGCCCAGCCTGGTCACAGTTTTCGGAAACGCCTCTCGCGCTGAAAGATAGAGCAACACCTGTTGCATAAGATACCACGGCAGACGAGAACTGCTAGAGTGGCCGCTCACAAACTGGTTGAAGATGTCTTGAGCTTCACGGAGCAGTCGCTTGTGGTAGCGGTCTAAGCCAACGCCTTGCGGTAGACATTCATTGTCCGACACCATTCCCGTTTCGGTCGCCCCTGCCCGGAACAGTTCTGCCAAGCAGTACAGGCGAATCTCGCGGCGGGCTCCCTTGGAGCCACCGACCGCCCACCCCGGCTTGAGCACCCGGAGGACTTCCTCCAGGAACTGAGGGTCCGGGTACATATCGAGTGCCACACGCAGCAGACGCACGTTTGCCGGGTTGGCGGTCCACTCCTCGATCAGCAGTGCCGCAAAAAACTTGGCTCGCTCGTCCAGCTGGACCTTTGAGAGCACCAAACCGTGCTCGTTCTCTTGGTCGTCCGGCTCTGCACCCGTAACCAGCACTGCCTCTCCGGCGCCCTGTTTGTCGCCTTCCAGCATGGGACGCAATGAGCGGAATGTTCGCCGGAAACGACCGGCTGCGAATCGGGCGGCTGTTCCGTCGCGCATGTCGGACAGACCCACCAGCAGCCCCGTTCTGCCGACCTCCTCTGGCTTGGTCTCGGTGGAGTACCTTTTCTGTGTGTGGAAGAAGCCCTCGATGGCCCCGATCAACTCGGTGCCGTGGAGCATGTCAAACACGCCGGATGTGTCGCTTTGAATGCGTTGGGCGGCGAGAGACTGCGGCACGAGGAATCGGCGGTCGCGTCCTTCCACCGTCACAGTCGTCTTGGACTGTTCGACCATGAGCCCGGGAGCCGCTACATTAAGCTGTCGTTGGAGCCAATTTGAGATGGCGTCGCGAACTTCAGGCTCCGCAAGGCCTGGATCGGAACGGGGGATCTGCACAACCAATCGGAAGTCGTCAACGTAATAAACCGCATCCAGTAGCTTGATGCCTAGGGTTTCATCGATGACCAGTCCGATCGCAGAGCGGAGTGTTGTCTCAAAGTCCTGCATCACCACATTCGCGAAGAAACCTGATGCGACCAGCCCCTGCGGGAGCGCCACGTTCATAAAGCCGTCAAGACCCTGCTCGCGGGAATGGCGGGACGCGCGCTTCGTATCTGCCCATCGCCAATCGAAGACACGGTCTGCGAACTCGAAGAACCTTGGATCATCACCGTTTCGTCTGAGTTGCTTGATCTTCTGACTGAGCAAGTCCGGCTGAACGCGGTCGTAGAAGTTCGATAGATCACTCTGAACAATCGCGATTTCGAACTCCGGCGCGCTAGAGTCCAGGCTCTCTATCACAACTCGTGGGCGACGAAGAAACGTCTGGTAGTCCTGGAAGTACTGGCGATACAGCTTGGTGCTGCCCCAACGGTGCCGAAGTCCGCCATCCTCGACTTCGTCACAGACGAGTCGGTGGCCGTAAGCCAGCACACGCCGCCGATTCTCTTCTGAGTCAATCGACAGACGAGTGTCACTCATCCGAGTTTCGATGCGATCGGCCAGGCAAAGCATGATGGCCGTGGCCACGACCTGGTCCCGCAGTGCCACATGAGCAAGCGGACGGAGCTTCTTCTGGTAGTCCTGGTTCGGCTGCGGAATCCAGTTTCCACTGTCATCGAAGTTCCATCGTTGCGTCTTCGGAGCCGGCACCAACTGAAGCGGTTCGGGCGTCCAATTGGCATACGAATCAATCGCCTCCTGGATCTCTGCGAGAAAGGCCGGAATGCGCAGGGACTGATAGTCGATACTGAGCGAGTCGGCGTACCAGCTGTGAGTACGCAGATATGAAGATGTCTTCTTCCATGCCTGCATGAGTACGCATTCGAGGTGGAGGTCGTCCATAGATGGATTGAGGATTTGCTTCATTCTCGGCGCCTGACGCAAGAACTCATGCCGTCGCCCCCTCGCGTTGCTCCAGCAGCGCTGTCACGCAACGATCTCCCGTCAACAGGTCCTGCATGAGACCGGTCTTGATAGACTTGAGTTTGTGGAGATGCTCCCGGTGGGAATTGACGACCTCTTTCTCAGCCGAGAGGCGAGCCATAATCGCCGTCTGCTCATCCAGGTTCCTCGGGAACGCGGCGGGGATCGAACGAAGATTCGTTGGGTTTATGTTCACCTGCTGAACTGCGGGCGTGGCTTGTCGGCGCATAGCGACCTGAATCCGTTCCCAGTTTAGCCACAAATTGAGCAATTCGGGCAACAGTTTGGCTGGATTCGTGTTCAGCCGCACGAGGTACGACGCGAAGGTTGCGTTCTCGACTTGGCCTCGCCATATGCCGGTTCGACCAACATGCTCCCAGCTATTGGTTCGATTGAAGAGCACATCCCCGTCCCTCAGCCACAAATGCTCGGGCACCGGGACATCAGTAAACTTGAGGTTAGATAAGTCGGCTTCACCGTCGAGCAGATTGTTCATTCGCAACACGGGGTAACCCGACTCACTGAGCGACGTTGAAATCCCGTACTCCGCAGAAGGAACAAACACCGCCAAGGATGCACTTTCCCACTCCGCTGGAATACGCCCAAGCGGGGAGTTTTTGAACTTGTGAGTCTGTTCGAAGCGGAGGTTGCCGTGCTCATCGATGCCGCGGGTGAGTAGGTCCTGCATCAGGCCAGTCTTGATGCGCTGCTGCTTGGCGATGAGTACCTCGGTCTGCTCGATGGCTCGATCAACCGTTGAAAGCACCTCGGCAATCTTGGCTTGCTCGTTTGGTGGCGGGGTCGGAACATCGAGCTTCTCGATCGTTCCGATCGCGAGTCCGAACCTAGTCGACCCCGTTGCATTTGCTGCAAAGTACCTAACGGTTGGAGCGCTCGCGAGCTGCTTCGCCAGATAGACCGGGTGCACGTTGGGCTTAGGGCGAAGCAGCGCTAGGTGATACCCGCACACGAGTCTATCGATGTCCTCAACAATGACAGCAGGAACACCGATATCGTCGGGCGTCTCAGAGTCCTTTGTGATGACGACATCACCAGCGTGAAGCGTAAATCGTTCAATCTCCGACGGGCTTGCGGTTGCCGGCATGAAGTCTAGTAGGGCAGAAGTCACGTAATCATTGGCGTACACATCCATGTAGTTGCAGAGCCTGATTGGCTGCTCGGTGGCGTACGACTTTTTATCGACATTGCTGACGCGGATATCAGCTAGGTCTCGCAACTGTGAGGTGGACCAATTTAATGGCATTGGCGATACCCCAAACCGGACAAAAAAGCATCGAGCGTTTCTAATGTTACAGCGCGGTCGTCGTTCATCGAATCAATGCTGACAGCGTACTTCTCCCACAGCTTCTCGACGGCCCGCACCAGCTCCCGCTTTTCCGCATTCAGGTAGCGGTCCAGCACGGCGCGGGCGACATCGTAGATCTTCTTCAGGGTAAGACGGCGAGCATCCGCCTCGCTGATTTGGCCGCCGATCGCCTTGAGCACCGCATCAGTCCGGGCCAAGCGGGCGTTCAGCACCTCCTTATCCTTATTCAGCGCGGCAATGATTTTCTTCTCGACCCTATTCTCTGGGTCTAGCCCTGCGAGACGGGCATCGGCTTGGGCCACCAGCGACTGGGTCTCGGCCTTGAAATCGTCCGCTCCCAGGCGCTTGAGTTCGAGCTTGAACTCCAACTCTGCGGCGGTTTCCTTGAGCGTAGCCTTGGCGTCCTTAATGCACTTCTCGATCGCCTTGATGGCCTTGTCCTGGTCGGTGAGGTTCTTGAGCTCCTTTCTTGCGGAGGCGCCGGTGGAGCCTTTCAGGTCGTCGATGAGAGTTTTGAGGGCCTTCTTGATGATAGCGGAGGTGACCTTCTCGTCCTCGTCGGGCTCGTAGCCGCTGACATCCTGGGCGGTCTCGACGGCCTCGGACAGCTCGCCCTGTGCTTCGGCGATGGTCGCCTCCAACGCCTCAGCGGCGTCGGCCTCGGCCTGGAAATATTCGGCGATGAGGTATTCATCGGGGATGAGAGTGTGGTGCCAGCCGGTGGAGACGATAGTCTTGAGGTCGTAGCGGATTTGCTGCCACCAGTTGACAAAGACGCCAGCACTCTTGAACTCGTCGAGCACGCCCAACGGCTCGAGTTTGGCCTTGAGGGTGGTAAGCAACTCAAAGCGTATCTCGGGCATCTTCTTGCCGCCGTCGCCCGCATGCTGGAGCAGGGCGAAGTCGTCCCTTGCAACCGCCCACCAGGATTCGAGTGCTTCGTGGTACCGGGCGAGAGTGCGCAGCACGGCCGGGTCCGCTTCGAGCTTGGACTTGATGGCGGGCTTGACGTCGATGCACCCGCGAAATGCGAGGTAGGCGGGACGCTCGGGCTCGAAGAGTAAATCCGGGTTGACGCCGAACTGGCCGAAGTCGTCCGTGAGCGCAGCCACCTCCACCTCGGGGATTCCGCCGATGAGGTGCGCCTGGACATCCTCTGGCTCGGGGTCGGGCGTGTTGTCGACGTAGCGGCGGATGTTGAGGTTGTAGTCGTGGGTGTCCACGATCTCGGACTTAGGCACGATACGCGAGTACTTGGGCAGCTCGCGCTTGTTGGCGAAGACGAAATCGATCTTTTCGATGTCCTCGGGGCGAAGCCGGTTCTGGTTCTTGCCCTCTGCGTATTCGCGATCGGCGTTGATGAAGATGACCCTGCCCTTGAGTGCGTCGGGTTTGCTCTTGTTGCAGACCAGGACGCAGGCGGGGATACCGGTGCCGTAGAAGAGGCCGGGCGGCAGGCTGACGATGGCCTCGATGCAGTCGTCATCGATGAAGAGCTCGCGGATAAGCTTTTCCTTGCCACCACGGAACAGGACTCCGTGCGGCATGATCGTGGCCATCCGGCCGTTGAACTTGAGGCTGGCGAGCATGTGCTGCACGAACATGAGGTCCGCCTTCTTGCCGGACTCCGGGCACCACTCGCGGAAGCGACTGGTAAACTTCATGCCGGCGCGGCTGTAGTTCTGCGAGAACGGCGGGTTGGCGAGCACCCGGTCGAACTTGCGGATCTGCCCGTTGTCGAGGATGAGAGGGTCCTCCAGCGTGTCACCATTCTCGATCTTGGATCGGGTGATGTTGTGGAGGATCATGTTCATGATGCAGATCGACCAGACCGTTCCGTTGGAGTCCTGGCCGAAGAGGGCGAGGTCGTCGGCGTTCTGGCCCTGCTCTTCCACGTACTGGTGGGACTGAATGAGGAAGCCGCCGGAGCCGACCGTAGGGTCGTAGATGGTGTTCCCCGCCTCCGGCTGGGTGAGCTGGACGAGCAGGCGGACGACCTCGCCCGGGGTATAGAACTCACCGCCCTTCTTGCCGGCGCTGTCTGCAAAGAACTTTATGAGGTATTCGTAGGCGGCACCGAGCAGGTCGGGGAATTCGAAGTTGTCGTTGACGAGGACGAACCCGGGCTGGCTGAAGTGGTCGAGCAGATCTTTCCACTTCTGGTCAGGGATCTTGGTCCTGCCCTTCACAGCGTTGAAGTCGATGTTGTTCTTCAGCACACCAGCGAGTGCATCGTTCTCGTCTTCGATGGCAGCGATGGCCTTGTTCAGCATGTTGCCGATGTCGTGCTTTAGGTCCTTCAGGGCCGGCACGAGATCGCCGTTACCGTCTTTCCAGGGCTCGTGCCAGCGGCCTCTGACGGGGACAAAGAATGTCTCGCCGTAGGATGTCTTGTCTTCGAGCAGTTCGGCGACGAGATCCGGCTGGTCTTTGAGGTGCGCGAACGTCTTCTTGCTGAGCTGCTCGCGTTTGCGGTCGAACTCGTCGGAAAGCCGCTTCAGGAACAGCATGCCGAAGATGAACTCCTTGAATTCCGAGGCGTCCATCTTGCCGCGCAGGATGTCGGCGGCCTTCAGGAGAAAAGACTCAAGCTGGGTGAGGGTGATTTTCTCTTGTCTCATTTTCCGCCCCCTCTCACCCTTCTGCCTCTTTGGTCCCCATTTGCATTTCGAGTGCTTGTCGGAGCAGCCTGGCCCCCCTGAGCAGGCCGATCTGACCGATCAGCGGCTCGACGAGCGCCGTCGGCGCTTCAACATTTGCCCGGACATGGGCTGCCGTCAGCCCGTGCGTCACAGCTGGCTCGATGCCGTCCAGCGGCGAGAATCCGTCGATCGATGTCGCCACCTCCGCCAAGAAGCACGCCCCAAGACGGCTCCGATTCTCCTCGTCCATGCGGGCCAGCTTAGTCAAGGCCTCGAACACCTCCAGGCCGCGTCGCCGATCGCCTTCGTGCCCGTCGACCGCGACAGCGACCAAGCCGGAAGCGACGCCCGCGGCTGCGAGCCGCGCGATCCTACGCTCCTGCGCAGTGATTGAACCGCGGCCGGCTCAGTGCTGTCGTGCGGTTCGTCCAGACAGACCCGGATCGAAAGCTCTCCCACCATGGCTACCCTTCCGCTATCCGCCAATCCCTGCTTCAAGTCTGCTGCATCTTTGTAATGTCGCATGCCACACTGTGGCCCTGATAGTCCTTTGACGGTATTCGTCCCGCGCCCACCCTCGGGCCACATCGCCACCGGCCCGCAATCGGCCTGTCCCAGGCACCGGCTCGCTGCCGTTCTCCCATGACTGTCAGCGCTCCGTGCAGAGCCCGAGGCGCGGCGGGCCACGGGCGGGTACTGAGCGACCAGATAGGGGCGTTCGACTCGCGTCAGCTCATTCGCGCATTTGAGAAGTCGCATGAAGTGGAGCGCCGAGGCGCTGTAACGGTTCACGTGGGCGGGGAGCAATCGAATCGAAGACGGAGATAGTGAAGCACGTCGCCGGCGCGACGCCCATGACGAGAGATGGGGCGGAGAGCATCGTGGGCGCGGTGTCTTCGACGATGGACGAGTTGCTCCCACCCGGCGAGACTGTCAGCATCACGGATTTCCGAAGGTTCGCCAGGAAGCGCCCGCCCGCCAAGGCCTGAACCCGAGAACCCGCGCAACGGAGAGCGCATCGTGATCACCACGTCAAACGCGGTGTCGTTCGTGTCAAGAAGGCCATCAGGACAGCGGAAAACTGACAGAGACGGGCTGGCCACTTTCGCGGGATTCCGAAGGTTTTGCCGCCGTGGAGCGCGGTAAAACAAAACCGCGGGCGCATACCTGATGGCAGAGGCAGGTCCGGAGTGTACGGGACAAGCATGATGAATTCCCGGCCGGACGTCAAGAATTTAGGCTGCGAGGATGGTCTCCTCGACGCGCTCGAGGTGTCGTTGTCGCCCGAGCGCTTAAACACATACTATTGATGCGAACGGCGGCGAAGGGCGGTAAAGCCCGCGAGTCCGAGTAGTCACGTCGATAGCGGAGGATCATCGATGGGGCTGGATCGCCGCAGCTGGTCTCAGTATGATCTGAGCATCCTAGTGTTCTGTATCAGAAATATGTTGACAGTAATGTTGAATGGATTCGAGGATCTGATCGGCGTCCTTGGTCCAGATGAAGGGCTTGGGCTGTTCATTGTAGACCTCAAGATACTCCCTGATCGCAGTTTCGAGGGCAAG
>JAJEAR010000055.1 GCA_022822665.1 Alphaproteobacteria bacterium | reverse complement strand
GCGGTCGGATGTGCCTGGAACTACCGTTCGGATGTCGCTGAAAGCACCGTTCGGATGTTCCTGGAACGACCGTTCGGATACTCTGGAATCATCGTTCGGATACTTCTGGAACGACCGTTCGGATACCGCTGGAATTTGCAGTCCGGGCGGCTGGTGGATTGTCTTCGAGCCCGAACTGCACCTGGATGAAGACACTCTCGTGGCCGACCTGGCAGGATGGCGGCGCGAACGGATGCCGCACTATCCGGACACCGCCTACGCGACCCTTGCACCGGACTGGGTGTGCGAGGTGCTCTCGCCCGGAACCCGCAAGGTCGATCTGTACGAGAAGCGTCCGATCTACGCTCGGGAAGGCGTGCCTCATCTGTGGCTTGTCGATCCGCTCGCCCGCGGTCTGGAAGCCTTCGAACTCAGGGGCGGACAGTGGCTTCTGGTCGCATCACTCGAGGACGAAGACGCTGTCAGCATCCCTCCGTTCGAGGCTATCACCTTCAGCCTGGGCGACCTGCGGCCCGACAGTCCTGCGTGACCGGGACCACCTCGTCAACGCCACCACTACCCAGGCCCTGAATCCCACCGACCGGCCCGAGGCACAAACAGGACAAGCGGCGGCAGGACCGCGCCCATGCCGTCGGCGTCACCAGTGATCCCGTGGATGGGTTCTCCCCGAGGCCGGCCTGCCGGCCATCAACGACGAAGCGCATTGCGGAGATGGACGACAGCCTGACGCCCATACCCTTGAGCGTCCCGTCCCAGGTCTCGCAGGCGATCCTGTGCGTCCGCGGTGTTGTGACGCGGGCATACGGCAGCGTGGGACCGGGCGCGCGCCATCTCCCGATTACGGCCGGCGCCGGGGATGCCGGAATCGCACATCCCCTTCGTACCCGGACCGGACGGAAACCAGGCCATCTCGAATGAGTGGAAACAGAGGCGTGTCGAGTGGCGCGGTTCAGACCGTGTCGTCCGGTTCAACGTCCCCGCTGCCGGCAGCGGTCCCCTCACCCTCGTTGGCGTCGACGGCGTTCTCGACCATCTCGCCTTCGGCCTCCTCCGGCGGCAGTTCGATCTCGATCTCGCCGTGCCGGAACGGAACCCAGGAACCCGACTTCTCGAGGTAGCGGACACCATAGATGCCGGTGCACCAGACCTGACGCGGCGGCGAGTCGCCACCGCCCTCCTTCCCGGTGCGCTCCCGGTCAACGAGGTCCGACTGCCCGAGCACACCGTCCCAGGCCTGCGAGCGTTGCTCCGGATCGTCGCCGGACACCTCGTTCAGCCGCGCCGCCAGCGCCAGCACCTGCTCGAGATCGCTCCAGTACGCGTCGAGGGTCACGTCTGCTCCCCGCTTGTTGATGGGGACCGATCGTTCCGATCCTCCAGTGTCAGGACACCTGCCATGACCGGCACCGCCCTTCCCCCGACCGTCACCGTGGGTTCATCGGTCCCCGACCTGCTGACGCCGACGTCGATCCTGCTCGGCCGGTTCATCTCGATTCCCTGGTCGATGGTGATGCGCAGATCATCGCTGCCCGGCTCCACCTCGCCGAGCAGGGCACCGATCATTGCCGCCGCGCTCCCGGTCGCGGGATCCTCGACGATGTCCTGCATGTGAGCGAACACGCGGACCCGCAGGCGGATTTCGCCGTCGTCACCGCGATCCCGCGCATACAGCACCAGCCCTTCGGCCAGCTCGGCCGGCAGGTGGGCGCCAAACGCGGTCCGCGCCGGCTGGCAGCGGGCCAGCAACTCCACCGAGACCAGCTCCGCGAACACGAAGGAAATTCCGAGCGAGACGATGCGCGGCAGGTGATTGTCGAGGCACAGGCTGCCGGGCGGCAATCCCGCACACTGGGCGATGGCGTCTTCCTCGAACATCGAGCCGCGCTCGGCCTGGCCCGGTGCGACGAACCGCGCCCCCACCACGTCGTCGCCTTCCCTGAGGATGTCGATCTCGACAACACCGATCCTTTCCTCGAACCGCACCCGGTCGCCGATTGACCGGCCGAACACGCCGCCCATGCGCGCGAGCGCCACCGCGGTGCCCACGTTCGGATGGCCTGCGAACGGCAATTCGTGGGCCGGCGAGAAAATGCGGACCGCGGCGGTACAGCTCGGATCCGTGGGCTCGACCACGAAGGTCGTCTCGGAGTAGTTGAACTCCCGGGTAATGGCCTGCATCTGCCCGGTACTGAGCGCATCGGCGCCGGTCACCACCGCCAGGGGGTTGCCGCCGAACGCCGTTTCCGTGAAGACGTCGAGTGTCACGAAATCCACCTTCATCGGCGTCCTCCAATCCGCCAGTGCAGGTGCTCTCCCATCCTGACCGAAGCGCCGACGTCAGCCGAGCACGAAGGAGATCCTTCGGTTCCTCCTGCCCTTGTTCTCGATCTTTGCCACCGAGACAGGTCCGATCTCGCCGGTCGCCGCAACGTGGGTGCCGCCGCAAGGCTGGAAGTCGACGCCATCGCCGATACGGATCATCCTCACCCGGCCGGACCCCGAGGGAGGCTTGACCGACATGGTCCGGACCAGGTCGGGATTGTCTGCAAGTTCCGCATCGGTGATCCACGAGATGCCGACCTGCTCGTTTGCCTCGATCACCTGCATCATCCGGTCGGTCAGCTGCTGCTTGTCGGGCCTCTCGCCGGGGATGTCGAAGTCGATCCGCCCGCGCCCGGGGCCAATCGATCCGCCGGTCACCGCGCCGTCGACCAGCGAACAGAGGATGTGCATCGCGGTGTGCACCCGCATGTGCTCATGGCGGCGATCCCAGTCGATCTCGGCCGTGACCTCATCTCCCTCCGCCGGCAGGACGGCTGTGTCCTCGACCACGTGCAGGATCCCGTCCGGACCCTTGCGGGTATCGGAAACCTGCAGGCGCTGTCCGTCCTTCGTGGTCAGTGTTCCGGCATCTCCCGGCTGACCGCCGCCCGTGGGGTAGAAGACCGTCCGGTCGAGGACGACACCCGCCCCGGTTACCGCCACGATCCGTGCCGTGCAGCTGCGCAGGTAGGAATCGGTGCGGAACAGTTCTTCGGTCATGCCGTTGTCCCCTCTTGCCGGTCGGGCTCGGCCAGGATGTCCTGGTAGAGTGTCCGGTCGATGTTGCCGCCACTCAGTACCACGCCGACCCGCCTGCCCGCCATTCGGCGGCGTTCCTGCAACAGGGCCGCGAACGCCGCCGCTCCGGCTCCCTCGGCCACGTTGTGGGTGTCGGTATACAGATGGCGGATCGCGGCCCGGACCTCGGTATCGGTCACCCGCACGACCCGGTCGGCTCCGGCCCTGATGATGTCGACCGCGTCGGACGCAGGGACCCGGCAGGCCATGCCGTCCGCCATGGTGTCGGAAGTGTTGGTCGAGACCGGGTGTCCGGCCTCGAAGGAGAGCGCATAGGCGGGCGCATGGTCGGAGACCACTCCGACGACCTCGGTGCGACATGCCAGCGCGTCGCGCGCCGCGATCACGCCGCAGATCCCCGAACCAAGACCGATCGGCACGTAGACGGCATCGAGATCGGAAACCGCCGACATCAGTTCCCACGCATAGGTCGCAACACCGCGGACCAGCAGCGGGTGGAAGCTGGGGAACATGTGAAGACCACGCTCGTCCGCCAGCTGCCGGGCGTGTTCGAGCGCCTCCTGGAAATCCGCCCCGTGCACGACCAGTTCCGCACCCTGGGCCGCCATGGCGGCATTCTTTTCCACCGAGTTTCCGTGCGGAACCACCACCACCGAGGTCATGCCGGCCCGTGCGGCTGCGCAGGCCACGCTCTGTCCGTGGTTGCCCCGGGTCGCGGCGATGACGCCCGCCACCCCCGGTTCCCGGCGACGCAGGTCATCGGCGTAGACCACACCGCCGCGAAGCTTGAAGGCGCCGGTCGGCGTGTGGTTCTCGTGCTTGACCCAGACTTCTGCCCCGGCCCTGCGGCTCAGCAGCGGCCAGGCATACTGGGGCGTCGCCGGAACGACGGCCCGGACCGCTTCGGCGGTCTCTTCCAGCTCCGCCGCTGAAAACCCGTAATCAGACATCATCTCCGCCCCCGGTACCGGCCACTGCGGGTCCGATTAGCATGGATCGACAACGTGGTATAGCTGACGGGTCAATGCGGCACCGCGACCGGGTGCGCGTGGTTGAGCGGCCCATGGCCCTGTCCGATGCCTGGTGCAGTACGGATGGCGCGCTCGACGTAGCACCGGGCACGGATGATCGCCGCCTCCAGCTCAAGGCCCTGCGCGAGGCCCGTCGCGATCGCCGAGGCAAGGCTGCAGCCGGTGCCGTGGGTGTGCCGGGTGTGTATGCGCCGGCTCCGGAAACACCGCGTGCCGTCCGCCGTCGCCAGCAGGTCGACGAGGTCGTCGCCTGGAAGATGGCCTCCCTTGACAAGCACCGCCGAGGCACCGAGTTCGAGGATCGCACCGGCCGCCCGGTGCATGTCGTCAACACCGCCGATCGACAGGCCCGCAAGGTCTTCGGCCTCCGGGATGTTCGGAGTAACCAGGCGCGCGCGCGGCAGCAGCACCTGGCGCAGCGCATCCAGTGCCGATACGTCAAGCAGGCGGTGACCGCCTTTCGCCACCATCACCGGATCCATCACCAGCGGCATATCCGCTGCGTACCGGTCCAGCGCCGTGGCCACGGTCTCGATCACGACCGCGGAATGCAGCATCCCGGTCTTGACGCAATCGGCCCCGATATCATCGAGCACCACCTGCATCTGCTGGGCCAGGAACTCCGGGGGCACCTCGTGGATCCCGAATACGCCCCGGGTGTTCTGGGCGGTGAGCGCCGTTACCGCCGTCGCGGCAAAGCCGGCCAGCGCGGTCACCGTCTTGATATCGGCCTGCAGCCCCGCCCCGCCCCCCGAGTCGGACCCGGCACAGATCAGCACCCGGCCCCGCATGACCGAGCCCGGCGCCGGGTGGCTCATGCCGGGACCCCTTTCACCGCCCCGGCGATCCGGGACACTGTCTCGACGATCCTGTCGGCAACCGCGTTGATCACGATGGCGTCCTCGCCTTCCACCATCACCCGGATCAGGGGCTCGGTTCCCGAAGCGCGTACGAGAATGCGTCCCGCACCATCCAGACAGGATTCACCTTCCCGGATCGCGCCCTCGACTGCGGGCGCACCGAGCACTCCGGCCGCCGAGCAACGCACGTTGCGCAGCACCTGGGGAAACGGCGTGTAGGGCCTGGCAATGCGGCTGAACGGCCGGTCCGAGCGAAGCAGCACCGCGAGAACCTGCAACGCCGCCAGGATCCCGTCGCCGGTGGTGGCATGCTCGCTCATGATGATGTGTCCCGACTGTTCGCCACCCAGGGTATAGCCGCCGTCCCGCATGGCCTCGAGCACGTAGCGGTCGCCGATGCTGGCACGAACCAGTGTCAGTCCCCGCCCCTCGAGGTAGCGTTCCAGACCCAGGTTCGACATGCTGGTACCCACGACCCCGCCGGCGTCAAGACGCCCGTCGTCCTGCCAGCATGCGGCGATCAGCGCCAGGACGCAGTCTCCGTCGACGAGGGCCCCGGTCTCGTCGGCCATCACCAGCCGGTCACCGTCACCGTCGAGCGCGATGCCGGCATGGGCGCCGTGCTCCACCACCGCCCGGCACATCTCCTCCGGCGCGGTGGCACCGCAGTTCATGTTGATGTTGAAACCGTCGGGTTCCACCCCGATCGGAATCACGTCGGCCCCGAGTTCGAACAGGATCCGCGGCGCCAGGGCATAGGACGCACCGTGGGCACAGTCGACGACCAGTTTCAGCCCGTCGAGCCTCAGTCCCTTTGGAAAGGTTGCCTTGGCAATCTCGATGTAGCGGCCGCGGGCATCGTCGAGCCGGAGCGCCCGGCCAAGCCGGCCCGGTTCGGCCAGCTGCGCCGGCCGCGCCATCAGCTCCTCGATCCGGGCCTCGTTCTTGTCGGTCATCTTGCGCCCGTCGGGACCGAACAGCTTGATGCCATTGTCTTCGTAGGTGTTGTGGGACGCGGACAGCATCACACCGAGATCGGCCCTGAGCGAGCGGGTCAGCATTGCGACCGCGGGCGTCGGCATCGGCCCGACCAGCACCACGTCCACGCCGATCGAGGTGAATCCGGCGACCATGGCAGGCTCGAGCATGTAGCCGGACAGGCGGGTGTCCTTGCCGATTACCGCGGTCGGACGGTGCCGGGTCACCGTCGGCGCGAAGAACTGCCCGGCCGCCATCGCCAGCCGGAGCACCGTCTCGGCTGTCATCGGTTCGGTGTTGGTGGCGCCACGGACACCGTCGGTCCCGAAATACCTGCGATTCATGCACCCGCTTCCCGTCTGCGTTCGTTCCGCCGCCACTGTAGCCCGGCTAAACCCATCACTCACCCGGCGTCAAGTACCGCCTGGCGGACCGCAAGCGCCTGACAGGTTTCCGCGACATCGTGCACCCGCAGAACCTGGACACCCTGCTCGACAGCACCGAGCGCGAGGGCAAGCGACCCACCGAGGCGGTGCTCCGGTTCCTCGCCACGGCTCATCCGCGCGATGAGCGACTTGCGCGATGCCCCCAGCAGGACCGGCGCCCCGAGCGAGTGCAGGATGCCGATGCGGGCCAGCAGTGCCGCGTTGTGATCGACAGTCTTGCCGAACCCGATCCCCGGATCGACCAGTATCGATGCGCCCGGAACCCCGGCCCGCTCGCAGGCAGCAACCCGCGAGGCGAGGAAGTCGGCGACATCGAGCGGAACACAGTCATAACTCGGGTTGTCCTGCATGGTTCGCGGCGTGCCCAGCATGTGCATCAGCACCACCGGGGCCCTGGCCTTGCTTGCAAACCCGAGACTCTCCGGGTCACCGGTCAGAGCTGTCACGTCATTGATGATCGAGGCACCGGCAGCAAAGGCCGCGCGCATCACCGGAAACTTGCTGGTATCGATGCTGACCGGCACGCCGAACCCCACCGATGCCTCTATGACCGGCACCACCCGGTCGATCTCCTCGGCCCACCCCACTCTTCCCGCCCCCGGGCGCGTGGACTCGCCCCCGACATCGAGCATGTCCGCGCCTGCGGCAATCAGCGCGTGCGCATGGGAGATTGCCGCCTTCACGGTCCGCCGGGGCGAACCGTCATAGAAGCTGTCGGGTGAGGCATTCACCACCCCCATGACCAGCGGCCGGTCCCAGGAACGGCCGAACAGCGGCTGACGGCGGCGCGTGAGCCGGAGCACGGCCGTGTCAAACTGCTGCCCGAAGCCCTCGAGACCGGCCCATTCGCGCAATTCGTCAAGCGGACCGGCGAATGCGACGATGCGCTCGCGCATGCGCACGACAACCTCGACCCTGCCGAACCGGGCCGGCCCGCCGCCGAGCAGACGATCCGACGGGTCCGGACAGGAACTGCCGTGGGCAAGGTCGACAGGGCGCAGGTAGAGGCCGGCCGATTCGGGGCCCCCGGTACCGCGGAACGGTCGTTCAAGGTGGACGATCGGCCGCATCGCCGGCGCCGGACGGACGGGGTCAGTCGCCCGGTTGCGGATCCGGTTCCATGTCGCCGGACGGCGGGCCGGACGACCCTCCGGTCGGCACCGAGGTCCGGGGACCACGTCGCGGCGGCTTCGCCGGCTCGCTGTCGGGATCATCGTCGCGCACGATCGCCTCGCCATCGAGCAGCCGCGTGATCTCGTCCCCGGTCAGGGTCTCGTACTCGAGCAGTCCCCTGGCCAGCAGTTCGAGCTCGTCGCCGTTGTCGCGCAGGATCGCGGTCGCCTCCTGGTACGCATCGTCGATGATGCGGCGGATTTCCTCGTCGATCACCTTTGCCGTCGCATCGGAAACGTTCTTCTGCTGGGTCACCGAATGACCGAGGAACACCTCCTGCTGGTCGGCGCCGTAGGCGAGGAAACCGAGTTTTTCGCTCATTCCCCACTCGGTCACCATCCGGCGCGCCATGTCGGAGACCATCTTGATGTCGGACGATGCGCCGGTGGTGATGCGTTCCTCGCCGAAGATCAGCTCCTCGGCGATGCGGCCGCCACACGCAACCCGCAGGTCGGCGAACAGCTTGGCCCTCGACAGCGAGATCCGGTCCATCTCGGGCAGGCGCATCACCATGCCGAGCGCGCGGCCGCGCGGAATGATGGTCGCCTTGTGGATGGGATCTGAATCGGGACAGTGCAGCGCCACCACCGCGTGGCCCGCCTCGTGGTAGGCGGTCAGGCGCTTCTCGTCCTCGGTCATGACCATGGAGCGGCGTTCCGCGCCCATCATGACCTTGTCCTTCGCTTCCTCGAATTCGGTCATCCAGACCACGCGCTTGCCCTTGCGGGCCGCCAGCAGAGCCGCCTCGTTGACGAGATTGGCCAGGTCGGCGCCAGAGAATCCCGGAGTGCCCCGGGCGATGGTCCGCGCGTTGACGTCCGGTGCCAGGGGCACCTTGTTCATGTGCACCCGCAGGATGCGCTCGCGCCCGAGGATGTCGGGATTGGGCACCACCACCTGACGGTCGAATCGTCCAGGTCTCAACAGGGCCGGGTCGAGAACGTCGGGGCGGTTGGTCGCCGCGATCAGGATCACGCCCTCGTTGGCCTCGAAGCCGTCCATCTCGACCAGCAGCTGGTTCAGCGTCTGCTCGCGCTCGTCGTTGCCGCCGCCAAGCCCGGCGCCCCGGTGCCGGCCAACAGCGTCGATCTCGTCGATGAAGATGATGCACGGCGCATTCTTCTTGCCCTGCTCGAACATGTCGCGGACCCGCGAGGCGCCGACGCCGACAAACATCTCGACGAAGTCCGACCCGGAAATGGTGAAGAACGGGACGTTGGCCTCGCCGGCGATCGCGCGTGCAAGCAGGGTCTTGCCGGTGCCCGGAGGCCCGACCAGCAGGCACCCCTTGGGGATCTTGCCGCCGAGGCGCTGGAACTTCTGCGGATCCTTGAGGAACTCGACGATCTCCTCGAGTTCGGTCTTTGCCTCGTCGATCCCGGCAACGTCGTCGAAGGTCACCTTGCCGAGCTTCTCGGTCAGCAATCGGGCCCTGCTCTTGCCGAAGCCCATCGCCTTGCCGCCGCCGCCCTGCATCTGGCGCATGAAGAAGATCCAGACCGCGATGAACAGCAGCATCGGGAACCAGGACACCAGGATGCCAAGCAGCCCGGACATGCCCTCCTCGGGCGGCGCGGCGACGATCTTGACACCCGCCTCGGTGAGGCGCTGCACCAGGGTCGGATCGTTCGGTGCGTAGGTCGAGAAGGGGCGGCCGTCAGCCAGGGTTCCGTGGATGGAGTTGCCCTGGATCGTGACCTCGTTGACCCGGCCCCGGTCCACCTCGGCAACGAACTCGGAGAACGCCATGCCATGGCTGTTGCTGCGCGAGGAGGAATTCTGGAACAGGTTGAACAGCGCCACCAGCAGAACGCCGATGACGATCCACAGCGCCAGATTCTTGCCCATGTTGTTCACGACTCGGTCCCCGGAAGTATGTCCAGCGCGCCTGCTTTGCGCCTGCGGACTGCAGCGAAAAGCGGGGTCATGTCCCGTGCGTCGGCATCGCGAGGTTCCTGATCCAGTCCTGGTCGGGGCAGAAGCGTATCACAGCCCGGCCGCCAGACCGCGTCCGACACGCGCCGACGTCCCTTACAAAGTGGGGAAGCGATGCCGTTCCGTCAAGGTGACGGACCACCGGATACGCCAATCTGGCGGTTTGCGGCCAGGTCCACGGGTCCGGTCGCGGGGCCTGATCGCGCATCTGTCTTTCGAGCGCGGCCCATCCACGGGCGTCAAGCGTTTCGAGCCGGGCCGGCTGATCGCTGTCAAGCCGGACCTCGAACCGGTTGTCCCAGCGGGTCCGCAGCCCGGGCTCGAGGACGACCGGCCCGGCACAGGGACCGGGCTCACGACTGATCTCGAGACCGTCGCCAAGGCGGATCATGCAGCCGCCGAGCGTCCGCGCCTTCACGCCGGAGCGAAGCGCCGCAGCGAGGGACGCTATCCGGGCCCGGCGCGGCGGCCATGGCATTCCGCCCACGGCACGCAGCAGTCGTGCGAGCAGCAGTTCGGCGAAACGCGGCTCAAGGCCCAGGAAGGCCCCGGCATCGAGTCGCACGAATCCTGCCGGCGAAACGGCGCCGTGATCGAGGATGAGCCGGGAGCAGTGATCGTCCATGACGGCACGCGCAGCCGCCATTGAACGCGCAATCGCAAGGACCTGCTCCGGACCCGCGCCGGACCGGGCCAGTTCCGGTGCGAGCGATCGCAACCTGACCCGCGCGAAACGCGGGTCGCGATTGCTGGGATCGGAGATCCACGGTTGCCCGAAAGCGCGGCAGGTTGCCGCCAGACGCCCTCTCGCAACCGCAAGCAGCGGCCGCGAGAGCGCAGTGCCGCCGACCCGGTTCTCGGTCCCGATTCCGGCAAGACCGTCCGGACCGCTGTCGGCCATCATCCGCTGCAGGACGGTCTCGACCTGGTCATCGGCACTGTGGGCGAGCAGGATCCGGTCCGTCCCGGTCTCCCGGGCCCAGCGGTCGAACAGTTCCAGCCGCCGCTCCCGTGCCGTACGCTGGATCCCGGTAACGGGTCGGGCCCCGCGCGCCACCAGGATCCGGTGGGCAATGCCCCGGCCGGCCAGCCAGCGGCCGACCTGCGTCGCCTCGGCGCGCGCCTCCCGCCTCAGGCCGTGATCGACGGTCAACGCATCGAGCGTCACGCCCCGGGGCCGGGCCCAGCGATCCGCGAGCAGGCAGAGCGCCATGCTGTCCGGTCCGCCCGAGACACCGACGCCGAGCCTGCGGGCGCCGGTGGCACCCGGGCAGGCTGCCATCAGGACGGCAAATTCACGCTCCGTGACGGGAGGGTGCTGCACTGCCGGCTTGCGCGGCTCACCCGTCGCAGGCGAGACGCTTGCGTTCGCCCGCGGCACCCCGGGTGATGACGCGCGAGGCATTCGGGAATCGGGCCTCAAGTTCGTCAAGCGCGACACAGGCGTCCTGCTGGCGATCGAGGCGGGCAAGCGACAGGGCGAGCTTGAGCAGGTTGTCCGGCGCCTTGGGGTTTTCCGGGTAGTCCCGGAAACCGTTGGCGAAGGTGATGGCCGCCTGCCGGTAGTCGCCACGCACGTAGTAGGTCTCGCCGAGCCAGTAGGTCGCGGTCCCTGCCAGCGGGTGGTCGGAGTGTTCCCGCAGGAAGGTCTGGAATGCCCGTTCGGCCCTCGGATAGTCGTGACTGACCACGAGCGAGAACGCATGGTTGTAGCGGGCGGCCGCGATATCCACGTCCAGGTTCTGGTCCTGCGTTCCGGATGGCGTCCCGCCGGCGATATCGTCCTGGTCGAGCTGACCGAGCGTGCCGGTGCCGGTATCACTCCCGGTACCGCCCGGAATACCCGACGCCCCGGTCTGCGGAGCCGGGGCGGGAACGGTCGCAGTCGCGGGAGCAGGCGGCACCTCCGCCACCTGGGGAGCGGCATCAAGCCTCGTCGCAAGTTCCGCGATGCGTTCCGAGAGCTTCTCGTTTTCGAAGCGAAGGGTGTCGAGCTGCCCGGCCAGGTCCCTCAGCTGGTTCTCCAGCTGCTGGACCCGCAGCAGCAGTTCGGGCGTGACGGCCGGCCCTGGAGCGGTGCCCGGCGCCGCCGGAGACCTGGCGGGCGGGGTGCCGGCAAACACCGCCCGTTCCAGGTCGGTAACCTGGGACTGCAACCGGTTCAGCCGGTTGAGGAGTTCACTGTTGGACTGCGCCGCAAGCGGCCCCGGAACCAGCAGGAACAACGCCGCAACGGCGGCGCACGCGACGGGAACAGACATCCGGAACATCTCGACCTCCTGTCATCCTGCCCGAACCCCGGGGCAAGAGGCAGCAGGCGTACGGGTGCGGCAGCCGACCGGCCGGCTCAGTTGATCACGGTCACGCCACGCCGGTTCAGTGCCCACGACGCCTCATCGCTGCCCAAGGCCACGGGGCGCTCCTTGCCGTAGCTGATGGTCTCGATCCGCGCCGCGTCGATACCGCTGGCAATCAGGTACTCGCGCACCGCGTTCGCCCGCCGTTCGCCGAGTGCCAGGTTGTACTCCCGGGTTCCCCGCTCGTCGCAATGTCCCTCGATCACCACGGTGATGTCGGTATACCTGTTGAGCCACAGCGCCTGCCGGTCGAGCGTCAGCCTGGCTTCCTCGGTGATGTCGGAGCGCTCGTAGTCGAAGAACACCCGATCTCCCACCTCGACCAGGAACTCTTCCTCGGACCCCGGAGCCGGCCCGGCGGCAACCGGTGCAACCGGCGCGGTGGCTGCCGGTGCGGGCGCGGTCACGGCGGGAGCCGTCGTGGTCCCCGCACCCGATGTTTCGGTCGTATCCGGATCCTGCGCGCAGGCGGCCAGCACGAACGAGGCGGCAACGAAGAGGAGCGATCTGATACCCATGGGTAAATTCCTTCGCAGGGACGGTCGGCGCTCGATCGACTGAGAGGTCGGGAACCCGGTGTTCACATGTTCACAAGCGCGTCCTTAGTATCAGGTTGACGGGCATATCAACAGGTTTTCTCCCGGCCCTCCGCCAGCCGGGGAACGACGCGGCGATCTCGGGGTTCGCGACGGGTCCGGGGTCGCTCGAATCGGCCCGTTACTGGAGCAATCCCGACCACGCCGGGTCCGAAGCCTCCACCGGGGTGGGCACCACACGGTGGTTCTGACCGGTCAGGTCGACCGAACGCAGCAAGCGGCGGATTGTTCCGGTCGCGCGATCGAGCTGCTCCTCGGCATAGAGCAGGACCCGCCCGTTCGGCGACCAGGTGGGGCCCTCCACCAGATACCCGCCAACCAGCAGTCTCTCGCCCCTGCCGTCCGGCCGCATCACTCCGATGTAGTACCTGTCGGTGCTGCCCGGGACGGGTGGACGGGTCTTGGTGAAGGCGATGAGATCCCCGCGCGGTGACCAGACCGGGGTGTCGTACTGTCCCCTCTCCCTGCTGATCCGCACCATGTTGCTGCCGTCGGCCCGCATCACGTAGAGCTGCTTGGTCCCGGTCCGGTCCGAGACGAACACGACCTGTTCGCCGTCCGGGGAGTAGGTCGGGGAGACGTTGATGTCCGACACCGAACCGGTCAGTCGCCGCTGCACGCGGGTGGCAAGGTCCAGCGTGTAGATGTTGGTCGCCCCGTCCTTGGCCATGCTCATGATGACGCCTGTTCCGTCGGGGGCGAAGCGGGGTGCAAGCGTCATGCCCGGGAAGTCGCCCAGCACCGCCTGCTGCCCGGTCACGATGTTGAACAGGTACACCCTCGGCCTGTTGCGCTGGTAGTAACCGAGGTAGACGAGTTCCTGCGCCGTCGGTGAGAACCGCGGCGTGAGCACGAGGTGCCTGCCGTCCGTCAGGTAGCGGTGGTTCGCCCCGTCCTGGTCCATGACAGCGAGCCGCTTGACCCGGCGGTCCCTGGGGCCGGTTTCGGCAATGTAGACGATCCGGGTATCGAAGTACCCGGTCTCCCCGGTCACCCTTTCGTAGATCTGGTCGCTGATGAGGTGGGCGACCCGGCGCCAGTTCCGCTCCGGGGTGGTAAAGCTCGACGCCACGAGATCGGCCCGGCGCGCGACATCCCAGAGCCGGTATTCGAACTTCAGCCGGCCGTCCGGTTCCGGGGTGATGCTGCCCTTGACCAGCGCCTCCGCCTTCAGGGCGGCCCAGTTGCCGAACCGCGGGCGAACCTGAACACCGGTTACAGGTCCGATGAAGGCCGCGGGATCGATGGGATCGAACAGGCCGGAGCGGTGCAGGTTTGCCGAGATCACGTCCGCGACCCGGGTGCCGAGCGTCTCGGTATCGGGTTGTGTGCCGTAAAACGGGCGTACCGCAATCGGAATGGGATCGAACCGGCCCTGAGTGATGTCGATCCGCAGGTCTTCCCTGGCAAGCGCGGGCGCTGGCCCGAGACAGGTGACGGCAAGGCCAATCAGCAGGCAAAGGGCGGTCGCGCCCCGGTTCCACGCTTTCATCATCGATCTGCTCCGGGAATCATTGTACCAGTTTCCTCGGGTCGAAGTTGAAGGTGAAGGTCTTCCACACCTCGTACTTGTCGTCGGGCAAGAGCAGCACCCTGCAGTCCGGGTGCCGGATTGCGCGCAGCGCCCGTTCCGCCGCGATCCTGAAGGCGGTATCGCCTGTCATGCGAGACTCGTTCACGACCGTGGCATCCCGAACCGTCCGGTCGGGGTTCATGACGATCCTGACCTCCACCGCCAGCGTCTCGGCCTGCTCGGCACCGGCACCGGCGACACCGATATTCCAGCAGGCCGCGATCTGCTGCCGCACCCTGCTGATCTCGGACTGCGTGATCGCCTTCGCCGGGTCGAAGTCCGGGTCGGTGCCGAGCTTTGTGATCCGGTCAAGCACATTGGCAAGGCTCTGGCGCTTCTCCGCCCGGGGTGGATCCTCCTCGCGCTTCAGGTCGGTCAGCACGCTCTCCAGGTCAAGTCGCCTGGGCCTTGGCCGAAGCCTGGGCTTTGGCGAGACCGGTTGCGGGCGTTCCGGAGCAACCACGGCCGTCGGCGCGGGCGAGGGTTCGGGCCGCACCCTGGGCTCGGGCAACTGTTCGGGTGCCGGCGGCTCGGGCGCAGGAGGCGGGGGGGCGGGCGGTTCGGGCGCGGGAGGCTCCGGTGCGGGAGGCGGCGGCGCCGGCGGCTCCGGTGCCGGAGGTGGAGGCGCCGGCGGTTCGGGTGCGGGAGGCTCCGGTGCGGGAGGTTCGGGAGCCGGGGGCGGTTCCGGCTCGGGACGCGGGGGGTCCGGCGGGGCCTCCCCGGGCTCGGGCGGCAGGTTCGTGACCTCCGCAAGGTCGCTCAGCTGCACGAAGATCACCTCGTCGAGTTCCGGCGGCTCCGGCTGCAGGTACGGCAGGCCGAACCATGCAAGGGCAACGAGCGCCCCATGCATGACCGCCGAGACCAGCAGGCTGCCCCGCATGGACGTCAGCCGCCGCCAGCTGCCGGCACGGTCCCGGCATCGCCCGATGCTCCCCCGTCAACAACCCTGTCCGGGAAGCTCTCCACCTCCCGTTCCCGCAACGCCATCTCGGTCCGCAGCGCAATGACCTGGATCCCGGCGTTGCGAATCTCTCCCGCAACCACCACCACCGCCCCGTAGTTGAGCCGGGCGTCGCCACGCAGGTGGACCCTGAGATCGGCGTTGGTCTCCTTCATCGCGCGCAGCCTGGGTGCGAGTTCCGCGAGCGTGATCTCGGTCTTGTTCAGGTAGATCCGCTTGTCCGCGTCGACCTCCACGTTGAGCGGCTGCTCCTCGTCGGCAATCACGTACTCCTTCACCACCTTGGGAAGCTGGACCGGAATGCCCAGCACCAGAAGCGGCGCCGTGACCATGAACACCACCAGCAGCACCAGCATCACGTCGACGAACGGCGTGACATTGATCTCGCTCATCGGCCGGTACCCCTTGCGGCCGTTCCGGTTTGCCTTCGCCGGTTTGAACGCCATGCGTCAGGCTCCCTCGTCGAGCTGCCGCGACAGGATCGAGATGAAGTCGCCGGAGAACCGCTCCAGGTGCTGTGCGTAGCGGTCGAGGTCCTGGCTGATCTTGTTGTAGGCGATGACGGCAGGAATGGCGGCAACGAGGCCCAGGGCGGTGGCGAACAGTGCCTCGGCAATGCCGGGTGCGACCACCGAGAGCGCCGTGGTCTTGGTGGCGGCAATGGACTGGAAGGAGCCCATGATCCCCCATACCGTACCAAACAGCCCGATGAAGGGTGCGGTGGCGCCGACCGAGGCCAGGAAGGTCATGTTGCGCTCCAGCGCCTCCATTTCCCGGCTGATGGTCAGTGTCATGATCTGCTCGATGCGCATGCGCAGGCTGGCACGGACCTGCTCGCTCTTGCCGATCAGTCCGAGCGAGGCTGACCGGCGCCACTCCCGCATTGCGGCCGAGAAGACCGCAGACATCGGGTCGGTAAGCGTCCCTCCGACCCGGTCGTACAGGTCCTCGAGCGTCCCGGTGGACCAGAAACTGTCCTCGAAGGCACGGGTGCGCCGGCGCAGCCGGCGCATGCGAATCACCTTGTTGATGATGATCGCCCAGGTCCACACCGAGGTGAACAGCAGACCCAGGATCACCGCCTTGACCACCGGGTCGGCAGCGAGGAACAGGCCGACCAGGCTCAGGTCCAGGTCCGCCGACCCGCCCAGGTACACGCTGTCAACTTGATCCTGTCCCATCAGCCCTCCATCTCTCCGCGGCCCCGGTCGGCCGCACCCACCGCAAAAGCGTCGATCATCCGCCCGGGCAACCGCACCGGGCGCCCCGACCGGTTGACGCACGCAAGGCGCACGTCCAGCCGGACAAGCCACGGCTCCTGCACGGCACCGTCCCTGCAGGCATGCACGGACTGGACCGCGTGTACCCGCGCGCCACTGACCCGACCGAGCACCGTCCTGACCTCGAGCAGGTCGTCAAGCCGGGCCGGCGCCCGATACTCGATCGTGCAGCGTGTCACGGCAAATGCCAGCCCGTCGCGGCACCGAAGCGCCTCCTGGCAAACACCGACCGAACGCAGGAACTCGGTGCGCGCCCGCTCGGCAAAGTTCAGATAGTTCGCATGATAGACGACGCCCTGCGCATCGGTGTCCTCGAAATAGACCCGAAGGCGGAACCGGTGCTCCGGCGCCGCCTCCGCCACGTCAGTCACGGTCTTCCTCCGGCGCTCCAAGCCCCGACAGCAGGTCGGCCTGGCCCGCCGCCACCGGCAGCCCGAGGTAACGGAACCCGGCGCGGGTCAGGACCCTTCCCCGCGGGGTGCGACCGATCAGCCCCTGTTGCAGCAGGTATGGCTCGATGACTTCCTCGATCACGTCGCGCTGCTCAGACAGCGCAGCGGCAATGGTGTCCGCCCCGACAGGTCCGCCGGAGTAGTTCAGGCCAATGCACCCGAGGTAGCGCCGGTCCATGGCATCGAGGCCGGTTTGATCGATATCGAGCCTCGTAAGCGCCGAATCGGCGATCTCCGCTCCGATCCGGTCTGCCGACCGGTTGAACGCGATGTCGCGGACCCGCCGCAGCAGGCGTCCGGCGACCCTCGGGGTTCCGCGCGAGCGCCGGGCGATTTCCTCCGCACCCTCTTCGGTGAGGGGCATGCGCAACAGGGCGGCGTTGCGAAGGATGATCCGCTTCAGTTCGTCAACGGTATAGAACTGGAGCCACAGTGGAATGCCGAATCGGTCCCGCAACGGCCCGGTGACCAGCCCGGTCCGGGTCGTCGCCGCAACCAGGGTAAACGGCGGCAGGTCGATGCGCAGGGACCGCGCGGCCGGTCCCTCGCCAATCACGAGGTCAAGCTGGAAGTCCTCCATCGCGGGATAGAGGGTTTCCTCGATGGCGGGATTGAGCCGGTGGATCTCGTCAATGAAAAGCACGTCGCGCGGCTCGAGGTTGGTGAGAATCGCGGCCAGGTCGCCGGCCTTGGCGATCGCCGGGCCGGAGGTCATGCGAAACCCGACCTCGAGCTCGCGGGCCACGATCTGGGCGAGCGTGGTCTTGCCGAGCCCCGGAGGTCCGTGGAACAGAACGTGATCGAGCGCCTCGCCGCGCGCCGCCGCCGCCATGACGAATTCACCCAGGTTGTCGCGAAGCTTCTGCTGGCCGATGAAGTCTTCGAGTCTCGCTGGCCTGAGCGTCCGGTCCGACATGTCGCCGCCGGTTTCCTCCGGCTGCACCAGCCGGTCGGATGGATCGGTCACGGGGACAGCTCCTTCAGGCTGGCTGTGATCAGCCCTTCAAGGGGCAGGTCGGGGCTGGCGCGCGCCGCGGCCGCCACCGCGCCGTGCGCCTGCGACCTGCTCCAGCCGAGATTGACCAGGGCGGAGATCGCCTCCTCGGCGATACCGCCTGCGGGTGGCTCGGCAACGCCGGTCACGCCGAACGCGGATACCCGCCCCGCCAGCTCGTTCACGATCCGGCCGGCGATGCGCGGCCCGATCCCTTCCGCCCGTGTCAGCGACTTGCTGTCACCGGCCGCAATGGCGCCGATCACCTCGTCGGCGCCAAGTCCCGACAGCAGCGCGAGAGCCGCGCGCGAACCGACGCCCTGAACGGTCTGCAGGAGCCGGAAGCACTGGCGCTCGGCCTCGTGCTGGAACCCGTAGAGATGAATGTGGTCTTCGCGAACATGGGTTTCGACATGCAGCGCAACACTGCCACCGGGAGCGGGAAGCTGCGCCAGGGTCCGGCCGGAGCAGAACACGAGATAGCCAACGCCGCCGACGTCGATGACCACGCCATTGTCGGTGTGGCTGTCCACGATCCCCCTCAGCCGCGCGATCATCGCCGCTGGACCTCCCGCGCCAGTGCCGCGGCGATGGCCCGGCTCATGCCGTCGCCGGGCGCGCCGTCAACCCGGTTGCCGGCTCCCGCGTAGTGTGCGTGACAAATGGCAACGGCAAGGGCGTCCGCCGCATCCGACGGGATGGTCGAGGCAACCGCCAGCAGCCGGCCGACCATGACCTGGACCTGGCGCTTGTCTGCATGGCCCACACCGACCACTGCCTTCTTGACCCGGTTGGGCGCGTACTCGGTGACCCCGAGGCCGGCAAGCCCGGGGGCCAGCAGGACGGCGCCGCGCGCCAGTCCCAGCTTCAGGGTGGAATCGGGGTTGCGATTGACGAAACTCTCCTCCACCACCGCCTCGTCGGGCTCGTGGGCGGCAATGACCTCGACCAGTCCCCGGTGCAGCTGCACGAGCCGCTCGGCGATGGTCCCGGACCGGTCCGACCTGACGATGCCGCTGGCGACATGGCCAAGCCGGCTGCCGGAAACCGTGATGACGCCCCAGCCGGTGCGCTGGAGCCCGGGATCAAGCCCGAGCAACCGTCGGCCCGCAGCAGACATTTCCGTCTCCCGTCTAGTTGCCGGTCAACCGCGCGAGGAGTTCGTCGGAGATATTGAAGTTGGCCGAGATGACCTGGACGTCGTCATTGTCATCAAGGGTGTCAAGCAGCCGCAGCAGGGCCGGAGCCCTGTCCTCGGAAACCTCGACCGATGTCTGAGGCTTCCACGCGAGACCCGCCTCCTGCGGTTCGCCGAATCGCTGCTCCAGGTACTCGCGCACGCTGGTGAAGTCCTCCGGCCGGCAGGTAACCTCGTGGATCTCGCCCGAGGAATCGACATCCTGTGCACCGGCCTCCAGCGCCGCCTCGAACATTTCTTCGGAACTCGCGCTTCCGAGCGGGTACGTGACCTGGCCCACCCGGTCGAACATGTAGCTCACGCTGTTGGTCTCGCCGAGGTTGCCGCCGTGCTTGCTGAACGCGGCCCGGATCTCCGAAGCGGTACGGTTGCGGTTGTCCGTCATGGCGTCGACGATGATGGCGGCCCCGCCCGGACCGTACCCCTCGTAGCGGATCTCCTCGTAGTGGGCATCGTCACCGTCGCCGGCTGCCCTCTTCATTACCCGATCGATGTTGTCGCGCGGCATGTTGGCCGCCCTCGCCGCGGCGATTGCCGAGCGCAGGCGCGGATTCGAGGCCGGGTCCGGACTGATGCGCGCCGCCACCGTGAGTTCGCGAATCAGCCGCGCGAAGATCTTCGCCCGCTTGCGGTCCTGCGCACCCTTGCGGTGCATGATGTTCTTGAACTGGGAATGACCTGCCATGCTTCCGTCCCGATCCCTTGCGGGCATCGGAACCACGCGTGTGGGTCGTCCCGGCCCCGCGCCGCACGATCGAACCCGGGCGCCCGGTTCCGGACAGGTGCATATCCCGATGCCGCACCGTGTTCACGAAGCCATACCATATTGTGGGTGCGCACTCACCTGTCGTGCCGGCCCGACGACGGCATTCAGCCGCCGGGCCAGGTCTCGGCAAGCACACCCCCGGTCCGCAACGGTTCGATGCTCCGCGCCAGTCCGGTCCTGTCGTCGCTGATAACCAGGGCGCCGCAGATCGTGGCCTCGCCGACCGCGGGTTCCAGGCGCGGTCCCGGCATCCGGGTCACGAACCGCTCGACCGGGTGCCGCTTGGCCATGCCGATCACCGAATCATAGTCGCCGCACATCCCGGCGTCGGTCTGGTACGCGGTCCCGGTGGCGAGCACCATGGTATCCGCGGTCGGCACATGCGTATGGGTCCCGATCACGGCTGAGACCCTGCCGTCAAGATGATGGGCAAATCCCATCTTCTCGCTGGTCGCCTCGCCGTGCATGTCGACCAGAACGAAGTCCGCCACCGATCCGAGCGGCGAATCCTCGAGCACCTGGTCAACCACGGCAAAGGGATCGTCGAGAGCGTCCATGAACAGCCGGAGCATGATGTTGATGACCAGCACCCGCCGCCCGTCCGTTGTCTCGAACAGGCCGGCGCCACGCCCGGGAGTTCCGATCGGGTAGTTGACCGGCCTGAGCAGTCTCGGCTCCCGGTCGATGTGGGCAATGATCTCGCGCTGGTCCCAGACGTGGTTGCCGGTGGTCAGCACGTCGGCCCCGGCCTCGAACAACCGGTTGCAGATCGCCTCGGTAATTCCGAAACCGGCGGCGGCGTTCTCACCGTTGACCACCACCAGGTCCGGAGCGAGCCGCTCGCGGATCTCCGGCAGCCGCTGCACGACCGCGGTCCGGCCGGTTCGTCCGACGATGTCACCGAGAAACAGGACTCGCATCTGCCGGTTCTCCCTGGGTGATGATGCGGCGTTCGGTCACGATGGCGTCGAGCTGCTCGTCCAGGGGTCCGCGCGGGACCCGCTCAACCCTCTGGCCATCGTAGGCGATCCCGATGGCCCGCACGTGGCGGGCAGCACGCAGGCTCGCGAGCGTGACGTCATAGAAGCCGCCTCCGTATCCGAGGCGATAGCAATCCGCGTCCCACGCCAGCAACGGGACCAGCAGCCAGTCCGGGATACCGGCCAGGGCATCGGGACCGGGAACCCGCACCCCGAATCCGTCGGTCTCCAGCACGTCTCCGGGCAGCCAGGCCCTGAATTCGAGCGGCCGGCCCCTTCCGGCCACCACCGGGAGCAGGACCGTGGCCCCGCCCGCAACCAGCGCATGCATCAGCGGCCGGGTGTCTGGTTCGGAGCGAAACGGCCAGAAGGCGGAGACCGCGGTACCGGGCGCAGGTGACCAGCGGGCAAGGAACCGCGCGACGATCAGCTCCCCGGCGTCGGCGACCTCCCGGTGCAGCCTGTCGCGCACCCGTGCGGCGGACCGGCGCAGGGCACGCTTCGCATCGGCCAGCCCCGCTGTCTCGGCCCGGTCGGGTGCTGGATGCACACGCATCTCCTGGGGAACATCAAGCGGGAAACGGTGCCGCATCGGCCGTCGGTCACGACTATCCTCTGTGGCCTGCTTGTGCAGGTGGGCACCGCAGTACCGGGGCCACGGCCCCGGCAGAGGCAGTTCCCGAGGGTCTGTCTATAGCCCCAGGGACAAACCGACCGGTCGTACCGCGCAGCGACCGTTTCGTCGCCCTATTTAGGTCTGATTGCCCGATCCCGCAATGGCTTCCAGCCGTTGCGCCATCTGCTCGAGCTGGTCGGCCATCGCATCTTCGGTCGAACCAGTGCGTCGTGCGTCCATTTCGTCGCGCAGCCGGATCAGCTCGTCCATCGCCTGCAGACAGGTCATGAGCAGCAACCGGGCCTGCCCGACCTGTCCGACCTGGCGCACGAGGTCGCGCACTTCCGCATCGATCACCTGGGCGAGTTCCGCCAGACGGGCTTCCTGACCATCCTCGCATGCCACCAGGTAGGGCTGACCATTGACCTGGACCTCGACCTGCGCCACCGGTCAGGCATCCAGGATCAGCTTGAGCCGGTCGATCGTCTGATCGAGCCGGGTACCGATGCGGTCGGTCGTCATTTCCAGCTGCGCGTAGCGTTCGCGCACCTCGGACAGTTCGGCTTCCAGGCTGGCCTCGCGGGCGGCATGGTACCCCTCGAGGCCGCCGCCCTCCTCGATCCGCTTTACCGCCGCATAAAGGCGCACGATAGCGTTGTCCAACCTGGTCACAGGCCTGACCTCACGTTCGTCGGCACACTCGCAACAGGCGAAAGAGTAGACAGGACACGCGCGCAGCGTCAACGAGATCATCCGCGCCGGGGGCCGGTGCCCCGCGGATGGTTCACGCGCGGCCCGCACAGTGTCGAAATGTCGCGGGGAAAGTGCCGGTTCAGACCGGCATCGCGTTGATGCGCCGGGCGAGCTTGGAGATCCTGCGCGCCGCCGTATTGCGGTGCATCACGCCGCGGGTCACACCCCGGTGGATTTCCGGCTGCGCCAGCTGCAGGGCCTCCCGGGCCGCGTCCCTGTTGCCCGACATGATCGCGGCCTCGACCTTCCTGACGAAGGTCCTGACCCTGGAGATCCGCGAATGGTTGATGCGTCTCCGGGTCTCGTTGCGCCGGATACGCTTCTGTGCAGACTTGTGATGCGCCATCTCAGTCGGAACCGTCACGCCAAGTTCGGAAGGCCCGCTGTATAGATCAGCCGCCGGTCCGGCGTCAATGCGATTTCGCCCTCACCGGTTCCTGAACGCCGGGCGGCGCTTCTCGGCGAATGCCGCCATTCCCTCCTTCTGGTCCTCGGTGGCGAAGGTCGAGTGAAACAGCCGGCGCTCGAACCGCACGCCTTCGGCAAGCGTGGTCTCGAACGCCCGGTTCACCGATTCCTTGGCCATCATCACCGAGGGTCGCGAGAGCCCGGCGATCTGGCGCGCGACCGCGATCGCGGTGTCACGCAGTTCGTCGTCCGGAACGATGCGGCTGACCAGCCCGACCCGCTCGGCCTCCTCGACATCCATCATCCGGCCGGTGAGGCACATATCCATCGCCTTGGCCTTGCCGATGAACCGCGGCAGGCGCTGGGTCCCGCCGGCCCCGGGTATGGTGCCGATGGTGATTTCCGGCTGGCCGAACCGCGCGTTCGTTGCCGCGATCACGAAGTCGCACATCATTGCGAGCTCGCAGCCGCCGCCCAGGGCATAGCCGGACACTGCCGCGATGATGGGCTTGCGGATCTTCGCGATGTGCTCCCAGGTCGCGGTGACGAAGTCCTCGAGATAGACGTCCATGTAGGACCTGGTCTGCATCTCCTTGATGTCGGCACCGGCGGCGAAGGCCCGCTCGTTTCCGGTCAGCACCAGGCAGCCGATGCCATCGTCGTCCTCGAGTTCGCTCAGCGCCTGCATCAGCTCCCCCATGAGCGGGCTCGAGAGCGCGTTGAGCGCCGCGGGCCGGTTCAGGGTGATGATGCCCACCGCGTCGTCGCGTTCCACGATGATGTTCTCGAATGCCATGTCCCGATCTCCGCAGCCTGCCCCGCGCTCGCCCGCGCGGCGCGACTATAGAAGAAGACCAGGCCGCGTGCGACCCGCCTCAGACCTGGCATCGCGGACAGTGGAAGCTTGACCGGCCGGACTGCACCGCGCGTTCGACCACGCCGTCGCACGCGCAGCCCGGACACGGTTCGCCCTCGCGCCCGTAGACCCGGAAGCTGTGCTGGAAGTACCCCAGTTCACCATCCGGCGCGACATGGTCGCGCAGGCTCGAGCCCCCTGCCCGGATTGCCGCCTCCAGCACCTCGCGCACAGCGCCGACCAGCCGCTCGACGTCGCCGGACCCGAGGCTGGCGGCAGGGCGAAACGGTGACAGCCCGGCCATGTGCAGCGCCTCGCAGACGTAGATGTTGCCGAGACCTGCCACCACCTTCTGGTCGAGCAGCGCCGACTTGACCGGCGTGCGCCGCCCGGCCAACTGCCGGTGCAGCACCGGAGCGCTGAACCCGTTGCCGAGCGGTTCCGGACCGAGACTGGCCAGAAGGCGATGCGTCTCCAGGGTCTCGGAGCGAGCGAGGTCGACCATGCCGAATCGGCGCGCATCGTGGAACCGGATCACGCACCCGTCCCCGGTGGTGAAGACGAGGTGATCGTGAGCCTCCAGTTCCGGTCTGTGGTCCGAGATGACCAGGCGCCCCGACATGCCGAGATGCATGAGCAGCACCGTACCGTCGTCGAAGTCCCAGATCAGGTACTTGGCGCGGCGCCGCAGCCCGGTCACCCGCCGTCCCTCGAGCCGTTGGCAGAACCCGCGCGGTATCGGCCAGCGCAGGTCGGCGCGGAACTGCTCGACCCGCACCAGCCTCCGGCCCTCCAGTACCGGGACCAGGCCGAGGCGAACCGTTTCCACTTCCGGAAGTTCCGGCATGACCTCCCCCTGCCCTGCGGACGACCACCCGACCATACCCCGACAGGACCTGCCCACCGAAGGCGGATGGCAACGTCTCCCGGCGTGCCCTACGCAACGGATTGCATCCGAGACCTGCCCGGCGCCGTTCCGGCACCGGACCGCGGCGATCGCGGCCCAAATGCGCGGTCCCGGTAGGGATGCCGCAGCCAGGCCCGACATCATGCCAAGGTTCGGTCGGAAGCACGGCGTATCGCCTGGATGACCATCGACCGGGTCGCCGACAGCAACGACCCCGCCGTCGTTCCCACCCTGCGCGAGTCCTTGGAGAACAGTCCCGCCACCGGCCCCGTGTGCAGGGACCACACCCTCAACAAGGATCCGGGGGACGGGCCCGACTCCGAACCGAAGCACGCACACGCCCCGACATGTAGCCATTCGCGGAGCGATTCCTGGCGCGTTACCGGAGTTCTTGCTCCGGCCTTCGTTCAGTGGCCGCCTGGCGGCACCAGAAGTCTTCCTGCTGCCGGTGACGTCCAAACCGGACCACGCTCTCAACGACGTACCGATGCGTCTTGTGCATCCGCGTCCGAATCGAGCACCGCTTCCACGCGTAGCTTCAGCCCCAGAGCACCGACAACCCGCAGAACCGTGTCCCAGGTCGGATTGCGCTCTCCCGACAAGGCCTTGTACAGACTTTCTCGCGACAGTCCGGTATCGCGTGCGACCCGTGACATTCCCTTGGCGCGCGCGATGTCGCCCAGCGCCTTGGCAATGAATGCCGTGTCGCCGTCAGCCTCCTCGATCGAAGCTTCCAGATAGGCAGCCATCTCCTCCGGCGTGCGAAGGTGCTCGGCAACGTCATAGCGCGAAGTCACGGTCTTGGTCATGGTCTTCACCTACAAACCTCGTGCCAGGCGCAACGCTGTCTCGATGTCCCGGCGATGGACGGGCACCCCCGCCGCCTCCCCGCGCAGCAGCCCCAGTCCCCGAGGCCAGAATATTCGCCGCTGCATTCAGGTCAGGCTGTCCAGCCACTTGGTGTAGGTTTCGGTCCTGCGAAGTTCGATCATACACCGCCTGTAGCCAACAGGCTACAGCATTTCAATTCCCGGGATGCGGACCCTGATAAGGGCTCTCTCGCTCCAACCGTGACCTCGGGCTTCGCGGAGGACCACATCGGGCGACAGAGGAATGGGCGGACGGACCGCGGCTTTTCCGGCACTTCCGTAACCTCGACGGTCCGCTGCGCATTGCTGAAGTTTCCGAATCATGTGCGAACGCCCGTGTTATCGCCCGACCGGTTGCCGAGCGGCGCCTTCCAGGGCGCGCCGATGCGCCACCAAGGTGCCCATGTCGGCCATTTCCGCCTGGTCGCCAAGGAGAACAGCAGGGCCTTCACCGACGCCGATGAGGAGATCCTGGTGCCGTTCGGCGCCCAGGCCGCATCGGCGATTGCCACCACGCGCGCCTGCCGCGATGCGCGGCGCGCTCGAACCGACCTCAAGGTACTGGTCGAAACCTCGCTGGTCGGCGTCGTGGTGTTCGAGGTCACGACCGGCAGGGTCGCGATGCTCAGCGCGAGGCAAGGCGCGTCCTGGAGACACTTCACGCGCCGGGCCGCCCGGCCAAGGGCCCGCTCAAGGTACTGACCTGCCGCTTCGCAGCTGAAAGCTGGTCCGCGTCGTCGTCAAACAATTCGGTGACAACGCGGCCAGTCCCTCCAGGATCTTCAACGTCCGCGGTGTCGGCTGCCGCGTGCCCCGAAAGGTGCTTGGCGACGGTCCCTGGCGTGTCGTACGTGACGGGCTGTCACCTCCACCCGCCGGCCGCCACCGCCGGGCCGCACTGGGGTGATCACGTTTGACCGCGAGGACCGTACTCGCGTGCCGCAGCCGGGGGCCGCGGCACACTGCCCTATCCGTGCTATACTGGCTGCATACAGTGGTTCCAGCCGCGAGGCGCCCCATGACGGTTGTCATCACCGAACGGGAACTGGTCGCCGCGTGCCGGGAGGCCCTGAACCAGTGGCCACAGGCCAGAGCGGCGGTGCTGTTCGGCAGCCGGGCGCGCGGCACGCAGGGCCTCGACAGTGACTGGGACGTCGCCATCGTGCTCAAGGGCGACGAACCGCGCCACCCGGACCTGGCGACGTCCGTGTTCCCGCGACAGGGGTTTCCTCATGCCCTGGCGCGCGTCGATGCCTGGGCGCTGTCAGAGGATGATCTCGAACGCCGCGCCTGCGTTCTCGGCACTCTGCCATACGCCATATGCCGGGACGGGACTGTCCTCGCCGGTGACTGGCGCAGGCCCGATCCGCGGCAGATGGGGACGGAGGCAACCGTGGATCCGGAAGACTGGACATACAGGATGCGGCTGGCGGTGGCGAAGATTGATGCGGCCATCACGCCGATAGAAAACGTGGCGAACAGTGCAACCTGGATGGACAGTGCCGCGCACTGCAGCAGTCTGGTGCAGGCGACCGCCGGTGCGGCCGAGCTTCTGGTCAAGGCGGTGATCGAACGCCGGGGCCTGCCTGCCGACCGAAGCCATGACGTCGCCGATCTGGCCGCCGAATTCGGTGCACAGCGGCCCGACGAAACGGAATTGGCAGAACGAATTGCAGCTCTGAACGGCACCAGCCGCCGGCATCATGTGGAGATGTACCGGTTCCGGCCTCCCGACGTATCGGATGTGAAAGCCGCCGTCCGGCGACTGCTCGGGACACTCGATCTATGGGCCTCGGAAATCGAGACGGGGGACGATGACATGGCCGGACAGCAGGCCGAACTGGCCCGGATGGCCGCCCACCAGGGAACTGCATGGTCCGACCGGATTTGTGCACAAGTAAGGACGAAGTCAGACGAAGGCGGCCCGGCGCAGGCCGCAGGTGAGGCAGCACTCGCCGATCGGTCGGCACTGGTCGACGCGATCGCGTTGTTCCGGGACCGGATGCGGCGGGTCGTGGACGGCCCGGCACCCCGGGACCGGGAGAGCCCGACCAGCATCCCCGATCCGTAAACACCTCCGTCACCATTGGAGTGCTGACGACCGGCCGCATCAGGACCCGAACGATTTGTCATCGAACGGCACCGGCGGCGAGGATGGGGCGGAGCGCGTCGAATTCCGGCGATCGTCGCGCAAGCCTGACCGACCCTGTTGCTGTCGAGCAGTTCCGGGGCCAGATTGCGACAGATGCCCGTGCCGGTCTCGGTCCGGTCCCCCGGCCCTACCTGCTGGATACTGCGACGGACGTCAGCTTCCTGCACCACCAGCCGGGACAGGATCCCCTCACGTCGAGCCGGGAGGGGGCATCGTCAGAAATACTGTCGGTACAGTACCCGTGCGCGAACGGGCGTTCGGAACGCGTCAATGGCGGATTTCGGGTACACGTCGGCCGGAATCAGCGTGGGAAGTCACTGCGAACAAGGGGGGCGGGCGCTTGCACGCGGCATCCCCGCTCCATACACTCCCGGCGTCGTTGACCAATGGTTTCGGGAGCCCGGCGTGCCGGCTTCACACGTCTCGAACCTCGATGTCGCCCGGTATCTCGAGCACCACAGGATGATGCACCGGATCCGTGCCTTCGAGGAATCGGCCGCGCGGGCCGCCACGGACGGACTCGTGCTCGGCGCCATCCACCTCTCGATCGGACAGGAGGCCATCGCGTCCGGCATCTGCCGGGCCCTGCGGCCTTCCGACTACCTTCTCTCGACCCACCGCGGACACGGACACACCCTGGCCAAGGGCGCCGACGCGGTCGCGATGATGAAGGAACTGCTGGGACGTGACGGCGGCATCTGCCAGGGCAAGGGCGGATCGATGCACATCGCCGACGTGGGTGTCGGCATGCTCGGGGCCAACGGCGTGGTGGCGGCCAACATCAACATCGCCGCCGGTGCGGCCCACGCCATCAGGCTCAGGCGCGCGGACGGGATCGCGTGTACCATCTTCGGCGATGGCGCGATCAACCGGGGTCCGTTTCTCGAGGGAGCCAACTGGGCAGCGGTGTTCGGCCTGCCTGCACTCTTCGTGTGCGAGAGCAACGGCTTCGCCTCGACCACCCGCAGCACTGCGATGACGGCGGGCCCCGGCGCCGCCGAGCGGATCCGCGCACTCGGCATTCCGGCGGACGAGGTCGACGGCAACGATGTGGTGGCGGTCGACGAGACGGCACGGGCGGCGGTCGCCTCCATCCGCTCGGGCAACGGACCCCGTTTCATCCTGTGCCACACCTACCGGCTGCACGGACACACCTCGACCGATCCGGCGCGCTATCGCAGCGAGGACGAGGTCCGCGAGGCGTGGAAGAACGATCCGATCGCACGTTGCGCCGCGCAGCTGCGCGAGGCCGGCGTCGAAGAGGAGGTGCTGCTCGGCCACCGCGACGCGGCGGCAACCGAGATGAGCGAAGCCTACGAGACCGCGCGCGCCGCGCCATGGCCCGACCGGGCACTCGCGTACAGCGACATCCAGGACATTGGCGATCCCCGCGAGAGGGCGTTCTGATGACGGTCATGAACTACGCCGCGGCCGGCAGGCAGGCGCTCGCCGAGGAGATGCGCCGCGACCCGCTGGTCTGGGCGGTTGGGGAGGACCTCGGGCGCGGCGGCGTGTTCGGCCAGTACCAGGGGCTGCAGGAGGAATTCGGCGCGGAACGGATCTCCGATGCGCCGATCTCCGAATCCGCGATCATGGGGGCCTGTGTCGGCGCCGCCATGGCCGGGACCCGGCCGGTGGTCGAGATGCGGTTCGCCGACTTCGCGCTGTGTGCCATCGACGAGCTGGTCAACCAGGCGGCGAAGGCGCGGTACATGCTGGGAGGCCAGATACGGGTCCCGATGGTGATCCGCGAGCCCATGGGAATGTGGCGGTCGTCGGCAGCACAGCACAGCCAATCGCTCGAGAGCTGGTATACTCACATTCCGGGACTGGCGGTCGCGGTTCCGGCAACGCCGGCCGACAACCTCGGTCTGCTGAAGACCGCGATCCGCTCCGACGACCCGGTGGTCTACCTGGAGCACAAGAACAGCTGGGGCCTCGAGGGAGAGGTGCCCGAAGGCGAGGTGCTGATCCCCTTCGGCTCGGCCCGGCTGCACCGGGAGGGAAGCGACCTGACCCTGGTTTCCTGGTCGGCCCAGGTACACGTGGCGGCGGCGGCAGCCGAAACCCTGGCAGCGTCGGGCATCTCGGTCGAGGTGATCGACCTGCGGACACTGTGGCCCTGGGACCGCGACACCGTGCTCGCGTCGGTCGAGAAGACCGGCCGGCTGCTGGTCACCCACGAGAGTGTCGCCGTGGGCGGCTTCGGCGCGGAGGTGTGCGCGACGGTTGCCGAGCACAGCCATGGCGTGCTGAAAGGGCCGGTCCGAAGGCTTGCGGCGCCCCGGATTCCGATTTCCTACGCACCGCCGCTCGAGGACCAGGTACGGGTGACCGCGGAAATGATCGTCTCGACCGTCACCGACATGCTGCGCGGCTGACCCCGGCGCAGGAGGCAACGACATGGCCAGAAAGGCGGATGACATTCCGCACCGGCGGCCGGACACATCCCCGGAGGACGGACGGGAGCACACCGACTTCGGGTTCAGCACCGTGCCCGTTGACGAGAAGACCCGTCTCGTGGGCAAGGTGTTCGACTCGGTTTCCGGACGCTACGATCTCATGAACGACCTCATGAGCGCCGGGGTCCACCGGCTGTGGAAGGATGCGATGATCGACTGGCTGGCTCCCCGACCCGGACAGCCGCTGCTCGACCTTGCCGGCGGGACCGGCGACATTGCGCGGCGCTACCACGACCGTGGCGGCGGCCCGGTGCTGGTCTGCGACATCAACTCCTCGATGATGGAAGCCGGACGCGCCCGCGGTGCCCCCGGCATCCGCTGGCTGTGCGGCGATGCCGAACAGCTGCCGCTCGCGGACCGGTCGATCGAGGTCTGCACCATGGCCTTCGGGTTGCGCAACACGACCCGGATCGACGCCGTGCTCCGCGAGATCCGCAGGGTGCTCGCCATCGGCGGGCGCTTTCTCTGCCTCGAATTCAGCCAGCCGGTGCTGGAGGTGCTGCGCCGTCCCTACGATCTCTACTCGATGCGGATCATCCCCGAGATCGGTCACCGCGTGACCGGTGACAGGGAGGCCTACCGCTACCTGGTCGAGAGCATCAGGCGGTTCCCGGACCAGGAAGCACTGGCCGAGCGCATGCGGTCCGCGGGACTGGACCGGGTTTGCTGGCGAAGCCTGTCGGGCGGGATCGTCGCCCTGCATTCGGGCTGGCGCCTCTAGCGCGGGAAGATGCTCGGCACTCCCCGCTACATCCTGCGACTGCTCCACATTGTCTGGACGCTGGCGCGGCACGGCGCCTTCACACCGCTCGAGCACATCCCGCATGCCCCGAGTACGCTGATCCGCCTGGCGGGCCTGCTGCGCAAGCGCTCGCTGGACAGCCTGCGCCCCGGCGAAAGGATGGCGGCTGCCCTGGTCGCGCTCGGGCCGAGCTTCGTCAAGCTCGGCCAGTCAGTCGCCACCCGGCCGGACCTGGTCGGCGAGCAGACGGCCCACGACCTTTCCCGCCTGCAGCACAGTCTCGAACCGTTTTCCGCCGAAGAGGCCCGCGCAACCTTCGAAAGCGAGATCGGCGGACCGGTCGGCAACTTCTTCGTGCATTTCAACGATACCCCGGTGGCGGCGGCGTCGATCGCCCAGGTACACCGGGCGGTGACAACCGACGGCCGGGACGTGGCCGTCAAGATACTCCGTCCGCAGATCGAAGCCCGGTTCGCCCGCGACCTGGGACTGTTCCGCTGGGTGTCGCGACTGATGGAACGCTCCCTGCCGTGGATCCGCTGGCTGCGGCCGGTGGAAGTGGTCGAGCTGTTTGCCGAGACGGTGAACCTGGAACTCGACCTGCGCCTGGAGGCGGCGGCGGCGTCCGAACTCGCCCGCAACTTCGCGGACGACCCCGACTTCAAGGTCCCCGATGTCGACTGGCAACGCACCAGGCGGCGCGTGTTCACGCTCGAGTGGCTTGACGGGACGAGGCCCGACGACCGCGAGGTGGTGCGCATCGCCGGTCATGACCCCGACGAGGTGGTGCGCAAGAGCGCGGTGATCTTCTTCCAGCAGGTGTTTCGCGACGGTTTCTTCCATGCCGACATGCATCCCGGCAACGTGCTCATCCTCCATGACGGACGGATCGCGCCGCTGGATTTCGGGATCATGGGCCGGCTCGACCTGCCCACCCGCCACATCCTTGCCGATGTCCTGAGTTCCCTGCTCTCGTCCGATTACCAACAGGTTGCATCGGTCTACCATCGCGCCGGTTTCCTGCCGCGGCACAAGTCGGTGGACGCATTCGCCCAGGCCTGCCGGGCCATCTGCGAACCGATACTCGGCCGTCCGCTGGGAGAGATCTCGCTTGCACGGCTGCTCGGTCACATGCTGCAGGTAACCCGGCAGTTCGACATGGAGGTGCAGCCGCAGCTGCTGATACTGCAGAAGACCATGGTGGTGGCGGAAGGGGTTGGCCGTCACCTCAGCGACCAGGTCAACATATGGGAGATTGCCCATCCGCTGATCGAGACCTGGATGCGCGACACCCGCTCGCCCGGAGCCCAGGCCCGGCAGATAGCGGGGTACGCGACGGACTTCTCCCGCCGCATCCCGGTTCACCTGATCCAGGCGGAACAGGTAATCCGCGATCTGAGCACGGGCGGCATGCGCCTGCATCCCGAAACCCTGCGCGAGATGGGGGGTGGCCGGAACGGCGGGCTGCAGCCCGCATGGATAATCCTGCTGCTGGCGGTTCTGCTCGTGCTCGCCCTGTTCGACTGAACGCCGGCCCGGCGTTCAGACCATGTGGGGTTCGAGGATCTGACGGATCGCGAGACCGTCGGAAAGCCGGTCGAAACCGTCATTGATCCCGTCGAAGTCGATGCTGCGGTCGATCAGGCGATCCACCGGCAACCGCCCCTGGCGGTAGAGCTCGATGTAGCGCGGGATGTCGCGCACGGGCACGCAGCTTCCCATGTAGCTGCCACGGATCGACTTCTCCGCGTTCACGATCTCGCTTGGATCGAAGGAGAACAGGCTCCTGTTCGGCGCAAGGCCGACAATCAGCACCTCGCCGCCGCGACGGATCGAGCGGTAGCAGGTCTCGGTCGCGGCGACCGAGCCGGCAAACTCGAAGGCGTGGTCGACACCGCCGTTGCTGAGATCGAGGATCTGCTGCACGTGGTCGGGCTCGGACGCGTCGACCGTGTGGGTTGCCCCGAGCTGGCGGGCAAGCCCGAGGCGGTCCGCATTGACATCGACGGCGATGATGGTCTCCGCCCCGGCGAGCCTCGCTCCGAGCAGACCGTTCATCCCCACCCCGCCGAGCCCGACACAGGCAACGCTGTCGCCGGCACGAATGCGCGCGGTATTCAGCACCGCGCCCACCCCGGTCATGACCGCGCATCCGAAAATCGCGGCCTCGGCAAGCGAGACGTCATCGTCGACCCGGACCACGCTTCCCCGGTCGAGCACCGCGTACTCGGCAAAGCAGGACACGCCGGACTGGTGGGCGACCTCCTGCCCCTCGGCATCGCGCAGCCGGCTGCCCCCGGCCATCAGGTGCCCCTTCGCCCGCGCCTCGTTGTGCGTATCGCAGAGCTGGGGCCGACCGCCGAGGCAGTTGGCGCAGCGTCCACAGGACGCGGAGAACTGGAAGACCACCGGATCGCCCGGACGGATGTCGCGAACGCCGACACCGACCTCGACCACCTCGCCCGACCCCTCATGTCCCAGAAGCAGCGGCATCGGTCGGGCCCGGTTGCCGTTGATGACCGAAAGGTCGGAATGACACAGACCGGCGCCGGCGATCTTCACCAGCAGTTCGCCCTCGCGCGGCGCGTCCAGGTCGATCTGCTCGATACGCACGGGTTGCGAGACGGCATAGGGTCGCGAAGCTCCGGTCTCACGCAAGATGGCGGCTTTCATCTTCATCCGTCTGGTCTCCGTACAGGTTTACCAATGGATCGTCAGCATACCGCCGGGGAGTTTCCTGCCGAAACCGATTATGTTCCCGGTTCCAGCCCCTGTGATCCGGCAAGTGCCGCTCCAGTCGCTGAGCGTCGAAGAAGATCCCTGTTTGTACGATTTCCTGACACTCCTGGAGGATCCGGCGTGGCGGCGCTCCGGTGTTATCGGTGCAGTCCCCGATACGAACAGTCGTCACACAATCGGTACCAGCGAAGGCCGACGCGGTGAACCGACAGGGATCGGCGGACGGCGGACCTGCCAGAGGGCCCGATCACTGGCGGGGCCATCGGCGTACGGGACCGCGACGCATTGATTGCACCGCAATCACGCGTAGAATTGAGCCTTGGCCGGAACGGAAGGCAGATTCATGGCGAGCATCACGATCCGCAACCTCGACGACGACGTGAAGACCCGCCTTCGGGTACGCGCGGCGGAGAACGGACGGTCCATGGAAGAGGAAGTGCGGCTCATCCTGCGTGACGCCGTCGGGCGCAGGAAGTCCCCCCGGAACTTCGCAAGCGCGATTCGCGCCCGGATCGCGCCTCTTGGCGGCGTGGACCTGGAGTTACCCCCGCGTGAGCCCGGGCGCGAGCCGCCGACATTCGATTGAGGCGGCAGCGATGTTCCTGCTGGACACGAACGTGGTATCCGAGTTCCTGCGCCCGTCCCCCGAGCCCGTGGTCGAGGCGTGGGTCGCGGACCGGCTGGCGACGGATCTGTACTTCTCCGCCATCGGCGAGGCAGAGCTTCGCTACGGCGTTGCCATTCTGCCGGCCGGCAAGCGGCAGACCGCACTTGCCTCCGCCATCGAGTCAATCCTGCAAGAGGATTTCACGGACCGGATTCTCCCGTTCGACAGCGCCGCCGCCCGGGAGTATGGGGACATCGCGGCGGCACGCCGTTCCGCTGGCCGAATTGTTCCGCCAGCGGACTGCCAGATCGCGGCGATTGCCCGCTCGCGCAACATGTCCGTGTTCACCCGCAACGTCCGGGACTTCGAGGACATCGAGGTCGAAGTCGTGGATCCCTGGACGGCTGTATAGTCCGTACGGCATATACACCCGCGTGCGTCGTGATCGACAGGCTGCCTGATGATGCGGGCTGGAACCTCAGCAAAGGGTGCGGGTGTCCCTTTCGAGCAGGCGCTGCCCGACAGCACGCAAACCGACTGCGTTCTCTCCGACCGGCAAGGCCACCCGACAGCGACGCTCGACGAGAGCCGGGCGTGCCGGCCCGACCCCACCACGACACAGGACGAGGCCCGGCACGACGCCGTACAACAGGACGTGCCCTTTGTCCCGCTATCGAACGGCGGCTGCGCCGCGACCTGTCCGGGGTCTCGATCCACGGCAAGATCATCGACCGGGACCACCGGATCGAATGCGTCGGGGCGCACTCCTGCGGGGTTTCGCCCGGGCGGCGCAGGCTGCCGGTCGAAATGCCGGCGGGAACCTGGAAGGCCCGGGCTCCCGCTCCCTGATTGCGGTCCGCGACGGGTTGCGGCATGGACCCAGTGTGCGCGATGCTGCGCTGCGGCTACAGTTCCATCAGCAGACGGGAGTTTCCACCATGCAGCGTGACCTGCCGCGCCCGACCCGGGATCTGGACCGGGTCCGCGCCGACATCGACCGCTGGGGCTACGGGCTGCATGAGGGCCTGCTTGAGGAACCGCTGTTTTCGGTCGTGCGCGAGCGGCTGCTTGAGCAGGCCGCCGCCGAGCTCGCCCGAGGCCACGCGTTCGAGGACGGCGGACCGACCCAGCAGTGGGGCCAGTTTCGCGACGAACACGGCCGGATCCGTCCCGCGGCCTTCACGGCGGAGCACGGGGGTGTCAACCAGCGGGTGTGGTTGCTTCCCAACAAGGGGGCCGCGTTTCTCGATGTCCTCGAAATCGATGCCATGCACGACCTGGTCGAACACGTACTCGGCGAGGAGTACCAGCTCTCTTCCTTCAGCTCCAACATCGCAAAGCCCGGCGGACTGCCGATGAACCTGCACACCGACCAGTGGTGGGCGCCGGAACCGACCCGGCCGGGACGCCGGCCGCTTCCCGTCGGCTCGATGACCCGGACGCGGTTCGACAACGACCCGGACCGGCCGGATACCTCGGACATGCTGGCGCCGGCGGCCTGCAGCAACGTCATCTTCATGATGAACGACTTCACCGATGCCAACGGCGGGACCCGGGTGGTTCCCGGCAGCCATCTTGCCGGCCGGCACCCGGATCCGGACCGCGACCGCGACGTCGAGACCGTGGCGGCGGAGGGACCGGCGGGAACCGCGCTGGTGACCGACGGCCGGATCTGGCACGGAACCGGCGCCAACCGGACCAATGGAGCCCGGGTTGCCATGCTGCTCACCTTCTGCGGGCCGCAGTACCGGCCCCAGGTCAACTACCCGGTCGCACTGGACCGCCGGATCCTGGAAGAGGCATCGCCGCGGCAAAAGGCGATGTTCGGCCTCAAGGTCTGGTGGGGATACGGGCGAACCGGACATCCGAGCGTCGAGTTCATCCGGCCCGATCAGCAGGGCCTGGGCGAACTGCACCTGGACTGAACACAACCCGGAGAACGCGCATGGGCGCCGCACTCGAAGGCATCCGCATCATCGACATGACCCACAACCAGGCCGGTCCGGCCTGTACCCAGGTCCTGGCCTGGCTCGGCGCCGAGGTGATCAAGCTCGAGGAACCCGGCAAGGGTGACGTGGCCCGCATCCACATGCGCGAAAAGTCCGACAGCGACAGCCTGTTCTTCCTGGTGCTGAACGCCAACAAACGCAGCCTGACGCTGAACCTCAAGCACGAGGAAGGCAAGGCGCTGTTCCGCCAGGTGATCGCCAGCGCCGATGTCCTGGTCGAGAACTTCTCTCCCGGCGCGCTCGACCGGCTCGGCTTCGGGTACGAGGCGCTGCGCGGGATCAACGAGCGGCTGATCTACGCAACCATCAAGGGCTTCGGAACCTGGGGGCCCTACAGCGACTTCAAGAGTTTCGAGCCGATAGCCCAGGCCATGGGCGGAGCGATGTGTACCACCGGGTTCCCGGAAAACCCGCCGACTTTCGTGTGGCCCGGCATCGGGGATTCCGGAACCGGAATGCACCTTGCGATCGGCATCCTCGCGGCGCTGCAGCAGCGCCACCGCACCGGCACCGGTCAGCAGGTCGAGGTCTCGATGCAGGACAGCGTCGTGAACATCATGCGGATCAGCCTTCGTGACCACCAGAGGCTTGGCGGCGTCCAGCCCCGCACCGGCAACCAGCTCGGGCGCACGGTTCCGGGCTCGACCTATCCCTGCGCCCCGGGCGGGCCCAACGACTACATCTTCATCTTTGCGCAGCAACAGATGTGGCGCGCCTTCGCGACAGTGATCGGACGGCCCGACATCATCGACGATGAACGCTATGCCACCTTCGACGCCCGGTGGGAGAACCGCGAGAGCCTGAATGCGATCATCGAGGGCTGGACCCGGCAGCATACCAAGCACGAAGCCATGCGATTGCTGGGCGAGGCGGGAGTCCCGTCCGGGGCCTGCCAGGATACCGGCGAGATCTTCGATGACCCGCACCTGCGGGAACGCGAGATGATCGTCGACCTCGACTATCCGGACCGCGGGGGCTACATGACTGTCGGATGCCCGATCAAGCTGTCGGATTCGGCGGCGTCGGTGGTCCGGCCGCCGGTGCTGGGAGAACACACCGACACGCTGCTGACCGAGCTGTGCGGGGTCACGGCAGACGAGATCGCGCGCCTGCGCAACGAGGGCGTGATCTGAGGAACGGCCGCCACGGAGGAAGCAATGTCGATCACCATCAGGCAAGTCCACCCGCATTTTGTCGGTGAGGTCTCTGGCCTCGACCTGCGCCGGCCGCTTGACCCCGAACAGGCCCGGGAGATCCACGAGGCCATGGACCGGCTGGGCGTCCTGATCTTCCACGACCAGGACCTGTCCGACGACCAGCAGGTGGCGTTTACCCGCAACTTCGGAGAACTCGAGCTTGCGATCGGGTCGAACGTGGTCAAGCCCGAACAGCGCCGGTTGCGGCTCGAGATGGCGGACGTGAGCAACCTGGACAAGCACGGACAGATGCTCGATCGCAACGACCGCCGACGCATGTTCAACCTCGGCAACCGGCTCTGGCACTCCGACAGTTCGTTCCGCTCCACACCGTCCAAGTTCTCGATCCTGTCGTGCCGGTCGAAACCCAGTACCGGCGGGAACACCGAGTACGCCTTCATGCCCGCCGCCTACGAGGCGCTGGACCAGGAAACCCGCGATGAGATCGCGGACCTGGTGACCGAGCATTCGCTGATCTTCTCGCGCGGCGTGATGGGGTTCGCGGACTTCAGCGAGGAGGAGCGCGCAACCTTCGAGCCCGTGCGCCATGCGCTGGTCCGGACCAACCGGCTCACCGGGCGCAAGTCGATCTACCTGTCGTCCCATATCGGCACCATCGTCGGCTGGCCGGTGCCCGAGGCCCGTGACTTCATCCGCGACCTTATCGAGCACGCCACCCAGCCGGAGTTCCGCTACGTGCACGAGTGGCGGGTCGGCGACCTGGTGATGTGGGACAACCGGCAGTGCATGCACCGCGTGCGGCGGTTCCGCGACACTGGCGAGGTTCGCGACATGCGCAGGACCACCGTCGCCGGCGAAGGACCGACGATCGAAGCCGAGGCCGCCTGAAGGCCCGCCCGGTGCGCCGCCGGTAACACGGCGGCGCTGATTGCCGATGGCCCGCTGAACTTCCCGCCCCCGGGCGCCGCCGGCTTCTTGTGTGTTCCGGCGGGTCTGATCTACCGTTGCGGTGAAGAACTGCACGGGAGGTCAGTCATGACAACCAGAGACAGGAACCGTGAGGCCGGCCTGTTCGATCTCTATGCCAGGGATCCGGAGCGTGCCGACTGGCTGGTGTTCGGGCGCAGGAGCCACGGTGATCGACGTGGTTTCCTGAAGGGCGCCGGTCTTGCAACCATGGGAGCGCTGGTCGGAGCCGCCATCCCGTTTCACCGGTCGATGCCGTCGGGTTTCATTCCCGAGGCCCTCGCCGCCAGCCCGACCGCCATCGCCGGCAAGGACGGCCTGACGATCCTGAACGACCGGCCGGTGAACGCGGAGACACCACCGCACCTGCTGGACGACGAGGTCACGCCGACCTCGCGTCACTTCATCCGCAACAACGGCCTGCTGCCCGACGACATGGACGCGGCCACCTGGTCACTCACCGTCGATGGCCTGGTCAACACGCCGCTCACGCTCTCGATCGAGGATCTCCGTTCCCGGTTCGAGGTCGTCACCCGCCGGCTCACCATCGAGTGCGGCGGCAATGGACGCGCCTTCTTCGATCCGCCCGCGCGCGGCAACCAGTGGACCCTGGGCGCCGTCGGCTGTGCGGAGTGGACCGGTGTGCGACTGCGCGACGTGCTGGAAGCCGCGGGACTGGGAAACGGCGTGGTCTACACCGCCCACGAGGGGGCGGACACCCACCTGTCGGGGTCCGACAAGCTGCCGATTTCGCGTGGTGTGCCGATCGAAAAGGCGATGGACCCGAACAACCTGATCGCGTTCGGCATGAACGGTGGCCCGCTGCATGCGATGAACGGCGCGCCGTTGCGACTGGTCATACCGGGCTGGCCGGGATCGTGTTCACAGAAGTGGCTGAAGCGCATCTGGCTTCGTGACGTGGTCCACGACGGCGCCAAGATGACGGGAAGTTCCTACCGGGTTCCGGACTACCCGGTGGCACCCGGCGAGAAGGTGCCGAAGAGCGCCATGCAGATCATCCATTCCATGCCGGTCAAGTCGTTGATCACCACGCCCGAGACCGGTATGGAGATCGCGGGACGCTCGCTCGAGGTTGCCGGTCACGGCTGGGCCGGGGACCACGAGGTGGCCCGGGTCGACGTGTCGATCGACTTCGGAGCGACCTGGCAGCAGGCCGAGCTTGCGGCACCGGTCAACCCCTACGCGTGGCAGAGATGGTCGGCGACGGTCACATTTCCACAGCACGGCTACTACGAGGTCTGGGCCCGTGCGACCGATACCGAGGGACGCAGCCAACCCTTCGCCATCGCGTGGAATCCGAAAGGCTACCTCAACAACGCGATGCACAGGATCTCGGTCCGGGTGACGTGATCGCGCGGTGCAACCTGCCGGTGCTGGCACTGGGTGCAGCCCTGCTCACCTGGTCCGGCACGGCAGCGGCCGAAGACGAGGTGCTGCCCGCGGGAGCCGGACGGGACGATGTCGAGGCGCTGTGCGGTTCCTGCCATTCGCTGCGACTGGTGACCCAGCAGGGCCTTGCGCGGGACGTCTGGTCCGAGGTCATCGACTACATGGTCGAGGAACAGGAAATGCCGGAACTCGAACCGGACGAGGAAATCCTGATCCTCGACTACCTCGCACGGTTCTACGGCCCCGACCGGCTTGGAGCGCGGACCGCCGGACAGTAGCCGGGCGGGTTGCGGACAGCGAGAGGAAACGGCCGTGATCACGATCCCGATCCTTCAGGCACACCCCCGCCGCGGCGGGTTTCTGTACTCCCTGCTCCTGCTGGCGGTGATCGGTCTCCTGGCGTTCGGTGCCGCGAACGCCGACGACCGGGAAACGGGAACCCGGGAGGGCGCGGAAACCGAAGAGGACTGGCGGGGCCTGGTCGAGGCGGCAGCCTATGCCTACGAGGCCCGCCGTCCCTACCAGGCGCAGGAACTGCTTGAACGCGCGGTGGAAAAAACGGAACCGGAGAGCGAGGAACGGACAGCCGTGCTCAACAACCTCGCGATCGTGCTGGAGACCAACGGTCATCTCGTGGCAGCCGAGCAGCTCTACGTCCGCGTGATCGGGCTGTGGACGGCTCTGCTGGGACCCGACGACATCAACGTTGCCCGCACTCTCGGCAACCTGGCCGATCTCCATCACCGCCAGGGGCAGCTCGAAGAGGCCGCCGAGGCCTTCGGGCTGGCGCTGCAGAGCATCGGGCTTGTCTCCGGACCCGAGGCGGAACAGGTTCGCGGCATCCTTGAGGAGGGGCAGGCCAGGGTCCGTGACGACCTGGAACGGCAGGCGCCCGTGGGTGGCGAGAAAGACGGCGGTTCCTGACGCGGGGCGGCCGGCATCAGCGTCGGCGCAAGCCCGGCGATCTATCCCCGCAGGATCCCGGGTGCACGACTGTCGGCCAGGTTCCTGAACGAAAACCGGTCATTCATGGCGAAACGTCCTGCGATGCCCAGGAAGGCTCCAATGTCTCCAGGTACCTGGCTTCGCGCTGGAACTGCCGGGCGACATCGGGATCCTGCATGTCCAGGTATTCCCGCAGTTCCTCGATATCGACGAGGTGCAGGTTGCGGCCGACGCGCTTCAGATCGCGGTATGCGGCCGGTGCCGTGGCCCGTCGAAGGCGCGGCGGGTCCGCGAGGACCGTGTTTCGGACAATGTCAGCGGCGGAGCGCTTTGTGTGGGTAAACTCGATGGTGCCGTAGGGGGTCCTGAACACGCCCTTGCGCCCTGTCGTCATCACGGTCAGGTACTGCATGGGGACCTGGGAAATGACGCCCCACTCCGAGAGGGCGCATTCCAGGCTGGTGTAGTTGTATTCGCCGGCGCGCATCGCAGCGGCTATCTCCTCGAGCAGGGACCCGTGGCTGCGCCGCGACAAGGGGTAGAAGTAGAGGCCCTTGCCGACCCGCTCGAGCAGGCCGGCCCGCGTCAGGCGGGCGAGGCTTTCCGAGAGGGCCTTCGCGGAATCGTCCGGGAACATCACTCGCAAATCGGAGAAGGTGAACACGGCTCGCCCGCGTCGGTCCCAGTCCACGAGCGTCTTGATGGCTTCAGCAATGCGCATCCGGGTTCTCGTTGATGATCATAAAACCGGTATTAACAAAGGTTTTTTGTCCACCATGGGCGAGAGACATCCGGTGTACCGGAAAGCGTCGAGCGGCTGACCGCGGGGCTGGTGCGGCTCCGACAAGGATGCAGGACGGGCCGGCGATCTCTCAGGCCAGGAAGAGCCGGCCGCTCCCCTGGCGGCCTGCAGCCGGTCGGGTTCATCGACCGCGCCGGCGTGCCTGAAGCGGACCGCGGGAATGCCCCGCGATGGCCCGGACCAGCACCTGACCGGCGCCGTCCCCGGGAACCGCCCGCGCCCCGGATGAGGGGCGCGACATCGGGTACGCCTGCGGCGGAACATGGCTGCCGCCACCGTCCCGGTACGGGCCGGTTGTCCTTGACGCACGCCATGATGCGTCCCATGGTCGAACGATGGTCGCCTGTATCCGTGAAATCCGGAACCGGGCATCCATCGCAACCCTCATGTTCAGCGGTCAGGCGCTGCGTTGGCCGGACCGTCCCGCCAGGAGGTCCGCGTCATGACATGGTTTGTCACCATCGTCGTCGTCCTGATCGTCGCCGTGCTGGTCATCCTGTTTCTCAACCGGTACTTCCGCAAGGCAACGCGGGAGGTGGCGCTGATCCGGACCGGTGCCGGCGGGCAGCGGGTCATTCTCGATGGGGGCTGCCTGGCGCTGCCTTTCCTGCACAAGGTGTCGGAAATCAACATGCGGACCTCCAAGCTCGAGATCGAGCGCCTGGGTCCGAAGTCGATGATCACCTCCGATCGCCTGCGGGTCGATATCGGCGCAGAGTTCTATGTCCGTGTCGAGGCCACCAGGGACGGTGTGGCGACGGCGGCCCAGGCGCTGGCCGGCAAGACCTTCCGGGCTTCCGATCTTGCCGATACGCTCGAGGGCAAGCTGGTCGACGCCATGCTCTCGGTCGCGGCCGGCTACACCATGGATGAACTCCAGGACAACCGGGCCCGGTTCAGCGCCGAGGTCAGCGAAATCCTGGCATCCAACCTGGCGCAGAACGGACTGCTGCTGGAATCGGTCTCGCTGACCCGCCTGGACCAGACCCCGTTCCACGCGCTGGACGAGAACAACGCGTTCAACGCGCTGGGCATGCGGCGGCTGTCGGAAATCATCGCGGTCAACAGGAAGGAGCGTGCCGCGATCGAGGCGGATGCCGAGGTTTCCGTTCGCCAGAGCGAACTCGACGCGACCAAGCGCAAGCTCCTGCTCAGCCAGGAAGAGGAAAAGGCGACGATCGACCAGCACCGGGAGATCGAGACCGCCCAGGCGCGCAGCCAGGCAGTCGTCGCCGAGGAGCAGGCCGCCAGCGAGCAGCGTCGCGATACCGCCCGGCTCGAACGCGAGCGCGAGGTCCGCATGGCTGAAATCGCGCGCGACCGCACGGTGCGACAGCAGCAGCTGGACAGCGAACTCAACGTCGCGACGAAACGGGTCGACAACGCGGTGAAGCTCGCCGCAAAGCAGATCGAGGAAGCCCGGGCCCAGGCGGAAGCCCAGGCCGCGAAGGCCGAGGAAGCCACGGCCGAGGAAGACGTCCACACCGCCCGTGAAACCGCGGTGGCAATGCGCGACCGGCGCCTGGCGGTGATCCGGGCCGAGGAACAGGCCGAAGTGGACGACACGAGGGTCCGGTCGGAAACGGGCACCGTCGTTGCAATGGCCGAGGCCGAGGCCAGGGCGATGCTGGAACGCGCCAGGGCCGAAAAGGAGGAAATGATCGCCAGGGCCGAAGGCACGGCGGCCCTGGTCGATTCCGAGAACGCGCAAAGTGACGAATTGCTGCGATACAAGCTGAACCGCGCACGCATCGAGGCCCTGCCCGGCGTGGTCGAGCGGGTGATGAAGCCGACCGAGAAGATCGAGTCGATCCGCGTCAATCACATTACCGGGATGGGCGGCGGCGGCGGCGGATCGCCGGAGGGCAGGTCCGGTGTCAACGACGTCGTGGACGGCGTGCTCAATCTCGCCCTGCAACTGCCGGCGGTGAAGCGCCTCGGCGAAGAGGTCGGTGTCAACATCGGCGACGGTGTGAGCGGCATCACCCGTGGCCTGGAAGACGACACCGACACCACCGACGAACCGGAGAAATGACGGGCAGCGGCCCGCCACGCAATCAGTAACGGAGGGGATGCGCCATGCAACTCAAACGCAGACAGTTCCTTGCCTCGGCCTCGGCCGCCGCGCTCGCCAGTCCGGCCATCATCGGCCGGGCCATGGCGGCCGACGGGATCAAGTTCGTATCGATACTCGATCAGTCGAACGGCCTCGACATCTACGGCAAGCCGATGGTCGAGACAACGCGGATGGCGGTGGACGAAATCAACGACGCCGGCGGCCTGCTCGGACGGCCGATCGACCTGAAGGTCTATGATCCGCAGTCGAGCATCCAGCTCTACACCCAGTTCGCCACCCAGGCCGCGGCAGGCGACAGGGCCGACGTGGTCCACGCCGGCATTACCTCCGCAAGCCGCGAGGCGATCAGGCCGACCTTCAGCCGGTTCCAGGTGCTGTACTTCTACAACGTCCTGTACGAGGGCGGTGTCTGCGACATCAACAATTTCTGCACCGGCTCGACACCGGCACAGACGGTCGAGAAACTGGTTCCCTACACGATGAACAAGTGGGGCAAGAAGGTCTACATCATCGCGGCCGACTACAACTACGGACAGATCACCGCGCAATGGGTGCAGAAATACGTCCGGGACAATGGCGGCGATCCAGTTGCGACCGAGTTCTTCCCGCTGGACGTCACCAATTTCGGACCGACCATCAAGAAGATCCAGCAGGCCCAGCCGGACATGGTCATGTCGGCCCTGGTCGGCGGCGCTCATGTCTCGTTCTACCGCCAGTACGCGGCGGCCGGCATGAATGCGTCGATTCCGATCGCGTCCACGACCTTCGGCGTCGGCAACGAACACAAGCTGATCTCGGCCGAGGAAGGCAACGGAATGATCTGCGCCTATTCCTACTTCGAGGAAGTCGACAACGCGACCAACAAGGCGTTCGTGCAGCGGTTCCGTGACCGGCTCGGCGACGACGCCCCGGCGCTGAACGAACTGGCGGCCCGGGCCTACGAAGGCGCCTATATCTGGGCCGAAGCGGTCAGGCAGGCCGGCAGCACCGAACGCATGGCGGTCATCGAGGCGCTGCGAAGCGGCGTGTACTACGACGGTCCGTCCGGACGGGTGCAGATCGAACCGAAGACCAACCACGCCAACCAGAACGTGTACCTGGCCGAACTGAAAGACCAGTCGTTCCAGATCCTCGAGACATACGAGAACCAGCCCCCGACCGATACGCTGCTTGTCTGCGATTTGGTCGCGGACCCGAACCAGTCTACCTTCAAGTTCGAGAACGGCCTGAAGGCCGCGGGCATCGATATCTGAGTTTTCCCGACCGGGGCCGGCAACGGCCCCGGTTTCCTTCCGGAGATCGACGCCTTGGATCTCGTCGTATCACTGGCACTGCAGATCCTCTACGGGATCGCCAACCTCGCACTGATCAGCCTCGGCCTCGCGATCATTTTCGGAATGATGCGGGTGATCAACCTTGCCCACGGCGAGTTCCTGATGCTTGGTGGCTACACGGTCGTGATCGCCACCAACAACGGGGTAAACATCTGGATCGCCATGCTGGTCCTGGCACCACTGGTGGTGGGCGTCATCGGCGTCGTGGTCGAGCGTCTGCTGATCCGCTGGCTGTACGGCCGGATGATCGACACCCTGCTCGCGACCTGGGGCCTGTCGCTGCTTTTCATCGGCCTGGTGACGTCCATATTCGGCGCCTCGACCGCCACCACGATTTCTCCGCCGCTCGGCGTGATCACCATCGGCGCCTACACCTCGTCCGGCTACGAGATGTTCCTGATCGTGGTGACCGTGCTGCTGCTGGTCGCCGTCTATGCGACACTCAAGCTGACGACGCTCGGACTGGTGGCCAGGGGCACCATGCAGAATGCCGAGATGTCGTCAGCCCTCGGCGTTTCGACTTCGCGCATCTACATGATCACCTTTGGCCTGGGCGCCGCGGTGACCGGGCTTGCCGGCGGACTGCTGGCGCCGATCACCGGCATCCTGCCGACCATCGGCGCGGTCTACATCGCCAAGGCCTTCATCACCGTGATCTCGGGAGGCATGGCGATCCTTGCCGGCACCGCCACGGCGTCGGTTCTGCTTGGCGGTGTGAACGGGATCGTGGCCTTCCTGACCGGGCCGACCATCGGTGAGGTGGCGCTGCTGGTTACCGCGATCATCCTGCTTCGCCTGATGCCGCGCGGGATTACCGGCACCCTGTTCCGGAAGAGCCTGTGATGCGCCTTTCCCGGGACTTTCGCGGAACGCTCATCGTCGCCTTCTGCGGACTGGCCTTCACGCTCGTCGCGCCCGAGGTGCTCGAGTTCTTCACCATCATCACGCTGAGCCAGGTCATCGGTCTTGCCATCCTGGCGCTCAGCCTCGCGCTGGTCTGGGGTTTCGGCGGCATCCTGTGCTTCGGACAGACCGCCTTTTTCGGGCTCGGCGCCTACGCCTACGCGGTGACCGCAACCAATATCGGCGGTTCGACCGGGGCGATCCTGATGGCCATCCTCGTCGCCGCGGCCTTCGCGGCGATCCTGGGATACTTCATATTCTACGGACGGGTGTCCGACGTCTATCTGGCCATCATCACCCTGACGGTGGCCCTGATCCTGTATTCGCTGACGCGGCGGACGTCCGGGCCGGAGTACAAGATCGGCAACGCCCTGCTCGGCGGCTTCAACGGAACCGCGGCACCGCCTCTCAACCTGCCGGGAGACGCCGGAACCGTCCTGTTCCCCGAAGACACGTTCTACGTGGCGATGATTGTCCTGATCCTCGCCTATGTGTTCTGCTGCTGGCTGGTGCGCACCCATTTCGGCCGGGTCTGCATCGCAATCCGTGAGAACGAAACCCGGGCCGAGCTTCTGGCCTACGACATCCGCCTGTACAAGCTCGGCATATTCACCATCGGTGCGGCACTTGCCGGGCTTGGCGGCGTGTTCTTCTGCGTCGGTGTCAGCCGGGTGACACCGGATGTCTTCAGCCTGTCACAGGCGGCGGTCGCCATCATCTGGGTGATCGTCGGGGGCCGCGGCACACTGATCGGACCAATTCTCGCGACCTTCGCGCTCCACTATCTCACGGCATCGCTGGGATCGCAGGCGCTGCTCAACGCGAACCTGGTGCTCGGCATCGTGCTGATCGTCTTCGTCCTGCTGGTGCCGAAAGGCGTGGTGCCGTCGATCATCGACCTCGCCGATATCCGCCGCCAGCGCCGGGTGGCGCGGTCACGCGAGCGACGGCTGCGGCTGCGCCGGACGCGCAACGGAAGCGAATCCGCCGGAGTGGCGGAATGAACCGGGCCGAGATCGTCCTGGAAACCCGCAACCTGTCGATGCATTTCGGCGGTGTCCGGGCGGTTGACCGGGTCGACTTCAGCCTGTCGGAAAACGAGCTGCGCTGCCTCATCGGCCCCAACGGCGCCGGCAAGTCGACATTCTTCAAGTGCCTGACCGGGCAGTTGCGGCCGACCGCCGGCGAGGTCTTGATCCGCGACGTCGATGTCACCGGCCGGGAGCCGCACCAGATCGGGGCGCTGGGCGTCGGCATCAAGACCCAGGTGCCCAACGTGTTCGAGGGCCTGACCACCGAGGAGAACATCTGGATATCGGCGCGGCGCTGGCATCGCTCGTCGCGCGCCCGGACCCTGACCGCCGAGACCATCGAACGGCTCCAGCTCGGTGATGTCCGCTCCGAGCCCGTCGGCCGGCTGGCGCACGGACAGCGGCAGTGGGTCGAGCTCGGCATGGTGGTGGCCGCGGAACCATGGCTCGTGCTGCTTGACGAACCGGCTGCCGGCATGACCCACGAAGAGACCGTTCGCACCGCCGAGCTGATCAGGGAGATCAACCGGACCGCGGCCCTGATCGTGGTCGAGCACGACATGCAGTTCATTCGCATGATCTCGCGCAGGGTCACGCTCTTTCACGAGGGCGGGATCCTGATGGAGGACACGATGGAGGCGATTTCGGCTGACGCCCGTGCCCGCCAGGTCTACCTGGGACACCGGGCGTGACCGCGCTGCTCGAAGTCAAGGCGTTGCGCTCCGGCTATGGCCGGGTGCCGGTGCTGCACGGGATTGATCTGAGCGTCGAGAGCGGCGAAATCGTCGGCGTGCTCGGCCACAACGGCATGGGCAAGACCACGCTGCTTCGCACGTTGATGGGGTTGCTGCCGACCCAGGGTGGCACGATCGTCTATTCCGGTGTCGATCTGACCCGCGAACGGCCGGGTGAACGCGCGCGTCTCGGGCTCGGCTACGTTCCGCAGGGACGCGGCATCTTCCCGAACCTCAGTGTCTACGACAACATCCGGATGGGCATCGCGGCGCACGAACTGGACGAAGAGGACGCGGTGCGCCGGATCCTGCTGGAGTTTCCGCGCCTGGAGCCGCTGCTCGACCGGGAAGGCGGCGCCCTTTCCGGCGGTGAGCAGCAATTGCTCGCCATCGCCCGGTGCCTGGTGTCGGAGCCGGAACTGGTCCTGCTCGACGAACCGACCGAGGGCATCCAGCCGTCCATCGTCGACGAGATCATCGACCTGCTTCGCGACCTCAACCGGCGTCGCGGCGTCGCGATCGTGCTGGTCGAGCAGTCGCTCGACTTCATCACCGAGCTCTCGAACCGGGTCATGCTGTTGCAGAAGGGCGCGATCACCGGTGTGATTGCCGGTTCCGATGCCGCCAACCCGGCGCTGATCGAGGAGTTTACCGGGTTTGGCGGCGGCAGTGACCACGCCCTGCCGCACCACGTGGAGCCGGCCGTTGCCGTCGAACCGTCGGCAACGCCGCCGGCTCCGGCCCGCTCCGAGGCGCCGATGCGCCCCGTTCTCAGCGAGAGGATCGCCTTCATGACTGTCCAGAGACCGACCCACGCCCAGCTCAGGGACATTGTCGAGGAACTCGGGATGCACATGACCGATGCCCGCATCCAGGAGTTTCTCGACGTCATGCAGGGCACGCTCGACGCCTACGACGTCGTCGACTCGATGCCGGACAACCTGCCGCCGGTCCTGTATCCGCGCACGGCCGGAATCCGCCCGACGCCCGAGGAGAACCCGTACAATGCCTGGTACGTGAAGACAGAGGTGAGGGGAGCGCCCCGGGGGCCATTGCTGGGACGCACCGTGGCGCTGAAGGACAATGTGTGTCTCGCCGGCGTACCGATGATGAATGGCGCCTCGACGCTGAAGGGCTATACGCCCGATGTCGACGCGACCATCGTCACCCGGCTTCTCGATGCCGGCGCGACCATCGTCGGCAAGGCCCACTGCGAGTATTTCTGCCTGTCGGGCGGATCACACACCAGCGCTGCCGGACCGGTCCAGAACCCTCACAAGGCCGGATTTTCCGCCGGTGGATCGTCGTCCGGCTCCGGCGCCCTGGTCGCTGGCGGCCTGGTCGACATGGCCATCGGCGGCGACCAGGGCGGGTCAATCCGGATGCCGGCGTCGTTCTGCGGGTGCTACGGCCTGAAACCCACGCACGGACTCGTGCCCTACACCGGGGTCATGCCGATCGAGACCACCATCGACCATACCGGTCCCATGACGGCGAACGTCATCGACAATGCCGTGATGCTCGAGGTTCTGGCCGGTCCCGACGGGCTCGATCCGCGCCAGTACAACGTGGAGACCGACCGCTACAGCCTGGCCGTCACCCGGGGCGCGTCGGGGCTGAAGATCGGCGTGGTGAAGGAAGGGTTTGGCCGGGCGGAATCACAGCCCGATGTCGACACCAAGGTGCGTGCCGCCGCCGACATGCTGGCCCGGATGGGTGCGACCGTGGACGAAGTCTCCATTCCCTGGCACCTGAAGGGACCAGCCATCTGGACCCCGATCGCCGTGGAGGGCCTGACCAACCAGATGATGCACGGCAACGGCATGGGGACCGGCTGGGAGGGGATGTACACGACCTCCCTGCTCGACTTTCATTCCAACTGGCGCCAGCGGGCTGACGAACTGAGCGAGACGCTGAAAATCTGCATGTTCATCGGCCAGTACTATCTCAAGCACCACCGCGGACACTACTACGCGAAGGCGCAGAACCTGTCGCGGCAGTTGCGCGAAGAGTATGACAAGGTGTTTGCCAGCTACGACCTGCTGCTGATGCCGACAACGCCGATGAAGGCGACGCCGATCCCGGATTCCTCCCAGGACCTCGCCCTGTGGTGCCAGCGGGCCTTCGAGATGCTCAACAACACCGCACCGTTCGACGTCACGGGTCACCCGGCCATGGCTATCCCGTGCGGCATGTCGGACGGCCTGCCGGTGAGCATGATGCTGATTGCCAAGCGCTACGACGAGAGCACGATCTATCGCGCCGCCGGCGCCTTCGAGGCGGCCGGCGACTGGACGAAGATGTGAGCGCCCGCCACCACGGGATCGTCCCGGCCGATGGTCTGTCCCATGTCCGGGGATCCACTGACCGGCCGCTTCTCGCAGCCACGATACCCGCATTCCTGGGCGAGGTCGTCCGCCGCCACGGCGACCGCCCGGCGGCGGTTTTCTGCCAGACCGGCGACCGGTGGACCTACGATCAGCTGTACCGGCGTGCCGACCGGCTGGCGGCGGGACTGCTTTCACTCGGCCTGTACAAGGGCGACCGTGTCGGGATCTGGGCGCCGAACCGGCCGGAATGGCTGATCGCACAGTTCGCGACGGCGCGGGTCGGTCTCGTCCTGGTCAACGTCAACCCGGCCTACCGCACCTCGGAACTGGAATATGCCCTGAACACGGTCAAGGCGAAGGCGCTGCTGCTGTCACGACAGTTCAGGAGTTCGGCCTACTACGACATGCTGCGTGAACTGGCGCCGGAACTCGACCGATCCGCTCCCGGGCGTCTCCGGTCGGAGCGTCTGCCGCACCTGCGAACCGTCATCCTGCTGGGATCGGACCCGGCGCCCGGTGCCTGGTCGTTCGACCAGGTCATGCACCGCGGAGAAGGCGGGCCCCGGTCGCGGCTGGATGCCATTGCGAGCGGCCTGTCACCGCATGATGCCATCAACATCCAGTTCACCTCCGGCACCACGGGCGCGCCGAAAGGGGCAACGCTGACCCATCACAACATTGTCAACAACGCCATAAGCTGCGCCCGGGCCATGCGTTTCGGCCCGACCGACGCGTTGTGCATCCCGGTGCCGCTGTACCACTGTTTCGGCATGGTGCTGGGCAATCTCGCCGCAGCCGCCTACGGCGTGAAGATGGTGTTCCCGGGCGAGGGCTTCGATGCCGGACACACGCTCGCCGCGCTGTCGGAAGAACGGTGCACGGCAGTGCACGGCGTTCCGACCATGTTTTCGGCGATGCTGGATCACCCGGAGTTTCACCGGTTCGACCTCTCGGCCATGCGCACCGGCATCATGGCGGGCGCTCCCTGTCCGGAACCGCTGATGCGCCGCGTGGTGCGTGACATGGGCTGCCGCGAGATCACCATCGCCTACGGCATGACCGAGACCAGCCCGATCTCGTTCCAGAGCGAGGTCAACGACCCGATCGACCGGCGGGTCGGAACCGTCGGGCGAATCCAGCCGCACTGCGAGGCCCGGGTGGTCGATGACAGCGGGCAAACGACGCCGGTCGGTGTGCCGGGCGAGTTGCTCACCCGGGGGTACCTGGTGATGAAGGGCTACTGGGACGATCCGGAGCGCACGGCGGAAGCGATCAGGGATGGCTGGATGCACACCGGTGACATGGCGACGATCGATGCACAGGGGTATTGCCAGATCGTCGGGCGGGTCAAGGACATGCTGATTCGCGGTGGCGAGAACATCTATCCCGCCGAGGTCGAGGCCTTCCTGCTGACGCATCCGGAGATCAGCCAGGCCCAGGTATTCGGTCTGCCGGATGAGCGATACGGGGAAGAGGTGGCCGCGTGGATCATTCCACGTACCCCGTCGCTCACGGCACAAGCCGTCCAGGAGTTCTGCCGCGAGAAGATCGCCCATTTCAAGGTGCCGAGGCACATCCGCTTCGTTCAGGAAATGCCCATGACCGTGACGGGCAAGGCGCAGAAGTTCCGGATGCGCGAAGCGATGCTCGCCGAGCGCGGCGAAAACTGAAACCGGAGTCAAAGATGAAGACGATCACCGCGGTTCTCCGCGCCCGCCCGGGGACCGAGGCCACCATGCGTGATGCCCTGCTGAAGATGGCCGATCACGTCCGCGCCAACGAACCGGAAACCATCGGATATCACATCAGTCAGGACGCATCCGACCCCTGCGTGTTTACCACCTACGAGCGGTTTGCCGACCAGGCGGCCATGGATCGTCACGGCGATTCCCCGGCGCTGGCGGAGTTCTTCAAGACCACCAACCCGATCCTGGATGGTGCGGTCATCATCCACACGGGCGACGAGATTTCGGCAAAATAGGGCCCGCGTTCCGGATGCCTGACGTCACCGTGCAGCCTTCCTTCGATCGTCATGCCTCTCCCAGAACCCACACACCCTCGCCGCGCGCGCTCTTGATCCACCTCCCACCAAGGGACTACACGCCGCTTTGGCCAGCGGCGCGCAAACGCTGCATTCAGTACATTTTCCTCACAAAGCCGCTTTACTGAACACCAAGATCCATACCTTTCTCGGACAACACTTTGAACAGGTGCCTTAGAGAATTTGTTTCAGCTCGAGTGAGAGGAAGTCTCAGACGTTCAACCTTGTCCAGTGCTGAATTTGCTCGCGGCGAGAGTATTCGCCTTGCTTTAGCGAATTCGCGTATCTCGCCGATTCTTAGCTGCAGGGCGACAAGATCCGTTTCGAAGTCAATTTGCCGATCTATTCGACCTGTTGCGACATCTTCCCTTTTCTGTTGTTTCACCTCCTCGAGATCGATGGTGATGGAATCAAGTGCAGTACCGAACTCAATTCTCAACTTTGCAACCTCGGCCCAGCACTGCTCCTGCTTTGCATACTCACTGACATTTCTTGCAGTATCCGGCGTATTCTTGATCGCATCGGCAACCTCCTGAGCAATTTTCAACAGTACTTCCCTCAATTCTTCCGGCAGTTCCTGACGGCTCCATATAGCTTGCAAATCAATAGCCCGACCCCGCTTCACTTTTAGGTGATTCACCAGCCATCCAATGGCATACGTTATGATGTTCGCCTTGTAGCCACGATCTGCCCGGTACCACTCCGATCGCCCAACAAGAAAGTCCGTCTCGCGGAAGACGATCGCCTTGGCCATCGCGATACGGAAATAACCTTCATTATACTGGCCCCGACTCCTTTCCCAAGTCTTGCTTACGTCCTCCGCAAACTCGAGAAAACACTTCTGCGCACCCCTGCTCACCAGATGGGGCATGCACTCGAACGTCATTGCATATTTAGCGAGATCCGTCTTGTTGACAACTTGGTTTCGCGGAAACTCAGCACCAAACTTACGCCTCTCGCCAGGGGTACCATACGCACTTGCATCCTTGTATTGCCCACGTGCTCTCTCGTAAAACCACTTCGTGGGGGCTAACGATCCTGGCCTAGGAGGCGCAGATAGTCTGCGGGAGATCTTCTCCATCTCGACATGAAACGGGTGACTCGAAAAGAAATCTGCCTCGCTGATACGGTTTTGCGTATTCGCGAATCTCGAAATCCTCGGGACTATCTCGTTGAGTTTTCTCGGCTCTATCACTGAGAGTTTCATCTGAACAAAAACATCAGACAGGTCGGCTCTCGCCTGATCCTTCGCGTACAGCACTGACGCAGTTGTCTGGCCGCCGTTGACAATCTGAAGGTTTTTGAGTGTTCGGATACCCAGCGTACCGTCCGACATCCGCTCCATGCCGACGCTCGATGCTGTTGCTGTTAATCCATTGTTGAAGGCAAAGAACATGTCCGGCGACTCTCGAACGGTATCAATAATACCTCGGTTTACTTTGGTTCGCGCTTGAAGAAATACCCTGACGTTTTGTTCCAGCAATCGTGCGCCGTAAAGACCATATATTTCTGCCAAGAACGTGCCGGGTAAAACTACCAGGTAAGACTTGTAGCTCGTCCCGTGGACATGCGCCTGCAAGCAAGGCAGGGGGCTTCCGTTAATCGAGCTCACATCAATCTCGATCGGTTCCACACTTCCACGAGATTTTAGAATATCGTTATACCGGGCAAAGTCCAGTACATTATACGAAATCGGAAGTCCAATCGTCTCACCGGCCTCCACTACCTTCCTGCGAACTGCCAAGACCGTGTTGGTTAGTAGAACAGCCCTGATCCGTTTTATTTTTCCCCTGTTTTGGAAAATTGGAAATGCCGCCTCAAACGCCGGGCTGGTTTCCTCGAGTTCGCGCACGAAGCCCGGATCGATCGCCTTTTCGCAAAAGGAATCAACGCGCCGAAAGAGCGACTCCATCGCCCCTGCGTTCAATGTTTGAAGTGTTGGTCCGCTGTTGAAACCACATACCGCGAGGAACAGTTCACCACGGTCCTGGTCGATAGCGTATCCGTCGATCTGATAACCACCGCGTCCCTGCCGAAGAACGGGTGTGTACTCCAGATCCGCTGTATCGCCGTTGTCAGCCGCGACTTCCGAGAAAAGTTTGAAAAAACACATATGTTGCGGGTCGCCAGTATACTCCGCGTCGAACAGGAGTTCATTTGTGAACTGGCGGTACGCTTCATGGAGTTCACCCTCATTCATCCAATGCCCACTCCATTGCTGTTCTCTCTCCAATTTCAAACGCCGCGCAGGCTGGAACAGAAACTCGATACCGCACCCTGTCGATCCCGCTGGCGATCATGTGGGTTGTAATCCGAGGAAACCCATCTCGGACCTCATAGAAGGAACGACTGTTCAGCAGCCAGGACGGCCGTTCATATTCATCACGCCACCTGTACCCTGCCTCCAGCAATGAAGTCTGAAATAGGTCCGCCGCCGCTGGCTCCATGGCGTCCATTGCACTCGTCAAGGAATTCACCAGTCCGTTTAACGACACTGCACCAACTGCTTCATCAGCAGGAACATCTAAAGTCTGATGGCAAACCAGGATCGGGCCTGATGAAGTATCGAGCTGTTCAGCGGAACTCACCGGCAGATACCTGTCCGAGGTACTGAGCTGGGTCTTGATTTCGATCATCCTGCCTACCATGAGAAAGTCCTGCTCGTCTCCATACGGTCCTCGCCAAGACTGGACGGCGTCGAAATTACCCATTCGTGGCACAAGTAGATCGCGGAGAAACAGGAGTTCTCCAACCAGCCCAATAACCTTCGTCCTAGGCAACAGGTCGTTGCGGGCCCTCTCCAGCAAACTCTGCCACCGTCGCAACCGGTTGAGCGTGATTGATAGTCCCGCACCACTTTCACTTCCAGACAGTCCTGTCGTTGACCTCATCAGGTCGGAGCACAGAGCCCGAAATATGTCGACCTGCTCGGATTCCAGCAACGTCAGGACAAGTCTGCTTCCTCCCCTCTGACCGAGACCGAGCGTGCTGACCTCGATGCCTGCAGGTTTCGGCACGGAGGACGCACTCGGTACGTCGGCATCAGAATCGAAACACAGCACATACCGTCCCTGTAGGTCCCGCCCGAACCAGTAGTCAAGGGAATGCTCAACATCAGCCCGTCGCACATTGAGCGAATTGACTTCACTCGGGACTGCGATGTCGCACCAAGGATCAGCCGTGTCTGTCATCTGCCTGCATCTTCTCCTCGTCGTCGTCCCACTCCAACGCCAGCTCCAGCTGGTGCCGATATACGCTATTGACCTGATACTCTCGCGCTTCGGGCTTGATACCGGTATCCGGGACACAAAAACTAAGCGAAACTACTGGTCCTGTAAAATTGTTCTTCCTGTCCAAACCGGTTTCACCAATAACATGTATGAGCAGCAACGGTCTTGCCCTTTTTCGGCAAAACGCTCTATCCCCTCCCCTACCAGCCTCCCTGACGGCTGCTGCAATCTCTTGCTCACTTAGTAGAAGCTTCGCATCTCCTGGATCGGCGATGCGGTTGGCGTCACCGGTCGGGTGCCACAGCCCCTCATCTGTAAACGTTCCCTTCTCGCGTGACCGAAGAGAAATGGATAGATCAAATACATTCTGTACCTGCCTCTTGTCTTTCCGATGTGGGATTACCACATCCCACTTGTTGAGTTCAGAACCGACCCGATCCCCCACGTAATCACGAAACAGTGACCGACCCCGGGTTATCTGCCCAAGGTCATGATGGCGTGTAGGAAACTCGAACTCTTCCAACAACCCCAATACGTCCCTTCCATCAACGTCTGACCAGTGTTTCCCTCCACCGCCAACAATTTCCAACGGACCCCCTAAAGGTTGAAGAAACTTCGCGACCCTTCCAATATTGGCCCTATTGATCAAATCATCGTTGAAAAGTACATGTCCTTCTATGTGTCGACCGGAATAATCTTGTGCCAGAACAATACTGCTAGCTGTACGCATCTTGTTTGCCGCCGTAATCCGCAATGCGGTGGGGCTCTGCCGAACCTTCAACCCAAAGTCTTCAGGTGTCTGGTTTAGTGCCTCCATTCGCTTCACTTCCTCTCGGAGCTCCTCAATGGCTTCTTCGACGTACTCATAGTGGAAGAGCGAACTTTCCGGGAGATAGAGGCGACAAATATCTCCGTAATCCGGACGATACCCAAACCACCTCGCCATCTGCATCAGAGTGTCGGAGGCCGATGTGTTCCGAAGAATGTATGATACCGTCAGTCCCTCCAAGGTGAGCCCCCGCGACAACGCCAGACCACCAATGGCGATAACGTGGAGTCCCCTGTTTTTGTTTCCTGAATAATCCAAGGTGCCGCCACGCATGTTTACTGCAGTTACCGAAACCGAACTCGCAGCTTCACTGAGTACCTTCAAGGTTCGATCAAAACTATAGCCGATCTGACCAAATTCTCGACTGAAGTCCGCAGCTAAATCCGCCACGTTTTCATCACTGATCTGGGACAAGCGTAGTCCTCCATTGACAGTGATTGAATTTCGTAACTCGACAAGATACTGATACACCAACCCGTGTATCTGCTCCTGGACGTCGTTGAACCGACTGACATTGATCATCATCGAACAATGATTGTTTCCCTGACTGCGCATAATGCGAATAGCCCTTGTCAGGAGATAAACTCGAATCGCTTCCCTTAACGACGAGGGAAGCAAATGTACCACATGATCCCGTTTGTGTTTGAGAGGCAAGATATCCTGATAGTCCGCTACTACCCGCACCATCGCAGTTCGTAAGTCGCCTTCACCCCCAAACACCCGTGACGCACCAATGTAATTGGAAGGAGGATCGAGTGCTTTGATAAAGTGTCGCGGGAACAGGTCATCCTGCAGCATGTCGTCTTCCGTATCGGGATCAATGAAGATATTTGCAAACGGTGTCGCCGTGTAACCGACGTATGATGATCTTTGGAAAAGGTGTAAAATCTCTCGAATAACCCTGTTTATCGCGGTTACTCTGTCGGGATTCGCGGACGTATTGATTGAGGCATTATCTGCCTCATCATCTATCAGAAGGACCGGTTCCGTAATGGCTGCTCCACGATTCTGATCCTTGAACCAGTCTCTGAGCCGCTCCAGCGTCGATTTGTTCTTCTTTGTAACAAAGATTATTGGTTCACGCAACGCGGAGAGAGACACCCCATACGTAGACGCCGCGGTTTTTGAAAAGTCATTATCCCTTGACGTTCCATAGGCAGGAAATCTTCCAAAGCCAAAACTGGTAATCGGCAATACCGTCTGTACTGTGGGATTGAACACAGAGATCTTTCCGATAAAGGTCTCGTCCAACCTTTCCTGTGTCTGGGCCCGAAGAGAATTTGTTATTCCAGCTAACAGAATAACAACCTTATAGCCAGCATCCGCCGCCTTGCAAATCAAAGCTGCATAGTTGGTTGTTTTCCCTGATTGTACGTGTCCCATAACCATGCCGCGCCGTGACCAAGTCCCATGGTCTTCGGGATCCCCGCAATAGTCGAGAACTTCATCAGTGACATTGTCTAGAACCGACACCACAGACGGAGGCAGATCGCCGCCGGAGATGTAAAATTGATTTAACCGGTTCCAGTAGAAAAAGTCGATAGTTGTTCTTCTTCCTTGCAACCAAGGTTTGTGATCGCTGCGCACTGATGCCCCGAGTGATTGGGTGGTTGTAAAGACACCCTCGAGCTGACGAATTAAACTGCCCTTCTGTTCCTCGGTCAGGGAAAATGGCCCGGCACGCACTTCCTGCTCGATGGTTCCAGCCGGCAACGAACTGGCACCGTCAAGCTGTTCGAATAACCTGTGGCGAAAGTATGCTAGTTCAGCGTCAAGACCGGGCATCAACCCAACCCTTCTTCTCCAAGTATTCCTCGACGGGCATCCAGTTTGAGCGGAACGGCTCCGTTCGCCGCAAATTCGCTCCCAGTAGTTTGAAGTCTCCACCTACCTGAGACAGCACGATTGGGACAGCGGCTTCCAGAAATTCTCGAAATCTTTCCGCTTGGGCCTCAGGCTGGTGCACGTCCTCGGGACGGTTCGTTATATCCTGGCCGAATGACTCAACGGGAAAGCCTTGTTCGATCGCCAGCAAGGCTGCCCTGACATTCGCGTTGTTGTTCTCGGTCCCTGGTTTGAGCAACGCGGCTATCAGCGGATGTTTTCGATTGATGTGATACTTGATTTCACCATCTCGTGCGTAACGTTCCCAAACTGAGATCTTGGAGCTGGAAGATATTCGTCCCCCTTTTGAACTGTTGACCCTTGAGGATCGTTTTCTCAGCCCTTTAACTATCTGGGACAGGCGTAACCGCAACACCGCCGGCAGTTGAGCGTCAGATTTGTCAACCGTGATTTTCCAGATGTCGTCGAGGGAGTTCGGGATATCAATACTGATACGGACAAGCTGTGCCAATTCACCAAATCTCACGAGTCTGAACCAGGTACCTCGAATAATTAGACGGTGGTTGCGATAAACATAGAAGCCTTGGTTTTTGAGGAAACCTTCCTCACCTGCCAGTCTGTCATGATCAGTTGCCTTGAGTTTGGAGAAGTGTGGCAGAACGTAGGGGCGGATAGCAACCTCCTGGTCACCAACAAGAAGTATTTCGGGCGGAAGCACTTGCGTAGCATTGTGATGTGAGTAAAACGGATCATGTGCTTCTATGGGCTGCCCGTTAAGTGACATTGAAAGTTTCATGCCCCGTACTTCACCAGAAAGATACCGGTGGAAAGTCAATGCAAGTCGGTTTTTCGTGTGGGTCACCAGTTCATTGAACTCTTTCTCTCTGATTGTACTATTCTCCGAGAGACGGTCGCAATTGTTCCAAATAACCTCTGTCCCGCTCTCGCTGTTTATGTACTGGGACCTGCACTGGGCGACTTCCGTCTCCGACAATATGCCCATTCGCCAGTTGTCTAGAGTGTCCAAGTCCCAAACAGCACCGCTTGTGATTCTTTCCTTGGTCGAAATGACAGTAAGCCGGGTACACTGGGAGAAGGACGCCGATTTCATGCCCCAGCCAAAGCGACCCAGATCATCGGGAGAACGTTCTTCCAGGGGGTTCTGGCTTGCCGGTCGCATGGCCGCACGCAGTTCCGCTTCGGACATGCCATGTCCATCGTCCCAAACTCTCACCTCCGGCACGCCGTTGTTGAACAAACACGACACCTCAACCTTGTGTGCCCTTGCCTTTAGACTGTTGTCGACGAGATCTGCAAGCGCTCCGGCAAGGTCGTAGTTCCCGAAGCTCCGCGCTGAGGTCATCAACGAACGCGCATCCGGTGGATTTTCGATGTACCGTACCATCAGTTGTCCGGGGTCCTTATTCTGCCTTCACTTAGACCTTGGGTGTCTTGAGTACTCTCATGGAAGACGAACGTACCAATCATTTGGGGATAGTTAGGCCTTTGTGGACATATACATAATCTATTCTTGCTCATTCACCAACACTCTCCAAATAGGTTTCTGTTCTTCCCCAAGCTGCCTCTCCCCCAACCGCACTCACCGGTTGAGAGTGATACGACGTCACCCTCAAGAACGCGAGAGAGAAGGCGGGCAATGCTGCGGGCCAGATAGGGCGGCACAGCGTTACCGACCTGGACGTATTGTTGGGTACGGTTTCCAAGGAACAGGTAGTCATCCGGAAACGTTTGAAGTCGAGCTGCCTCGCGCACGGTCAGGCTGCGACACTGAATCGGATCGGGGTGAATGTAGTAGTGACCGTCCTTGGAGATGTGACTGGTTACCGTGGTCGACGGTTCTCGGGCCAGTTGCACGCGGAATCTGTCTGAGAAGATCCCGGAATACCAGTTGCGATGACGTGGGCTAATTGCCATTGGAAAGCGATTCGCTTTGGGGCTTGCTCCTACAATACATCCGAATACCGAGGCAAAGAGGTAGCGAGATAGATCAGATGCCATGTGGCCGCGTGTCTCATGTTGTGCGATTGCGCACAATTCCTTGTTTTCCAGCCAGAGCTGTAGGTCATCATTTGAATTTCCATAACCAACTGGAAGTGCTGTCGACGACCTCTTCAGCGATGTTCCTCCCTGTACTCGTCGCGCAACTCGATCGAATTCGGCGCCAAGCTTTTCCTGGCCATTCTTTAGATGTAATCGGGCAAGTTGTTGGGCGGCGATACGGACTGTCACTTCCCATCTGTCCGATGTATCTCCACCGCGACTGAGGCCACTGCGCAAGGCCGGCAAAGCTCCGATGGCGTCATCAAGGGTTCGCTTGGCCGCGGGCACTTCGACGCTTGCCTGTGCAGCCCGGGCCATTACGTCGGCTCGAAGGCCGATAATGAATACTCGATGCCTCCGCTGGGGGACCCCGAACGCTTCCGCCCGAACCACGAAGTCGGACGGTTCGCGAGCCACACGGAGACGTGAGCGGCCATCCTCCACCGTGATTGCGCGCAACTCGTAGGGTGAGCCCCGGCCCGTACCAAGCGAGGAGAGGTCCTCGATTAGCATCTCAAACACCATGCGGCTCTCGACCGTCGAGGATAGCATGCCCTTTACGTTTTCCATCACGAAGGCGGCGGGCCGAAGCTTGTCCAAAACCCGGATGTACTCGCGAAACAGATAGTGCCGTTCGTCTTTCTCGGGGACGTAGCCCAACTTGCTCCTTGCACGAGCCCGCCCAGCCAATGAATAAGCCTGACACGGGGGCCCGCCGATAAGGATCATGTCGTCAAATCGACGGCGCACTCTCTCGATTGCTTGATCAATCTCCGTAGCCGCCCCAAGACTCCCGAGTTCAAGGTATCGTGCCTCGTTGATCGCCACACTCCACGAAGCGTCATCCACTTCTGCCCATTCAGGTTCGGGGGTCCTGCCCGCGTGAAACTTGATGAATTCGCCTGGCAGGCGCCCTTCGCGCCGTAGCATTTCACGAAGAAATGCCCGCAGAGTGAGGGTACGATGGGCCGATGCCTCGTTTTCTACCGAGATGCCGATTTGGTAAGGCGCGTGACCATCCTCGTCGAGCGATGCAAATCCCTCGCCAAGGCCTCCCGGTCCCGCGAAGAGATCGACCACACCGAATGACGAAGGCACTTCGAACTCCTTCCAGATTTCCCCGTTCGTGTGTATAGCAGGCAAAATGAAGGAGGCAAGGAGGATTGTGGCAGATATTGTGAGTCCGGAAACCCGCTCACGAATGATGGCGGGGATCCGGGGAAAGGACACCAAACCGGAGATGATCCTGCGGAAGGCCCTGCATTCCCGTGGTTTGCGGTACCGCCTCCACGCTCGCCATGTGCCCGGTCGCCCAGACCTTGTGTTCGCAAAGTACCGCGCTGTCATCTTCGTGCATGGCTGTTTCTGGCATCGCCACAAGGGCTGCCGCTACGCCACGACGCCCGCTACCCGTCTCGATTTCTGGAAAAGGAAGTTCGCCGCCAACGTAAAGCGCGACCAGGACGTGCGGTACGCCCTGATGTCAAATGGTTGGAGAGTGGCTACCGTGTGGGAATGTGCGCTTCGCAAGCCCGACCTCGTCCCCGTGGCGGTTCAGTCCATTGTAAGCTGGCTGAACTCGGAAGAAGCCGCTCTCGAATTGGGCGCAACCTATGATTGACGGTCGAGTACGAGCGGGCGCCCGCCTGAGGGAGACGGACCGCGTTCGTGGCCGTGCCAACCGTCCCCTGATTCTCAACCCGCACGATCGCGCCCGGACTGGAAGCGGCTGGGTCACCAGGTTCATCGCTGTATCAGGCAGTCTCTGAAGGCCCCGCCCGAGTTTCCAGCAATCACAGTGCCAAGGTGAGGATCGCGTTACTCGGAAAGGCACTCGAAGGGAGTGCGGAGCAGTTGAAACGGTGGTGGAAGGGACCATCGTGCCGGTGATCATCACGTGCCGGCTTCACATGCCGGAATAGGTTCGAAGCCTGGCGCGGATTTCTGCCTGGGGCAGCCGACAGCGAGGGTGTCCCGCGATTTGGCCGAGCCCCTCGGTCAAGGCGCCCCGGTCGAGTAGCCGATGCTCGTGCAGACGATCGAGGATCCAAAGGACACCTTGGCACTCGACCACCTCCACAAGGGCCAGGGCGCGTAGCAAGCGGTCTCCGGAGAGCAGTATCCATGAGTTGGCCCTGGAGAGGGCGAGCGCGAAGCTGTCAGGAAGGAAGAGGCTGTGCCGCGCGCGGCGGTACCCCAGAGCGAGGGCAACCGCCTCGCCGTCCAGTTCCTCAACGCGGAGCCCCATGTCGATCAGTGCCGGCCCGCCGTGTTCCCTGAGTTCGCGCTCGTAGAGCAGGTCGGGGACAGCGAAGTCGAACGGCAGACGGAAGACGGACTCGAGGAATGATCCGCGTTCGAGGTCGAAAAGTACCGAAGTGTCAGAGACGAGCACTGGCACGGGAATTAGGCGTCTGTGGAAGCCGGTTCCATGCCGGGCGGCTCGTCCATGAGCCGGACGAGCTCGTGGACCGGGTGCCCGAGCAGTTCGGCGGCCCTGGACTCGGAAATGGCGCCTTCCGCAAGGGCACGGAAACACAGACGCTCGAAACGTCTGGGCTCTTCGCCGTTCATTGCCCGCGGTTCCCTGTAGGGCGGACTGCGCCAGCCCTGGCGGTTGAATTCGTCGAAGAGCCGCCGGAACAGGGGATTGCCGAAGATTCCCAGGTCCTTGCAGCGGTAGGCAAGCGCCTGCACGCTGACCCCGAAAATCCTCTTGAGGTTGAACAGCTCGTTCCAGCCAACGGACGTGCGATGCCTGCCTGTCCCCGCGCGCAGGGTCTCGGCCGGCATGAGGAAGGCCCCTGCAAAACGGTGGGCGGCCTTCTCGTCATCCAGCTTCCGCGCAACCTCCAGGACCATGTGCCCGAGTTCATGGGCCACCGTGAAGCGCTGGCGCTCTCCCCAGTCCTGTCGATTGACGACGATGACGGACGCGACGCTTCGGTCATCACGACGTACACGGGCCGTGAGGCCGTCAATGCCGGCAAGAGGCATTGAAAGGACCTTGATGCCGCGTTCCTCCAGAAGCTCGACGAGATTCGGGATCGGGTCGAGGCCCAGCCCCCAGTGGACGCGGAGTCCGAGCGCTGCCTGTTCCGCCTCCACCAGGTCGTGCAGTACCGGCCAGGGGGCGTCGCGAGGCATGTCCCGGACGACGGTAGGCAGGCCGAGAATCTCCTCCACCGTGAGATAGCGCTCAAGCAGGTCAAGCACCCTGGCCTCGACCCGGGCTTCCTCCCGTCTGCTCGTCAGCCGCGTTCTCCGGAATTCAACGGCTTCCAGGGTGATGTCGCTGTCGCTGCCCAGATAGTCGACGGATACGCCGAGGGCGTCGGCGAGCGCAATGAGGACACCGGAACTCGGCATCGACTCGTCGCGCTCGTACTTGCTGATCGCCTGCGCCGTCACGCGGTTGTCGATCCTGGCTTCCAGATCGCGCAGAGACAGGCCTTCAGCACGGCGTGATATCCTGATGCGTTGACCTGTCGACACTTTCTGCCCCTTTCGATAGTTGACAACTATAGTTGATTTTCGATTTTTGTCAACTACAGAACGTGATACGGGCTGGAAGCGGTTCGCTGTCATGAGGCGAACAGCGGACCGTCCGCTGACCGCGGGGACCTGCAGGAGCGGGAATCGATCCACAACCCTGTGCGGAGAACTCACCGCGCAGGGTCCAGTCTGGCTTGACCGCGAGTCCAATCGCACTTCACCGCGGATCCCGAGCATCTGACCGGCCAGCCCTGCGAGATTGGTCGCCGTCCGCAGCGGCGCGCGTCGACGCAACCGCCGAGTCTACCCGAGGGCTGTCGCCGGGTCAGGCCGAGGTGATGCCGGCGAGCCCGCCGACGACCCGTTCCACGCCGCCGAGCGCGAGCGCGGCCGCCGCGATCAACCCCCTGTCGTGATAGTCGCGCGCCCTGGCGGCGCCGCGGTCGAGCGCGAGCGCGATCTCGGCCTCGTCAAGCGGTCCCACGGAGACGGTCACGGGGCGGTCTCCCAGGTCGCTGTCGGGCGACAGTTGGCTGGCTGGGGTGCGCCCGATCGCAGGATGACCCGGGAGGTCAATCGCATTGGCAATCAGTGTCGCCGCCACATCGGCCTCGGCGGCGTTCCGGCCCAGTATCGTCACCCTCTCGGCAATTCCGAGCGAGTGGGAGCGTCCACCGCGCCCCGAAGTGGCGATACCGCGCACGGGATGATCGGAGCAAACGCGGATCCTCGTACCGGAGCTCCTTCCGATCGATGCCTCGATCGACCGGCCCGGGGCGAGGAAGAACGCGACGTCGCCACCATTGTTGACCCACGCCCTGTCGATACCGCCCTCGCCCGTCATCACGCCGAGGATCTCGTCTGCAACCGCACCGGCAACGCACGCCATCGGGGTAACGAAGACGGGCAGGAACAACCGCGCCGCCCGAACCATGCCGTGCGCGATCGCACTACGGGTCTCGAGCCCGTCCGAGACCGGCTGGCGCAGCAGCGGAAGCTCCGAGACCAGTTCCGACAACACGGTCACGAACCGGTCGGACGCACGCCGGTACGCCTCATCCCTGCCGGTCCCCTCTGCCTCGGCAATGATGTCGATGGGACCGTGGCTCAGCAACAGGCGCCCGTCCCGCACCCGGCTGCGCGGCTGTTCGGCGAATCCCTCAGCCGGCACCGTCGTCGCCGGGCGGGACCGCGCGGATGTCGGCCCCGTATTCGCCGCCCGTCTTCACGATGTCGTCGAGCGTGCGCACCGCCTCGTCGTGGCCGCCGAGCGCGCGGTATTCCTCGCGGGTGACCGTGAACTCGACCGGCGCAACGATGGCCGGGGTCGGGACCGATCCGAACGACCGGTCGGGCATCCGCGACACGTCCACCATGATGGTGATCCCGCCGCCGGGCCACACATAGGCCGGCACGCCGCCGCAGGTCACGCGGGTCCGTCCCTCCTGCACCGAGCGGGTCAGGCGGATCGGGTTGCGGGTCGCACCCGACCGCAGGGAACCTCCAGCACCTCCCATGAACATGACGGTGCACAGGGCCGGCTCGCAGTTCTCGCCGATCAGGGCCACGGACGCGGCCAGTTCAGGCGGCATGTCTCGGCGCTGCGGCATCAGGTTCCCGTCGAGAACGTAGTAGCCGCTGTGCTCGCCGGTGGTCGAGACCATGAGCATGCTCAGTCCCGGCCGTGCGCCCTTGCGAGCGTTCCACTCCTCCAGGATCACCAGCGGATCGTCAATGTCGGTGCCACCCCACCCGAGACCGGCCTCCGCGACCTGGAAGTAGCGCCCCGGGGTGGACCGGCGTCCGCGGATCCGTATTCCGGTATCGGGCCACCCCAGCACCTTGCCGGCCTGGTGTTCCGACACCACCCCGGTGATGTGGTCGTCGACCACCACCACTTCGTCGACCAGGTCGACCCACTGCGAGGCAAACATGCCGATCGCCGCCGACCCGCACCCCACCCTCATCCTGGCCTCGACCTGGCCGTCGATGACCGGCGGTTCACCGGCCTGGACCACCAGGTCCGAACCGCCTTCGATTGCGAGTTCGACCGGTTCCCCGTTGCACAGCCGCAGCAGGGTCTCGCAGGTCACCCGGCCTTCCGCCTTGCTGCCACCGGTCAGGTGATCGACCCCGCCGAGCGACAGCATGCGCGAGCCGTATTCCGCCGTCATCACGTGACCGACGGACTCGCCACCGGAACGAACCGTGGCGGTCTCCGGTCCGATGTGGCGGTCGGTGTCGATCTTCACCTTCACCCCGCAGTACGAGAAGATCGCCTCGGTCACCACGGTCACGAAATCGACCCCGTCCATGCGGCGTTCCACCACGAAGGGCGCCGGCTTGTAGTCGGGATAGGTGGTGCCCGAGCCGATCGCGGTGACGAACAGCCCGTCGGTATCCGGATCCTCGATATGCATGGCGAGGAACGGAGTGATCTCGTCGCCGGCGGCGATCCTGCGATCGAGAATGGTGAGCGGATCGCACCGGACGATGCGTCCGCCCTGGTTGGCGTAGCGGTCGCAGGCGCCGGTCTGACCTTCGGCGACGTAACACATGACCGGACAGGCGTCACAGCGGATCTTCTCCGGCCTGCGCCGTTTTTTCTCGCGCTGCGTGGTCATCGCCGGCACCCCCGTTGCCGCAGGGCGGCGTACAGGCGGTGAGGCAGGACCGGAACGGCCTCGGGACTGACCCCGGTCGCGTGCCGGATGGCGTTCAGGATGGCCGGCGCGGTCGGGATCAGGGCATGTTCACCCAGTCCGCGGGCCCCGAGCGGGCCTTCCGGATCAGGTCGTTCGACCAGGATGCACTCGATGTCCGGCATGTCGCCGATTGTCGGGATCAGATAGTCGTGCAGGTTCTCGGTCCTTCCCGCAACGTACTCCTCCATCAGCGCCAGTCCGAGACCCTGGGCAATGCCACCCTCGATCTGGCCCTCCGCCAGCAACGGGTTGACTGTCCGGCCAAGATCATGGGCCGCGGTGACGCGCCTGACACGGACCGTTGCCAGTTCGCAGTCCACCTCCACCTCCGCCAGCTGTGCCCCGTATCCGTACACCGAGTAGGGACGGCCCTGCCCATCGGCGTCGAGGGGTTCGGTGTGCGGGTCGTAGGTCTCTTCCGCCCGCAGAACGTAGCCGAGTTCATCCGGTTCCATGGTGCCGGGATCCAGCCAGCGTTCCTCGGCGCCCTCGCTGACCCTGATCCAACCGGCCGCGAGACTGATTGCAGCCCCCTCCCCCATGTTGGTCAGCCGCAGGATCCGGCCGCGAAGACTGCGGCCGGCCCGCAGGGCCGCGGTACCGGTGATCACGGTCTGGCGCGAGGCCGAGGTCTTGCCGCAATCGGGTGTGAGCGCCGTATCCGGTCCGACACGCTCGAAATCACTCACCGCGACCCCGAGCCCGTCGGCACAGAGCTGGGTGATCACGGTATTCGACCCCTGCCCGATGTCGGCAGCACCCTGGTGCAGGCACAGTCGGCCATCCGGCGTGACGCCAAGGCGAATGGTGGACGGATTGGCGAGCGACGTGTTGCCGCACCCGTACCAGCACGATGCGACGCCGACACCGCGCCGGACGGCCCCGGCCGACCGGTTGAAGGCCTCGATCTCGGCCATCACCTGCTCCCACCGTGGCTGCAGAGCCGCGAGACAGTCATCGAGCCCGACCACATGGAGGACCTGGCCGCAGACTGACCTGTCGCCATCCCTCAGCGCATTCAGCCGCCTGAAGGCAAGCCGGTCAATCCCGCAGGCCTCGGCCAGTTGGTCGTAGGCGGTTTCCTGGAGCATCGCTGCCTGCGGGACCCCGAAGCCACGGAAGGCACCTCCGATCGGCCCGTTGGTGTGGATCGCCGAACTGGTCGCCTGATAGGCCGGGGTCCGGTAGGGACCCGAGGCGTGAATCGGCACCCGGGTGGCAACCGTCGGTCCCCAGCTCGCATAGGGCCCGGTATCGAAATCCCCGTGGAACACCATGCCGGTCACCCGACCGGTCTCGTCGGCACCGACCCGGATCGACAGGGCCGAGGCATGCCGCTTCGTGGTCGCATTCATCGATTCCTGGCGGGTATAGACCATGCGGCAGGCCGCTCCGGTCACCAGGGCCGCAAGTCCGACCAGCGGCTGGACCGAAAGGTCGAGCTTGCCGCCGAACCCGCCGCCGGTCGCGGTCGGGATCACGCGGACGCGATCCGGGGGCAGCCCCAGCACACCGCTCACGCCGTCGCGGTCCATTACCGGCGACTGGGTGCAGCACCGGAGCACCAGCACGTCGCCGTCAAGCCAGGCGCAGCCGGCTTCGGGTTCGATTGCGGCATGTTCGACGAAGGCGGTCGCAAACGAAGCTTCGACCACATGGGCCGCCCCCGCGATCGCGGTCTCGGCGTCGCCACGCGCCACCCTGCCGTTCACCAGGACGTTGCCGGGCCGGGATGCGTGCAGCTGCACCGCCCCGGGTGCCGCAGCTGACCCCGGATCGGGCAGGACGTCCTCGCCGAACCAGCGAACCGGAAACCCGTCGAGGTCCAGGGCCTCGACCGCGCGAGCCACGCCCACCACGAGGGCCACCGCTTCACCCCTGAAGCGAACCCGGTCCTCGGCCAGCGCCGGCTGGTCGGCGTGCTCCGGTATCACCCCGAACCGGTTGACCCCGGGGATTTCGGCGGCGGTGAGTACCGCGGCAACGCCCGGGTACCGGGCCCGCCAGCCGGCGAGGTCCCCGAATTCGAACCGCGCGGCGTGATGCGGCGAGCGAACCACGCGCACCAGCAGCATCCCGTCGTCGCAGACATCGTCGCCGAAACCCTCGGTTCCAAGGACCTTGGGTTCTCCGTCCAGCCGCGCGATCCGGGCACCGACCGCAGTGCCGGGACCGGGTATCGGCGCTGGCGGTTGTGCCCGCGACGCGTCCAGGGTGGCCTCGATGATCTTGGTATAGCCGGTGCACCGGCAGAGCACGCCGGCCAGTCCCTCGCAGACACTGTCGCGCGACGGCGCCGGGTCGGTCTCGAGCACGGCTGTCGCCGCCATCAGCATGCCCGGCGTACAGATCCCGCACTGGGCGGCCCCATGGCGCAGGAACGCGTGTTGCAGCGGCGTCGGACCGGCGCTCGACAGGTCCGCCACGGTCGCCACGCTGCGGCCGGATACCTGGACTGCCGGCGTGAGACACGCACACACCGGTTCGCCGTCGACCAGCACGGTGCAGGCCCCGCAGTCGCCGGCGTCACACCCGACCTTCACGTCACGCCGGCCACAGCTCTCGCGCAGCACCGCGCTCAGCCGGCGACCCGGAGAGACATCGGGGCACACGAGAGTGCCGTTCAGCCGGAACGCGATCCCGATCACGCGTCCGGTCCGTCGAGCAGGGTCCTGACGGCGCGCCGGACCATGATCGCGGCGGCCGCGCGCCGATAGCCGGCGTCGGCCCGGATGTCGGAGATCGGCGAGAGATCCCCGGCAATCGCCTGTTCGCTGATCCCCTCGGCCGTCCCGGGCCTCGCCGGCCGGCCCACGAGTTCATCCTCGGCCGCGGGCAAGCGGGCGGCAACGGCGCTGCAGGACCCGACCGACAGCGCTGCCCGGGTGATGATGCGGTCGTTCACCTCGAGCCGGGCCGCGACCATGGCGATGGAAATCACCAGGTGGGTGCGGGCGCCGAGTTTCACGAACACCGATCGGCCGCGCGCTGCCGCTTCCGGGATGACGATCCCGACCAGGAGTTCGTCCGGTTCGAGCGCGGTCCTGCGCGGACCCAGGATGAAGTCTGTGAGCGGCATCCGTCGCTCACGGGTCCGTGTACGCAGTTCGACCTCGGCATCGAGCAGCAGCAACGGCGGCACCCCGTCGGCCGCGGGAGAGGCATTGCAAATGTTCCCGCCGACGGTGCCAGAATTCTGGATCTGGATTGCGCCCACCTCGCGCGCCGCCTGGCGCAACGCGTCGAATGCCGGCGGCAGATATTCGGCGGACCTGATCGCGGACCAGCTGGTGGTCGGTCCGATCCGCCAGAATCCCTGCGCACGGCGGATGCCGCGCAGATCATCGATCGCCGTGATGTCGAGAACCCGACCGCCCGGCAGTTCCGGCCGGCTGGTGGACGCGAACAGGTCGGTGCATCCCGCGGCGACCAGCGTCCCGCAGGTTACCGCATCCAGCGCCGCGTCCAGCCTGGACGGCCTGATATAGTCCGCCTGGATCAGCGTCGGATCCTCTTTGCAAAGGGATTGCCGAGCCGGACCATGCTCCCGATCATCGCGAACTGTCAATTGCGTGAGCAGGCCCGTGTGAAGCACTCGTCGAAGACTTGGTGGCAGGGTCGGGGGCCAGATAGGATCCGCGCGGCGGAAGGCTCCGTGCGCGGGGTGCAGGTTCACTGCGGGAAGGCGTAATGACCGGTCAGATGCCAGGGTGGATTGCCGTAGACTGGGGGACCACGCATCTCAGGGCCTGGGTGCTGGACCCCGCGCGGGCGGAACCCGCCGCGCTCTCGTCCGCCGACGGCATGGGGCGGCTCGCGCCCGACGAGTTCGAGCACGCCCTGCTTCGACTGCTCGATCCCCACTTGCCCGCGGGCCAGGTGGTGCCGATTGTCGCCTGCGGAATGGTCGGCGCGCGCCAGGGCTGGTTCGAAGCGCCATACGCCTCCGTCCCCTGTCCGCCACCGGGGATCCGGGACGCGGTCCTGGCCCCGGCGCGCGATCCGAGGCTCGCCGTGCGCATCCTGCCGGGTATCTGCCAGTCTGACCCGCCGGACGTGATGCGCGGCGAGGAAACCCAGATCGCCGGCCTCCTTGCCGATACTCCGGGATTCGACGGCGTGATCTGCCTGCCCGGGACCCACACCAAGTGGGTTCACCTGCGCAACGGCGCGATCGACCGGTTCCGCACCTTCATGACGGGAGAGATCTACGACCTTTTGTCCCGGCACTCGGTGCTGAGACACGGCATGTCGCAGGACGCTTGGGACCGTGACGCCTACCTGGAAGCGATCGACGACGCCATGCAGCGGCCACGGCTGGTTTCTGCCGAGTTGTTCTCGCTTCGCGCCGCGACACTGCTCCACGACATGCCGCCAGCCGTGTTCCGGGCACGACTGTCCGGGCTTCTGGTCGGACTGGAGCTTGCGGGCGTCCTGGCCTCAGAGGCGATCGATCAGGTCACGCTGATCGGTTCCGAGGCGCTCTCGGGGCCCTATGCCGAGGCACTGCGCTCACGCGGTATCCGCGCCGAGCGGATGTCGGGTGACGCGATGACACTTGCCGGTCTGAAGGCCGCCTGGAGCGGAATGTCGGAGAAGGGAACATGAGCCGGCCCATCATCGCCATCCTGCGCGGCGTGCGCCCCGACCAGGTGACCGACATCGGACGAGCGCTCGTCGAGGCGGGCATTGACCGCATTGAGGTGCCGATGAACTCGCCGCAGCCGTTCATCTCGATCGCCACGCTCGCCCGCAACCTGGCCGGAGAGGCCGAGATCGGTGCGGGGACCGTGCTGACGGTCGAGCAGGTCGCAGCCGTGAAAGATGCGGGCGGGACCCTGATCGTCTCCCCGGACTGCAACCCCGCGGTGATAGAGGCAACAAAGGCTGCGGGAATGACGTCCTGCCCCGGGGTCGCGACAGCGACCGAGTGCTTTACCGCGCTCAGGCACGGTGCCGATGGCCTGAAGTTCTTCCCCTCGTTCCTGATCGGTCCCGACGGCCTTGCCGCGATCCGCGCCGTGCTGCCGCCAGGAACGAAGACCTGGGCTGTCGGCGGCGTCGGCCCGGCCAACTTTGCCGAGTGGCTCAGGGCGGGCGTAAACGGTTTCGGGATCGGCTCGGCCCTGTACACGCCGGAACTCGGAGTGCCCGAGGTGCGACAACGCGCAGAGGCCATCGTTGCCGCCTACGAGGAGGCACGCGGACGGTGAAGTGCTGGCGTCGGGTGTGAAGAAAGAGTACCGATAATGAGCATGACCTGTTTCCCACTGGCCGATCCGCCGCCCCGATGATCGGACGGCAGTCCCCGTATCCAATCCAACGCGCCGTCGAAATGGAATTGCCCGTCGGGGATATCGCCGAACATGGACCGGTAGGTCTCCTGCGTGGTCTCGGTTTCTGATTCTTCGCGGCCCAGGTTCACGATATTGATGTCCTGCCGCGGAAGGTCCTTCAGGGCTTCGGAGAACAACGTCCGCGCAGCCATGTCCGTCGTCGGGAACGAATAGCCGATGAACGTGACTTCCTGAGCCGTCTCCGGTCTCGCGAACGCAAGCGACCAGACAAGCCGAAGCACCGGTTGTTCGACGAGTCCCGATTTCGACAGGACGGGCGGAACCATCACGGGCTCGGGTTCCAGATGACCGTCGACCTGTGGTTCGACGTAACCGACATCAGGCCACTCCTGATGATGTGTGATGCCGTCGATCACAACCGGGCTTGCATAGCCCAATTTCGGCCGCCAGTTGATCGATCCGTGGAGCTTCAGCAGCAGGAAACCCGGGTCCGCTATCCGTTCCTGGCCACTGGCAACGGTGTCCCGCGACGAAGGGCAGAAGAACCCGTATCCTCAGTAGGGGTTCCAACCGTCGGTGCTCTCCAGTGCCTCGTCGAGGAAGTCGTCGTAGTTGAAAGTGATACAACTGCAACGGTTGCTCTTGCAGAACTTCGCAAACCGCTTCAGTTCATCGTGATGAATTTCCTCCTTCCGGGCTTCATGAAGCCGGTGGAGAAACGCTCTCTTCAGTTCCGAGAGGAGGAAGCCGTATTCGTTTGCCGCGTTGCCCGCATTCTCGGCGTAGTCTTAAGGCATCAGGGAATCGAGGCGCGTCATCAAGCGTTCGAGATCGATGTGGCCGCTCGGATGGAGGCTTCGTTCCCACTCCAGCAATCGGCTCGCATTAGGCAAGCCACGGATCTTTTCCTGGAGGGCATCGTTGTCGAAATCGTCGACCAACAGCGGCGCACCGGGAACCAAGGCGCGGCTGAACCCGGCCCCGGTGACGACGACATGATTGCGGGAGACGGTCGGTGCTGTGTCCGCCGGCCCCGGGAAGGGATCGGGCGAGGCCATCAGGAAGCGGAACGGAACCGCTGCTCGGCCTGCTGCCTCTCCCACTTCCACGCTTCTTCACGCGTGGTCGGCCCGCCCACCTGTTCGATGCGGCCCGTCGGCCATCGGCGGCGGTGCTCTCGCTCGCAGTGCGCCAGATCGGCCGTGAACCCGCAATGCACGACCCTGCCGTCCACCTTGAAGCGGTATCTGAATGTATTTCCGGCCAACCTGACCGTGCATCGGAAGGACTTTTCGGTCCTGTTCGAAGCGATGCTCCGAGCGGCATAGACAGTTCGCAAGCGCTGATGCCCACCGGACGGGTGTGTCCGGCAACGCACACCACGCCCGGTGCACGGCGCTCAGTCCGGGCCGCCACGATCCGCGCCGCCCACCCGCCCCGCCGAATTCGCTTGCGAGCGTTGCGGCCGGCGGCTATATATCGGTCAAAGGATTGGGAATTTCCTGGTCGACAGAAGGGTCCTGGAACTTCCGGGGCCCTTTTGTTTTTCTTCGCCCCGGCCCTTCACGGAAGTTGCGCCAAACCACCGATCTTGGGTCTGACGATCTCGAAGGCACGGTTGGGCTGGTCCGGACGCAGGTGCGACAGTGCGATGGGCCGCGCCGTCAGGTCCGCGAGTTGCAGCCCGACCGAGTTGGCCGCCTTCGGCACAAACACCGGCTGGAAATCGAACAGGCCGAAGTCCAGCCGGCCAGGACCCGGGCCGCCGTCGTTGGCGGCGATCCGGCGAAACTCCAGCTCGAGTTCCCGGTCCTCCTTCCTGCCGCGGCTCTCGAAAATGACGTGGACCGTGCTGCCGTGCTGCTTCTCCCCGCTCAGCATGGCGTGCAACTGCTCCATGCAGAAATGAAGCGCGACCCGGTAGGGGTTCCGGGTCTCGGCATATCTCGTGCGCAGGCCGGGCTTGTCGATGACGGCGGCGAAGATGGTCATGGGGGCCGCTTCCACCAAGCGGTTGAGATCGTCATAGAACCGTTCCCGCAAGTCCCGGTCGGTCAACAGGACCGCGAACGGCCCCTTGCTCTTGCGGATGTCATGCTCGTGCAGGACGACGGCATCGTGACCCCACACGCCGAACTTGAAACGCTGAACGGCGGGAACGACGCCAGCGATATAGTCGGCCTTGCGCATGGCGCAGAAGACCAGGGCGAAGACCGGGTATTGCGGATCGATGGCGACAAGACCGTGGTCGCCACTCTCGTCCGCGTAAACCACGAATTCCGAGAAATCCGACAAAACGCCTCCGCTATCCCCCCCCGTGCCACTCTGAAATGCAATACCACCGGTGGTGGAGAGCTGTTTCTTGCGCACACCATGTTGCGCGAGGGCCAGGTAGCGGCGACAGTCCCAGTGTCGAAGCCGGGAGACTGTCATGCTGTCGAGCTACCACCACCTGACCCATGAAGAGAGATGCCAGATTTACGCGCTGAGGAAAAGCGGGCTTTCGGGACTGGCCATTGCGCGGCAGCTGGGCCGGGACCGGACGACGATCTGGCGTGAGGTGCGCCGGAACAGTGGCGGTCGTGGCTACCTTCACAAGCAGGCGCATGGCAAGGCTTCGGCGCGGCGCAGCGCGGCCTCGTCGGTTCCCCGGAAGATGACGCCGGAGCTGTGGCGCATGGTGGAAGACAGGCTGGTCGAAGGCTGGAGCCCGGATCAGATTGCCGGTCGGCTGAGAACCCAGGGCGTCACCATGGCAGGCCGTCAGTGGGTCTACCGCTACGTCCGTGCCGACCGGGAGGCTGGCGGCACGCTCTACCGGTGCCTGCGCCGCCGCGGCAAGAAGCCGAACTGGAAGGGTGGGCGGCACGCTGGTCGCGGCCACATTCCCGGCCGCGTGGATATATCCGGGCGTCCGGCGGTGGTGGAGGCGAAGGAACGGGTTGGTGACTGGGAGGCGGACACGATCATCGGGAAGGGGCACAGCGGCGCGGTGGTATCCCTGGTGGAGCGTGCGTCGAAATACACGCTTCTCGAGAGGGTTGGCAGGAACACGGCGGCGTCGGTCGGGACCGCCCTGGTGAGTATGCTGCTGCCACTGTGCGCCCTGGTCCACACGATCACGGCGGACTACGGCAAGGAGTTCGCGGGCCATGCCGGGGTGGCGAAGGCGCTTGGCGCCGGGTTCTTCTTTGCCGCGCCGTACCACTCTTGGGAGCGTGGCCTGAGCGAACACACGAACGGCCTGGTGCGGGAGTACTTCCCGAAGGGGACAGACTTCCGTCAGATCACCGACGCGCATGTCAAGGCGGTCCAGGACCGTCTGAATGCGCGGCCGAGGAAGGTCCTTGGCTACAGCACTCCGGCCGAGGTGTTCCACCAGACCCACCCTCCCTGAGCACTGCTGCCCGGGATCATCCTTCGCACGGATCGGCCCGAGGAAAATCGACGAACCGGTCGCGGTCCGCAGAGCGTCGGTCCGGCCACACCCTCCCTGCGACTGGCCAGCCTTGCTCCCGTCGCAGAAGCAGGACTACGCTCGGATCTGGTGGGACTTCACCCGCAAATCCCCGTCACCGGGCCATGTCCACCGCGCGGGCGACGCCCACGCGACGGGCATTGCCCCGGGGCGCGCCCCGGGTTGCACTTGGGGGGGGGGGCGGGGGGTGGATAAACCGGGCAGTTTTTATTTTTGA
>JAJEAR010000038.1 GCA_022822665.1 Alphaproteobacteria bacterium | reverse complement strand
ACGCTTGTGTCGCGCCAGCCGGCGCTGGTGGCGCCGTTTCCGCGCCTCGAGCCGGCGGGTATCCGGCGCCGGCAGCAGGCTTGCCTGCTGCCCGTCGCTGACGGCGACCTGGCGCGTGTTCATGTCGACGCCGATCGCGCGCCCGTTGTCCGTGCGCACCGGGGCCGCGATCTCGTAGCAGACCGTGGCCATCCACTGCCCGCCCTCACGCCGGAGCACCGCCTTCTTCGCCACCGCGTCGGGATACGGGTTGCCGCCGCGCCGGCGCAATGTGAGCCAGCCCAGCCTCGAAAAATGCAGGCGGCCGTCCCGGATCCGCACGTCCTGCGGGATCGTGACGGAATCCTTCCCGCGCCGCTTCAAGTGCGGTGTCCGGCCTTGCCCTAGAGAAACCGCTGCCAGGCGTCGGCCTGATACTTGAGCACGTAGCGCACAGGTGCACACGGCATCTCCTGCAGCCAGGGCGTGTCCCGTCGCAGCCGGGTGAACGCGCGGCCCAGTGCGAAGAAGGTGGGTGCAGGCGGCGTCGCGCCGTTCCGGCGCGCGTCCTCGAGGAGCTGTTGTCGGCGATCCAGTATCCGGTTCCAGACGAACCGACAGGCGCCGGCAACCGCCGCCAGGCGTCTGGCCATCGCCGGGCTGTCGAACAGAACCCGGTATGTAACCTGGCGGTATTCGGGCTGTGGTTTCGGCTCGTGTGGCATGCGGTGACTTCTGAACAATGCAGGGTATTTATATGAACATATGTTGGATATACAGGAGAGAAATGCCTGTCAAGTATTCAATAAGAGCTCCTAAAGCCTCACCTGAGCGTGTAGTATGCCACCGTGTCCTCCCCGAGTGGCCGCATGTCCTCCAGGGTGAAGCCGGGTGCGGCCCCGAGCCGCGCAAGTTCGAGCGCCCTGATCGCCGGAAGGCCGTCGCCGCCGATCAGCACCGGTGCGCGGAACCACACGACCCGATCAACGCAGCCGGCACCAAGAAAGGAGGCGGCGAGCCGGCCGCCGCTTTCGAGCATGACGTCGTTGAACCCGATATTTGCCAGCCGGTGAAGCACGCCGTCCGGGCGAACCCGTCCGTCCTCTCCTGCCGGGCATTCGACAACCTCGACACCGTGGCGCTCGAGACCGCGGACACGCTCAGGGTCCGTTCCTGGCGCCGTCATGACCAGGACGCCGACCGAGCGGGCGGTTCGTACCAACTGGCTGGCGACCGGAAGCGATGCCCGGGTATCGATCACCACCCTGTGCGGAGAGCGGTCGCCGAGGCCCGCAAGCCGGCAGGTCAGTTCCGGATCGTCGGCCAGCACCGTGCCGATCCCGGTCATGATGGCGTCATGGCGGGCGCGCAGCAGGTGTACGACCCGGCGCGCCTGCGCACCGGTGATCCACTTGCTCTCGCCGCTTCCCGTCGCGATCATGGCGTCGCTCGACGTGGCGAGCTTCAGGGTCACGGCCGGACGGGTCCGCGTGATCCGGCTGGCGAACCCTGCCGTCAGGCAGGCGGCTTCCTCCCCGCACACACCGACCTCGACCTCGATGCCGGCGGCTCGCAACCGGGAGATCCCCTGCCCGTTGACCCTGGGATCGACATCCTGGCCGGCGCAGACCACGCGGCGCACACCGGCGGCGATCAGGGCATCGGCGCAGGGAGGTGTTCGGCCATGATGCGCACAGGGTTCGAGCGTAACGTACGCGTCAGCGCCCCGGGCCATCGCACCGGCCCGCGAGAGCGCAATCGCCTCGGCGTGCGGCCGGCCGGAAGGTGCGGTCGCTGCGCGTGCCACCACGATCCCGTCACGAACCAGAACGCAGCCAACCGCGGGATTCGGTGCAACACGGCCCATGCTGCGCCGGGCCAGCCTGATCGCGAGCCGCATCCAGCGCCGGTCAGTCTCCGGGTTCGAATCCCCTGGGCTGGTCACCGCCGCGACCGGGTTCAATCGTCTTCGTAGCGCTGGCTCAGGTCCTCGACGAATTCCTCGAAATCCTTTGCTTCGCGGAAGTTCTTGTAGACCGAGGCGAAGCGGACGTAGGCAACGGAATCGAGGTTGGCAAGCGAGTCCATCACCATCTCTCCGATGACGCTCGAGGGTATCTCGGGTTCACCCATGCTCTCGAGACGGCGAACGATACCCGTGACCATCCGGTCCAGCCGTTCCGGCTCGACCGGCCGCTTGCGAAGTGCGATCTGGATTGACCGCTCCAGCTTGTCGCGATCGAACGGTGTGCGTCGCCCGGTCTTCTTCAGCACCGTGATCTCTCGCAGTTGCACCCGCTCGAAGGTCGTGAACCGGGCTCCGCAGGCACGGCAGAACCGGCGACGGCGTATGGCCGCGTTGTCCTCGGTGGGACGGGAATCCTTCACCTGGGTATCAGTGTTGCCGCAGAACGGACACCGCATGGTTGCTCTCTCCCTGTAACGATACAGCGCTGTTGCCGGCATAGATCGGATGTGTCCGGCACAACCTTGCAACCTCGGTCCTGGTCCGGACCTCGACTTCCGGATCGGGGGTTCCATCGGCGTCGAGACCATCGAGCACCTCGCCGATCAGGGTGCCGACCGTGTGGAAGTCATCGACGTCGAACCCGCGCGAGGTGGCGGCCGAGGTTCCGAGCCGGATGCCGGATGTCACTGTCGGCGGCCGCGGATCGAACGGGATACCGTTCTTGTTGCAGGTCAGTCCCGCACGTTCGAGCGCCGTCTCGGCGTCCCTTCCGGTCACCTGCTTGGCGCGCAGATCGACCAGCATCAGGTGGGTATCGGTACCCCCTGAGACGATCTCGAGGCCGCTTGACGCCAGGGAATCGGCAAGCGCACGGGCATTGGCAACCACCGCAGCGGCATAGTCGCGGAACTCCGGCCGCAGGGCCTCCCCGAATGCCACCGCCTTGGCGGCAATCACATGCATGAGGGGTCCGCCTTGCAATCCCGGAAACAGCGCCGAATCGATGCGCCTGGCCAGCGCGGGGTCATTGGTCAGCACCATGCCGCCACGCGGCCCGCGCAGCGTCTTGTGGGTTGTCGTCGTCACCACATCGGCGAAGTCCATCGGGTTGGGATGAACACCCCCGGCCACGAGACCGGCAAAATGCGCCATGTCCACCATCAGCCGGGCTCCCACCCCGTCCGCGATCTCCCTGAACCTGGCAAAATCCAGGATCCTGGGATACGCCGACCCGCCGGCGATGATCAGCTGCGGGCGATGCTGTGCTGCGAGTTCCTCGACCTGGTTGAAGTCCACCCGGGCATCGTCGCGATTGACGCCGTACTGCACGGCATCGAACCACTTTCCGGACTGGTTTGGCGCAGCGCCATGGGTCAGGTGCCCCCCGGCGGCAAGAGACATGCCGAGGATGGTATCGCCGGGCTTGAGCAGCGCCATGAACACCGTCTGGTTGGCCTGGGCGCCGGAATGCGGCTGGACATTGGCGAAGCCGGCATCGAACAGCCGTCGCGCCCGATCGATGGCCAGGGTCTCGACTTCGTCGACATGGAGGCAGCCACCGTAGTAACGCCGACCCGGGTAGCCTTCGGCGTACTTGTTGGTCAGCACCGATCCCATGGCGTCAAGCACCGCCGCGGAAACGATATTCTCCGAGGCGATCAGTTCGATCTGCTCGTTCTGTCTGCGGCCCTCGTCGCAGACAGAACGGTGCACGTCAGGATCGGCAACGGCGAGCGAATCGGAAAAGAAGCCTGAGTTCTCCGGCCCCGGTCGGCTGCCGCGCCCCGTCATGACCCGGTTCCCGCCGGTGTCTGCGCAGACAACGCCGAGAGCTTGGCGACCCGCCGCTCGTGCCTGCCGCCGTCGAACCCGGTTTCCAGGAAGGTCTCGAGACAGGCGATCGCCGTCTTCTCGTCGATCACGCGCGCCCCCATGGCAAGAACGTTGGCATTGTTGTGTTCGCGACATAGCCGTGCCGCCGTGACATCGGAGCACAGCGCCGCGCGTATCCACGGATACCGGTTGAGCGCGATGCTCATCCCGATGCCGGAACCGCAGACCGCGATGCCCACGTCCGCCTCCCCTTGCCGGAGCGCGCAGGCGACGGCCCCGGCGTAGTCGGGATAGTCCACCGGGACCGGCCCGTCGGTCCCCAGGTCAAGCACCGCGTAGCCGGCATCAGCAAGCCAGGAGACCAGGGATGATTTCAGCGACACGCCGCCATGGTCCGCCCCGATCGCGACAACCCTTCCGTCCATCGATCCAATCGCCCGTTCCCGCCGAAAGGCGAATATACGGTATCCGCGCGAGTGCTGCCATCTAGCAATTGGGTCCCCCGGGCTTGGAGCGGGTCAAGGTTGCGGCTATACAGGCTCGTTCTCAGCACCACGACATCCGGACCCCGTGCCATGGCCGAAGCACCCAGGATCTCCCCTGCCCCGGATACGCCACCGGCGAAAAAGACCCGCCCCGACTTTCAATGGGATGACCCGCTGCACATTGCGGACCAGCTGACCGACGAGGAACGCATGGTTGCGGACTCGGCGCGTGCCTATTGCCAGGAACGGCTTATGCCGAGGGTGAGGGACGCGTTCCGGCACGAACACTTCCATCGCGAGATCATGACCGAGATGGGGGAACTCGGTTTCCTCGGCGCGACCATCGACGGCTACGGGTGCGCCGGGGTCAACCACGTCTGCTACGGCCTGATTGCGCGCGAGGTCGAGCGGGTCGACAGTGGCTACCGTTCGGCCATGAGTGTGCAGTCAAGCCTGGTCATGCACCCGATCCACGCCTACGGCACCGAGGAGCAGCGCCGGAAGTACCTGCCGCGACTGGCGACCGGCGAGATCGTCGGCTGTTTCGGGCTGACCGAACCGGACCATGGATCGGACCCGGGGGGCATGAAGACCCGGGCGCGCCGGGTCAGCGGCGGCTGGGTGCTCGACGGCACCAAGATGTGGATCAGCAATTCCCCGATCGCCGACGTGTTCGTGGTCTGGGCCAAGACCGAGGACGGGGTCATCCGCGGATTTATCCTCGAGAAGGGCATGGAAGGGCTGTCGGCTCCGAAGATCGACGGCAAGTTCTCGCTGCGCACCTCGGTCACCGGCGAGATCGTGATGGAGGGCGTGCCGGTTCCCGACGACAACCTGTTGCCCGGCGTCCGGGGACTGTCGGGTCCTTTCGGTTGCCTCAACAAGGCGCGCTACGGGATAGCCTGGGGAGCGCTCGGCGCGGCCGAGTTCTGCTGGCACCAGGCCCGCACCTACACGCTCGAACGGCACCAGTTCGGTCGCCCGCTTGCCGCCAACCAGCTGGTCCAGAAGAAGCTCGCCGACATGCAGACCGAGATCACCATCGGGCTGCAGAGTTGCCTGAGGCTCGGGCGCCTGCTGGACGAGGGGCGCGGCGCCCCCGAGGCGATCTCGCTGGCCAAGCGCAATTCCTGCGGAAAGGCGCTCGACATCGCACGCATGGCGCGGGACATGCACGGCGCCAACGGGATCTCCGACGAGTACGGCGTGATCCGGCACGTGATGAACCTGGAGACCGTCAACACCTACGAGGGCACGCACGATGTCCATGCCCTGATCCTGGGCCGGGCACAGACCGGGTTGCAGGCGTTTACCGGAGCCTGACCGGCGTCGGGCGGGACAAGGGGGTACGCCGCGCGGCAGACCCCGTGTTCCCGCGCGCCGGAGAGCGCAAGGGCCGAAACAGTGTCCCAGGCAAGACCGATACGCAAGCTGCTGGTTGCGAACCGGGGCGAAATCGCCATCCGCATCACGCGTGCGGCCAACGAACTCGGGATCAGGACGGTCGCGGTCTACTCGCACCAGGATCGCTATGCCCTGCACCGGTTCAAGGCTGACGAGGCCTACCTGGTCGGCCGGGACAAGCCACCGGTCCAGGCCTATCTGGATATCGAGGACATCCTTCGCGTTGCCCGGATGACCCGGGTGGACGCCGTGCATCCCGGCTACGGCTTCCTTTCGGAAAACCCGGATTTTGCCGCGGCCTGTATCGCCGCCGGCGTGACCTTCGTCGGCCCGCCGCCCGAGGTGATGCAGCTGCTGGGGAGCAAGGTAGAGGCGCGCCGGCTCGCAGAGCGCAGCGGGCTTGCCGTCATGCCGGCCACGGGCGCGCTGCCGCGGGATCCGGAGCGATGCCGCGTGCTGGCGGACGAGATCGGGTTTCCGGTGATGGCCAAGGCGAGCTGGGGCGGCGGAGGCCGCGGCATGCGGGTGATCGCGAATGCCGAATCCCTGGTCGAACAGCTTGCGCAGGCGCGAAGCGAAGCCTTCGCCGCCTTTGGCAATGACGAGATCTTCCTCGAGAAGCTGGTGCGCCGGGCCCGGCACGTCGAGGTGCAGTTGCTGGCCGACAGCGCCGGTACCGTGGTTCACCTGCACGAACGGGACTGTTCGATGCAACGGCGCAACCAGAAGGTGGTCGAACGTGCGCCTGCCCCCTACCTGTCGCGGGACGAGGCCGCCGAACTCTGTTCGGGAGCGGTGCGGCTTGCGCAGGCGGCCGGGTACCGAAACGCCGGAACCGCGGAATTCCTGCTCGACGTGGAAACCGGCCGTTTCCACTTCATCGAGGTCAATCCGCGTATCCAGGTGGAACATACCGTCACTGAGGAAATCACCGGCATCGATATCGTCAAGGCCCAGATCCGCATCGCGGAAGGCGCGCTCATCGGCGACGGCGCGAGCGGAGTTCCGGAGCAGGACAGGATCAGGATCAACGGACACGCGCTGCAGTGCCGGATCACCACCGAGGATCCGCTGAACCGGTTCATCCCGGACTACGGACGGATTACCGCGTACCGGGGAGCCAACGGGTTCGGCATCCGACTCGATGGCGGTACGGCGTATTCCGGGGCAGTGATCACTCCGTTCTACGACTCTCTGCTCGAGAAGGTGACCGCGTGGGCGCCGACCGCCGGGGAAGCCGCGGCCCGGATGGACCGTGCACTCCGTGAATTTCGCATTCGCGGCGTCGCCACCAACCTCGTCTTCCTCGAGGCCCTGGTCGGCAACCAGGATTTCCGTGCCGGCAGGGTGACCACCACCTTCATTGACGACACCCCGGCCCTGTTCGACTTCAGGCCGCGGCGCGATCGCGCCACGCGGCTGCTGACCTTCCTCGGCGAGGTGCTGGTCAACGGCAACGAAGAGGTCAGGAACCGGCCGCCCCCGGCTGCGCGCCGCCAGATCCGCCAGCTGACCCTCCCTGCGGGTGAACCGCCCGCCGGCAGCCGCCAGCACCTGGAGACCGCCGGCCCGGCCCGATTTGCGCAGTGGATACGGGAGCATGACCGCGCCCTGGTCACGGACACCACGATGCGTGACGCCCACCAGTCGCTGATCGCGACCCGGATGCGCACCCACGACATCCTGCAGATCGCCCCCGCCTACGCCCGGATGCTGCCGCAGCTGCTCTCGCTCGAATGCTGGGGCGGCGCCACGTTCGATGTCTCGATGCGTTTCCTGAAGGAAGATCCGTGGGACCGTCTCGCGGGCATCCGCGCCGCAGTGCCCAACATCCTGCTTCAGTGCCTGGTTCGCGGTGCAAACGGCGTGGGCTACACCAACTATCCGGACAACGTGGTCCGGTTCTTCATCCAGCGTGCCGCCGCGTCGGGGATAGACCTGTTCCGGGTATTCGACTGCCTGAACCTGGTGGACAGCATGCGGGTGACCATGGACACCATCCTCGAGGAGGGGAAACTCTGCGAGGCCGCCATCTGCTACAGCGGGGACCTGACCGATCCGGACAGCCGCTACGACCTCGCCTACTATCTCGAATTCGCCCGCAGGCTCGAGGCCGCCGGCGCACATATCATCGCCATCAAGGACATGGCGGGCCTGTGCAAGCCGGAGGCGGCGCGCCGGCTGATCACGGCGCTGCGCCGTGAAGTCGGAACCCCGATCCACTTCCACACCCACGACACCAGCGGCATCGCGGCGGCCAGCGTGCTCGCCGCCGTCGAGGCGGGCTGTGACGCCATCGACGGTGCGATGGATTCATGGAGCGGGCTGACCTCGCAGCCCAATCTCGGGTCGATCGTCGAGGCGCTGCGTGGCACGGGGCATGACACCGGTCTCGACCACGACGCCCTGCGCCGCATCGACGGCTACTGGGAAGACGTCCGGCACCACTATGCCGCCTTCGAGAGTGACATGCGGTCCGGATCTTCGGGCGTGTTCCGGCACGGCATGCCCGGGGGACAGTTTACCAACCTGCGGGAGCAGGCCCGGGCCCTGGGGCTGGAGACCCGATGGTCTGACGTCGAGAGGGCCTATGCCGATGTCAACGACATGTTCGGGGACATCATCAAGGTCACACCGACTTCCAAGGTGGTCGGCGACATGGCGGTTGCCATGGTCAGCGCCGGTCTCGCGCCCGGCGATGTCCTTGATCCCGATCGCGACGTCTCCTGGCCCGGGTCGGTGGTCTCGTTCTTCCGCGGCGAGCTCGGCCGGCCGGACGGCGGGTTTCCGCAGGCGCTGCAGCGCAAGGTCCTGCAGGGCGGGGAACCGCTTGACGGGCGTCCCGGCGCCCTGCTCGATGCGGTCGATCTCGAGGCTGTCCGTTCCGAGGTCGCGCGCCGTATCCGGCGCGGCGTCAGCGACAACGATCTTGCCTCCTACCTGATGTACCCGGAGGTGTTCGTCGATTTCGCGGCACACCGCCGCAGGTACTCCGATGTCGGCGTGCTCCCGACCCCGGTGTTCTTCTTCGGCCCGGTCGTCGACGAGGAATTCGAGATCGAGATCGAGCAGGGCAAGGTGCTGCTGGTCACCCTGCTGGCGCTGGGCGAGCCTGACGAGGAAGGGATGCAGACCCTGTTCTTCGAGCTGAACGGCCAGCCGAGGACGGTGCGCATCGCCAACCGCGCACTGCTCAAGGACCAGGCCGCACGCCGCAAGGCGGACGAGGCGGCGCCGGAACAGGTAGGCGCCCCGATGCCCGGCCGGATCGTCGGCCTCGCGGTTGCGCTCGGGGACAGCATCGGGCGCGGCGATCCCCTGTTCACCATCGAGGCGATGAAGATGGAAAGCGTGGTCTTCAGCGAAATCCCGGGCACGGTGGACGAAATCGTGGTCCCGGCCGGACACCAGGTGGATGCCCACGACCTGGTCCTGGTGCTCGCGCCGGCGGAGTGACCCTGGACCTTTCACGCCGTTGCCGGCATGTCGGTGCCGGAGCGAGGCGGAGAAGCGGCGGATCGACTCCGGGAGTTATCGTCCCGGGGTTCCGATGGTGGCGTGACGCACCGGCGCAGCCTGTTCCGATGTCGGCGTGCTGCTGACCCCGGTGTTTCTTTTCGGCTCGGTCGTCGACCTGGAACTCGAGATCGAGCAGGACAAGGTGCTGCCAGCCTCCCATCCGCGCACCGAGCCCATTGCTCGTCCGCGCGCACCATTCTTCGCGCTTGCCCAACTCCGTGCGGAAGCAATCCACTCGCGCCAGATTCCGAACTGACCTACCGGCAGGCCGGGGCGAAGGCACGTTCCCGCCGACCGGGAAAGACTGAAACCACCACCGCATCTCCCGGTCGTGTTCCGTGCTATCCTCGCGCTTCCGGCAATCACAGCCACGGTCCCGCCAATGCCAGCCGCCATCACCGAACAGGAGCTGGTCTCTGCCTGCCGGAAAACTCTCCAGCTTTGGCCGCAGGCCCGGGCAGCCATCCTGTTCGGTTCCCGTGCCCGGGGCACCGCAAACCCCGACAGCGACTGGGACGTCGCCATCGTGCTCGAAGGCGACCACCCGAACCGCCCAAGCCCGGCGTGCTCCATATCCCCCCACTCCAAGCTGCCAGCCGACCTTCCCCGGGTCGACCTCCGGGCTCTCTCCGAGGAAGACCTGCGTAAGGCGACTCGACATATCTCCCCGGCACGTCGCAGCGGCGAGGTGGAACTTCCCGCCAGCGCCCGCACCACCACGTCCTGACGACTGGTCTCGATACCCTGGCGCCCGTGCGAAGCCGTCACGGCGACTTGGACGCAACTTCAAGGAACAGACCGGTCAGTCACGATGCGGCACGCTTCTCCGTGGCAACGGATCCGGGTATCAGAAATGGACCTCGAGGGTGCGATGGTCCGAGGTGCAGGCGGCCACATCGAGTGCGGCGTGCGATGGCAGGCGCGGTTGCTGGCGCAGTCCCACGGTCTCGCGGATCGCGAGTTCGAACCGCTCGAGCCCCGGCAGGATGCTGACCGCTGCCGCCCGGCGCCACGCGACCTCGGTTTCCATCTTCTCCAGCACCGTCGCAAGCTGTCCGCGCACCTTCTCGACGTCCGGGCGCCGCTTGCGCAGGGTCTTGCGTACACTGGACAGTGCGGATACCAGCGACCGGCTGCCCGGGACCGCGCGCAGTTCGCGCTCCGCCTGCCTGATCGCCTGGGAGGCCTGCTTCGGCTCGGTGGTCGCAATCACCGCGTCAAGCTCGCCGATCCGCGGTGCGAGTTCGGCCAGGCCGCCGGCCCCCTGCAGGATCCCGATGGTCTCGCGGAGCGTGCCGTAGGCGGCATCAACGGTCCGGCGATAGGTCGTGCGCGCCCGCGCCTCGGCTGCCAGCACCTGCGCGAATGCCTCCCGCTCACCTTCCCAGTGCGCGGGGATCTGCGCGAGCAACCCGTCCCGTTCCCGGTCGAGTTCCGCAATTTCCGCTTCCTCGTTCCCGGTGCGTCCGACACGGTTCGAGTCGCGTTTCAGCCTCGCACTCTCGGTATCGAGCCGGCGAACGACACGTTCGATGGCCCTGACCTCGCGCAACACCGGGAGGTACCCGGTCTCGGCCGACTCGCGCGCCTGCTCGGCCGTCCGGACGGCGGCAACCAGTCCCGGGACCCCGGCAACGGTCTCGAAACTGCTCTCCAGCGCCCGGCGCGGCTTCGACGGCAGGTCCGACAGGTCAAGCGCCACGACATCCGACAGTGCCCGGTCGAATTCCGCCTGCCCGCTTTCGTACCGCGCGAACAGGTGCTCCTCGACACAGGCCTGCAGGCGCGGATTGATCGGCGGCGGAGCCGTTTCGGAGAGCAGTGAAACCCGGTTGGGCAGGTAGTTCACCAGCGCGGGCGTCACGCCGACGATCGCGAGGGCGAACAGTTGCAGACAGATGAACGGGACGACGCCCTTGTACATCTCGACCGTGCGCACGGTCGCCGAGGCAACACCGCGCAGGTAGAACAGCGCGAAACCGAATGGCGGGGTCAGGAACGAGGTCTGGATGTTGAGCCCGATCATGACGCCCAGCCACACGGCGGTCACGTTGGCGGACGGGTCGGCCAGCAGGATCGGAGCGACGATCGGAACCACCACGACGGCGATCTCGATGAAATCGAGAAAGAAGCCGAGGATGAAGATCACAAGCATCACGATAACGAACTGGCTCCAGAAGCCGCCAGGCAGACCCTGGAGGAAGTCGCGGACCAGTTCCTCGCCGCCGAAGGCGCGGAAGGCGGCGGTCAGCATCGCCGCGCCGAGCAGGATGATGAAGACCAGCGAGGTGGTCTTCGCGGTCTCGATCATGACGCCGCGCAGCGTGTCCTCGATGCGCAGCGCGCGCCAGCCACTCCAGGCGATGGCAACCACCAGGGCGGCGACCGCGATGGCCGCGACGACCAGGGCGACAACGTCGCGCCCGGTGTCGATCCGCTTCACGTTGATCTCGTGAACGGCCAGTACCGCGCCCAGGACCAGGACGGCGACAATCGCGAGTGCCGACGGCCAGTGGGCCCCGGGCGTCCCCGCGGTCAGCCGGTAACCGGCCATGATCAGCGCTCCGACGGCACCGATCGCGCCGGCCTGATTGACCGTCGCCACGCCGCTCAGGATCGAGCCCAGAACCAGGAAGATCAGTGTGAGCGGCGGAACCAGGATGACCAGCACCCGCACAATAAAGCCGCGATCGCCAACGGCCGAACGCGGGACCGCGGGCGCCACACCCGGGCGCAGCAGTGCGATGCCGAGAATGAAGGCCATGTACAGGCCGACCAGCACAAGCCCGGGAATGAAGGCGCCGAGGAACATCTCGCCGGCGCTGGTCGAGGAAACATCGAAGGCCGATGGCATGGTCGGCTCGCCAGTCGCCTGCTTGTACAGCGCCTTGCGTGTCGTGCTCGCCTGGTCGGTGGCACTGGCGAGCTGGTCGGCGAGAATGATCAGGACAATGGAAGGCGGGATGATCTGGCCCAGCGTGCCCGACGCCGCCACGGTCCCGGTGGCAAGCGGCCTCGAGTAGTTGTTCTGCAGCATCGCCGGCAGCGAGATCAGTCCCATGGCCACCACCGTCGCCCCGACGATCCCGGTCGTCGCGGCAAGCAGGGCGCCCACGAAAACCACGGAAATCCCGAGACCGCCCGGGATGCGCCCGAACATCTGCGCCATGGTGATCAGCAGGTCCTCGGCGATGCGGGAGCGCTGCAGCATGATCCCCATGAAGATGAACAGCGGGATCGCGATCAGGGTGTCTCGTTCCGCTTCCCAGTAGATGCCCCTGAAGTTCGTGACCCCCGCGCTCAGCCACTGGACCGGCCCGCCCTGGGCGAAATAGGCGTCGGGATTGTCGGCGAACAGCGCACCTGCTCCGGCCGCCACTGCGACAGAAATGATCGCCGCACCGGGAAGGGCGAAGGCAACCGGGAACCCGGCCCCGAGTGCGGCGGCCATCAGGATGATCAGCAGTGCGAGAAACAGCAGTTCCATGACGACGGCGGGCTCCGGTTGCGGCAATCAGTGGCCGGGCGCAGTTTCCGGTTCACGACGGCCCGCCTCACCCCGCACATCGGCGATCGCCTCAAGGAAGTAGCTGGTGAACTGGATCAGCATCGAGATCGCGAACAGGCCGAGAAATCCCGCCATCAGGTATTTCACATAGAGTCCGAACCCGGCCTGGGTCACCTCGAAGGCAAGCAACGGGCTGTTGATGACCGCCGACTTTCCTCCCATCCCGAACGCCAGGATGACCCAGCACATCGACATGCCCAGCGTGACGGTGCCGACGGCGTTCACCCAGCCCTTCGCCCGCCCGGACAGGCTGGCGTAGAACACGTCGACGCGCACGTGGCCCTCCTCCATCAGGGTATAGGCGCTGGCAAACAGGAACAGGGCCGCGTACCAGAACCGGACCAGGTCAGCCATGAAAGCCTGTTCATAGGAGAACACGAACCGGGCGATGACGATCAGGAGTTCGGCGATCACCACGAGGGCCGCCAGCCAGTGAAACCCGATCGAGCGGGAAAACGCGGCACAGGCAAGACCGGCCGCGACCAGCGGCCAGTGCACCCAGCTGCCGCGGAAGCTCGATTTCCCGAGTTCGCCCGCCATGGTCTCGCCGACAATCAGCGGGAGCAGTTCCTCGATACGCAGGAACGACACCACGGCATCGGCCACGCCGACGAAGAGCACCGCCCAGAACGCGCCGCGAATCAGATAGCGATTGACGCCGGCGATCCGCAGCGCGTCGACGCGAAGCGAGACCCGCGGCGTGGCGAACACCCAGGCACAGGCCAGCACCACCGCAGCGGCATACAGGCTCGCCTGAAGCCAGGCTGCGACCGGTGCAGCCCCGTCGGCGATGGCGGTACTGCCCGGCATCCGGTGCCAGAGTGTCAGGTAGTTGTCAGCCAGGAACGCTGCGAGAATTCCCAGCATGCACCAGCCGAAACACCGGGCGATCGGGACCCCGGGTCCCGGCGGTGTGTCCGACATGCCGTTCCCTTACGAATGGAGAACGGGCGGGGGCGGCCGCCCCCGCCCGGTTGCGCCGGTCACCTCAGAGGTCGAGGACCCGGTTGCGCTGGGCAACGAACGCCATGTCGGAGAACCCGCTCCAGCGGCCGATGTCGTCACGCGCGGCCGCGAACGCATCGTGCACCTTGGCTGCCAGATCGCTGTGTCCGCGGGTCTCGGCGAAGACCTGCGCCGCCGCGTCACCGAAACTGTCATAGACATCGTCGTTGAACTCGCGCAGTTCGACGCCGTGATCGGTGATCAGGCGCGACAGGTAGCTGCCGTTGTTGGCATTGGTCTCCGCCATCTGGCGCGCGTTTTCCTCGTTGCAGGCGGCCTCGATGATGGCCTTGTCGGTTCCCGACAGCCCTGACCAGAAGTCGAGGTTCATGCCGAAGGCCAGCTGCGAGCCGGGCTCGTGCATGCCGGGGTAGTAGTAGTACTTGGCGGCTTCATAGAACTTCATGAAGTAGTCGTTGTACGGGCCGACCCACTCGGTCGCGTCGATGGCGCCGGCGACAAGGTTCTCGTAGATCTGGCCGCCCGGCAGCGAGACCGGCGATGCGCCGAGCTTGGCCATGACATCGCCGCCAAGGCCGGGGATGCGCATCTTCAGGCCCTTCAGGTCGTCCGCCGTCTCGATTTCCTTGTTGAACCAGCCACCCATCTGCACGCCGGTGTTGCCGCAGGCGAAGTTCTTCAGGCCGAAGCCGCCCGCAACCTCGTCCCAGAGCGCCTGGCCGCCGGCGTACTTGATCCACGCGTCCATCTCTGTATAGGTCAGGCCGAACGGAACGGACGTGAAATACGCCCAGGCCGGATGCTTGCCCTTCCAGTAGTAGTCGGCCGCGATGTAGGCCTGCGCGTTGCCGGACGCCACCTCGTCGAAGGAGTCGAAGGCACCGACGCGCTCGCCGGCGGCAAAGTACTGCACGTTGAGGCGACCCTCGGTGAGTTCGCCGATGCGTGCGGCCAGGCGCTGGGCCGAAATCCCGAGGCCGGGGAAGTCGCGCGGCCAGGTCGAAACGATGGTCAGGTCCTTGGCTCCCTGCGCCAGGGCCGGCGTGGCCAGTGTCGTGGCCGCGGCACCTGCAGCTGCGGCGAGGGTGCCGGTTTTCAGGAATTCACGGCGATCCATGGTTTGATTCTCCCTGAGTTTGAGTACTGTCGATCCGACGACCTGCTGGCCCGACCGTCCCTGCACCGGCATGTTGCGCACGGCTCGTGTTGCAGGTGATCCGTTCATACCGTAACTCACGGGAGGGCGAAAGCGGTGCGCATGGTCGCGGAGGATGCGGGATCGCCGCGTCCGGCGTTAACCGGACTGGGGCGGGGTGACACCGGCCGGCAGCGGAGAAAGGCATGAGTGCGGAAACTGATGGTACCTGGCGCAGGCTTCGCGAACATGCCCGGCGTCTCGGCCCGGTGCACTTGCGCCGACTGCTCCGAGACGGGAACCGCGCACCGGCACTGACCGCCTCGCTCGACGACCTGACCCTCGACTTCTCGCGCGAGAAGCTCGACACCGCCGTACTCGAAGACCTGGTGCAGCTGGCGCGCGAGGCCGACGTGGAGGGCATGCGCGAGCGGATGTTCGCCGCGGAACCTATCAATTCGAGCGAACGGCGCGCCGTGCTTCACATGGCACTGCGCGGCGGAGCACCGGCGCCCGCCGGCGCCAACGTCGCGGCCGAACGAGACCGGTTCCTCGATTTCGCCGAACAGGTTCGCGCCGGCCCGTTCCGGGACGTGCTCAGCCTCGGAATCGGAGGGTCCCACCTCGGCCCGGCCATGGCGGTCCGGGCGTTGACGCCCGATCGAGACGGTCCGCGCCTGCACCACGTCTCGAACATCGACGGCGCCGACCTCGCCGATACCGTCTGCGGACTCGACCCGTCCACAACCCTTGTCATCGTCTGCTCGAAGAGTTTCGGTACGCTGGAAACCATGGCCAACGCCCGGCTCGCGCGGGCATGGCTCGGGGACCACGCGGCGGGACACATGGTCGGTGTCTCGGCCAACCCCGCCGCCTGCCGCGGGTTCGGTATTCCACGGGACCGCGTCTTCGGGTTCTGGGACTGGGTCGGGGGACGCTACTCGCTGTGGTCGGCCATTGGCCTGCCGATCGCGATTGCGATCGGGGCGGATCGCTTTCGTGCCTTTCTGGGTGGCGCGGCGGCGATGGACGAGCATTTCCGGACGGCGCCGTTGGC
>JAJEAR010000076.1 GCA_022822665.1 Alphaproteobacteria bacterium | reverse complement strand
CGGGGCCATGCGGTCGCGGTCGTCGTCGGTCACCCAGTCGGCGATCCCCGTCCTGTAGCTCGGCCGGGCGCGGACGCGGTCGAACCAGTCGGCAACCCTTGCGTGGCGTTCGGTCCAGATGCCGAACAGGCCGAGGTCGTTCATCCGGTTGGCGTAGGGGGTGGCCGCCGCATCGGCGAGCGAATAGAGGTCCCCGCCGAGCCAAGGGCCGTGGGCGAGCGTCTCGTCCATGCGCGCGAACGCCGCCTCCATGTCGCGCACCGCATCGACGGCGAGCGAGGCGCCGAGCCCCTCCTCGTAGACCGCGCGCTGGCGTGCCCGCCGGCGCGGGTCGGGGATTTTCGCCATGCGGGCCTCGATCGCCTCCGGCGTGCGGTAGTCCTTGCGGAAGGCGATCGCGTGGGTCAACAGCCCCGCCGCCGGGTGGACCGGATCGTCGATCGTCTTCATCAGGAGCCGCACCCGGTAGCGCGCGATGGGGTCGGCGGGCATCAGAGAGGGCTCGGGGAACGCGTCCTCCAGGTAATACTGGATGACAGAGGATTCGAGGATCGTCTCGCCGTCGTGAATCAACGCCGGCACCACCGCGCCCGGGTGGATCTTCCGGTATTCGGGGTCGAATTGGTCGCCGCGCCGGAGGTCGACGAAGCGGCCCTCGTAGTCGAGGCCTTTCTCCAGCAGGGTAAGTCGGACCTTGATAACGCAGACCGAGGTCGAGTGTTCGTAAAGCGTCAACATGCGAAGCCTCCCGGACGGGCGGCGCGAGCATAGTCGGCTTGCCCTTTTTCCGTCATCGCCGGCACATCATATTTTAGGTCAGGATCGAGGAGGGAGCGGCCATGGGTGCTTTGAAACTCGCAAAACCGTTCGTCGCGGCTATCGCCGCCGGGCTGATCTCGGTCGCCGCGGCGCAGGCGCAGCAGGCGCGCAGCGGGACCTTCGAGGGCAAGAGCGGGCACAAATCGTCGGGCGGGGTCTCCGTCGCGGAGGAGAAAGGCCGCTGGGTGATGCGGTTCGCCGAAGACTTCCGCCTCGACCGCGCGCCCGATCCGCGCATAGCCTTCGGCAAGGACGGCTATGACGCGAGCACGACGCTCGGGCGGTTGAAATCCCTCAAGGGCGCCGCCCGCTATCGCCTCCCCGCCCGGATCGACCCGGCGAAGTACAACGAGGTCTGGCTGTGGTGCAAGAAGTTCGAGGTCCCGCTCGCGGTGGCGAAGCTGAAATGACCCACCGGGCCGGCTCGTCTTCCGCGAGGTCTCTTGCTACCATCGCCGGGTGACACCGACGGGATAGTGATATGGCGGGAAGCCTGAGCGCGGCCGAAGTCGCCCATTTCGAGGAACACGGCTACCTGTTCCCCAAACGCGCCATCGACGCCGGAGAAGCGGAGCGCTACCGCCTCAGGCTGGAGCATTACGAGACCGTGCTCGGCGTCGAGCCGCAGACCTATCTCAAGATCAAGGCGCATGTGGCGGCGCCCTGGATCGTCGAGCTCGCCCGCAACGAGGCGATCCTGGACGCGGTCGAGTCGCTGATCGGCGAGGATATTCTTCTGTTCGGGACCTCGCTGTTCCAGAAGAAGGGGAACGATCCCCGCTTCGTCTCCTGGCATCAGGATTCGGCCTATTACGGGCTCGATCCGCATGAGGAGGTCACCGCCTGGGTGGCGCTGACCCCGGCGACCCGCAGGAACGGTTGCATGCGGGTGATGCCGGGCTCGCACAGGGGCCCGGACCTCGACCACGACGAGACCTACGACCCGCAGAACCTGCTGGCGCGCGGCCAGACGATACGCGGGCTGGAGGACGACAGGGCGGTCTTCATGGAGCTCGAGGCGGGCGAATTCTCCCTCCACCACGAGCGCACCGCGCACGGCTCGCTCGCCAACGAGACCGACGGGCCGAGGGTCGGCGTCGCCTATTTCTACATGCCGGCGCATTGCCGCTCGACGATCGGGCGGCGGACCGCGCTCCCGATGCGCGGCGAGGACCGCTATGGTCACTGGGACACCGACCCCCTGCCGAAGGAGGATCTCGATCCCGACTGCATGGCCTTCCTCAAGGAGATGTGGGCGCGCTACCAGGACACCGAAGTGGCCCAGGAGGCCCGCCGCGCCGGCTAGGGTTCGGAGCGGGCGGCGCCGGTCCTTCGCGTAGTCGTGGACGACGATCCGGCCGGGGATTATGTCAGCCTTCGCCTTCTCGACGGCCGCGCGGATCGCGGGCGCGACGGGCGTCTCGTTGCATTCGTCCCGCAACCAATCGATCACGCCGGAGGAGAACCGCCGGGCAATACAGCGCGCCGGCCATCGGCCAGCTTGACCGGGACACTGCGCCTATCTAGCTAAATGACGACCCACCCGGGGCGAAAGCACTGCTTCATGACCGCCGAACTGACCCTGCGCGTCGACGGAATGACCTGCGGCAATTGCCGTGCCCGGGTCGAACGCACGCTGAACGCGCTGGAGGGCGTCGCCGGCGCCGACGTCAACCTGGCGACCGAGCGGGCGCGGATCGTCTATTTGCCGGACATCCTCGACCCGCCGGCGATCGCCGAGGCAATCCGGGGCGCGGGCTACGGGGCGGGTGAAATCGATGCCGGGACCGCCCCCGGCGAGGACACGCGGGCGGCGAACGAGGAGGAGATCGCGACCCTCAAGCGGCGGTTCGTGGTCGCGGCCGCCTTCACGGTGCCGCTGTTCCTGATCGCGATGGGATCGATGCTGCCCGGTACCGGTCTCGCCTCGGTCGCCGGAGAGCAGGCATGGCTCTGGGTGCAGCTCCTGCTCGCCGCCCCGGTGGTGCTGTGGTCCGGGCGCGGGTTTTTCGTTCATGGCTGGGCCGAGCTTCGCCACGCGAGCCCGGGGATGAACAGCCTGGTGATGATCGGCGCGGGTGCGGCTTTCGGCTACTCGGTCCTCGCGCTGGTCGCGCCGTCGATCTTCCCGGAAGGGACGGCGGTGCCGTATTTCGAGGCGGCGGGCGTGATCGTCACGCTGATCCTGCTGGGCCGGCTGCTCGAAGCCATCGCCCGCGGCCGGGCGTCCGACGCCATCGCGAGCCTCATGGACCTCCGTCCGGCGACGGCGCGGGTGCTGCGCGACGGGACCGAGCGGGAAGTCCCGGTCGAAGAGGTCGCGGTCGGGGACACGGTGCTGATCAAGCCGGGCGAGCGGGTTCCGGTCGACGCGTCGGTGACCGCGGGCGACAGCTTCGTCGACGAGTCCACGGTCACCGGGGAGCCCGTTCCGGTCGCCAAGCAGGAGGGCGACGAGGTATTCGGCGGCACCGTCAACGGGGCGGGTGCGCTGACGGTCCGGGTCGAGCGCATCGGCGGCGACACCGTGCTCGGCCGGATCCTCGCTACCGTCGCCGAAGCCCAATCCGCCAAGGCGCCCATCGCCCGCCAGGCCGACCGTATCGCGGGGATTCTGGTGCCGTGCGCGCTCGCCGTCGCGGCTCTCGCCTTTTCGGCCTGGCTCGCTTTCGCGCCGCCGCCCGCGCTGAGCTACGCCTTCGTCGCGGCCGTCTCGGTCCTGCTGATCGCCTGTCCCTGCGCGATGGGACTCGCGACGCCCACGGCGATCCTGGTCGGCACCGGCGTCGGCGCGGAGCGCGGCGTGCTGATCCGCAACGGCGCCGCGCTGGAGACGCTCGCGCGCGCCCGCACGATCGCCTTCGACAAGACCGGAACGCTGACCGCCGGACGACCGGTTCTTACCGACCGACTCCTTCCCGACGGTTCGGGGATGGCGAATGACGAGGTCTTCGCCCTGATCGCCGCGGCGGAAACGCTGAGCGAGCACCCTCTCGCCTCCGCCGCGGTCGACGCCGCGCCCGGACCGCTCGCTCCGGTGGACGAGTTTTCGGTGGAACCGGGTCTCGGGATCGCCGCCAGGGTCGAGGGACACGAGGTCGTCGTCGGCTCGGCGCGCTTTCTGAACGGCCGCGACATCGACTGCGCGGTGTCGGAGAGGGTCCGCGCCGACCTTGCCCATGCTGGCAAGACCGCCGTTCTGGCCGCGATCGACGGCGATCTTGCCGCCGTTCTCGCGTTTCGCGATCCTCCGAAGGAGGAAAGCCGGCAGGCAATATCCGATCTCGCGGCGCAGGGCTTCGATATCGCGATGATCACCGGCGACAGCCGGGCGACAGCGGAGGCGGTCGCACGCTCGCTCGGTATCTCCAGCGTAGAAGCCGAGGTCCTGCCGGACCGCAAGGCGGAAACGGTGAAGGCGCTGAGACGCGGCGACGGCACGGTCGCCTTCGTGGGCGACGGGATCAACGACGCCCCGGCGCTCGCCGAGGCGGATGCCGGAATCGCCATCGGCACCGGGACGGATATCGCAGTGGAGACGGCGGACGTCGTCCTGATGTCCGGCGATCTGCGGGGCGTCGTGACCGCCATCCGGCTGGCCCGAAAGACGCTCGCCACGATTCGCGTGAACCTGTTCTGGGCCTATGCCTACAACGTGGCGCTGATCCCGCTCGCCGCGGGCGCGCTCTACCCGGTCTTCGGACTCCTGCTCGACCCCATGCTGGCCGCCGCCGCGATGAGCGTCTCGAGCGTTCTGGTCGTCGCCAATTCGCTCCGTCTCCGCCGCTTCGCGTGAGTCCCCGCTGCCGCTAGACTGTCTTTTCCGGCAAGAAGGAGCGGCGGCGTGGCGAACAAGGACTTGCGCAACTGGCTGGAGGACGTCGAGCGCATCGGCGAGCTCCAGACCCTCACGGGCGTGGAACATCACGAGGAAATCGGCGGTCTCGTCGACATCTTCCAGCGCAAGATGGGAAACCCGGCGGTGATGTTCGACGAGGTTCCGGGCTTCCCCAAGGGCCACCGGGTTATCGCGAACATCCTGACCTCGGTGCCGCGCATAAACGTCGCGCTGGGCCTCGACCCGGAAGCCTCCGAGATGGACCTGATCCGCTGGTGGCGCGGCTATATGGGCGACGCGCCGACCCACGCGCCGCGCGAGGTCAACGGCGGGCCTCTGCTCGACAATGTCAGCGAGGGAGAGGCGGTCGACATCACCACCATCCCGACGCCCAAATGGCACGAGCACGACGGCGGGCATTTCATCGGCACCGGCTGCATGGTGGTGATGAAGGATCCCGACACCGGCTGGGTCAATTTCGGCTGCTACCGCGTTCAGTCGCACGAGCCGGCGGTCGCAACGGTGATGATGTCGCCCGGCAAGCACGGCCGGCTGATCATGGAGAAGTACCACAAGCGCGGCGAGCCCTGTCCCGTCGCCGTGGTCGCCGGCATGCATCCCGCCTTCTTCATGATCGCCGGGCTGGAGATCCCCTATGGCAAGAACGAGTTCGACGCCGTCGGCGGGCTGATGCGGGAGCCCATCGAGGTCATCAACATGCCGAAGACGGGACTGCCGGTGCCGGCCGGCGCCGAGATCGCCTTCGAGGGCTTCATCCATGCCGGCGACAAGGTGCTGGAGGGTCCGCTGGGCGAATGGACCGGCTACTACGCCGGCGGCCAGCGCGAGGAGCCTGCGATCCGCATCGAGACCTTCATGCACCGCGACAACCCGGTGCTGACCGGCGCGATCCCGGCGGTGCCGCCCAACGACAACACGTTCTATCTCGGCACCTATCGCTGCGGCGCGGTGTGGAACCAGCTCGAGGCCGCCGGCGTCCCGGAGGTCAGGGGCGTCTGGGCGCACGAGGCCGGCGGCAGCCGGATGTGGCTCACCGTCTCGATCAAGCAGATGTACGGCGGCCATTCCAAGCAAGCGGGAATGATCGCGGCATCCTGCCATGCCGGCGCCTACTGCAACCGCTGGGTCGTGGTGGTCGACGACGATATCGACCCGACGAACATGGACGACGTGGTGTGGGCGATGTGCACCCGGTTCGACCCGCGCGAGGACATGGAGACCGTCCGCGGCGGCTGGAGCAGCCATCTCGATCCGATGTGCTATGACGGCGATACCGACCGGCGCAGCGCGCGCGTGGTGGTCGATGCGTGCATCCCGTTCAACCGCCGCGACAGCTTCCCCATCGTCGCCCGCTCCTCCAGGGAGCTCGACGACCGCATCCGGGCGAAATACGCCGACATGCTGCCGTAGCCGCCGATTGCCGATCGGGCCGTTCACCTGATATTCTCGGTCGGCATCCCGGGAGGACCTCATGAAAACGTTGAGGCTGGAAACCACGGCGCCGTTCCAGGGTCTCGCCGAACTCGTGGCGGACCGGGAAGGGCTGTTCGAGGCCGAGGGCGTCAGGATCGAGTGGGTGGGCAGGGTCAATACGCCGCGAGAGATCGACACCGGCGAGACCTCGCCGGACGCGTTTTCCGCCTTCGGCAGCCACGGTAACACCTTCGAGCAGGGCGGCGCGGACATGTACAACGCCTGCGAGTGGGGGAATTACCGCCGTGTCCAGGACAGCTCGGCCCGCGGCCGGCAGGTCGGCAGGCGCTCCATCGTCACCTGTGCGGCCATCGTGGTCAGGCCGGATTCGGACGTCTTCACCCCGCAACAGCTCGCCGGGCGGATGATCGGCGTGCCGTATTTCTTCGGCACCCACTATCTCACCATGCACCTCCTCGAAGGCTTCATGCCGCGGGAGGACATCAAGACCTGCCGCGCGCCGAACGGCTCGGCGGCGCGCTACGACGCGATGTTCACGGGCGAGGTCGAGGCGACGACGCTGACCGAGCCCTACATCACCATGGCCGAGAAGAACGGCTGCAGGGTGATCTGCGAAGCGCTCTATCACGGCACCGAGGTGGTCTCGGACGCGGTCGACGCCGACACTTACGCCGCGTTCAACCGGGCGGTCTCCAGGGCAGTCGAACTGATAAACGCGGACAAGCGTAAATACGCGCAGATCTTCCTCGACTATCACGAAGGGCAGCATCCGGGCCTTGCGGAGCTAACGGTCGACGACCTCCGGCTGAGCCGGATCCAGGTCACCGACCCGGCGCCGATCCCCGAGCACGAGCTCCAGCGCACCTACGAGTGGATGCGAAGCTGGGACATGCTCGACGACGTGGGCGAGCAGAGCCTGATCGACGCCAGGCGGCAGGCCCAGGCGCACGATCTGCTCGGCGCCTGAGCCGCACTTCTCCAACCGCGGCTATTTCGCCGCGGTCACCATGATCTCGATGAGGAACTCCGGCCGCGCCAGTTCCGAGCGCACGCAGGCGCGCGCGGGCATGTTGTCTGGATCGATCCAGGCGTTCCACACCTCGTTCATCGCTCCGAAATTCTCGAAATCTGTGATCCACAGATTGGCCGAGAGGATCTTCGACTTGTCGCTGCCGACGGAGGCGAGCTGGGCGTCGATATTGTCGAGAATCTCCCGGGTCTGGGCCTTGATGTCCCCGCCGCCGTGCCCGACCTGCCCGGCCAGATAGATCGTGTCGCCGTGCACGACGATGCCGCTCATCGACGGCATCTGCTTTCCGTTCACGACCTTGCCGTGCCTCGCCTGGTGTCTTTCGATCGCCATCTTCGTCCCCTAGTCTCGGTGATGAATTCAGGGCTACGATGCCAGCGCGGCGCGTTCGCCGCAACGCACGCGAGGCGGCAAGAGGGTAAGGGATGAAGGTCGACCTGGCTGCGATCGGGGGCGGTTTCGCCGGGATGACGGCGGCGGTTCGCGCCGCGGAGTCCGGCCTCAGGGCCGTTGCGATCGAACGCGGCGAGGACGAGCTCTATATGTGCAATTCGCGGGTGTGCACCGGTGTGATCCACACGGCGCTCGCGAACGCGGACGACCCGCCGGAGATCGTCTACGAGCGCGTGATGAGCGGGACCGGGGGAACGGCACGCCCCGATCTGGCAAGGACCTTCGCCGAGAACGGGGGGCGCACGGCCGCCTGGATCGAATCCCACGGGGCCACGCTCGAGGTCGTGCCGCGCCGCAACTACGGCCTGCCGAGCCTTGCGCCGGTCCGGAGGATGGGCGCGGGCCTGGATTGGGAAGGGAACGGTCCGGACCTCTTTCTGCGTGGCCTGGAAGCGCGGCTCGAAGCCGCCGGGGGAACCATCCTGCGCGGCACCGAAGCGCTCGCCCTGGTCATGGAAGACGGCGTGTGCCGGGGCGTCGAAGTCCGGGACGCGAACGGTACCTCGACGATCGAAGCCGGCGCGGTCGTGATCGCCGATGGCGGCTTTCAGGCCGACCGCGAACTCCTCGCCCGGCACCTAACCGGACAGCCGGACCGCATCCGCCAGCGCAACACCGAGACCGGACGCGGCGACGGGGTCCGCATGGCCGAGGACGCCGGAGCCGCATTGGTCGGGCTCGACAAGTTCTACGGCCACGTGCTCTCGCGCGACGTGATGACCGATCCGGAGCTCTGGCCCTATCCGCAGGTCGACGTGATCTGCGCCTCGGGCATCGTGGTGGGCGCCGATGCCAGACGCTTCGTCGACGAGGGTGTGGGCGGCGTCTACGTCACCAACGCCATCGCCCGCCTCGACGACCCGCTGGCCGCGACCGCGATCTTCGATTCGGCCGTCTGGGAACAGGCGAGGGAGGCCGACCTGGTGCCGCCCAACCCGCTGCTGGTGGAAGCCGGGGGAACGCTGCACGAGGCAGGCTCCATCGGGGAGCTCGCGCTCCGTTGCGGGCTCGATACGGGGACTCTCGAGGTCACGGTCTCGGAGTTCAACGCCGCCGCGAGGGCGGGCCGCACGGCCGCGCTCACGCCGACCCGGACCGCGGATCGCTATACGCCGGTGCCCATCGAAATCCCGCCCTTCCACGCGATTCCGCTCGCGGCGGGTATCACGGTGACGATGGGCGGCATCGCGGTCGACGGCGCGGCGCGCGTGCTGAGACCGGACGACACGCCGATCCCCGGTCTCTATGCCGCGGGCTCGACCGTGGGCGGCGTCGAGGGCGGCCCGGAGGCCGCCTATATCGGTGGACTGATCAAGGCGTTCCTGCTCGGGCTGGTAGCGGCGGAAACGGCCGCGCGCGACATCGGAGCGGCGGACTGAATTGGGGGAAGGAACGATGAAATACGAGATGCCGAGCGCAAGCACGATCAAAGAGCTCGCGGACGAGCTCGGCTTCGCCGTCGACGACGCGACCGCCGAGGACATGCGGACGTTCTGGGCGCCGTTCGCCGATGCCTTCAACGAGATCGAGAAAACGCCGGACGATTTGCCGCCGGTGAAGTACGAGCGCGGCGCGTGGTCGCGGCCCGACCGGGCGGAGAACCCGTATGGCGGCTGGTACGTGAAGGCACGGATCGAAGGCGCGGCCGACGGCCCGCTAAAGGGAAGGACGGTCGCGATCAAGGACAGCGCCTGCGTCGCCGGCATCCCGATGATGAACGGCGCGTCGGTGCTCGAAGGCTATGTTCCGGATATCGACGCGACCGTGGTGACGCGCCTGCTGGACGCTGGCGCCACCATCCTGGGCAAATCGGTGTGCGAGTATTTCTGCGTCTCGGGCGGCAGCAACACCTCGGCCTCGGACATCGCGGAGAGCCCGCGCAATCCCGGACACACGCCGGGCGGCTCGTCCACCGGCAGCGCGGCGCTGGTCGCATCCGGCGAGGTCGACATGGCGCTCGGCGGCGACCAGGCGGGCTCGATCCGCATCCCGGCGTCGATGACCGGGATCGTCGGCATCAAACCCACCTTCGGCCTGATCCCCTATACCGGGATCATGGGGATCGAGACGACCGTCGACCACACGGGCCCGATGACCGACAACGTGGCCGACAACGCGCTGTTCCTCGAATCCATGGCGGGCGAGGACGGGCTCGATCCGCGCCAGCGGGTGCCAAGCGTGGACAGCTACACCGACGCGCTCGGCGGCGACGTCCGAGGTATGCGCATCGCCGTCGTCTCCGAGGGTTTCGGCTGTTACGACTCGCTCCCCGATGTCGACGCGACCGTGCGCGCGGCCGCCCGGCACCTCGAATCTCTGGGTGCGGAGGTCACGGAGGTCTCGATCCCGATGCACCCGACCGGGCTCGCGATCTGGGGCGGGATCTGCGCCGACGGGATGTACCACACGATGTTCCGCGGCTACGGGTTCGGCAAGAATATCGGCGGCGTCTATCCGACCTCGCTGATCGACGAGATGGCCCGGGCCGCGTCACGCGCGGAGGAGTTTCCGCACACCTTCCGCTTCGGCCTGCTGCTCGGGCGCTACACGGACAAGGCCTATGGCGGGCATTTCCATGCCAAGGCGCAGAACCAGCGCCGGTTGCTGACCGCGGCTTACGATGCGGTGCTTGCCGAAAACGATTTGTTGCTGATGCCGACAGCGCGGATGACGACGTCGAGAATCCCGCCGCGCGACGCGCCGTTCCTCGAGACCATGGGCCATTGCTGGGAAGCTATCGGCAACACCGCGCCGTTCAACGTCAGCCACCACCCGGCGATCTCGATCCCCTGCGGGATGGGCGCGGATGACAAGCCGGTCGGGCTGATGCTGGTCGGGCGCCACTTCGAGGAGACCACGATCTACCGCGCGGCGCACGCCTACGAGCAGTCCTGCGACTGGCAGACCCAAGGCGAGAAGGGATAGCGCGGTCCACCGGAGAAAGGGAAGAGGCATGTTTCTCAGGAACTACTGGTACGTGGCCGCGTGGGACCATGAAGTCGGCCAAGAGCCCCTCGCCCGTACGATCCTCGACGAGCCGGTCGTCATGTACCGGACCGGGGACGGGAGTGCGGTGGCGTTCGAGGACCGCTGTTGCCACCGCCACGCCCCGTTGTCCTTCGGCCGGGTGACGGGCGACAATTTGCAGTGCGGCTATCACGGCTTGGTCTACGCGCCGGACGGGACGGTCATCGGGATTCCCGGCCAGACCCGGATTCCGCCCGGCTCGAAGGTGCGCACCTACCCGCTGGTCGAACGCTGGCGGTTCCTGTGGATCTGGATGGGCGACCCCGCGCAGGCCGACGAATCGGAGATTCCGGAACTCCATTGGCACGACGATCCGGCCTGGACGATGGTGTCCGGCTACCTCCATGTCGGCGCTCACTACCAGCTTCTGGTCGACAATTTGTTCGACCTCACCCACGAGACCTTCCTGCACGCCTCCACTATCGGCAACGAGCACGTCGCCAACACGCCGCTGGCCAAGGTGGAACGGGATACGATGGACGGAGTCAGGGGCACGGCGCTGGAGCGCGTCGCGCGCGATATCCCGAGCGTCACCGCGACGCGCTGGATGCACGGTATCGACCCGCCACCCTTCTATGCGCGGTCCGGCGGGTTCGACAAGACGCGAGAGAAGGTCGACCGCTGGCAGATCATCCGCTTCGAACCGCCGTCCCATGTCTGGCTCGACGTAGGCGTCGCACTCGCCGGCAGCGGCGCGCCGGAGGGCGACCGATCCAGGGGTGTCACCCATACGGTGATCGATGCGCTGACCCCCGAGACCGTGGGCTCGACCCACTATTTCTGGACCTTCCCGCGCAACCACCAGCTCGAGGATTCCGACCTCTCCGACTACTTCAAGAAAGGCGTCGACAAGACCTTCCTCGAGGACAAGTGGATGCTGGAGGGACAGCAGCGGCGCATCGACGCGAACCCCGACTCGCCCTTCATCGACATCAACGCCGATGCGGGCGGGGTGGCGGCGCGCAACATCGTTGCCCGGCTGCTGGAAGAGGAACAGCGCGGCAGGGCGGCGGGGGAACTGCTGCAGGCGTAGGGTGGGCCAGCGTTACCGGCTCGCCGCCGCCTTCGCCGGATCCTCCCACCAGGCGTCGATCACCACCCCGTAGAGCGGGGTGACGGCGGGCCTGCCGAACCGGTTCCAGTAGGCGACCCGGTCGCCTTGCAGGTAGTAGAGGGGGACGAAGTAGTACCCCCACAGCAGCACCCGGTCCATGGCGCGGACGACGTCGACGAAGACCTCGCGCTCGCGCGCCTCGGTCATCCGCTTTATGAGCCCGTCGACCGCGGGGTTGCGTATGCCGGGATAGTTGCGGGTTCCTTCCTGCCCGGCCGCCTTGCTCCCCCAGTAGAATGCCTGTTCGTTGCCCGGCGAGAGCGACATGCCCCAGCGATAGACGATCATGTCGAAATCGTAGGTGTTGCGCCGGTTCTGGAACTGCGGCGTGTCGACAGTGCGGACCCGCGCCTGGACGCCGAGGCGCCTGAGATTGCGGGCGAAAGCGAGCGCGATCTTCTCGTTCGCCGGATCGACCAGCAGGATCTCGAACGCCATCCCGGGCCCGTCCCCGGCTCGCCGAAGCGCGCCGTCGCGCACGACCCAGCCCGCTCCGGCCAGAATGCGCTTCGCCGCCCTGAGGTTCGCCCGGACACCGCCCCCCTCCCCCGGCGGGCGGTAGGGTTTCTCGAACAGCTCGGGCGGCAGGCCGTTCCGGAACGGCTCCAGCAAGGCGAGCTCGCGGCCTTGCGGGACGCCACGCGAACCGAGCTCCGAGTTGTCGAAGATGCTGCGGGTCCGGCGGTAGGCGCCGTGCAGCAGGGTCCTGTTGATCGAGGCAAAATCGAATGCGTGCGCCAGTGCGTGGCGCACCCGCCGGTCGGCGAAGATCTCACGGCGCGAATTGAACACCAGGGCCGTCATGCCCGACGGACGGCCGTTCGGAAGCGTTTCGAGTTTCACCCTTCCGTCCGCCACGGCCGGAAAGTCATAAGCCGTCGCCCAGCGCTGGCCGGAGAATTCGAGGCGGAGGTCGTACTCGCCCGCCTTGAAGGCCTCGATCATCACGTCGCCGTCGCGGTAATAGTCATACCGGACGCGGTCGAAATTGTGCTGCCCCCGGTTGACGGCGAGTTCGCGCCCCCAGTAATCGGTATCGCGGCGATAGACGATGCTGCGACCGGCATCGACCTTCTCGATGCGATAGGGGCCGCTGCCGACGGGGGGAACCAGCGTGGTCTTCTCGAATTCCACCCCGGTGTAGTAGGACTTCGAGATTATCGGCATCAGACCGAGGATCAGCGGCAATTCGCGGTCGGGCGAGGCGGCGTCGAAGACGAAACGTATCGTGCGTTCGCCGGGACGCTCGATGTGGCGGACCTGCTTGTAGTAGAGCCGGTGGTTGGGCCGGCCCTTCTCTTTCAGCGTCTCCCAGGAAAACACCACGTCTTCCACGGCGATGGGCCGGCCGTCGTGAAACCGCGCTTCCGGCCTGAGCGTGAAGGTGACGGAGGAACGGTCGTCCGGCACCTCGACCGTCTCGGCGATCAGCCCGTAAAGCGAGAACGGCTCGTCCCAGGTCCGCTTGAGCAGGCTCTCGAAAACCAGGTGGCGACCGTGCGCCGGGACGCCTTTGATCAGGAACGGGTTGAGGTTGTCGAAGGTCCCCCGCACCGCGCGCCGGAGCTCGCCCCCCTTCGGTGCGTCGGGGTCGACGTAGTCGAGATGGCGGAAGTCCGCCCCGTACTTGAGGCCTCCGTGCATGGCGATGCCGTGGCTCGGCCGGGCGGCGCCCGCCATCGGAGCGAAAAGCAAGGAGACGACGAGCAGCGTCGCGAGAGTGCAGCGATAAATCACTTTCGGTCCAGTATCTTGGATTGCTACAGCCCGTAAAGGGCCCGCGGGTTGGCTTCCAGGATCTTTTGGCGCACATGCCGCGGCACGCGGCTGTCCTGGCGGATGAGCTGAATGGCGTCGATCTCGGCCGACGGGTCGTGGTGGCCGTAATCGGTGCCGACGACGAGGTTGTCCTCGCCCGCGTGTCGCAGGACGTAAGGAAGGTCGTCGGTCACCTCGCAGGCGACATACATGTTGTTATCGGCCAGCGGGGCGTCGAAGAACGTCTTGCCGGCCCGCCGGAACCGGTCTTCCAGATCGTTCAGCACATAGGGCACCCATTGCGCGCTGGCCTCGATGAACCCCCAGCGCAGGCGTGGGAACTCGGCGGGCACCGCTTTTTCGATCAGCGAATGCAACGCGCCCACGACGGTCAGCTTGAACATCGTGAAGGTGGTGTCGTTGACGTAGAAGTCGTGGTGGACGATCGACCCGTTGGCCGAATGGATACAGACGGGAAGGTCGAGCTCCTGGGCCGCCTCGTAGAGCGGAAAGAAATAGGGATGCGCCAGCGGCAGATCGCATTCCAGCCCGCGCATGAACACGCCGCAGGCGCCGTGCTCCTTGCCGAACTCGAGCTGCGCGCGGATCCCGTGCATCGACCGCAAGGCGGGCATGACGACCCAGCGGAGCCGTCCGCCGCCCTGTGTCCAGATGTCGGCGAGCCAGCGGTTGTAGGCCCCCACCAGCGCCGCTTCGCTGCGGAAAGAGCGCGCGATGGGACGCAGGAACAGGGTCGGGTACAGCACCTGGACGTCGATCCCGAGCGCGTCCATGTGGCGCAGCCGGGCCGGGACATCGGACATCTCGCGCGATTCCCTCGGCGTGTCGAGGCCGACATTGCGGTCCTTGCCGTGGATCGTCCCGTCGACGACCCAGAATTCGCGCATCGGCTCGCCGGCATTGTTCCTGGCCTCGTTGCCGAAGGTCTGCTCGACGATCCCGGGCAGGTGTTCCCTGTCCTCCGCGCCCAGGTAGGCAAACGTCGCGGTGGTCTCGATCACATGGGCGTCGGCGTCGATCGCCGCCATCTCCAGGCCTCCGCTAGAACGTCGTCCAGTCGCCCGACTGCTCGAAGGCGTGGGCGGCGCGGTAGATCGTGCCTTCCTCCCAATGCCGTCCGGTCAGCATGAGCCCGATCGGCCGGTCGTCCTCCAGACCGCATGGCAGGCTCATCGACGGGTGGCCGGTCAGGTTGAACCCGCAGGTATTGGCCAGCATCTCCCACGCGACCTTGGTGGTCTCCTCCGGCGTCGGGTTCTTCGGCGGCAGTTTCGATGCCTTCATCGGCAGAGTCGGCATGAGCAGCAAGTCGCAATCCCCGAGCGCCGCGTCGTAGGCCGCGCGCAACCGGCGCCTGAGGTTCATCGCCTTGGCGTAATAGCGCCCGCGATAGGTTTTGAGCGAGTAGTAGCCGAACAGCGCGATGATCTTGATGGTGTCGGCGAGCTCGTCCGCCCGTCCGGGCCAGCCGGCGGCGCGGTCGAGCATCGAGGTGACGTAGAGCCCCTCGTGGTTCGAGCCGCCGCCGTTCATCGTCATCATGGTGACGAAGCCGCCGTCATGGCCGATCGGTATCCAGATCGGCCGCGTCATGCTGTGCATCGGAATCGAGACCTCGACCACCTCGGCGCCGAGGCCTGCGAGGCGTTCCGCCGCCTTGCGCACCTTGGCGTCGACATCTGGCTCGGACTCGCGGAGGCCGAAGGATTCCCGGACCACGCCGATGCGAAGCCCCTCGACGCCTTCGCCGAGGGCCCTGGTGTAGCGGTTTACCTTCACGTTGCGCTGGCGCGAATCGTAGTCGTCGGGCCCCGCCAGCACTTCCAGAAGCAGCGCGTTGTTGGCGACCGTATCGGTCATCGGCCCGCAATGGTCGATCGTTGTCTCCAGCGAGGCCGCGCCGGTATAGGGCACCAGGCCGAAGGTCGGCTTCATGCCATAGACCCCGCAATAGCTGGAGGGGATGCGGATCGAGCCCGCCTGGTCGCCCCCGAGCGCCATTTCGACATCGCCGGCCGCGACCACGGCGGCGCTGCCCGACGACGAGCCGCCCGCCGAATAGCCGTGCTTGCGCGGGTTATGGACCGGCCCCGTGGCGCTGGTGGAGCTGGTGCCCGAGACGCAGAAATACTCGCACACCGCCTTGCCGGCGATTTCGCCGCCGGCATCGAGGATTCGGGCGACCACGGTCGCGTCGACGTCGGGAACGTAACCCTCCATGACCGAGGCGCCGTTCATCATCGGAACCCCGGCGACGCAGATATTGTCCTTGATGGCGACCCGCTTGCCGGCAAGCTTGCCGCGCCTCGCGCCCTTGATCGCGGTCTTGACGTACCAGGCGCCGTGCGGGTTCTCCTCCGGTCCGGGCCGGTAGCCCGGCGTGCGCGGATAGCGCACCTCCGGCATATCGTCCGGCACGGCTTCCAGTTGGCGATAGGCATCGACCAGCGGGCCGACGATGCCCTGCACCGATTCGAGGTAGTCGTCCGACGGGCTCATCCCGAGATCGGCGGCGCAGTCGCGAAGCTGCCCGACGGTCGGTGTCTTGAACATTCTTCCCTCCCTCAGACGGTGCCCGCGCCGACGCCCACGAACTCCTCGATGATCTCGGGATCGCGCAGGCTCTCGGGCGGAAGCTCGCGGACGATCTCGCCCTTCTGGATCAGCAACACCCGGCTCGACAGCGCCGCGGTGAAATCGAGATTCTGCTCGACCAGCACGACGGTCAGCCCGCGCGAAGCGCGGAGCGCCGCCAGGTTCTCGCCGATCTGCTCGACGATGGAGGGCTGGATCCCCTCGGTCGGCTCGTCGAGCAGGAGCAGCCGCGGGCGCGTGCACAGGCAGCGCGCGATGGCGAGGATCTGCTGCTCGCCGCCGCTCAGCGCGCTGCCCTCCCGGTCGAGCAGGGGCTCGAGCCGGGGGAAATCGGCCAGCACCTCGTCGACCGCGCTCTCGTCCGACCCGCCGGCCGCGAGAGCCGCCATGCGCAGATTCTCGCGCACGCTGAGCCTCGGAAATATTTCGCGCCCCTGCGGCACGTAGCCCATTCCGCGCCGCGCCCGCCGGTCGGCCCGCTCGCGGGTCACGTCGACCCCGTCGAACGCGATCGACCCGTCGGTCGCGGGGACGAGCCCGATCAACGTCTTCATCAGGGTCGTCTTGCCCATGCCGTTATGGCCCAGGATACCCACCGCCTCGCCGGCCGCGATTTCGAGATCGATGCCGTGGAGAATGGGGATGCGCCCATAGGCTGCCCGCAGGCCGTTGACCTCAAGCATCGCTCCGCTCCCGCCCGGCGCCGGCCTGCTTGCCGAGATAGACGTCGCGCACCTGCTCGTCGGCGAGGATGTTGTCCATCGTGTCCTCGGCCAGGATTCGGCCCTGGTGGAACACGGTCACCCGGTGCGCGATCATCTGGATGAACTGCATGTCGTGCTCGACGACGATCATCGCCCGGTCGCGGCCGATCTCGCGGATGATCCCGGCGGTGCGCGCCACCTCCTGCTTGGTCATTCCGGCGGTGGGCTCGTCGAGCAGCATCAGCCGGGGATCGCAGGCGAGGACGAGGCCGAGCTCCAGCCATTGCCGCTGGCCGTGAGGGAGCTGGCTGGCGATGCTGTCCGCCCTGTCGGCGAGGCCGACCAGCCCGACGATTTCATCCACCGCCGCCCTGGTCTCCGCCCGGTTGCGCGTGCGCGCCGCGGCGAGCCGCAAATTCTCGGCGACGCTGAGCCCGTCGAACAGGCTGGGCACCTGGGTCTTGATCGAAATGCCGCGCCGGGCGATGGAGTGCGGTTCCTCGCCGACGAGGCTCTCGCCGTCGAACAGGATCTCGCCCTCGGTCGGGCGGAGCTGCCCGGTCAGGCACTTGAAGAACGTGCTCTTGCCGGCGCCGTTGGGACCGATGAGACAGCGCAGCTCGCCCGGGCCGAGAGTGAAATCCGCCCCCGCGACCGCGGTAACGCCGCCGAACCGCATGGTCAGGCCGCGGGTCTCCAGAAGCGGCGGGCCGGTCATGATCCGGCTTCGCCCCGGCGTCGCATCAGGGTATCGCCGAGCCGGGCGAACATCGGCACGAAACCGCTCGGCACCAGCAGGACGATCGCTACGAAGATCGCGCCGAGGACGATGTTGACGTCGGCGATCTTGGTCTCGCCGAGCCAGGTGGCGAGATACTGGATGAGCACGCAGCCGAGGATCGCGCCCGTCAGCGTGCCGAGCCCGCCGACCAGGATCCACATGATGATCTGCGCGGTGAAGACGAGCGAAAAGACGGTCGGGCTGACATAGGCGCCCCAGGCGCAGAACAGGACGCCCGAGAGCCCGGCGATGCCTGCGCCGATGGCGAGCGCGACCGTCTTGATCCGGCGCGCGTCGTAGCCCAGCAATTCGGTGCGCGCCTCGTTCTCGCGGATGGAGACCAGAACGCGGCCGAAATCGCTCGCCAGCAGGGCCCGCAGGCCGAAATAGACGACCGCCAGCAATACCGCCGCCGGCACGTAGAGCGCCTCGTACTCGACCGCTGCCGACGGGTTGCCGGGAACGTTGATCGGCGGGACAGAAGGCATGCCGTTGTAACCGCCGAGCCGCGCCGAGCCGATCTTGTACTCCTCCCCCGCCGACGCCCCGATCAGGTAGTAGAAAACGAGAGACACGGCGAGAGTGATGACCGCGAGATAGACGTCGCTCACCCGTCCGTAGAACATGAAATAGCCGAGCACGAGAGCGAGGATGACGGGCAACAGGATGCCGAGCAGGATCGGCACGGTGCTTTCGCCCATATTGATGACGGCGACCGCGTAGGTATAGGCGCCCAGCCCGAAGAACGCCGACTGGCCGAAGCACAAAATGCCGCCGAACCCCCAGACGAAGGCGAGGCTGAGCGAGAGGATCGCCATCGCGATGAACAGGGTGAAGTCGATCAGCGCGAACGTCTCGACGATCGCCGGCACACCGAAGACGAGGACGAGCGACAGCACGCCCATCGTCCACAGCCCGAGCGCGTTGCGGCTCATCCTCACAGGCCGCGCCGGAAATAGCGCCCGGTGATGCCGAGCGGCAGCAGCCGGAGCAGGACGATGGCGACGACGAGCAGCGCGACCTCGCCGACCACCGGGCGGCTGAGGAAGGTGACCGCCTGGCTGACCGCGCCGAACAGGGAGGAGGCGGCCCCGGTGCCGGCGAGCGCCACCGCCCCGCCGCCGATCACGGTGATGAACGCCTTGACCACGTAGGTGACCCCGATCTCGGGCAGCACGCCCGCGATCGGGGCGAGGATCGCGCCGGCGAGCCCGCTCAACGCGGCGCCGATCCCGAAGGTGGTGGCGTAGACCCGGTCGACATTGACGCCGATGCCCGAAGCCATTTGCGCGTTCTGCATGGTGCCGCGCGCGATCAGGCCCCAGCGGGTGTACTTGAAGCCGACATAGAGGGCCGCCATCAGCGCCAGCGTCACGAAAATGACGAAAAACGTGTAACCGCCCTCCTGATAGGCGCCGATGCGGATCGTCCCGAAGGGCGGGTTGACGCCCTTCTGGTGGTAGCCGAGCACGGTCGCGGCGAGCCCGATCAGGAACAGGCTGAGCCCCCAGGTGGCGAGCACGGTCTCGATCACCCTTCCGTAGAGATGGCGGATGATGAGCCGTTCGACGACCACGCCGATGACGGCGATCGTGACCGGAGCCACGACCAGCATCGCGATCCAGAAATTGACGCCCGCGTTGTAGCTCAGGATGAAGGCGTAACCGCCCATCATCAGGAACTCGCCATGGGCGAAGTTGATCACGCCCATCATGCCGAAAATGATCGCCAGCCCGATACTGATCAGCGCCAGGCTGGCGACCGCGTAGAGGATCTGGATGACGACGACGACCGCAAGGTCCATTTGAGGCCCGTTACGGTTGCATACCCGTCCCCTTCCGGATCATATCTTGGGCTCGTACATCACGTTTGTGTCGGGCCTCGCGATCAGGTCGCACTGGTTGCCGGTATTGGTGGGTGGCACCTGGGCGACCTTCTTCTGGATCTCGAATTTCCCGCCCTTCGCCTGGCCGATATACATGTCCATCGTGCAGTGATGGGTCTTGGCGTCCATGGTAAGCGGTCCGCCCGGCCCGTCGACGGTGAGCCCGCCCTCGAGCACCTCGATGACCTTCTCGCGCTTGGTGGTACCGGCTTCGTTGACCGCCTTGGCCCAGAAAATCCACCCGTACCAGTCCTTCGGCGGGACGTCGGTCAGATAGCCGTAATCGGTGCCGTTGCGCTTGCGGAATTCGGCCAGCCACTTCTTGTTGAACGGGATGTCGAGGTCCTCGTAGTAGGAGTAGCAGGTCATGATGCCGTCGGCGATCTCGGGCGGCATGCGGACCACCTCGCCGGCCGCGCCGAAGGTGGTCGACACCATCGGGATGCGCTTGTTCATCCCGGCCGACGCCCACTGGCCGTAGAACGAGGCATGCGCCGGGCCGACGAAGACGTTCATCACGAAGTCGGGCTTGGCCGCCTGGATCTTGCTGATGGTCGGGCCGAACTGGTTGACGGTCAGCGGGAAGAACTCCTCGCCCACCACCTTTCCGCCGGCGTCCTTGACCGCCTTCTGGATCCACTTGGCGGTGATCTGGCCGTAATTGTAGTCGGCGGCCATGATGTAGACCTTCTTGCCCCAGCGCTTCATCGCCTCGCCGGAGAGCAGATCGACATAACCGCCGGGCGTCGCGCCGGTGGCGAAGAAGTTCCGGTCGCAAACCCCGCCCTCGTAGTTGGTGTTGTAGAAATAAAGGGTCTTGAGCTTGTGCAGGATCGGCCGGATGACTTCGCGCGAGGAACTGGTCAGCCCGCCCTGGACCACCGCCACCTTGTCGCGCAGCACCATCTGCCTTGCGTACTGGTTGTAGGCCTGCATCTGCGACTGGGAGTCGTAGGTCTTGACCTCGAGCTTCTTGCCGAGCACGCCTCCGGCGGCGTTGATCTCGTCGATGGCCATCTCGGCGCAGGCCCACTGGTTCTTCCCGAACAGCTGCAGGTCGCCGGAAAGATCGTAGATCGCGCCGCCCTTGACGGTGTCGGCGGCGGATGCGCCTTTCGGCCAGAAATACGGCCCGGCGGCGAGCGCCGCGGCGCCCGCGGCGGATGTCTTGATGAACGAACGGCGTTTGACGGTCATTTTGCTCCCTCCGGTTCGCCCGCATTGCTCAGGCGGGTCGCACGGCGCCCCGATTGGCGTGAAATGACGGTAGCAACCCGGTTTCCGGGCGACAAGGCCGCTTTGTCGGGCACGCGGTTGCGCGGGCGCTCCGACGCCAAATAGACTCTCTCGAAACAGAAGCAGGGAGGAAGACCATGACCGGTAAAGTGCGAATTGCACATCTGGCGGGACCGACGGCGACGATCCAGAACACCCCGCCGCTGGTGACCTCGAACAAGGCACGCCGGAAACACGGGCTGCCGCTGCTGAACGGGGCGGACGGAACCGCCCTGCCCTACGACGCGCTTCGCGGGCAGCGTCTCGCCGCCCCGGCGAAGGTCTATGTCGAGCAGTTCTCGGCGCATCCCCTGGAAGCGGACGCGGCGGCGCTCTACGCCCCGCCGGACGGCTATGTCGGCGCCGACGGCGCGTTCAGCGCCGAACGCCGGTCGCCGGACGACAGGCCGGTCTACGAGATCGAGATGCTGCCGGAGGACGGTCTCTATCCCCTGCCTTACATGGCGCGCCAGGCGGACGGCCGGGCCTGGGAGGAGGAATGCGCGACGCCCGGCGCGCCGGACGAGGAGGCGCGCCAGGGCTTTTACCCGGACGGGTCGCGCAGCTTCGAGGAGATCGACCGGCTCATGGTCGACGATTACGGCATCGCAAGCGCCATCTCGGCGCTCGCCGATGTCGATTTCTACCGGGGCGTCCCGCCCGGCGGATACAGAAGCGGCCTCGCGGAGGCAAAACGGCCGGACATCGGCGACGGCGACATTCCGGAGGAACGGCGGGGCGCGGATTTCTTTCCCTACAAGCCCTACCACCTGACCGCGCCGCCGCCCCGGCCGACGCTCGCCAAGGCGACCAACGACATGCAGGCGCTGGTCGCCGACGACGCCTATGACGGGGTCATCTGGACCCAGGGCAGCCCCGACGTGGAGGACAGCGCCTACTGGTTCAACCTCCTGATCGACACCGACAAGCCGATCTGCGGCGTCGCCGCCCAGCGCCCGCAGGGTCAGATCAGCAATGACGGGCCGGCCAACATCGTCGATTGCGTGCGCTATATCGCTTCCGGCGTCTGGGCCGACGCCGACGGGCGCGACCGCTGCGGCGCCGTCGTCATCCAGGAACAGCAGATCTTCGCCGCCCGCGAGGTCGCAAAGGTCGACGCCCGGCCGGGCGGCTACGTGGCGACCGGCGGGCATGGCGGGATCATCGGCCAGGTCCACTATACCGGCCGCTTCGTGCTCACCTACCTGCCGGTCTACAGGCACACGTCCGGTTCGGAGGTGAATTTGAGCCGCCTGCCCGCCGAGACGACCGCCGTCCGGGCGCGGGCGGACGGCGGGATCGAGCGCTTCGAGATCGCGGTCAAGGACGCGGACGGCAACCTTCTGGCGGACGCGATCCCGGTGGTGTCGATCGAGAAGAACGGCTGCTATGCCGGGCTCGAGATCGGCGACGACCCGGCGCTGGAGCAGGACCTCGCCGCCTCGGTCGAGCACAAGCTATCGCTGGGGCGGCTGACGGGGTTCGTGGTCGAGGGGCTGGTGCCGTACGGGCTCAACACCTCGGCGGCGCGCCATTCGGTGCTCTTGCGGGCGACGGCTTGCGGCATCCCCGTCGCGCGGGTGGGGCGCGGCCACACCCAGGGTTTCGCGGATTACAGCGACTACCAGATCTCGGGCGCCAACCTGACGGCGACCAAGGCGCGGCTCCTGCTGATGGCCTGCCTGCTGCGCTTCGGGTCGCTGCCCCCGGCCGCCGATCCGGACAACCCGACCGATGCGGAGCTCGCCGCGATCCGGGACGCGCTCGCCCGATACCAGGCCGTGTTCGACACGCATTGAGACGACGCGGCGGGAGCGCGGCGTTCCGGGTCTGCCCGGTCTCATGCTACAAATCGTTCCCATGTCCGAAATCGTCACGCTGAAGGACCGCAAAGCGCGCTTGCTGGCCGACCGCAGGGCGGCGCTGGCCCGGCTTGAACTTCGTCTGGCGGAATCCGCCGAACGATACGGTGGCCGCTACCGTCTGTTCGGTTCCGCGGCGCGGGGCGAGATGCGGCCGGACAGCGATGTCGATCTGCTGGCGGATTTTTCCAGACAGAACGTCTCCCAGGCGATCCGGGCCGCGGAAGATGCCTGCGAAGAGCTCGGCCTGCGCTGCGATATCGTCGACCAAGCCTGGTGCAGCCCGACTTTCCTTCGGCGTGTATTGCCGGGCGCCAAGGTGCTGGGATGAGCGATGCACGCTGGATCGAAATAGAAACCGACTTCCAGGCGGCCTGCGCGCATTTCGCGGGTGCCGCCGAATTGTTCGATGCGGGCGGCTTCGACGATCCGGGGATGGACGGATACAAGGCATCCATGGCCCTGATGCACGCCATGCAATCGGGCCACACGTCCCTGGAATCCGGTTTGGTCAGGATTCTCCAACTTCTCGGCGAGGAGCGCCCGCAGGGAGAGTTCTGGCACCGGGACCTCCTGCGTCGGGTCTGCATGCCCGTCGGCGACCGGGGCGCTGTCCTGCCGCCGGACATATGCGAACATGCGGACGAAACCCGGCGCTTTCGGAATGTCGCGGTGCGGAGCTACGACCGCTTCCAGCTCGACCAGGCGGAGATCGCGATCGCGTCGGCACGGGTCCTTGCGGAGGAGCTCCCGGAATGTCTCCGGGTATTCCGCGATCGCATAGACCCGTCTGAAAGCAACGGCTCCGGCCGGGCCGCGAGCGGCGGGCCAGTCTGACGCTACCTCTCGGGAAAACCTCTGCGGCCCTGCCGGGCCGGAAACCGGCCTATCCTGAAACGAATGTGCGGAAAACCGGAGGAGTTGCGATGACTGCATTCCTGATCGTTCGGGCGGAGGTGGACCCGGCCGCGAGGGACGCGTTCGACGCGTGGTACCGGGAAGAGCACCTGCCGCAGGCGACCGAAGCGTTCGGCGCGGCCGGCGCCAGTCGCGGCTGGAGCGACGTGGACGACAACGTCCATATCGCGTTTTACGAGTTCGCCGATCTTGCCGACGTGAAACGGGTCATGGGATCCGACGCGCTCAAGGGCATGATCGCCGAGTTCGACCGGCTCTGGACCGGCAAGGTGACGCGAACCCGCGAGGTCCTCGAACTGATCCAGGAGATCTGACCGCCCGGTCAGGCGATCGACACGTTCCACGCGCCGCAGACGTGGATCGTCTGGCCGGCGACGTAGCGCCCCTCCGGGCCGCAGAGATGCCGCACCATGGCGGCGATTTCGTGCACGGTTCCCATCCGCCCCATCGGGATCGGGTTTTCCCGGAAGTGCGCCGGCACGTGCCCGGTCGCCTCGTAATTGTCGATGCTGCCGGGGGAGACGCAGTTGACGTTGATGTTGTGCGGCGCGAGCTCGACGGCGAGCGCCGCGGACATCCCGGCGAGTCCCGCCTTCGCCGCTGCGACGGCGGCGCGGTTTTTCACCCCCCGATGGCCCGACACCCCGCCGATATTGACGATGGATCCGCCGCCGCCCACGATCAGATGGGGAACCGCCTGCCGGATACAAAGGAAGGCCGAATCGACCGTATTGGCCTGCACGTCGCGCCACTCCTCGTAGCTGGTCTCGACGACGGGCTTGGCGATCCGGTGCGAGACGTTGTTGACCAGGATGTCGAGTCGGCCGAAGGCGGCGACGGTCTCCTCGACCAGCCCCTTCGCCTGCCCGGGATCGCTGACATCGGCGAGGTGGACGCGGGCCCTGCCGCCGGCGTCCTCGACCTCGCGCGCGATCTGGTCCGCGGCCTCGACCGATTTCCGGCCGTTGACGACTACGGCCGCGCCGGCTTCGGCAAAGGCAAGAGCCGTCGCGCGGCCGATGCCGCGCACGCTTCCCGTGACGATGGCGACTTTCGATTCCAACTCCCGCCGGCTCATTCCTCTTCCTCGCTCGTGGGTTCGCAACGATCCAGAATACCGCGTTAAGATCGCCGCGACCAAAGCGGGAGCACGGCATGCCAATCGCCAGGGTCGGGGATATCGGCCTCAACTACCGGATCGACGGGCCCGACGGCGCGCCCTGGATCACCTTCACCACCGGGATGACCAACGACCTCACCATGTGGGATCCGCATGTCGAGGCGCTTTCCGCGAATCGCCGCCTGCTGCGCTTCGACAGCCGCGGCCATGGCGGCAGCGAGGCGACGCCTCCGCCGTATTCGCTCGACATGCTGATCGGCGACATCCTCGGGCTCTGGAACGCGCTCGGGATCGAACGCTCGACCCTGGTCGGCATCGGGCTCGGCGGCGTGGTCGCGATCGGGCTCGCGCTCGAACACGGGGACCGGCTCGACGCGCTGGTCCCGGTGGCCTGCCGGTCCGAGCCCGTCCCCCAGTACCGCGCGATCTGGCCGCCGATGATCGAGCGCGCCAGGGCGGGCGGCATCGAGGCGATAGCGGACACGACGGCGGAGCGCTGGTTCCCGGAAGCCTTCCGCGCCGCCAATCCGGAGGTGATGGAGAAGATCCGCGCGATGATCGTGAAGACGTCGGTGGACGGCTATCTCGGCTGCATCGCGGCGCTCTTGACGATGGACTACACGGCGGGGCTCCCGGGTATCGACGTGCCGACGCTGCTGGTCTCGGGCGCCGAGGACCGCGTCGGCGCGCCGCCCGAAGTCATGCAGGGAATGGCGGATGCGATCCCCGGCGCGCGCCATGTCTCGTTGCCCGGAGCCGGCCACATTTGCACCGTCGCCAATCCCGGCGCCTTCGACGAAGCGCTCACCCGATTTCTCGGCGAACCGAAAGGATGACTCGCATGTTCAAGTCCATGAATCCCGAAGGCGTCTGCCCTCCCTTCCGCCATTACGTCCATTCGATCGAGGTGCCTCCCAACGCGCGCTGGCTGGTCGTTTCGGGCCAGGTCGGTACGCTGCCCGACGGGACCATTCCGGATGGCGTGGAGGCCCAGACGGAGGCGGCCTGGAACAATGTCGTCAAGATACTCGAAGCCAACGGGATGGCTATCGAGGACATCGTGATGGTCACCCAATACCTCACTCAGGTGGGGGACCGGGACGCGCACATGGCGATCCGCGACCGGTTCCTGGGCGACCACAAGCCGGCCTCGACGCTCCTCTACGTCTCGGCGCTGGCCCAGCCGGAAATGGTCGTGGAGGTTGAGATAAAGGCCGCGCAAGCCGTCGACTGAGCGCGTCCCGGCACATCCCCGAATGGCGCCAGCGGTCTCGCCCGTCGTCCTTGTCGGCGCGTTCTGCGTCGCGCTCACGGGCGTCAACCTGTCCTTCATGGTGGTCGCGGCCCTGCTGCCGACCCTGATCGAGGCATGGGGGCTCAGCGATATCGAGGCCGGGTGGCTGGGCGGCATCTTCTTCGCGGGCTATATCGCGGCCGTCCCGATCCTTTCGAGCCTCGCCGACCGGATAGACCCGCGACGGATCTATCTCGGATCGGCGCTGATCGGAATGCTCGCTTCCTTCGGCTTCGCGGGTCTCGCCGACGGATTCTGGTCGGCCTTGTTCTGGCGGTTTCTCGCGGGCGTAGGGCTTGCCGGAACCTACATGCCGGGGCTCAAGGCGATGAGCGACAACGTGCCCGACGCCATGCGCTCGCGCGCCTCGGGCTACTACGCGTCGGTCTTCGCCATCGGGTCGGCGCTCTCGTTCATCGTCGGCGGAGAGGCGGCGGCGGGCTGGGGCTGGCGCTGGGCGTTCGTGGTTGCGGGTCTTGGGTTCGGGCTGGCGTTTCTGCTGATATTCCTCGTCCTGCCCCGCCAGGCGCCGGATGCGAGTGCGGCGCCCAACCCGTTCGACGTCCGGCCGGTCTTCGCGAACCGGAGCGTCATGGCCTACGTGCTCGCCAATTTCGGCGGTCTGTTCGAGTCTGTCGGCCTCCGGACGTGGCTCGTCCCCTACCTGGTCTTCCTCCTCGGGCGGCCGGGCGAGGAGCCGGTCTTCCTGTCGCCGACCGCCATCGCGGCCGGCATCGCGTTCATCGGCGTCGCGGGCGCGGTCGCGATATCGGAGCTCGGCGAGCGCTTCGGCGTCCGCGCCGTACTGATCGGAACGGCGGTCGTTTCCTTCGCCGTCGCCATCGCCACCGGCGCGGCGGTCGGGCTCGACTTCTGGCCGGTCGTGGCGCTGCTGGTTGCCTGCGCGGTGCTCAATTACGGGCGGACGGGGCCCACGACGACCGGCGCGCTGCTCAACGCCGATCCGCGGCTCCAGGGGACGACGATGGGGATTTTCGCCTTCATCGGATTCGCCGGCGCCCTGGTCGGGCCGGTCGCCTTCGGCACCGCGCTCGAAGCCGCCGGAGGACGCGAAGACCCCGCGGCCTGGATATGGGGTTTCGCCGCCGTCGCGATGGGCGCCGTGCTGACCGCCGCCGCCGTAGCCGCCCTGTCGCGCGGCCGGGGTGGCGGTGCCGAGTCCGGATGAGCAAACTGGCGCGGATAACGAGCGAGGCGCGATGACCGATCCGGTAGCAGTCGTCGTGGGCGCGGGAGATGCGACGGGCGGTGCGGTGGCGCGGCGGTTTGCACGCGGCGGCTACGTTGCGTGCCCGGTCCGGCGAAAGCGCGAGAACCTGGACGGTCTGGTGGCGCGGATCGAGGCGGAAGGCGGCGCCGTCCATCCCTTCGGCGTCGATGCGCGGAACGAGGACGCCGTGGTCGCGATGTTCGAAGAGATCGAGGCCGATATCGGCCCGGTCGAGGTGGCGGTCTTCAACATCGGCGCCAATTCGCCAGGCGGCATCCTCGAGGAAACCGCCAGACGCTATTTCAAGATGTGGGAGCTCTCCTGCTTCGCGGGGTTCCTGACGGGACGCGAGGCGGCGCGGCGGATGATTCCCCGCGAGCGCGGCACGATCGTCTTCACCGGCGCGACCGCGAGCATGCGGGGGCGCGCCCGGTTCGCGGGCTTCGCGGGCGCCAAGCACGCGCTCCGCGCGCTCGCCCAGAGCATGGCGCGCGAGCTCGCCCCGAAGAACATCCATGTCGCCCACGTGATCGTCGACGGAGCGATCGACACCGAATTCATCCGCTCCAACTTCCCCGACCGCTATGCGCTCAAGGAAGAGGACGGGATCGTGAATCCCGATCACATCGCCGAGATATACTGGCAGCTGCACGTCCAGCCGCGCGATGCCTGGACTTTCGAGATGGATATCAGACCCTGGATGGAACCTTGGTAGGACGGGTAGGACAATGACGGTGAAGGTTGAATTCCACTTCGATTTCGGAAGCCCCAACGCCTATCTCAGCCATTGCGTCATCCCGGAGATCGAGCGCCGAACCGGCGCCACCTTCGCCTATGTCCCGGTGCTGCTGGGCGGCGTGTTCAAGCTCACCAACAACCGCCCGCCGATGGACCAGACGGCCGGGGTGAGGAACAAGTCGGAATACGCGCGGATCGAGACCGACCGCTTCATCCGGCGCCACCGGATCGACAAGTACGCCTGGAACCCGAATTTCCCGGTCAACACGCTCCGCATCATGCGGGGCGCGGTCGCGGCCGACATGGACGGATGGCTGGACCGCTACGTCGCCGCCGTCTTCCGCCACATGTGGGAGGAGCCCAAGAAGATGGACGAGCCGGAGGTCATCGTCTCGGCGCTCGCCGAAGACGGAATCGACGGCGCGGCGCTGCTGGAACGCACCGGAGACCAAGCGGTCAAGGACAGGCTGCTCGCCAATACCGAGGCCTCGGTGGAGCGCGGCAGCTTCGGCAGCCCGACCTTCTATGTCGGCGAGGAAATCTTCTTCGGCAAGGACCGCCTGGGCGACGTCGAGGCCGAGATCGCCGAGGCGTCGCGGTAGCGGCGTGTCGAAGGGCGGACCCTAAGGCGCGTCCCGGCCCTCGAGCAGGTAGCCGAACTTCTCCCGCGCCTTGCGCGCGACCTCCTGGGTCGGCGCGTTCACCGGCGGGAAGTTGTCCTTCCAGTGGAACGGCCGGCAGGCGTCGACGATCGCGCGGCTGTTGGTCATGTTGCCCTTGGCCTTTTCCTCGGGCGGGATGCGCGGATCGAGCGGGGTCGACCAGGCGTCCTTGATGATGTCGATCGAGGTCGCGGGGTCGGACCGGGTGATCATCGCCCAGGTCATCTCCTCGAGATTGGAGATGTCGACGTCCTCGTCGGTGACAACGACATATTTCCCGGCATAGGCGCCGACATGGCACATCGCGGCGACATGGCCGGCCTGCTTGGCGTGGCCGGGATAACGCTGCTTGATGGCGACGGCGAGCAGCATCCGGCTGTTGCCGACCTCGTGCGCCCAAGCGGCGTGCACGTCGGGCACGCCCGCCTTCTCGATCGCGTCGCGCAGCATCGCCGAGCGGGTGACCGCGCGGTAGCGGCACATCTCGTCCGGAGGACGCTGGGGCGGGCAGCCGAGGATGATCGGGTTGTTGCGGTGATAGACCGCCTTCACGTGCATCACCGGCTCGTCGCGCATGTCGGACCCGTAATAGCCAGTCCATTCGCCGAACGGCCCCTCGGGGCGGCGCTCGTGGGGATCGACGAAGCCTTCGAGCACGATCTCGGCGTCGGCCGGGAACGGGATGCCGGTATGGCGGCCCCTGACGACCTTCAGCGGCTCGCCCCGTATGGCGCCGACGATGTCGTATTCGCAGACCCCGGGCGGCATCTCGGTGCAGGCGGTAAGGAACGTCATCGGATCGCCGCCGACCACGATCGCCGTCGGCATCGGCTCGCCGCGCGCGAGGTACTTGTCGCGGTGCACCCGGCCGTGCTTGCCGGGGGAGATGTAGTAGCCGACGGTCTTCTCATCCTGCACCATCACCCGGTAGGTGCCGAGATTCATCCAGCCGGTGTCGGGATCGACGGTGACGTCGAAGCTGCCCGTGCCGATATAGTGGCCACCGTCGTCGGGGTGCCAGAACGGGGCGGGGAACCTGCTCAGGTCCACATCGTCGCCTTCGAGGACGTTCTCCGTCACCGGCCCGCCGTCCACCGTCACATGCGGGATCGGCTCCAGATCCTTCAACTGCGCGTCGTAATAGGCCTCGCTGAGCTCGATCTTGGAGAGATCGGTCGGAAAACCGAGCGTCATGTTCTTGCGCTTGCCGCCGAAGAAATTGACCAGCACGCGGTAGCCCGGCTCGTGGCCCGGGATCTCGTCGAAGACGACGCAGTTGGCCTCGTCGGAGTGCATGACGAGCTCGGCCGCCTGGCCGATTTCCTCGTCCTTGCCCAGACCCTTCGCGACGGTGACCTCGCCGAGCTTCTCGGCCTCCGCCAGCCACTCGCGCAGATCGGCGTAGGGCAGCACCGCCCGCAGATTGCCGCCCGCCCTGGCGGGCGCTTCGGTTACCGCGTCGCGCGCAGTCTCGGCCATGTCCGGCTCCTCGGATGTCGGGATCGAGGGGTTTATAGGCGCGCCGCGATCCCCCGGCAAGCGAGGGGCGCGTCCCTCACCCCGCCGCGATTTCGAACCCGCTGCCCTGCCCCGCGTAGTCCGCCGCCTCGGCGAGGTCCGCCTCCTCCGCCGCGTGGATGCGGTAGAGCGGCTCGCCTGTCTCGACCGCATCGCCGCGCTGTTTGAAGAGGTCGAGACCGGCGGATTTTTCCATCGGCGCTCCGGCGCGGCGGGCGATGCCGGAGATGCGGTAGCAATCGATGGAGGCGACGGTGCCGCCGCGTGCCGCCGCGACCTCCCGGATGAGCGTACCTGGACCGGGCGGGGCGGGATTGCGCCCCTGGGCGTCTATCAGCCGCTCCATCGCCTTCGCCGCCGCGCCGCTCCGGAGCAGGGTTTCGGCGCGTTCGCAGGGATCGGCGACGCCATCGAAATCGAGCACCCGGGCGGCGAGCATCAGCGCCTTGTCGCGCAGGTCGGAGGGTGCGTCCGCATCGTTCGCCAGCACCTTCATCACGTCGCGCGCTTCGAGCGCCGGGCCGACGCCGCGGCCGATAGGCTGGGTGCCGTCGGTGATCTCGCAACGGACGTCGATACCGAGCCCTTCCGCCGTGACCACGAACAGCCGGGCGAGTTCCGTCGCCTCTTCCCGCGAGGTAACCTTGGCGGTCGGCCCGACCGGGATGTCGAACACGATATGGCTCACGCCCATCGCCGCCTTCTTGGACAGGATCGAGGAGACGGAGAGTCTGTCCGAGACAATCCCGAGCGGACGGGTGACGGCATTCATCACGTCGTCGATGGGCGAATGGCTGAGCTTTCCGTTCCAGACGATGCAGCCGCCGACCTCCTCGACCGCGCGCCGGACCTCGCCCGCGTCGAGATCGACCCGGGCCAGCACCTCCATCGCGTCCGCCGTGCCGGCGGGCGAGGTGATCGCGCGCGAAGCAGCCTTGGGGATGGTGAGCCCGTGCGCGATGACGATGGGGACGACCACCATGGTCACTCGGGTCCCGGGGATACCCCCCATCGAATGCTTGTCGACGACGATCTCCCGCGGCCAGGAGACTTTCGCGGAGCGCTCGGCGCGCGCCCTGGTGAACGCGATCACCTCGTCGTCGTCGAGCGTCTGCGCAGCCGCGACCAGAAAACCCGCCGTCTCGCGCGCGGCGTAGCGGCCGGCCACCATGTCCTCGACCACCGCGTCGATTTCGGCCGCGCTCAAGCGACGGCCCGCGATCCTCGCCCTGAGCGCCGGCCGGCTGGCGGGCTCGGGCGCGCGCCGGATCGAGACCGCCTCCCCCTCCGCGAGACCGAGCAGGTCGAAGGTGTGCGGAGACAGCGCGAGCGCATCCGGGGCGACGAGCGCGGCATCGTCGACGACGTTGAGCGCGCAGGTGACGCTCCGCCCGCCGCCCGACACCTCGACCTTACGCGGGCCGAGGAAACTCTCCGCGTTGCATTCCGGACAGCGGCGGTGGAGGTAGGCGACCGGCTCCCGCCAGGTGTCGATGGCGAGCCTGGCCAGTCTAAGCATCGGTTTCCGTCAGCGCGTCGACGAAACGGGCGATCCCGTCCTCCGGCGTCCCGTCGTTGACGACCCGCCGCACCGGAATGCCGTCCGGGAACGGCGCGCCCTCGCGGACGAGCCTGCGCGCGGCGTCCGCCTCGTCCTCGCGCGCGCGGTCGGCGAGGCGGCGGGCGCGGACTTCGGGCGGCGCCGTGACCTCGATCGCCACCGTCGGGGACACGCGTTCGACGACCTCCGCGAGGATCGACCGAGAGACGTTGACGACGACATGCCGCCCGGATTCGAGCGTGGTCTCTATGCAACCGGGCAGGCCGTAATCTAACCCGTGCGCATGCCAGGTCGCGAAGAAGCCTCCTTCCGCGCCCCGCCGGGCGAACGCTTCGGGCGACAGCGCTTCGTGGTCCTCCCCGCCCGCCGCCGCCGGCCTGGTGATCGCGCGGCGCGGAAAGACGTGGCGCCCGTCCGGCTCCAGCGCCGCGCGGGCGCCGGCAATCAGCGTGTCCTTGCCCGCGCCGCTCGGCCCGACGACGAGGAAGAGCGTGCCGCGCGCCATGCGCTCAGGCGGAGATGGTGACGTCGAGGCCGATATCGGCGGCGGGAGCCGACTGCGTCATCCGACCCACCGAGATGTAGTCGACCCCGCTTTCCGCCTTCTCGCGGATGGTCTCGAGCGTGATCCCGCCGGACGCCTCGACCTCGCAGCGCCCGTCGACGATGTCGACCGCCTCGCACATCATGACCGCGCTCATATTGTCGAGGAGGATCACGTCGGCGTGCGCGTCCACCGCCTCGCGCACCTGTTGGAGCGTGTCGCACTCGACCTCGATCTTGGTGAGGGAGGGGGTGAGCGCCCGCGCCCTGGCCATCGCGGCGGCGATCGAGCCGCAGACCGCGATGTGGTTGTCCTTCACCAGCAGCCCGTCGTCGAGACGGATACGGTGGTTGCGCGCGCCACCGACGCAGGAGGCGTATTTCGAGAGAGAGCGGTAGCCCGGGATGGTTTTCCGCGTGTCGATCAGCGTCGCCCCCGTCCCCTCGACCAAGCGCGCATATTCGGCCGTGCGCGTAGCGATGCCGGTGAGCAGTTGGAACAGGTTGAGCGCCGTGCGTTCCGCCGTCAGCAGCCCCCGCGCCGGCCCTTCGACGCGGGCGAGAGTGGCGCCGGCCTCCGCCCGTGTGCCGTCCGGCGTCAGCGCCTCGGTCTCGCAGCCGGGCTCCTGGAAGCGCATGATCTCGAGCGCCAGGTCGACGCCGCAGACCACGACGTCGTGGCGCGTGTTCATCACGAAAGTCCCGTGCGCGTCGGCCGGGATCAGGAAGTTCGTGGTGATGTCGCCGCGCCCGATGTCCTCGGCGAGCCAGTCCGCGTACATCCGCTCGCGTTCTTCCCTCGGCGGCAGCAGTGCCCGCATGTCGAGATCGTTGGGCCGCTGGGCCATGGCGTTCCTCTGGCTGTCAGGGTGGCGAATACCTACGCGAACCCGGTTGCCCGGTAAAGCCGGCGCCTCAGCGCGACACCGACTTGGCGGCGTAGATGGAGGCGATGCAGACCAGGGTGAACGCGCCCGACAGCCAGAAGATCAGATCGGGCCTCCCGGCATCGGCGACGAACCCGAAAATCGGCGGGCCGACCGCGGCGCCCACCGAGAACCCCGTGGTCACGAAGCCGAAGACGGTGCCGATGGTCCCCGGTGGGCAGATCCTGCGCACCAGCAGGTCGCGCGAGGGGCTCATCAACCCGATGGTGACGGCGCTGCCGAGCATCGGGACGATCACATAGGCGAGCGGCAGCAGCTTGAGCGCGATGACCCCGAGAAAGGCGGCCGAGACGACGAAGCAGAACGCGGCGAGGCCTTCCTGGTCCTTCACCCGGTCGGCGATGACGCCGCCGACCAGGACGCCGACGGCTGCCGCCGCGAAATAGCCGGTGAGCTGGGCGTTGGCGGCCGCGAGCGAGGCATCGTAGAGCTCGACCAGCCCGACCACGGCGAAGGCATGGATGCCGGACGTGCCGGTGGCGAGCGCGGTGAAGAAGAGCAGGAACAGCAGCACCGGCGGCGTGACGAGGAAACGGACCGTGGCGCGGAGATCGGTAACCGCCTTTCCCGTCTTCTCCTTCGAGTCCGCCCGGATGGAAGCGTCGTCGAGAGCGTCGCGAGAGAGCGCCGCGACGGCGGTGAACAAAAGGCCGATCAGCCCCGCCACCGAGACCGCGGCCGCCCAGCCGAGCGCCGAGGCCAGGGCCAGCATCAGGGGCGGCGCCACCACCCAACCGGCATAGCCGGCGAAGATGTGGATGCCGAAAGCGCGGCCCTGGCGCTCGGCCCGCACCTGGGCGGCCATGATCGCGTAATCGGCCGGATGGAAGACGGAAATCCCGATGCCGGAGACCAGCACCACCGCCACAAGCCCCCAATAGCTGGGGAACAGCGCGACCAGGGCGAACGGCGCGGCCTGCAGGATCAACCCGGCGAACAGGACGGGCCTCGCGCCGATCCGGTCGACCAGGATGCCGGCGGGGAGCTGGGCAACGCCGGTGGAGATCGACAGGACCGCGAAGAGCAGGCCGAGCTCCGTCCAGCTCACCGCGAGATCCTGTTGGATCAGCGGGAACAGCGGCGGCAGGATCAGCATGTAAAGGTGGCTGAACCCGTGACCGACGGAGATCAGCCCGACGGACTTCAGCTCGCCCCGGGGGAGCGAGAGGACGCTAGCCATGTATGCGCCTTCCGCCGCCGCGCCCGGCTATCGCGCCATCCGCACCTGCTCGAGGATGCGCGCGATCTCGGGATCGCCCTTGCCCATCGGGTCGACGCGGGCCATCTTGGCGCGCTCCCCGGCCCGCCAGGTCGCCGGCTTGGTCGCGTCGATCGCCATCTTCCCGCCGATCCGCATCACAGTGTATTCGTCGCCGATCTCCGGGATCGACACGTCGAGAGGATGCAGGCGGGACCCCGGCATGATGTGCACCATGTCGGCCGGGTTGGTGCGGCAGGAAATCGCCCACAGCACGTCCTCGGCATTGTAGATGTCGACATCGTCGTCGACGGCAATGGCGACCTTGACGTGGAGGTTGGGGCCGGTGAGCGCCGACATCAGCACGTCGCGCGCCTGGCCGTCCCACTTGGCCTCCATCTGCACGATCATCATGAACTGCGACGCCCAGGGCGGCACGAAGATGTCCTTGATGTTGGTGTTGCCATGGGTGTCGCGCAGCCGGTTGTAGTAGGTGGCTTCCATCGGCAGCGTGATCAGCGGCTGGTGGTCGGTGAACCAGGTCGCCTGCATGTGGCGGAAGATCGGGTCGTCGCGATGGGTGATGCCGGTAATCTGGTAGACCGGCGCCGGCCCCTCGGCGCCCGATCCGAAGGTGGTGAACTCGCCGAACGGCCCCTCCGGCATCCGGTCGTGCGGGTGGACCAGCCCTTCGATGACGATCTCGGCATGGGCCGGGACCTCGAGGTCGATGGTGTCGCACTTCACCATCTCGATGTCCTCGCCGAGGATGCCGGCGCCGTATTCGAGCTCGTCGAAATCCTCGTGCCGGCCCGACCAGTTCGACATGATTTCGTAGACCGGGTGCATGCCGATCGCGAAGGCCATCGGCATCGGCTCGTCCTTGGCGACATATTTGAGGTAGTGCGCGTAGTTGTGCCTGGCCGCCATCCAGAAGGTCGCCTTCTGCGGGTCGTCGGTCACCATCATCCGAATGATGGATTCGTTCCGGATCCCGGTCTCGGGGTCCTTGGTGATGGTGAGCCCGGAGCCGAGATAGCGCCCGCCGTCGCCGACCGAGTGCTGGGGGATCGGCAACTTGTGGAGATTCACCTCCTTGCCGAGCATCTTGTTTTCCTTGACCGGGCCGTCCGGGACCATCACCGACTTGCCGCGCTGGGTCGCCATGCGCTCGGCGAGGTAGGGGCAGACACCCTTGGGGTCGTCGAGCCCGAACGCCGCCGCCTGGCCGTTGCGGTCCTTGATCAGGATGTCGGTCAGCCGCCAGCCGGGATAGCCGGTGAGGTTGTGAAACGTCAGCGGCCCGCTGCTCTCCGAGCAGAGATAGCCGACCTGGCGCGCCGGATCGACCGGCTCGCGGATATGCAGCATCCGGTTGTCGATCGATTCGAGAAACGTCCTCAGGCTGTGCGGCATGGCGGGCTCCCGGGGTGAGTTGCAGCCGGATTCGTTTGTAGTCGAACGACCTCATGCGCACAATCGCGGGCCGCGCGGGCTTCACAGCGAGCGGGCAATCGCATACACACGCACATCCGGCCGGACTATGATCCGGCCACGGGACGAATTCAGCGACGAACGAAGGATCGAGGCATGGCCACGAAGGTCGAGTCCGCCGGCACGCACAAGCCGCGCAAATGGGGCAAGTTCAACTGGGAAGACCCCCTTCTGCTCGACAGCCAGCTCGACGACGAGGAACGGCTGGTGCGCGACACCGCCCGGCAATACGCCCGGGAGAAGCTCCTGCCCCGGATCGTCGAGGGTTACAACAACGAGGAGTTCCACCCGGAGATCATCGCCGAGCTGGGCGAGCTCGGCTTCCTCGGCTCGACCCTCCACGGCTACGGCTGCGCCGGCGCGAGCTATGTCTGCTACGGCCTGATCGCGCGGGAAATCGAGGCGGTGGATTCGTCCTACCGGTCGACGCTCTCGGTGCAGTCGAGCCTGGTGATGTGGCCGATCTACAACTACGGCTCCGAGGAGCAGCGGCAAAAATACCTGCCGAAGCTCGCCACCGGGGAGTGGGTGGGCGCCTTCGGGCTCACCGAGCCCGACCATGGCTCCGACCCCGGCGGCATGACGACCCGCGCCAGGTCGGTCGACGGCGGCTACCTCCTCAAGGGATCCAAGATGTGGATCTCCAATTCGCCGATCGCCGATGTGATGGTGGTGTGGGCCAAGGACGACGAGGGCACGATCCGGGGCTTCATCCTCGAACGCGGCATGGACGGGCTGACGACGCCCAAGCTCACCGGCAAGCTCTCGCTCCGCGCCTCGATCACCGGCGAGATCGTGATGGACGACGTGTTCGTGCCGGAGGAGAACAAGCTGCCGCACGCGCGCGGGCTCGGCGGGCCGTTCGGCTGCCTCAACAACGCGCGCTACGGCATCGCCTGGGGCGCGCTCGGGGCGGCCGAGTTCTGCTGGCACGCCGCGCGGGAATATACGCTCGAACGCACCCAGTTCGACCGCCCGCTCGCCGCCAACCAGCTCATCCAGAAGAAGCTCGCCGACATGCAGACCGAGATCGCGATCGGGCTGCAGGCCTGCCTCCAGCTCGGCCGGATGATGGACGACGGCAGTTGCTCGCCCGAAGCCATCTCGATGCTCAAGCGCAACTCGACCGGCAAGGCGCGCGACATCGTGCGCGACGCGCGCGACATGCACGGCGGCAACGGGATCGTCGACGAGTACCACGTCATGCGCCACCTGATGAACATGGAGACCGTCGTCACCTATGAGGGGACGCACGACATCCATGCCCTGATCCTGGGACGCGCGCAGACCGGCATTCAGGCCTTCATGTAGGCATGGCGGGTCCTCTATCGGGGCTCCGGGTCCTCGACTTCAGCCGTATCCTGGCCGGCCCCTGGGCCGCCCAGACGATGGCCGACCTCGGCGCCGAGGTGATCAAGATCGAGCGTCGCGGCACGGGCGACGATACCCGCCAGTGGGGCCCGCCCTTCATCGTCGACGGGGACGGGCGCGAGATCCCCGACGCCGCCTATTTCCACTGCGCCAACCGGGGCAAGAAGTCGCTCACCCTCGACCTCGCCTCGCCCCGTGGGCAGGAGATCGTACGCGGACTGGTCGCCGCTTCGGACATTCTCGTCGAGAACTACAAGCGCGGCGGGCTCGCGCGCTACGGGCTCGACTATGAGAGCCTGCGCGCCGTCAACCCGGGGCTGGTCTATTGCTCGATCACCGGCTTCGGCCAGACCGGACCCTATGCCGACCGCGCGGGCTACGACTTCCTGATCCAGGCGATGGGCGGGCTGATGTCGATCACCGGCGAGCGCGACGACCTGCCGGGCGGCGGACCGCAGAAGGTGGGCGTCGCGGTCACCGACGTGCTGACCGGTCTCTATACCGCGATCGCGGCGCTGGCCGCGGTGCGGGAGCGGGAGAAGACCGGCGAAGGCAAGCATGTCGACATGGCGCTGTTCGACGTCGCCGTGGCATCGACCGCCAATCAGGCGATGAACTACCTCGTCACCGGCAAGTCGCCGGTACGGATGGGCAACGGTCATCCCAACGTGGTGCCGTACCAGTCCTTCGCGACCGCCGACGGCCACGTCGTCGTCGCGGTCGGCAACGACTCCCAGTTCGCCCGCTTCTGCGAGGCCGGCGGCAGGCCCGATCTCGCCGAGGACGAGCGGTTCCGCACCAACGCCGGTCGGGTCGAGCACCGGGACGCGCTGATCCCCGAACTCGCGGAGACGATGCGCGCCCGGACGCAGGACGAATGGATCGTCGCGCTCGAAGCCGTCGGCGTCCCCTGCGGGCCGATCAACGACCTCGACCGGATCTTCGCCGACCCGCAGGCGGTGGCCCGGGGGCTCCGGATGGACCTGCCGCACAGCGAAGCCGGGTCGGTCCCGGGCGTCGCCAACCCGATCCGCTATGTCGGCGAGCCGCACGACTACCCCGGCGGCGCCCCCGTGCTCGGCGAGCACACCGAAGACGTGCTCGGCGGCATCCTAGGCATGGACGAGGACGAGATCGCCGCGCTCCGGGCCGACGGGGTGGTCTGAGGGCAAATTCCGCCACCCTTCGTCATATCGACCGGAACCGGCCGAAATGACGAAGAGAGCCTTTCAAACCGCCGCGGCGCGCCCCTCGAGCACGGCGGACTCGCGGATCGCCACAGGGATAGAGGACAGCCCGACCGGGGCCATCAGGTGGACGCCGGAGACCCCCGGCACCTCCGCCATCGCGCGGATCAGCTCGGCGCAGATCGCGATGCCTTCCGCCTTCTGGTCGGCGGCGCGGTCGAGGCGCTCGACGATCGGATCGGGAATGCGGACTCCCCACAGATTGTCGCGCATCCAGCGCGCCGACCGCGCCGACGCGATCGGGCCGATCCCGATCAGCAGGAACATCCGGTCGGTGAGCCCCGCCTCTTCCAGCGCCCCGGCATAGCGGCGAACCACGTCTATGTCCCAGCAGAGCTGGGTCTGCACGAAACCCGCCCCGGCCTCGACCTTGCGCGCGAGCCCGGTCGGGCGCCAGCCGGGTTCGGGGTCGACCGGGGTGTCGGCGGCGCCGATGAACAGCCGCGGCGCCGTCGCGATCTCCCGCCCCGAGGCCAGCGCCTCGCCGGCGCGCATCTTTGCGGCGATCTGGATCAGATCGCGGCTGTCGACGTCGAACACCGGCTTGGGCGGCGGGATCTCGTTGGTATCGGGATCGTCGCCGCGCAGGATCAGCACGTTGCGCACGCCGACCGCCGAGGCGCCGAGCAGATCGGCCTGGAGCGCGATCCGGTTGCGGTCGCGGCAGGCGAACTGGAGTATCGGCTCGATACCCTCGCGGGCCAGGATGGAGGCCGCGGCGAGCGCCGACATGTGAACCATCGCGCGCGGCCCGTCGGTGACGTTGACCGCGTCCACAAGACCGCGCAGCGGCTCCGCCAGCGCCAGCAGCTCGTCCGGCGCGCCGGAGGCCGGAGGAACGAGCTCGGCGGTGATGGCGAACTCGCCGTTGAGCAGGGTGCGCGCGAAGCCCGATTCCGCCGCCGTCTCGGGGGAGAGGAGCATGGTCTCAGGCCTTCCGCCGGGAGACGACGTAGGATTCGTCGTAGAACCAGAGCCCTCCGTACCGGTTCAGCACCTCGCGGGTGGCGTCGAGATAGCCGCCTTCGGCGAGGACGTCCTCGAGCCGGTCGTCTTCGATCTGGGCGACATAGATGGCGGCGTTCCAGGCGGCGAACAGGGTGGAGGTGCCGATGCTGCGCCCGCCGACCTCGCTCGGCAGGGTGTGCATGTCGTAGCGGAAGATCGACCTCTTGTCGGCATAGGCGTTGAAGTTGAGATCGCGCGCTTCGCGCCCGAGCTCGTCCTTGAGCGTCTTGAGAAGCTCGTGCCGCTTGGTGGCGAACGGGTTCTCGCCGGGCCACACCTTGCGGACGATATCGAGCCCCGGATCGCCGCCGTACGAATGGATGCCGAGAAGCCGCCCGCCCGGCGCCAGGCTCCGGGCGAGCGGCGCGAGGACCTTTTGCGCCTTGAAGGAGACCGGCATCCGCGCGCGGTAGGGCTGCGAGGCGATGACGAGGTCGTAATCCGCCTTCACCGCGCCGGGCCGCGGGATCACCTGGTCGAGCAGGAACTTGTGATCCTCGCGGTAGACCACCAGCACCGACGGGCGGACATAGAGCGGGTTGCCGGTCTTCTCCGAGGGACGGACCTGCCAGGTCTCCCCCAGCCGGGGCTGAAGGGCGGTTATCTGCTCATGGAACTCGTGCGAGGAATCGCCTTCCAGCGCGACCTCGATCCAGTTGAGCGCGGCGGCCGCCGCCATCGAGCGCGGCATCAGCCAGGGCGCCTCCGTGTAGTAGAGGTTGGTCAGCACCAGCACCGTCGCCGGGTGCTCGTAAAACCGGTCGGGCATCCGCTCCAGCCCGAGACGCACATCCTCCAGGCTGATCTCCTTGCCGACGATATAGAAGGGCAACGTGCGGAAGCGCCGGTGCATCTGGCGCATCACGCCGGTCAGCACGGTCCCGTCCCCCATGCCGGCGTCGAACACCCGGAGCGCCGGCGGCTGGGGGTGCAGATGGGCGAGCTCCATGCCCGCGCGCTCGGCGACCACCCACTTCTCCGAACATGTGTTGACGAAGGCGAGGTATTTCTGGCGGTTGTCGTAGAATCGGAAGGCGGTTCGGGAGTCGCCGTCGGGCGTATCCGGAGGTTCGGGCGAGGCGGTCTCGGCCTCCGGGTCGGAAGACGCCGCGCCGTTCTCGTCCAGGAATCGGCGCACCCGCTCGACTGTGGCGGCGGTTACCCCCTTGCCCTCCCGAAGCCTGCCAACGAACTTGCCGTCGTTGACGACGATCCGCCCGAACGTCGTTTCGGCGATGCCCGCCTCGCGGCAATAGGTCTCGATCTCGCCGACCAGGCCGCCCACAACGTCCATCCGTCAACCTCGCGTTCGATGCCGGATATCTTCGTTAACGCGGCCCCAGAGTCCTGTCAAACGGTTTTTCCCATCAACAGAGATGGATAAAATCATGGGATAAATCCCACTAACGGCGGAGATGACGGTGGGAAATCGCCGAATTGTCTAATGGGAATCGTCCCATGACGGGGCGCTGGAGCGACAGCCGTTGCCGCCAAAATGGGATGCGCCCCAACCCTTCAGGAAACGGCCTTTTCGCCCCGCAACCGTTCGGTCTCCGCCTCGTCGAGCGCGCCGTCGGCGTCGACGGCAACGCCGTAGAGCTCGCGCGCGGCTTCCGCCGAGACATAGCCGTCCCCGATGTCGGCGACGACCAGCTCCGCGGGGCGCTCGAACGGATCGCCGTAGCCGCCCCCGCCGCTCTGGCAGAGGCGGATCGAGGCGCCCGCGGACATGTGCCGCGTCTCCAGCACGTCCATGTCTTCGGTGCGTCCGTCCGGAAACGAGATCGAGGTCGACGCCGGCGCCGGGCTGCCGCCGCCGAACAGGCCCCAGGCGGCGTGGCGGTGGTTGGCGGTGCGGAGCGTCAGCGTGCAGTCGGTGAGGAACGCGTATTCGCGCGCGAAACCGATCCCGCCGCGATGGGTGCCGGCGCCGGCGCTGTCGGGCAGCAGCTCGAACCGCCCGACACGGATCGGGTATTCGGTCTCGACGATCTCGACCGGAGTGCCGGGCGCGAAGTGGTTCATCGGCAGCACGATCGAGGCGCCGTCTCCCTCGCTGGTGCCGCCGAGGGAGGTGGTCATCAGCTCGTACTGGACGGTGGCCTTGCCGGACCGCCCCTCCGAATAGCCGATCGCCATCGCGCCGGTGCCGAGACCCGACGGCGCGACGGCGCGGTCCGGGTTGAGCGTGCCGAGCGCGGCCAGCACCACGTTGTAGACCATGTGCGACGTGGGGAAGTAGTGGTTGACCGTGGCCGGGAATTGCGGGCTCACCATCCGGCCCGGCGGAATGACGAAGTCGACCGCCTCGAAGGCGCCGGTGTTCATCGGGATCGTCGGATCGGAGGCGGCGAGGATCGCCTGCATCGAGACGGCGCGCGCGGTGGCCTCCGGGGTGTTGATCGGCCCCGCCGTCTGGGGGTCGCTGCCGCTGAAATCGATCGTCAGCCGGTCGCCCGACTTCTCCGCCCTTACGTGAATGCGGACCGGACGGTCCCGGTCGGCCCCGTCATGGTCCATCAGCCCCTCGGCCTCGGCGCTGCCGTCCTTCCAGGCGGAGACCGCCTCCCTCACCCGCCGGGCGGTCCGCGACATCAGCGCGTCCATCGTCCCGGTCACGGTGTCCGCGCCGAAGGCCCCGCACAGCTCGGCGATGCGCCGGGCGCCGAGGCGGGTCGCGCCCACCTGTCCGCGCAGATCGCCGAGCACCACGTCGGGCGCGCGGCTGTTGTTGCGGACGATCGCCTCGACCTCGGCGTTGACGCCGTCGGCGCTCCACATCCGGACCGGCGGCACCAGAATCCCGTCATGGAAGATCTCGCGCGCCGCCGCGCCCGACGAGCCCGGCACCAGCCCGCCGACGTCGGCCTTGTGCGCGACGCTGACCCCGAAGGCGACCAGATTTCCCTCGAAGAAGGCCGGCGTCGCGACCACGAAATCGGGGACGTGGCTGTTGCCCGCCTTGTAGGGATCGTTGCAGACGAAGCTGTCGCCCTCCCGCATGGTCTCCGGCGGGTAGCGCTCGAAGATGCTGCCGATCGACTTCGAGTAGAGCAGGGAATGGTATTGCAGCCCGCCCCCGACCATGATCACCCGCCCGGTCCCGTCGGTCAGACCCGCCGTGCCGTCCTGAGACTCGCGGAGGATGGGCGAGTAGCCGCTGTGGAACAGCGCGTGCGCCATCGCCTCCGTGGTCTCGCGCAGGCGGCTCAGCACCACCTCGATGGTGATGGGATCGAGGCTCATGACGCGTTGTCTCCCGCATCGATGACGAGATTGCCGTGCGCTTCCACCGTCGCGCTCTGGCCCGCGAGGACCACGGTCGTCGAATCGAATTGCTGGATCACCGCGGCGCCTTCGATCCGGTCGCCGGCGCGCAGCCGGGCCCGGTCGTAGAGCGTGCAGGGCACGAAGCCGCTGGCCTCGAAATCGTAGAGCTCGCGCGCGCCGACCTCGGCCGCCGAGGGATCGCCGTCGCCGATCTCGATCGGGGGCAGTCGGAGCTGCGGCACCGCGATCTCGGCGATCGCCCGGAAGGTGACCGTCTCGGCGTCCTCGTCGGGCGCGCTCGCGCCGTAGACCCGGGCGTGAAGATCGTCGAAACGGGACTTGAGCGCCGCCTTCTCCGCCTCGTCGACCGGTCGCGCGAGGCAATCCACGGCGAGCTGGTAGCCCTGGTGCAGGTAGCGCATGTCGACCTGGCGGCGGAGCGTCACCTCGCTCTCGTCGAAGCCCTCCTCCCGCACGTCGGCGCGGGCGCGCGCTTCGAGATTTTCGAACTCGGCCTCCATCGCCTCCGCCGACAGCCCCGCCAGGACGCCCACGGAAGACTTGACGTAGATGTGGCGGACATCGGTCTGGAGCAGCCCGAAGGCGCTGTTGAGCCCGGGGGCGAGCGGTACCACGACGCGGGCGATTCCCACGTCGCGGGCCAGCGCCGCGGCGTGCAGGGGCCCCGCGCCGCCGAAGGCGATCAGGGCGAAGTCGCGCGGGTCGGCCCCGCGGCGCTGGAAGGCGAGGCGGAGATCGACCGCCATGTTCGAGTTGACGATGCGCACGATTCCGGCCGCCGCCTCGATAACGTCGAGGCCGAGGGGCGCGGCGACCTTCTCCTCGACCGCGGCGCGGGCGAGGTCGGAATCCATCGTCATCCGCCCGCCGAGCACGCTGCCCGCGCCGAGTGCGCCGAGAAGCAGGTTGGCGTCGGTCACGGTGGGCTCGGTGCCGCCGCGTCCGTAGCAGGCGGGGCCCGGATCGGCGCCGGCGCTGCGCGGGCCGACCTTCATCAGCCCGTCCCTGCCGATATAGGCGATCGTGCCGCCGCCGGCGCCGAGCGTCGCGACCGAGAGCATCGGCGTTCCGATGTCCTGCCCCGCGATGCGACCCGAATCGGTCTCCTCGATCCGCCCACCGGCGATCACCGCGATATCGGTCGAGGTGCCGCCCATGTCGAACGTGACCACGTTCGGACGGTCGACCAGCGCGCCGAGCGCCCGGCCCGACACCGCGCCCGCCGCGGGCCCCGACAGCAGCGTCTGGTTGGGGAACCGGGCGCCGAGCTCGATCCGCATCAGGCCGCCGTGCGACTGCATCAGGAATAGCTGGGGCGTCTCGATCCCGGCATCCTTCAGCTCCGCGCCGAGGCGCAGCAAATAGGTCTGGACCCTGGGCCCGACATAGGCGTCGATCGCGGTGGTGGAGAGCCTGGGATATTCGCGGATCGTCGGCAGGATTTCGGACGAGAGGGATACCCTGAGCCCGGGCGCCTCTTCGGCGACGATCTCGGCGGTGCGGCGCTCATGCGCGGGATTGCGAAAGCTGAACAGGTAGCACACGGCCACCGATTCGATGCCCTTCGCCGCGAGCCCCCGCACCGCTTCGCGGAGCCCGTCCTCGTCGAGCGGCGTCAGCACCGCGCCGGTGTAGTCGAGCCGCTCGACCGCCTCCGCGGTGCGCGACTGGGGAACGAGGAGTCGGGGTTTCCGGTAGAACGGGTCCAGCAGGTCGTCGGAATCCGGCTGCGACCAGCCGCGCGCCTCGTAGACCGCCCGGAAGCCCTCGGTGATCAGGAGGCCCGCGCACGCGCCGTCCTCCTCGATCAGCGTGTTGGTCGCGACCGTGGTGCCGTGAACGAAGAAGCCTACCTCGGCGGGTGCGATGCCGGTCCCGAACAACTCCTCCAGCGCGTCGATCACCGCGCGCGAGGGATCGTCGGGCACCGACGGGACCTTCACCGCGCGGCGCTCGCCGGTGCCGGCCTCGAACGCGATCAGGTCGGTGAACGTGCCCCCGGTATCGACTCCCACCATCCAGGTCGTCATGCCGCGCCGTCTTTCCCTCGCCGTTCCGCGCCGACACGAAGACATTCGTGTCGATGAACATTTTGGTCAGCAGTCGCCGCCGGATTCTTCCTGGAGCCCTCCCGCCAGTTGTCGGGTGTCGTCATAGATTTCCTCCCGGCTGGCCGTGAAGCCGTCCGGCCATGGTCCCATGTCGACGGCGGGGAATTCGCGGTCGAGCCAGCGAGACGCGTGAGAGGCGGATCGATCCGAGCGGCGTTCGGCCAGCGATTGCCGATAGTCCAAACCGGGCCGGCCACCGCCGCAATTCGGGCACAAGCGCTGCCAGATATCGGAGCCGTTCGCGCCGTAACGGCACCCGCACCGGCCGCACTCAAGCACATAGATGTATTGGTGGTGATCGTTCCCGGGCAGGTCGGTCTGTCCCACGACGATCTGACCGTTCCCGTTCTCGTAGCCCGGCTCGGTGGTTTTGGCTGAACTGCGGGGCACCGGACGCTTCCTCGATTTCTGAGTAACGCCGATTCCTCCCGATCCGATGTCGCTTCGTCAAGCGGGAACGGGAGGGGTGCTTGCCGCCGGCCGCGCGCCCCGTTCGCCGCGATCCCTGTCGTCGTAATGACCGGAGCCGGCCCGCAGGGACGGAGGAGCGGAGACAATTTCCACCCCCGGTTCCGAGATTTCTCCGCTCCACGTCTTGCGGCGCCCCGGTCGAAATGACGAGAGGGAATCGATCCGGCTTCACGCGCCGTAGATCAGCACGAACTTGCTGCCAGCGAGCTTCGCCCGGTTCTGGAGCTCGGCGCTCCCGGGCGCTGCCATCACGCCGAGCAGACGCCGAACCTGGGCATCTCCGATCAACAGGCCGATGAACGTCTCTGCCGCCTCCCCGGAGTCTTCGAAGTCCAGCAGGCCCCGCGCGCGGCATCTTTCGAGATATCGGGTAAAGACAGGCAACGTGGCTTCGCGGCCCGACTCGCTCAGTATGCGTGCGAGGGTCGGAGCCGTCCGCACTTCCGAAATCGCCGCGCGGTTTATCGCCACCGCGCTTTCGCCCAACAGCAGCCCCGCGAGCGCATGGCCGAAATCGGCGAGCGCCTCCCCGACCGGTTCATCGCCGGCGAGATGTCCTTCGACCGCATCCCGAACCGCCTCGGCGTTGCGCTGGATGACCGCCTGGAACAGCCCCGGCTTGCTGCCGAACCAGGCGTACAGCGTCTCCTTGGAAGCCGATGCGCGGCGGGCCACCTCGAGCATCGTGGTGTCGCGGTAGCCGTATTCCGCCAGCGTCTCCACGGCCACGTCGAGAATACGGTCGCGGCGCCGTTCGCGGGTCGTTTCCTTCATGTCCGAAAGCCTCGGAAACGGGTCGTTGACAGTACCGTACCGATCGGTACAGTGAGGTCAACCGTACCACTTGGTACGGTTTATGCACGGAGGTTTCGGATGGACGACCGGGCGACCGGGGATCGCCATGTCGCCGCGGCGATCGTGGCGCTTCCGGTGCTCACGGCCTGGGGCCGGCCCCTCTCCCTAACCCTCTTCCCGGTGGGGAGAGGGGACCCGCCCGTCTCCTCCTCCTCTTTACCTTCTCCCCTCCCGCTTGCGGGAGGGGCCGGGGGAGGGTGAGTCGGTGGCGTACAGACCGGTTACACCGGTAATGCTGCTGGCGATGTTTACCCACACCGAACCGCACCCCCGCTCGAAGTAGCGGCGGTCGCGGCGACCTTCGTCCGGGCGATCTGCCTGCTCAAGCCGGGCCACGGGAACCGGGGATCGTGACCTCCGTACCTTGGGCACGACTTTTCCACCTGCTGGCGATCCTGGCGCTGCTGCACGCGGGGGCGATATTCGGCTTTTTCTATGCCTGGGTCTGTTCGACCATGTGGGGGCTCGACGCGACGGACCCCAACGTCGCCATTCCCGCCATGCAGGCGATGAATGCGAGCGTCCGCAACCCGGTCTTTGCGCTGGGCTTCTTCGGCACGCCCGTCGTCCTGGCGGCGGCCGCGCTGGCGGCCTGGAGAATCGAGGAACGCCGCGGCGTCTTTCTCTTCGCCTCGGCTGGGCTTCTATACGTTCTGGGAGCCATGGCTCCCACCGTGGCGATCAACGTGCCGTTGAACGAGACGCTGGCCGTGCTGGTGCCCCCGCTGGAGGCCGCCGCCGCGCGCGATGCGTGGCAGGCCTATTCGAACCCGTGGCAGTTCTGGAATGGCGTCCGCGCGGTGGCCGCGGGTGGCGCCCTTCTGCTCGCCGGATACGGCGTCCTGGATACAGGGCGGGCGCCACGCGCCTTGTTGTGAGCCTCCCGGGGGACGGCTAGAGTCGATCCGAACCGGAGAACGGAGGACGGACATGGCCGCCGCGACGCCGATGCTGAAGGAACAGGAAACGCTTGCGCCGCTCGCCTCGCGTTTCGTCGACGTGGATTCGCTGCCCTGGAAGCCGACGCAGTGCGAGGGCGTGGAGATGAAGATCCTGCTGGAGGACCCCGAGACCGGGCTGATGACGGCGCTGTTCCGCTGGCAGCCGGGCGCGAGGCTGCCGCTCCACGAGCATGTCGAGATCGAGCAGACCTACGTGCTCGAAGGCAGCATTCTCGACGACGAGGGCGAGGTGACGGCGGGCAACTATGTCTGGCGCCCGGCCGGCAACCGCCACGACGCCGTGGCGCCGAACGGGGCGCTGGTCCTCGGCATGTTCCTCAAGCCCAACAGGTTCCTCGACGGGGATCTCGAGGGTCAGGAACTGAAGTAGCGCGCGTTAACCGGAGTTCGGAGTAGAGCATGGCAACATCGGACGGATCGCGGGTCATCGCGATCGAGGAGCACTATTTCGATCCCGCCCTGTCGGCGCTGTTCGCCGGGCGGGACGTGAGGACGCCGCCGCCGATCAGGGACCGCCTCCTCGACGTCGGCGCGCTGCGGCTGAAGGAGATGGACGAGGGCGGCATCGACGTCCAGGTGCTGAGCCACGGCGCGCCGGCGACCCAGAAGCTGGAGGGCGAGACCGCGGTGGCGATGGCGCGCGAGGTCAACGACCGGCTGGCCGGCATCGTTTCCGCGAACCCGGACCGATTCCAGGGGTTCGCGGCGCTTCCCACCGCCGAGCCGGCGGCGGCGGCGGACGAGCTGGACCGTTGCGTGAGCGAGTTCGGTTTCAAGGGCGCGATGGTGCACGGGCTGACCAACGGCGCGTTCCTCGACGAGAAGCGGTTCTGGCCGATCTTCGAGCGCGCGGCGGCGCTGGGCGTGCCGCTCTACATGCATCCGTCGATCCCGCACGAGGATGTCATTCAGGCGTACTACGCCGACTACATCGAAGCCTTTCCCGGCCTGCTGACCGCCGGCTGGGGCTTCACCGTGGAGACCGCGACCCAGGGCATCCGACTGGTGCTGAGCGGCGTCTTCGACGCCTGTCCGGACCTGAAGATCATTCTCGGGCATCTGGGCGAGGGGCTGCCGTTCCTGCTCTGGCGCATCGATCAGGCGCTGTCGCGCACCGAGACCCCGCTGGAGTCCTTCCGCGAGACCTTCCGCGAGCATTTCTACATCACCACCAGCGGCAATTTCTCCGACCCGGCGCTTCTGTGCAGCGCGATGGAGATGGGAACCGACCGGATCCTGTTTTCCGTCGACTATCCCTTCGTGGTGAACAAGGACGGCACCGATTGGATGGAACGGATCCCGTTCTCGACCGAGGACCGCAGGAAGATCCTGCACGGCAACGCCGAACGTCTGCTCGGAATGTGATGCGGAGCGGCGGCGGACCTGGCTGCGAGAGCGGACACCGCGCAGCCGTGGGACGCATCGCGGGCGCGGCGGCGATCCTGGCCCTTCTCGCGGCCGCGCCGGCGAATGCCTCGGATTCGGAGGAAGCGGCCCCCGACGCGAACGACAATCTGACGCTCGCCGAGCTCCGGTGGTGCGTCTTCGAGCCGGTCCGGCTGGAAGGAGACAATGTCGAGACCGACGCCGTCGCCCACTGGGAGGTCGACGGCCACAACGCCCGCCTGCGCGCCTATCGGGAGGGCTGTTCGAACAAGACTTACCGGGTGAAGGACAGGACAGAGGTCGAGGCCGAGCTCACGCCGGACAAGCGCCAGGCGCTCCGGGAGGACGGGATCGCACGCGTCCGGCAGGCGAGACTGGAACGGGAGAAGCGCCGGATCCATGTCGAGGCCGAGGCGGCCGCCGTCCGCGCGTCGCCCGGAAGCGCCGGCGAGGAGCTTGGCCGCGTGCGGCGCTGGGGCGACCTCATCCGCACCGGCCGGACGCAAGGCCCTTGGTACGAAGTCGAATGGCGCACTCCTCCGAGGTCGGGCTGGGTGCTCGAAGGGCTCGTGCGGAGCGGGTCGGGCGAAAAGGCGCGTTTCGACTTCTGCGAGGCGCATGCGGGGAAACGCGTGCAGCACAACGAGATCGTCAGGGGACGCACCGAGCCGAGTCGCATCGGCACCGTCAGGGTCCTCAACGACACCGGGATGGACGCCTACGTGAAGCTGGTAACCCGGCAGGGGAAGGTCGCGCTCGCCTTTCTCGTCGGCGAAGGCAAGACCGCGGCGCTCAAGGGCATACCGCTCGGTTCCTACGAGGTCGCGTTCGCGACGGGCTCGAAATTCAGCCGCGGCTGCGATTCCTTTTCGAAGCGCGGCAACGCGGGAAGGTTCGCGGAGCGGATCGACTACGAGGCGGACAGCGGCGGATGGACCCTCGCGCTCCACAGCGCGAAGGGCGGCAGCGCCCGCACCAACGCGATGAATTACGACGACTTCGACGGACTCTAGCCCGCCCCCGGTTTGCCGTCCGTTCGGCGCGGCATTGCAAAGCGCGCCGCCACGGTTCAGGATCGTGGCTGCGGGCCGCGCGCGGCGGCTCGTTCGCTTCATCCTCACGGAAGGGAGGGCCGGGGATGCCCACACACCTGACCAAAGGCGTCGCGCTTGCCGCCGCCGCCGTTCTTGCGGCGGGGGGGCACGCTTTGGCGCAGTCGAAGCATACGCTCAAGATCGCGTTGTTTTCGCCGGAGCCGTCGACCGCCTCGATCTGGTTCAAGAAAGCCAAGGCGGAGGCTGCCGAGAAGTCCAAGGGCCGTCTCGAACTGCAGATGTTCTTCGGCTCGTCGATGGGGCCGATGCCACGGCATTACGACCTCGCCAGGAAGGGCGTCGCCGACATGGCGTTCTTCCAGCACGGGGTGACGCCGGGCCGGTTCCCGCTGACCGAGCTGACCCATGCGCCCTATCTGTTCCCGCCGGGAGCCAAGGGCGCCGTGGTCGGCGCCAAGGTCGCCGGCGACCTGCTGCCCAAGTACTTCCAGGCCGAGCACGAGAAGGCCGGCACCAGGGCGATGTGGATCGTGTTCAACCGCCCGTCGGGCGTCTACGATTCCAAGAAGCCGATCATGTCGGTCGCCGACCTCAACGGGCGGCGCTACCGCGCGCCGACGCCGACCGACGTGCTGATGATGAAGGCGCTGGGCGCGGCCCCGATCGGAATGCCGGCGACCCACATGGCGGAGTCTCTGCAGAAGGGGACCATCGACGGTGTCGTCACCGACCCGATGGGCATCTTCGCCTTCAAGCTGGGCGGGCTCGTCCAGCACTACACGCCGATGTTCGTCTCGGTCATCAGCTTCGGGCTCGCGATGAACCCGAAGGCCTATGACAAGCTGCCGAACGACCTCAAGCCGCTGGTCGACGCGATGGGGACCAAGGAGGCCGGCGTCGCCATGGCGACGTTCGCCTGGGGCGGCGATCCGAAGGTCTTCACCAAGTACATGAGCGGCCTCAAGCTCAACCGCGTCGCGCTGCCCGAGGCCGCCGACAAGGAGATGCGCGCGCTCGGCGAGAAGATCATGGGTCAGCGCATCGCGGCGCTCGAGAAAAAGGGTCTGCCGGCGCGCAAGGTGTATGACGAGCTGAAGGCGCTGTCGGCCAAGTACTCGGCGATGTAACCCGGCCGATGCACGGCCTCGCGCTCGCGGCGGCGCGGCTTCTCACCCGCGTCGCCGCGATCTTTCTGCTCGCCATGATGGCGCTCAACGTGATCGACGTCGGGCTGCGCTCGGGCTTCAACGCGCCGATCTTCGGCACCTATGAAATCATCGAGCTGTTTCTCGCCGCGGCCGCTTTCCTCGCCATACCGGAGGTCTTCCTCCGCGACCAGCACATCACCATCGAGCTGATCGACCAGGTGGTTCCAGCGCGGGCCGTGCGCTGGCTCAAGCTCATCGGCACGTTCGTGGCGCTGGTCTTCGTCGCCCTCCTCGCGTGGCACATGACGCAGCCGGCGCGCGAGTTCATCGAATTCAACGACGTCACCATCGACCTCCATCTTCCGATTATCTGGAAGGCTTCGCTGGTTCTCGCCGCCTTCGCCTTCGCGACGGTCGCGGTGCTGGTGATGTTCCTGCGCGAGGTTTCCTCGGTGCTCCGGCGCGTCGAATGACGTCCCAGGAAATCGGCGGGATCGGCATCGTCGCCCTGGTCCTCCTGACGCTCCTCCGGGTGCCGCTGGGCGCGGCGATGGGGCTGGTGGGGCTGGTCGGCTACGCCGCGATCGACGGTTGGGAGCGCGCCTTCATCGTTTTCGGCGAGACCCCCTATTCGCTGACCCAGTACGCCTTCTCGGTGCTGCCTTTGTTCATCCTGATGGGCGCGGTCGCGACCCGGTCCGGCATGTCGCAGGAGCTCTTCGTCGCGGCCAACGCGCTGTTCGCCGGGCGCCGGGGGGCGCTGCCAATGGCGACCATCGGCGCCTGCGCGGGCTTCTCCGCGATCAGCGGCTCGTCGCTCGCCACGGCGGCGACCTTCACCCAGATCGCGGTGCCGGAAATGCGCCGCTACGGCTACGACGAGCGCCTGGCGACGGGCTCGGTGGCGGTCGGCGGGACGCTGGGCATCCTGATCCCGCCCTCGGTGATCATGGTGATCTACGCGCTCGCCGCGGAAGAGTCCGTCCCTGCCCTGTTCGCCGCGGGCATGATCCCGGGGGTCCTGCTCGCGCTGCTCTTCATGGTGGTGATCTGGGTGATCGCCCGGGTCCGGCCCGAATGGGCGCCCGCCGGGCCGCGGCTCGACTGGCGCGAGCGGTGGGGCGCGGCGATCTCGATGTGGAAGCTCCTGGTCCTGTTCGGCCTCGCGGTGGGCGGAATCTACACCGGCTGGTTCAGCCCGACGGAAGCGGCCGGCGTCGCCTCCTTCGCGGCGATCGTCATCGCGTTCGCCACGAGCGATTTCTCGTGGAGGGACTTCGTCGCCTCCCTGGACGAGACCCTGCGGACCACGGGGATGCTGCTGTTCATCATCACCGGCGCATGGATCTTCGCCTATTTCGTCGTCCAGACCCGGCTCCCGGTGGCGCTGGTCGAGCTCATCGAGTTCTTCGAGCTCGCGCCCTGGGCGGTCATCATGATCATCCTGATCTTCTACATCATCCTGGGCTGCGTCCTGGACGCGGTGGCGATCATCCTGGTGACCGTGCCGGTCTTCCTGCCGGTCGTCACGGCGCTCGGCTACGATCCCGTCTGGTACGGGATCCTGATGGTGGTGGTCGTCGAGGTCGGGCTGATCACGCCGCCGGTCGGGCTCAACATCTTCGTGATCCGGGCGCAGCTGCCCGACATCGCGCTCGGCACCGTCTTCCGCGGCATCGTCCCGTTCCTCGCCGCGGACGCGGCGCTGATCGCGCTGCTGCTCCTGTTCCCTCAGATCGCCCTCTGGCTGCCGGGGGTGTTGTACAATTGAGCGGTGAGTAGACCAGCGACAAGGAATTGTCCCGGATGAAGCTCGAAGGGTCCTGCCATTGCGGCGCCGTGACGTTCACCGTGAATTCGCGGACGCCCTACCCGTTCAACCGCTGCTACTGCTCGAAATGCCGCAAGACGGGCGGGGGCGGCTACTCGATCAACATCATGGGCGAGTACGCGACGCTGGAGGTGGCGGGCGCCGACAACATCACCGTCTACCGCTCGGCAAACAACCACCGCGGCGCCTACGAGGCCGACGGGCTCGGCTTCTCGCGCCGCCATTTCTGCAAGCTGTGCGGCACGACGCTATGGATCTACAACCCCAACTACCCGGAGTTCGTCTATCCCTGCGCGACCGCGATCGACACCGCGCTGCCCCGGACCGGCGAGATGAGCCACAACATGCTGGGATACAAGCCCGACTGGATCCCGGTGCCGGAGGGGCCGGAGCATGCGCACAACATGTACTACCCCGGGGGCGGGATCGAGCAGTGGCATCGGGACCGCGGGCTCTACGAGGAGGACTGACGCTCCGATGTTAAGGACCAGAGGGGTCGCCCATTTCACGATCCCGGTCACGGACACGCGCCGGGCCGAAGCGTTCTACACCGGGAAGCTCGGCCTCGCCGTCGTGCAAAGCAACCACGAGCGCGGCATGGTGTTCCTCGATTCGGGCGGGGATTGCATCATCCTCGCGCGCGTCGACAAGCCGATCTCGACCGCGCGCGAAGACGACATCCATCACGCCTTCATCGTCGACCGCGAAGACTACGAGTCCTCGGTTGCGGCGCTGCGGGAGAGCGGCGTCGAAATTCTGTTCGAGGAGGACCGCCAGGGCGGCGCTGTGAACGGCCCGCGAGCCTATTTCCACGACCCGGACGGCAACGTGCTCGAGATCATCGACCTGACGAGCTACAAGGGCGCGGTCGAAGCCTGACGCGCTATTTCTCCGTTCCGGGCCGCGCCATGCGCCAGTAGTCGAGCGCCCTGTCCCGGGCGAGGCGGAGCAGCGTGCCTTCGGGGTAATTCCCGTCCGCGCCGGGCTTGCCGGCCGGCATCCCGGTGAGCAGGGCCAGCGCCTCGTGGATGGTCTCGACCGCATAGACGTCGAAATTGCCGGCGGCGCAGGCCGCGGCCGCCTCCTCGTCCAGCATCAGGTCTCCCGCGTTCGCCCTGGGGACGATCGCGCCCTGCGTCCCGGTGAGACCGCCCGCCTTGCAGACCGCGAAGAACCCTTCGACCTTCTCCGTCACCGCCCCGATCGGCTGGATGCGTCCGAGCTGGTCGATCGCGCCGGTCATCGCGAGATCCTGCCGAAGCGCCACGCCGGTGAGCGCGCTCAGAAGGCAGCACATCTCCGCCCCCGACGCGGAGTCGCCGTCGATCCCGCCATAGCTCTGCTCGAAGGCGACCGACGCGGAGAAGGCGAGCGGATGGTCCGTCTTGAGCAGGTTACGCAGGAGCCCGCCCAGGATGTAGAAGCCCTTGGTGTGGATCGCGCCGGAAAGCTCCGCCTCGCGCTCGATATCGACCACGCCGGCGCTCCCGGGACCGGCGGTCGCGGTGATGCGTTGCGGAAAACCGTAGGTCAGCGGTCCAGCGGTTACCACGGCGAGCCCGTTGACCTGGCCGATCTCGGTTCCCGTCGTGCGGATGCCGATGCGGCCCTCGGCGATCATCTGGCGAAAGCGCCGGGCGGGCAGGTCGGCGCGGCGCCGTCCGCGCCCGATGGCTTCCCTGACGTCGTCCCGTTCGACCGCCCGCCGGTTCGCCCTCTCGGCGAGGAACGCGGCTTCGCGGGCGATGTCGGCGAGGCGGCCGAAACGCGTCGTCAGGCGGTCGCTCCGCCCCGCGATCCGCGCGCCGTGATCGACCAGCGCGACGACGGCCTCGCGCCGGAACGGCAACAGGTCCTCGTCCCGGGCGATGCGGGCGATCACCCCGGCGTAATAGTTCACGCCCGTCCCGTCGCGGGGAATGGTGCTCTCGAAATCGGCCAGCACCTTGAACAACTGGCCGAAATCGGGATCGGTCCCGTTGAGGATCTCGTAAAGCCCGCCATCGCCGATCAGCACCACCTTGACGTTGATCGGGATGGGGTCGGGCTTGAGGAAAGGGGCGCCGAAGGGCGAGGCGAGCTCCGCCGGCACGATCTCCAGCATACCGGCCCTCAGGCTGCGTATCAGGACCTTCCACGCGCCGGGCTCCGCCAGCACGTCGCGCGCCTCGAGGATCAGGAATCCGCCGTCGGCATGCAGCAGCGAGCCCCCCTGGATCATCGTGTGATCGGCGTGCGTCCCGCCTTCGGCCACGAACTCGCGCTCGATCTCGCCGAGCAGGTTCCTGAGCGTGGGCGCGTTCTCGATCACGATGGGACAGCCGGCGCCGGCGCGGTGTTCGAGGATCGGATTGACCCGATACTTGCGAGTCGCCTTCTTGATCCGGTCGAGCGCGCCGAGCCGCTGCACCAGATCGGCGACCACGTCGGCGAGGAAGTCGCAGACCTCCGGGACGCCGAACTCGGATTCGATGGACTCGATGTAATAGCCGAGGAAACGGCGGGTTTCGGACTCGAGAAGTTCGCGCAGCTTCTCCCGGTGTTCCAGCCGGAGCCCGGCCATCCTGTGATTGATCTCCTCGAACCTGCGCGAAAACGAGGCGACGCGATCCCGGATGCGCTCGACTTCCCCGGCTTCGAGGGTGCCCTGGCTCCGCAGGGTCTCGAGCTTTTCGAAGGGGACCGGCTCGCCGTCCACGACGGGCAGGATGTCGGGCTGGACCCCGCCGGGCCCCTGCCGGGTGACCAAAGCGAGGCCGTTGGCGCGCAGCTCCTCCTCGAACGGCGCGCCGACCTCGCGCATCGACTGCTGCGCGTCGTGGTCGAGCGAAGCGCGCCTGGCCCGCATGGACTCCGAGTTGAGGGTCTGGGCGAGCTCCTCCTCGACGAACTCGATCAGGCGGTCGACGCCGTGGCGGAAGGCCCGGCCCCGCCCGCGCGGAAGGGTGATCAGCCGGGGGCGGCTGGGCTGGGCGAAGTTGTGGACGTAGGCCCGGTCGTCGGCCAGCGGGCAGCTCGGGCTTATGTCTTCCAGGAGCTGACGCACCAGGGTCATCCGCCCGGTGCCGGCGATCCCCCGGACGTAGATGTTCTGGCCCGGTGCGAAGACCTCCAGCCCGTAGCGCAGCGCTTCGATCGCGTCGTCCTGGCCCACAACGCCGGTGATCGGCTCGACCTCGTCGGTGGTCTCGAACGACGGCAGCATTTCGTCGCAGCACCAGCGGAGCGATCCCTCGCCCAGCCGGATGTCGGTCCGCAATTCAGCGGTCATGGCGCGTCTCCCTCACCACCGATTTGGGGACCGAGGCCCCGGATTTCATCGGGAGTCGCGGTCAGACCGCGACGGTTTCCGGTCGAGCCCGCCGGTCCTGCTCTTCGAGCAGGCGGTCGAGGATGCGGCGTGCCTCGAGCCCTCCGGCATCGGCGTTGATGTCGACGAGCGGGCGACCGCGATCGCGATCGAAGGCGCGTTGCTGGGCCTCGAGGAACGCCTTGTCCTCCGTGAACGCTTCGAAAACCTGGTCGAAAAGGAGCCGCGTGACTTCCGGCTTGTCGATGTCGAAATTGTGCGCGTCCGCCCAGAAATAGTGGATCGAGGTCTCGGTCTCGGGGGTGAGCGCGTTCAGGCTCTTGCGCTCGAAGCCCCTGGAGCGGTCGCCCCGGCGCGCGCCGGTTCCGGTCGGCGCGCCCCCGAGATCGAGCTTGACGAAACAGGGCGGAGAGAAATCGATGATCTGCCAGCGGTCTATGTTGGTGCCGAAATCGACCAGCCGGCGATACATGGGCGGCGCCGGCACGTCGATCATCCAGCGAGTGACGCGAACGCCGGGACCGTACCGCTCGGTCTTCACCTCCGCGGCCTCGACCACCGCCGCGTTGCCGAGCGTGGTCCGGTGGACGTAGGTCAGGTGGCTGAGGTCGAGCAGGTTGTCGATGCCGAGCCGATAGTCGCATTCCATCGGGATGCGGCAGCCGGCGGCCCGCCATCCGGGATCGTCGAGCCAGTGGAAGTCCTCGATCCCGGCGTCGTCCGCCGCTTCCGGGTCGCCCATCCAGATCCATACCCATCCCCAGCGCTCGACGACGGGATAGGCGCGTATCCGCGCACCCGGCGGGACCGCGGTCTGGCCGGGCACGCGAACGCACACCCCGTCGGAATCGTATTCCAGCCCGTGATAGCCGCATTGCAGCCGGTCCCCGACCACCTTGCCGAGCGACAGGGGCAAATGGCGGTGACAGCAACGGTCCTCCAGCGCACGGACCGCCCCGTCGCCCGTCCGGTAGAGGACCACGGGCTCGTTCAGCAGGGTGCGCGCGAGCGGCTCCGCGCCGATCTCCTCCGCCGTCGCGGCGACGTACCAGTAATCCCTCAAGAACATGACAGGCCCCCTCAGGAAATATCCGTCACTGTAACCCGGACCGAACGCCGGCGCCCCCGGTTTCCATGCCCGGCGTCGAGATCCGCCGGCGATCCATTCGCCCTGTCTCCAGACTTCCCTGCCGAACTGCGCGTCGGTGGTGCCCCGCGAACCGCCATCGCATACGGCGATCCAGCCTGGCATCGGCGCCCGGCTCCGATAGTATCGGCTCGATGCCTGCCGAGGGGAAAGAGGCGTGGGCGCGATCGATTTGGAATACGGCGCCGATGCCGGGATGGAGCGTCTGCTGCGGTCGATCGATCGCGCCGGCGATTTCTGCGTCCACGGCAGGCTGGTCGCGCCGATGCCCCGGCTGGAGGTGGAGGGGATCGGCATGTTGTCCTTTCCGGTTCCGGAGCCGCAGCTTCGCGCCCTGATCGGCGTCGCCGGGCGCGCGCCCTACGGCAAGGGACCGGAGACGCTGATCGACACCTCGGTCCGTGATTGCCGGCAGATCGAGCCGGAGAGAATCCGTCTGGCGGGCGAGGCGTGGCCGGAGACGTTCGCGAAGATTCTCGACCGGGCGGCGTCGGGGCTCGGCTGTCCGGGCGACCGGCTGGAGGCGCGGCTCTACAAGCTTCTGATATACGAGCGTGGCGGCTTCTTCGCCGCGCACCGCGACACCGAGAAGGCGTCGGGGATGATCGCCACCCTGACGGTCTCGCTCCCCGTCGCGGGAGAGGGAGGGGAGCTGATCGTCCGCCACCGGGGCGGCGAGATCGCGGTGGACATGAATGTGGAGGAGCCCTCGGGCTTCGCCTTCGCGGCCTTCTACGCCGACTGCCGGCACGAGGTCCGGCCGATCGCGGCGGGTCACCGCCTGACGCTGGTCTTCAACCTCTGTCTGCGGCCGGAGGACCGGACCGGGCCCCGTGGACCGCCGGATTACGGCGAACAGGTGGATACGATCGCGGAACGCCTCGCCGCGTGGCGGTACGAGGACGGTGCGGCGGAGAAGATCGTTTGGCTGCTCGAACACGCATACAGCGAGGCGGGACTGTCCTTCGAGACCTTGAAGAACGGCGACGCCGCCCGGGCCCGGGTTCTCTCCCAAGCGGCCGACCGGGCCGGCTGCGAGCTGCACGCCGCGATCGTCCACATCGAGGAGCATGGCGAGGCGATGTATGGCGAGGAATACCGGCCCGGCTGGTACCGGAACGAGGAAGACGCCGAGGACATGGAGATGGGCGAGCTCTACGACAGCCGGCATTGGCTTGACGGCTGGGTGGGTTTGAACGGAACCCGGCCGCCGTTCGGCGAAATCGGGTTGAAGCCCGGCGAGCTTCTGCCGCGCGGCGCCCTCGACGACGCGGACCCGGACGAGCGGTGGCTGCACGAAGCGACTGGGAACGAGGGGGTGAGCCTGGAACGCGCCTGGCATCACGCGGCGCTGGTGCTGTGGCCGCGATCGCGGACGCTGGCCATCCTGGCGGGGGCGGATATCGGCGGGGCGGTCGCCTGGGTGGAGGAGCTGCTGGGCCGGAACGGAGGACGCCCGGACGCCGATACCGGGCGCCTGGCATCGGAACTCGTCGACATCTGGCCGGCCGGGCGGTCCGGCCAGAACGAGGAAAGCCGTGCCCGGATGCTGGGCCTGCTGACGACCGCGGGAGACCGGGAGTGCCTCTCGCGATTCCTGCGCGAAGTAATCCTGCCGGGCTATAGCGGCGGAGAGAACGAGAACCTGGCGGCGGCAATCGACGCTGTCGGACCGGAACCTGCCGAGGGGTTCCTGCCGGCGCTTGTCGATGCGCGGTTCGGCGAACGGCCCGCGGAGATCCTTGCGCTGCTGCGCCGGCTCGCGGAAGAGCGGGACGGGTCGGAGGCCGGCGCCCGAGGCGAGATGCTGCGGCGGACGATCAGATCGGTCCTGCGGGCGGTTTCGGTTGCGCCGGCGGATCGAACGGAAACGCCTTCCGAGCGGGATTTTTCCGGTAACGACGGCCCGATCGCGGCCTGGCCGCCCGAAGCGGTCGACCCGGGACCTCCGCGGCCCCGGGGGCTTTCGGAGGAGGCGGTGCGCGACCTCTTCTCCCTGGCGTGGTGCTGTCGCCTGACGGACGAGGGTGTGGCGGTGGCCGCGGTCGCGGCGATGCCGCGGCTGGCCACGGCGGATCGCGCGCTTCCCGCCGCGCTCGTCGATCTGCACGGCGAAACGGGGTTCGCGGATAGCGCCGCCTACGCCGCGCTCTGGCGCCACGCGGCACGCGCCCTGCTGGAACGCGGCGCGACGCCGCCGGAGGCGCCGCGGCACTGGAAGATCGCCTGCGTCCTCGACTGCGACTGCGAGCTCTGCGCCGGCTTGCGCGCCTTCTGCGAAGATCCGGCCGCGCGGGTCGCGCGGTTCCCGCTCCGCAAGGAGCATCGGGCGCATCTGCATCGGATCATCGACCGGCACGGGCTCGACATGGACCATGAGACCGAGCGCCGCGGACGGCCCTTCACCCTGGTTTGCACGAAAAACCGTGCCAGCCACCGGCGGCGCCTCGCCGAATATTCCGTGGACATCGCCTGGATGCGCCGGCTGGCAAGCGCCGCGCCGGGCGGGGTGGGGGAAGCCGAATGCGCGCCGGAGACGGCCCGGCTGCGGGAAGCGGTGGCCGCGTCCGCGCGCGGGTGACCGGCGATGCCGTCACCGGCTCGTCCGATCGACTTGGAGACGGGTCCGGGCGCGGTCGCCGTCGTTGTCACGGCCTGCATCGACCGTCCTTGATCGCGTCGATCCTGGGCCCTGTCGGTTCTGCGGCCGCCTCGATGTCGCGAGTTGAGGCGGTTATCGCGCGATAACGCCGTCTCCTTCGCTGCCGCCGAGCGCGCGCGGCTTGGGTCCGCCATGCGCCCAGTCGAGGAGCTCGACCGTATGCAGCACCGGCGTTTCCGTCGCGCCTGAAATCTGGACCATACAGCCGATATTGCCGGCGGCGATGGCGTCCGCGCCGAGGGCTTCGAGGTGGCCGACCTTGCGGTCGCGCAGCCTGTCGGCGAGCGCGGGCTGCAGGATGTTGTAGGTGCCGGCCGAGCCGCAGCAGAGATGTCCTTCCGCCGGCAGCGAGACGGCGAACCCCGCGTCGCGGAGCAGTTCGACGGGACCGGCCTGGATCTTCTGCCCGTGCTGCAGCGCGCATGCCGAGTGGTAGGCGATCGACACGGGCCCGGGCGGGCTCGCCTCTCCCAATCCGATGCGTTGCAGGAACTCCGATATGTCGCACGTCCGTCGGGCCATCGCCGCGGCGGCCTCCGCGAGCGCCGGATCGTCGCGCAGGAGATACCCGTAATCCTTGAGCATCGCGCCGCAGCCCGAGGTGTTCGAAATCACCGCGTCGAGCCCGTCGCCCTCGAGCTCCGCGCGCCAGGCGCGGACGTTCCGCCGCGCCGCCTCCAGCGCCGGCGCCTCCTTCCCCATGTGGTGCGCGATGGCGCCGCAGCAGCCCGAGCCGCGCGCGACTACGACCTCGCAGCCGAACCTCGTCAGGAGCCGGATCGTGGCCTCGTTGATCGCCTCGTCGAGGACCTGCTGGACGCAGCCGGCGAGTAGCGCGACGCGGAAGCGGCGCGCGCCCTCGGCCGGGTAGACCGCCCCGCCCGGCAGCAGGCGGCCCGCCCGGGAGGATGGGACCATGCGCAGCATGCGGCCGAGCGGGCCCGGCAGAACGGACGCGAAGGGCCTCCCCAGGCGCGCCAACCCGACCGCCAGGCGGAACCGCGACGGCGACGGCATCACGGCGAGCAGCAGCCACCGGACCAGCCGGTCGGCGAGCGGCCGGCGGAAGGTCTCGGCGATCCGCTTGCGGGCGAGATCGACCAGGTGCATGTAATGGACGCCCGACGGGCAGGTGGTCATGCAGGAGAGGCAGGAGAGGCAGCGGTCGATATGCCCGACCACCTTGGCCGACGGCGTCTCGCCGGTCTCCAGCATCTCCTTCATCAGGTAGATGCGCCCGCGCGGGCTGTCGAGTTCATCTCCGAGCAGCACGAAGGTGGGACAGGTCGCCGTGCACATGCCGCAGTGCACGCAGCTGCGCAGGATGGCATTGGCGGCTTCGATGTCAGGATCGGCCAACTGGGCCAGCGAAAATGTGGTCTGCATGGCGCGGTCTCGTCCCGGTCAGCTGCTGGTCTCCAGGCGGGCAGCCGTGCGGATGCCCGGTTTTGGTCTTCCTGCCCCGCACACCGGCGCTAGACCCCGGACACCATCCTGCCGGGATTGAGGATGCCGCGGGGATCGAAACTCTCCTTGACCCGCCTCGACAGCGCAGCGAGCGGTGCCGGCTGCGGCTGGAACACGGGAACACTGCTGCGGATGGCCGCCGGAGCCCGGAACAGGGTTGCATGGCCGCCAAGCGCGCTGACGGCGGCACGGATCAGCCCGGTACCGCCATCGCCGTTCGGCGGCGTCGACAGCCAGACGAGGCCGCCGGCCCAGTCGAGGAACGCACCGTGGTCGAGACGATCGGCGAGCCCGTCCAGAAGGACATGGCCCGAGGACGGCGCCACCGAGATCCGCCAGATCACGTGGTGGTCGGGGCAGGGGAGGACCGCCGCATCGCGTACCTCGCGCCAGAACCTGCGCGAGTCTTCGCTGCGCAGTACGCAGGTCCCGCCGCAGTCCTCCAGCAGGTGGCGCAGTTCCCGGCAGCGCTGCTCGACCGACGGGCCGAACCCTTCCAGTCGAAGCGCCGTGATCGCCTCGCCCGCCCCCGAGACCGGTTCGAGCGAGGAAGCGGCGGCGGCGCGCCGGGGCAGGTGCGCCGCGCCGGCAACCTCGTGCGGACTGTTCATTGCCGCCGACATCGCGCCGGTCGCGGTCTTCCCGTCGAGTCCCTGCACCAGCACGGTCCAGGTCCGTTCCGGCGCCGGCAGGACCTTGAAGGTGAACTCGGTGACGATGGCAAGCGTGCCCCAGGATCCACAGACCAGCTTGGACAGATCGTACCCGGTCACGTTCTTGACCACCCGGCCGCCGGAGCGGAAGCATTCGCCGCGCCCGGAGACGGCGCTGAAGCCGAGCAGGTGATCGCGGGCCGCCCCTGCCTTGATCCGGCGCGGTCCCGACAGGTTGCAGGCGAAGACACCGCCGATCGTGCCGGCGCCGGCGCCCAGCAGAGGGCCGGGATCCATCGGCTCGAAGGCCAGCATCTGGCCGGCGTGGTCAAGTGCGCGCTCGATCACCCCGATCGGTGTCGCGGCCGCCGCCGACATCACCAGTTCCTCGGGTTCATGCAGTCCGATGCCTGCGAGTCCGGACAGATCGATGGTGTGTTCGGTCTGGAGCGGTCTGCCGAGCCCGCGTTTCGATCCGGAGCCGATGACTTCGAGCGCACTGCCGCTGTCGGCGCACCAGGCCACGACATCCCTGGTCTCGGAGGCGTTGGAGGGACGGAATGTCGAGGACATTGGCCCGGTCAGAACCTCGGGATGTCCGGGAAGGGGATCTGTCCCCGGTGCACCTGCATGCGTCCGAGCTCGGCACAGCGCCGCAGCTGCGGGAACACCTTGCCCGGGTTGAGCAGGCCGTCGGGGTCGAAGGCGCACTTCACCCGTTGCTGGTGATCGAGGTCGGCCTCGGTGAACATCTCGCCCATGAGATCGCGCTTCTCCACCCCCACACCATGTTCGCCGGTGAGCACGCCGCCCAGTTCGACGCAGGCCTTCAGGATATCGGCGCCGAAGGCTTCGGCCGCCTCCAGCTGGCCGGGCTGGTTGGCGTCGAACAGGATCAGTGGGTGCAGGTTGCCGTCACCGGCATGAAACACGTTGGCGACGGCCAGGCCGTGGTGGCGCGACATCTGCGACATGCGGCGCAGTATCTCCGGAAGCATCCTGCGCGGGATGGTCCCGTCCATGCACATGTAGTCCGGTGCGATCCTGCCGACGGCGGGGAACGCCGCCTTGCGGCCGGCCCAGAACCGGTCGCGTTCGGCCTCGCTTTCGCTGATCCTGACCGAGGTCGCGCCGTTGGCCTCGGCGATTTCACGGACCCGGCCGATCAGGTGGTCGACCTCGACCCCGGGCCCGTCGAGTTCGACGATCAGGAGCGCGGCGGCGTCGCGCGGGTAGCCGGCCTGAACGAAGTCCTCGGTGGCGTTGATGGCCGGGTTGTCCATCATTTCCATGCCGCCGGGGATGATCCCGGCGCCGATCACGCCGGCAACGCAGGCGCCAGCCCCCTCGCTGGTGGGAAATCCGACCAGGACGGCGCGCGCGGTGCTCGGCTTGCGCAGGATCCGTACCGTCACCTCGGTGACCACGCCGAGCAGTCCCTCGGAACCGGTCATCAGACCCATGAGGTCGTAGCCCTCGGAGTCGAAGTGCTTGCCTCCGAGCGTGATCACCTCGCCCTCGATGGTCACGAAGGTCAGTCCGAGCAGGTTGTTGGTGGTCAGGCCGTACTTCAGGCAGTGTACGCCGCCGGAGTTTTCCGCAACATTGCCGCCGATCGAGCAGGCGATCTGGCTGGACGGGTCCGGCGCGTAGTAGAAACCCGCGTCCTCGACCGCATGTGTGATGCCGAGGTTGGTGACACCCGGTTGGGTGACCACCGCCCGGTTGTCGAAATCGACCTCGAGGATGCGGTTGAACTTGCCCAGGCCGAGCAGGACGCCGTCGGCAAGCGGCAGCGCGCCGCCCGACAGCGAGGTTCCGGCCCCCCTGGGGACGACCTTGATGCCGTGGTCGGAGCAGTAGCCCAGGATGGCGGCCACCTGTTCGGTGGTCTCGGGCAGGACCACGATCATCGGCAACTGCCTGTAGACCGCCAGCGCGTCGGATTCGTAGACCCGCATTCCCGTTTCGTCGGCGATGACGCCTTCGCCGGGTACGATGTCCCTGAGCCGGGCCACGATCTCTTCGCGACGGGCGATCACCGACTGGTCGGGTTTGGGCATCAGCATCCGGCACTCCTCCGGAAACCAGGAGCGGAACGACGGATCACGATAGTTGCACGCCCGGGACCGGGGACGCCACCCCGTCACCGGCCTCGCGTCTGGAGGCGGTTCAGCCCTGGCGGGCCTTGAAGCGCGGGTTGGTCTTGTTGATCACGTAGACGCGACCCTTGCGCCGCACCACCCGGCAGTTCCTGTCACGCTTCTTCAGGGTCTTGAGCGAGTTTGCGACTTTCATGGGGCCGATCCTGCTGATGAGTGGGCGGGAACCTAGCCAGCGACCCCGCGGCTGTCAATGTCGGCGCGGGAACCGTTCACCGGCACGCCGCCGGCAGGTCCGGGCACGGTCACGGCGGAGCCTCCCGCGGGTCTTGCTCACCGCTCCGCCGCCCGGGCTGCGGAGACTGTTCCTCGATGCGCCTGCCGGGTTGTCCCGGATTCTCCACGGAATTCCCGATCAGACAGGTGCCGCCGGAAGTGGATCGCCGCCACCCGGTTGTGCCAGCGGCCGGGACCGGCGTCGTGGAAACCGACGTGGCCGCCGGAGCGGGGCAGCAGGGCGGAGACATGTTCGAGCCGCGTCCAGTCGACCTCCCGGTAGGTCCTGGCCGGGATCCACGGATCGTCGCAGGCGTGGATCAGGAGCACGGGAACCGTGATCCCGTCGAGGAACTGCCGGGCGGAACAGCGCCGGTAATAATCGGCGGCGCCCGTGAACCCGAAGCGGGGAGCGATGAAGGTCTCGTCGAACTCGACCACGTTCCGGGCACGTTCCACCGCGCGGATCTCCCCGGGATCGAGGTTGCGAAGGGCCAGTGTGTCCGCCTTCATGTGACGCAGCAACCAGCGGTGATAGGGCCGGTTGCGGTAGCGCAGGAACTGCCGGGCGGTGTCGGCAAGCGCGATCGGGGTGGAGACCGTGACCGCGGCCAGGACCGGACCGGCATCGGGCCGGGTGGCGAGCAGCCTGAGCAGCATGCTGCCTGCGAGCGAGAACGCGATGACCAGCACCGGACCCTGGGTGAGGGTGTCGCGCTGGAGCTGGGCGAGGACCGCGGCGAGATCCTCGGAGCGGCCGGCATGGTAGGTCTGACTGCAGTGCGGCCGGGTCGGGACCGACCCGCGCAGGTTGAGCCGCAGCACCGGGTGGCCGAGCGAGACGAAGTGTCTCGCCGACTCCAGCATGTAGGCACTGCTCTCGCACCCAGTCAGTCCGTGCAGGAGCAGGACCAGCGGGGCCCGGGTTCCGGGTTCGGACGGGACATCGAGAAGCCCGTTCAGACGGTCATCGGTGCCATCCTCCATCGGGAACTCGAGCCTGCGGGTTCCCACCGTGACCCGGGGCGAGGCGTTCAGGAAGGCATTCCGGAGCGTCTGCAGGTCGCCGCCGAGCCACGGAAACCGCGGCCGGAACGGCGGAAACCCCGCGCCGGCATTCTCCCGTGATCGTCGGTGCCCGGGAACCGGGCTCATTGACCTGCTCCTGTATGTCACCGCGGTGGCGAGGATAGCGTGCTCCGTTGCGTCCGTCCCTGCCCGCGGTGGCTGGTTCGTCCATCCGCCCGGACAACCGGCCGCCGCCCTGGTCACGGCCGTACCTCCCGGCCGGTGGCGCGGGGAGGGCAGAGGTAAGATCGGTTCGTCCGGCGGACGCCTGCCGCATTCAGTGTCATGCGGGCGCGGTCAGGCGCTGCGTGCCAGAGGCGGGAGTGGCCAAGGGCATTTTGACAGCGGCAATGAACGCGGGTATCGGATGGTGACACGTCGCAGCCGGCAAGTCTCGATTAAGCCGCGGGAGGAAAAGGTGAAGAGCACGATCTGGCTGTCCTACGACCTCGGGGTGAGCGGCGATTACGAAGGCATGTACTCGTGGCTTGAGAACCATGGCGCAAAGGAATGCGGTTCGAGCGTCGCGTTCCTCAAGGGCTACGAGTTCGACGGCGACCTGCTGGAATGTCTGAGGGCGGATGTCGGCGATGCTGTGACACTGAACCGGCGCTCACGGATCTACGTGATATTCAACGACAGAGGCCACGTGCGGGGACGATATGTTGTTGGAAAGCGGAAGGCTCCCCCGTGGACCGGTTTCGGAGATGAGCTGGAACAGGAAGTCGACGAAGTCTGATGGCGGGGCCGGAGAGAGTACTGGTCGACACCGGCTTCCTTATCGCACTGCTTGACGAGCGAGACCGGCATCACGCATCCGCACGCCGGCTTGAGGAGTGGCTTGATTTCGTGCCGATCGTTCTTCCATGGCCCATCCTCTACGAGACCGTGAACACGCGCCTGGCGCGCCGGCCACAAAACCTGGCGAAATTCGGTGCGATCGTTCGATTGCCGGAGACGCTGTTGCTGGACGATGCTCCCTATCGGGAAGAGTCGCTTGCAGCGGTACTGGCGCCGAACCCGGCAAGGGGACCGTTGAGCCTGGTCGACGCTGTCCTGTGCAACATCATCGAAGACGTCAAGGTTCCGATATCCGCGATGCTGACGTTCGATGACCGGGACTTTCTTGCGGTTTGCCAGGAGAACGATGTTGAACTGCTCAACGTCGACTGAAGCTGCCGGCACGGTCCAGGCGCCTGCAAGGGTCAGTGCATGGCGAACCCGGCTGCGATGGGCGTTGTGAAAGCACATGTCGTCGTTCAGGCAGCACCAATGAACAGAGGGCCGGATAACACCGGCCCTTTGCACCGTGTCGGGCACTGGAAAGCGCCCGAACGCTGGTCGCTGACGAAGAGTGTCAGCCGGGCAGTTCCTGCATCACCATGGGGGCAGGATAGTACTCGAAGCCCTCGCCGCGCTTTGCGATGTGGCCGATGCCGGGCCACGGGAAGTGATACGCGATCAGCGGCATCCGCTCCGAAGCGATCATGTCGAGAACCCGATACCGCGTCTGTGCCGATTGCTGCGGATTGGTGTCGTAGGCGAATTCCATCAATGGTCTTTCCATCAGCAGCACCTGGTGATGGGTCGTATCGCCGATGGCCGCCATCGTCTGTCCGTCCGAGGTCAGCAGGAACATCGTGTGGCCGACCGTGTGACCAGGCGTCGCCATGGCCTGGATACCCGGCAGGAACTCCTCGCCGTCCTTCAGAAAGACGATGCGGTCGCGGTTCGGCAGCAGGTTCTTCCTGGCGCCTTCCACGAAGGGCTTGATGAAGCCGGGATCGGTCACCGACAGCTTGTCCTCGTCGGTCCAGAAGTCGAAATCCGCCTGTGAGATATAGATCTGTGCGTTCGGAAAGTTGCGCTTTCCATCGTCGGTCATGATGCCCCAGACATGATCGCAATGGCCGTGCGTACACAGAACCGTGTCGATCGATGCCGGGTCGATGCCGGCCACTTCCAGATTCTGCATCATCTTGCCGGTCGTGGGGCCGAACATCGGCGACTCGCCCATGCCGGTGTCGAACAGCACAACATTCGAGCCGGTGTCCAGCACCAGAATGTTCTGCTCCAGGATGACATTGGTCGGATCGAGGAAGTTACGGGTGAGCATCTGTCCGACTTCCTCCTTCGACACGCCGAGGAAAGCGCCCGAGGGATCGCCAAGGGGCAGAATGCCGTCGGAGATCACCGTGCCCCGCATGGACCCGTGCTTGAAGCGGTAGAAATACGGCACCTGTTCCATGGCCATCGGTTCCTTGGCCAGGGCAGGCCCCGCCTTGAGACCGACAGTCGATGCGCCGGCTACTGCTGCAGCACCCAGCATGACATTGCGTCGGGTAAGTGTCAGGTCGTGCATTATGGTGTCTCCCCAGGGATTCGGTTGCGGCCCATGCGGCCGAGCCACAGTGTTATGTTATAATGTATCCATTTAAGGCACAACGCCCCGATCCGACCTCGGCGAGGCCGGAGGTGGTGGCGGCCTGCGTCCGTGTCACCAATTCCAGCAGGAGGGAAAGGCCAGGCAGCAGCCGGGCCGGGACCGGAAGACGGTCTGGCGCGAGGTGTATCGGAGCAGGAGCGGACGTGATCCGCGGCTCCGCACCCCGCGACGTACCGGACATCATCGGCGGCGTCGCTGTCCGCGAACAGTCCGGGGCCTCTGGCGTTACTCCCGCGCCGCCGGTGGCGGGTTGGATGGCCAACTCGCCCGGATCACGGGGCCCGTCGATGGCCGCCAACGGGGCTCATGGCGTTCACGAGACCCTCTTTCCCAGACTGTGCCGGCGGTCTTGCAGAGGGCACTCTCGCATGTAACTCCGGGTCGAGTGCGCACGCAGGTACTGATGCGGGCAGAACCGGGAGTGTCCGGCGGGAGCAGGGCGCGGTCCGTTGACCCGGTGCCGGTCGGGCCATAGGCTGCGGCGTGGTCAGACAGCCGGATGGTCGCCAGCGCCTGGGCGCTGGAGGAAAGTCCGGGCTCCACGGGAACACGGTGCCGGGTAACGCCCGGCGGGGGCGACCCCAGGGAAAGTGCCACAGAAAGCAGACCGCCTGCCGCCGCGCGGCGGGCAAGGGTGAAAGGGTGCGGCAAGAGCGCACCGCGTCGCCGGCAACGGCGACGGCACGGTAAACCCCACCGGGAGCAAGACCAAGAAGGGACGACCGGCCGGCTCCGCCAGGAGGCCGGCAGACGGGTTTCCGCGTTGTCGTCCGGGTAGGTCGCGCGAGGCGGCTGGCAACAGTCGTCCCAGAGGAATGGCCATCCAGCCCGGACACACCCTGTCCGGGTGGACAGAACCCGGCTTACAGGCTGTCTGATCACCTTCGATTGTACGAACTGAACCAGCGACGGGATTGCGCGACAAGCATGTTGCGCGATTTCACCGATATTTTTTGTTTGCTATCCCGAATTTCATCCATGTACTATCCAGAGTTACCCAAGAAAATATGGAACAAATACGGAAATAGGTACAAACAACGAACGGCCACGGACCGGTGTCGCGCTTCTTCTCATCATACGCGGTCAACGTCGACGACAAGTCCCGGGTGTCGGTGCCGCCGCGCTTCAAACAGGCCCTCAAGGCGCAGGACTCGAAGGAGATCTGTCTGTTTGAAAACCCGACCAGCAACGCCATCGAAGGATGCGGGTCCGCCTACTGGGAATTCATGAACGAAGAGATCGAGAAGCTGGAACGCTACAGTGAACAACGGGAGTTCTGGGAAGCGATCCTGGCATCGGCAAGCATCTCGCGGTTCAACGAGAGCGATACCCGAATCCTGCTTCCCGAAGACCTGAAGCTCCATGCCGGGATCGTGGACAGCGCCGTGTTTGCCGGTCGCGGCACCACCTTCGAAATCTGGAACCCGGCAGCCTTCCAGGCGGCCAGGACCGAGGCCCGCTCGTGGGGCAGGGCCAACCGGCCGACACTGTCCGGTTTTACCGTCGGGGCGAAGAGCCTGTCCCGGTGGAGTGCATCGCAATGAACGCGCACGAACCGGTGCTCCGCGACGAGGTCATGGCGGCGCTGCGCCCCGGAGCCGGCCGGTCCTTCATAGACGGCACCTTCGGGGCCGGCGGGTATACCCGCGCCCTGCTCCGGGCCGGGGCGATCCGGGTATTCGCGATCGACCGTGACCCCGAGGCGGTACATGCCGGCGCGGCGCTCGTGCGAGATGATGACCGGCTGGTGCTGGTGCAGGGCCGTTTCGGCGAGATGGACCGGCTCGCCCGCGCGCACGGGCTCGACGCCGTCGATGGAGTCGCGCTCGACCTCGGCATCAGCTCCGACCAGCTGACCGGGCAGGCGCGGCGGGGTTTTTCCTTCAGGCTGGACGGGCCCTTGGACATGCGCATGGAGATGGCCGGTGCCAGCGCGGCCGATCTCGTCAACGGCGCGTCCGAACAACAGCTGGCCGACATCATCTTTCGCTACGGCGAGGAGAGACGCTCCCGGCGGGTCGCGCGGGCCATCGTGCGGGCGCGCACGGAACGCCCGATCACCACCACCGTGCGGCTGGCCGAGATCATCCGCGAAGCGCTGCCGCCGGGTGGGCGGATCGATCCTGCCACTCGCGTTTTCCAGGCAATCCGGATCAAGGTCAACAACGAGCTCGAAGAGCTCGACCGGGGCCTTGCCGCCGCGGAACGCATCCTCGCTCCGGGAGGGCGGCTCGCGGTCGTGGCCTTTCACAGTCTCGAAGACCGCGCGGTGAAGCGGTTCCTCGCCGCCCGGACCGGCTCCGGGATCTCCCGCCATTCCCCGGGTGCGGCGGGTGCCCGCCCGGTACCCACCTTTACCCACGTTGGCCGTCGGACGATCAGACCGGGATCTGCCGAACTCGCGCGCAACCCGAGATCGCGCTCGGCGCGACTGCGTGTCGCCGAGCGGACGCACGCCGCGTTGTCCTGCAAGGAGGAGCGTCGATGATGCTGCGTCACGCCCTGCCCTGGTCACTGGTCATCGTGCTCGCGGTCGCGATCTACGGGACCGCCCATGTCGTCGGCGGCAAGAAGAAGGAACTCGCCGCCCTCGAACAGCAGATCGCCGCCGAACTGGAGACGGCCCACGTGCTCCGCGCGGAGCTGAGCTTCCTTGCGAGCCCGGCCCGGCTCGAAGAACTGGCAGCCCGGCATACCGACATGCGTCCGACCGCCGTTGCCCAGATCGTGGATGTCGACGGGTTGCCTGCAGTGCCCCAACTGCCGCTGCTGCGGGGAGCGAGACAATGACAGCACCGTCAAGCGTGAAGATGGGACGCGCGCGTCTGCTGGCGGCAGGCTTCGTGTTCCTGTGCGCGTTCGCAGTGATCGCCGGCCGGTTGCTCGACCTGTCGATGGCTGGCGCCGACCGGACTGCGACCAGTCTCGGCAGCCCTGTTGTCGGCATCTCGGCGCGCGGCGCAATCACGGATCGAAACGGGGTTCTCCTCGCGACCAACATGCCCGTCAAGTCGGCCTTCGTGAGGCCGAGCCTGATCCGGGACCCGGCCGGGGCGGCCCGGAAGATTGCCGGGGTACTCGGGTCGGACGCGGGAGAGGTCGAGCAACGGCTGCGCAGCGACAGCGAATTCGTCTACATCAGGCGTCTGCTGACCCCGAACCAGTATGCTGAGCTCAGTGATCTCGAAATTCCGGGACTCGATTTCGAGGACGAGGCCGGGCGCTTCTACCCCCAGGGCGCCCTCGCCAGTCACCTCGTCGGATTCACCAATATCGACACCACCGGCATCGCCGGCGTGGAGAAGCAGTTCGACGACGAGCTGTCTACAGGAACCGGGATTGCGCTCGCTCTCGATGTCCGGGTCCAGCACGTGGTGCGCAGCGCACTCGCGCGGGCCATCGAGCGGTTCAGCGCCGTCGGTGGTACCGGCGTCGTCCTCGATGTCGACAGCGGCGAGGTCCTGGCCATGGTGTCCCTGCCGGACTTCCATCCGCTGGATGCCGGGACCGCGCCGGCCGACCACAAGAAGAACAACGTTGCACAGTCCATCTACGAGCTCGGAAGCACCTTCAAGATCTTCACCGCCGCGGCGACGCTGGAGTCCGGCCGGGCCACGCTGCAGACCCCCTACGATGCGCGACAGCCTCTCCGGGTCGGAGGACACCGCGTCAGCGATTTCCGTCCGCAGGAACGCTGGATGACACTGGCCGAGGGGTTCATGCGCTCATCCAACATCGTCACCGGACTCATGGCGCTGGACCTGGGTCCGGCCGGTCAGCAGGAATTCATGTGCCGGCTGGGATTCTTCGAAGAGGTGCCGATCGAACTTCCCGAACGGGCCGCCCCGCTGCTGCCGTCGAAGTGGGACATCGTGGACTCGGTTCCGGTTGCCTTCGGCCATACCCTGGCCAGCACACCGCTTCACCTCGCCCGCGCGGTTGCGGCAATGGTCAACGGCGGCAGGTTGCCGCCGGTCACGGTTCTGCGCCGGGAACGCCCCGCGGCCGCAGTCGCGGCACGAACTCCGGCGATGCCAACCGGCACGAGACCGTGCGGAACCGGCGAACAGGTCATCTCTCCGAAGACCTCGCAGGACATCAACCGACTGCTTCGCCTCGTGGTCGTCGGCGGGACCGGCCGCAAGGGCAACGCGGACGGCTATGTCGTCGGCGGCAAGACCGGGACCGCGGAGAAGGTGATCGACGGGCGGTACTCGAGGGACAGGAGGATCGCATCCTTCGTCGGGGCCTACCCGATGACGCGGCCCCGCTACGTCGTCTCGGTCACGGTCGATGAGCCGAAGGGGCGAAAGGAGACCTTCGGCTTCGCCACCGGCGGCTGGGTGGCGGCGCCCGCGGTGCGCGAGATCATCTCCCGTTCGGCGTTGATGCTCGGAATCGATCCGGTCGACGAGACGGCGCCTGCCGTCTCCGAAGCCCTGCACATTCCGATCCCCGAGCCCGAGGAAATCCAGCCCGTGAGAGCCCAGCGTGTTGCTTTCCGACCTCGTCAGGGATAGCGCGGAAGTGGGCGCGCCGCCTCTTGTCGGGCTGGAGGGCACCGCGCGGCTCGACCCCGCGGTGCGCGGCGTCACTTCCGACAGTCGCGAGGTCCGTCCGGGCTGGCTGTTCGCGGCGCTTCCGGGGACCAGGGTTGACGGCAACCGCTACATTCCCGAGGCGATTGCACGCGGCGCGGTGGCAGTGCTGGCCCGGCCGGGGACCCGGTTGCCGGAGACGACCCGCCATGCCTGTCTGATCACGCACTCCGAGCCGAGATGGTGCCTGGCCCGGATCGCGGCACGGTTCCACCGGGTGCAGCCGGGGCGGATTGCCTGCGTCACCGGAACCGACGGCAAGACGTCGGTCGCCGAGTTCATCCGGCAGCTCTGGCAGGCCTTGGGGAAGCCGGCCGCCAGTCTCGGTACTCTCGGGCTTGCAACGTCCCGGGGGCACACCGGCCCCGGCCTGACCACGCCGGACCCGGTGTTGCTGCACTCGACCCTGCGCGAACTGGCCGAAGCGGACGTCGACCGGGTAGCGATCGAGGCCTCGAGCCACGGTCTCGACCAGTTCCGGCTTGACGGGGTCCGGGTCCAGGCCGCCGCATTCACCAACCTCGGTCGCGACCACATCGACTACCACGGCTCCGGGGAGGCCTACCGATCGGCCAAGATCAGGCTGTTTTCCGAGCTGCTCGACCCGAACGGCCATGCCGTCCTGAACGCCGATGACCGCGCCGTCGACCTGTTCGCCGCGGCCTGTCGGCGCCGGGGCATCCGGACGACCCTGTTCGGCCGCAGCCGGGATGCCGACCTCGGGCTCGAGGTGTGCATGCCGGGCCCGGGCTCGAGCAGCCTGGTGCTGCGGCACCAGGGCGGACAGCACGACGTGGTCCTGCCGCTTCCCGGCCTGTTCCAGGTGATGAATGTGCTGGCCGCTCTCGCGGTCACGAGCCGGATCGAGGACATCCCGCTCGCCGAACTGATCCCGCTGATCGAAACGCTCAGGGGAGTTCCCGGACGGCTGGAACGGGTGGGTTCCCGCCATGGCAGCGCCGGGGTCTACGTCGACTTTGCCCACACTCCCGACGCGTTGCGCAGCGTGCTTGCGGCATTGCGCCCGCATGTTGCCGGCCGGCTGATCTGCGTGTTCGGCGCCGGCGGAGACCGTGATCCGGGCAAGCGCGAACCGATGGGCCGGGCCGTCGGAGAGGCCGCCGACCTCGCTGTCGTGACCGACGACAACCCGCGCAGCGAAGATCCTGCAGCGATCCGCCGCGCGGTGCTCGCGGGGTGTTCCGGCGCCCGCGAGATCGGGGATCGTGCCGAGGCCATCGCCTTCGGGCTCGACCAGCTCCTGCCGGGCGATGCGCTGGTCATTGCCGGCAAGGGCCACGAGACCGGGCAGCAGGTCGGCGACCGGTTGCTGCCGTTCGACGACCGGCAGGTGGCCCGCCGGCTGATTGCCGAACGCGCCGGAGAGGCGTCATGACCGCGCTGTGGACCAGCTCTTCGGCGGCGGCGGCCACCGGCGGGCGCACGGTCGGGCCGGCCTGGCGCGCCGGCGGGATCGTGATCGACAGCCGCCGGGCAGGGCCCGGCGACCTGTTCGTTGCCCTGCCCGGCGAGCGGACCGACGGACACGACCATGTCGCGGATGCCGGTGATCGCGGCGCGGCTGCGGCAATGGTGGAACGCACGGAGGGTCTGCCGGCCCGACTGCCGGTGCTGGTGGTCCCGGATTGTCTCGAGGCGCTGGCAAGGCTCGGCGCAGCGGCACGCTCGCGCACGCCGGCGCGCGTCACGGCGGTGACCGGAAGTGTCGGCAAGACGGGAACCAAGGACATGCTCGGCCGCGCGCTCGGGGCCTTCGGAGAGGTCGAGGCCAGCAGCGGCAACCTGAACAACCACATAGGTGCGCCCCTCAGCCTTGCGCGCATGAGCGAGCGGGTTGCTTTCGGCGTCTTCGAACTCGGCATGAACCACGCCGGCGAGATCAGCCCCCTGTCGCGCCTGGTACGACCGCACCTCGCCATCATAACCACCGTCGGGCCGGTCCACATCGGCCACTTCCCCGACGAGGAGGCGGTCGCCGGCGCCAAGGCCGAGATCTTCGACGGGGTGGAGCCGGGAGGATGCGCCGTCCTCAACCGGGACAACCGCTGGTTCGGCCTGCTTCGGGATGCGGCAACGCGGCGCACGATCCCGCGCGTGGTCACCTTCGGACGCCATGCCGATGCCGACGTCCGGCTGGTCGACGCGCGATGCGACACGACCGGTTCGACCGTCACCGTGGTCATCGACGACCACCCGCTCACCTACCGTCTCGACGCGGTTGGCGAACACTGGGCAGCCAACTCCGCAGGCGTGCTGGCCTGTGTCACCGGCCTCGGGCTCGATGCCCGCCGGGCCGCGGCGGCGATCCGTTCCGTGGTTCCCGGGCGGGGCCGGGGTGCGCAGCTCTCCGTCGCCCTTGCCGGCGGCGGCTCGATCCGGATCGTCGACGAGGCATACAACGCCAGTCCGGTCGCGATGCGAGCCGCCTTCCGGGTGCTTGCCGGTGCCAGGCCCGGGCCCGGGGGACGCAGGGTGGCGGTGCTCGGCGACATGCTCGAACTCGGTTCCTTCGCCTGCCGGATGCACGCGGGCCTGGTCGATGACCTGATGGCAGCCGGCCCGGAACTGGTGTTTACGGTCGGGCCCCTCATGGAAGCCCTGCGTGCCCGGCTTCCCGCCGGGGTCTCGGCCGGACATGCCGAGACCAGCACCGGGATCGTGGAAGATGTCGTCGCCACGGTGCGTGACGGTGACGTCATCCTGGTGAAGGGATCGCTCGGGACCAACATGTCACCGGTGATCGCCGCGCTGGAAGCGCTGGCGCCGCGTGCCGAAGGGGCCGGGTGATGGTCTACACCTTCCTTGCACCGCTTGCGGACCAGTACCAGGTATTCAACCTGTTCCGCTACCTGACCTTCCGGACCGGCGGGGCGGTGATGACCGCCCTGCTGATCAGCTTCCTGCTCGGCCCGACCCTGATCCGCTGGCTGCGGCACCAGCAGCCCGGGGGCCAGCCGATCAGGGACGACGGACCGGCCCATTTCTCCAAGCGTGGCACCCCGACAATGGGCGGGCTGCTGATCCTGGTCTCGCTCGTCACCTCGACGCTGCTGTGGGCCGATCTCGGCAACGGTTTCGTGTGGTCCATCCTGTTCGTGCTGGCAAGCTTCGGTGTCCTGGGCTGCTGGGACGATTACCTGAAGCTGCGCGGCCGCTCGTCGCGCGGACTGTCCGGAAGGACGAAGCTGCTGTTCCAGGCGATCTTCGCGCTTCTCGCCGCCGTCATGATCGCCCGGCTGCTGCACCCGTCGGTTGGAACCGGGCTTGCCATTCCCTTCCTCAAGGACGTCCTTGTGGACCTGGGCTGGTTCTTCTTCCCGTTCTCGATCCTCGTCCTCGTGGGCAGCTCCAACGCCGTCAACCTGACCGACGGGCTGGATGGCCTCGCCATCGTGCCGGTGATCATCGCCGCCTCGAGCTTCGTGCTGATTGCCTATCTCGCGGGCAATGTCGTCTTTGCCCAGTACCTTCAGATCCACTACGTCGCCGGGGCCGGGGAGCTGGCGGTCATCTGTGGTGCGATCATCGGATCGGGCCTCGGATTCCTGTGGTGGAACGCCCCGCCCGCCCGGGTCTTCATGGGCGATACCGGCAGCCTGAGCCTGGGCGGCGCGCTCGGCGCGATCAGCGTGGTCACCAAGCACGAGCTGGTTCTCGTCGTGATCGGAGGCGTCTTCGTTCTCGAGGCGGTGTCGGTGATCGTCCAGGTGATTTCCTTCAGGCTCACCGGAAAGCGCGTGTTCGCGATGGCGCCACTCCACCATCACTTCGAGCTGAAAGGGTGGGCCGAGCCCACGATCGTCATTCGCTTCTGGATCGTGGCGCTGGTGCTGGCTCTCGTCGGCCTGTCCTCGCTGAAGCTGAGATGACCATGATCCCGGTCAGCATCTTTCGCGACAGGACGGTGGCCGTGATGGGGATGGCGCGGTCGGGCCGTGTTGCCGCCGAGGCGCTGGCGGCTGGCGGAGCACGGGTCCTGGCCTGGGACGAGAATCCGCAGCGCCGGTGTGCCGGACCGGCTCGCATCGAGTTCGCCGACCTGTCGGTCGCGGACCTGCGCGGTGTCGAGGCGCTGGTACTCAGCCCCGGAATTCCGCATACCCATCCTGCCCCCCACCGTGTGGTCAGCCGGGCGCGGTCGAAGCGGATTCCGATCATCGGCGACATCGAGCTGCTGATGCGGAGCTGCCCGGCACGAACCACCGTCGCGGTTTCCGGCACCAACGGCAAGTCGACGACCACGGCGCTGATCGGACACGTCCTGCGCACCGCCGGGCGCGCATGCGATGTCGGCGGCAACATCGGCCTGCCGGTGCTTTCCTTCGATGCGCACCATGACCTGCAGGTCCTCGAGCTGAGCTCCTACCAGCTCGAGCTCACGCCGTCGCTGGCCTGCCAGGTTGCCGTGCTGCTGAACATCTCGCCCGATCACCTCGACCGGCACGGCGGTTTTGACGGGTACGTGGCAGCAAAGGAACGCCTGCTCGAGGCGGCACCCCGCGAGGGCATCGTGGTGATCGGCATCCAGGATCCGACCTGCCGCCGGCTGCGGCGCAAGGTCGAGCGTCATTCGGAACCGCTCGTGGTCCCGGTGTCTGGCAGGGCGGTTCCGAGCGGTGGCGTCGGAATGCAGGCGCGTCGTGTCGTCGCCGAGTTCCGTGGCCGGCGGCGTACCATCGCTGACCTCGCGGCCGCGCGGGCCCTGCCCGGTGCCCACAATGCCCAGAATGCCTGTGCGGCGGCAGCGGCGGCACTGGCGCTTGGCGTGGACGAACGCGCGATAGAGGCCGCGCTGCTCGACTTCCCGGGGCTCGCCCATCGCCAGGAACCGGTCGGAACACGCCGCGGAGTTCGCTTCGTCAATGATTCCAAGGCCACGAACGCTGACGCGGCAGCACGCGCGCTTGCCTGTTACGAGGCAGTCTACTGGATCGCCGGCGGACTGGCGAAGGATGAAGGCCTTTCCGCCCTCTACCCGGTTCTCCCGCGGGTGAGGGCGGCCTTTTTCATCGGCGCGTCCATGGACGCCATGGCGGCGGAACTCGAAGAGCGGGTGCCCTGTCACCGGTGCGGGACGCTCGATCGTGCGGTCGAGGAGGCCGCCGCTCTGGCGCGGCGCGAGGGGCGCGCCGGTGCGGTGGTGCTGCTTTCGCCGGCGGCTGCATCCTTCGACCAGTTCGAGAGTTTCGAACACCGCGGCGACCGGTTCCGCGATCTGGTGGCCGGAATGGGAGACGTGCCATGAAACCGGTCGCGCGCACCGACACCAGCATGCTCGGCACCTGGCTGTGGACCGTCGACGGCAAGGCGGTGGTCGCACTGGCGGCGCTCATCATCCTCGGCTTCATCATGGTCCTGGCCGCGAGCCCGCCCGTTGCCGATCGTCTCGGGCTGTCGAGCTTCCATTTCGTGCTGCGCCAGTCGCTCATGCTCCCCCTCGCGATCGCGATCATCGGCGGTGTCTCGCTGCTGGAGCCGCATGTCATCCGCCGTCTGGCCGCGGTCGGCTTCGTTGCCGGCCTTGTCCTCCTGGTGGTCGTCCTGGCCATCGGCACCGAGACCAACGGCGCGAAACGCTGGATCTCCGTCCTCGGCTTCTCGCTGCAGCCTTCCGAGCTGGTCAAGCCATGTCTCGCCGTGGTGTCGGCCTGGATGCTCGCGCAGTGGCGTCGGGTTCCCGGATTTCCCGGAGCACAGATCTCGGTCGGTCTCGTGGGCCTGGTCGCAGCACTCCTGATGATGCAGCCCGATCTTGGCCAGACACTGGTGGTGCTTGCCGTGTGGTTCGGCCAGCTGTTCATCGCCGGGCTGTCGCTGGCCCTGACCGTCTCCGGGGTCGCTGTCGCCTGCGCGGTGGTGGTGGGTGCGTATTTCACGCTCGATCACGTGACCGCACGGGTCGACAGGTTCCTCAATCCCGGTGTCGGGGACAACTTCCAGGTCGAGCGGTCGATCGAGGCCATCAGCACCGGCGGACTGTTCGGTACCGGACCCGGCGATGGCGAGGTCAAGACCGTCCTTCCCGACGCCCATACCGATTTCGTCTTCGCGGTCATGAACGAGGAGTTCGGGGCGCTGGTCGGGTTGGTGCTGATCGGCCTGGTCGCGTTCCTGGTCGTGCGCGGCTTCATGCGCCTGCGCGCCAGCTCGGACCTGTTTGTCATCCTGGCCGGTGCCGGTCTCCTGGCCCAGTTCGGGGTGCAGTCGTTCATCCACATGGCGTCGGCGCTGCAGCTGATACCGGCGAAGGGCATGACGCTTCCGTTCGTCAGCTATGGCGGAAGTTCACTGATTTCCATGGCGCTGTGCATGGGAATGGTCCTGGCGTTCACCCGGTCCACCATGCACCGGGAGGTGCCGACGTGACCGGGCTGTGCTTCGCCCTGGCCGCGGGGGGAACCGGTGGCCATGTCTTCCCGGCCGAAAGCCTGGGCGAGGTGCTGGCCGCCCACAACCACCGGGTGCTCATGCTGACCGACAGACGGGGCGACGGGTTCGACCGGCCGGACAGTCCGTGGGAGCTGCACCGGATCCGTGCCTCCAGCCCGAGCAGGCCTGGCGTGGCCGCGCGGCTGGGAGCGCTTGCGCAAATCGGGCTCGGAACGCTCGACGCCCGCCGGATCCTGGCCCGGTCAGGTACCCATGCCGTGGTCGGCTTCGGCGGCTATCCGTCGGTACCGGTGGTGCTGGCGGCGTCCACCCTCGGCATCCCGTCGGTCCTGCACGAACAGAACGCGGTGCTCGGCCGGGCCAACAGGATGCTGGCGGGGCGCGCCCGGTTGATCGCGACCTCGATCGAGCCCACCCGCGGCGCCGGAGCACGGAAAGGGCGGCTGCGCCATACCGGCAATCCCGTGCGCGCCGGCATACAGGCCAGGCGTTGCGCCGCATACACGCCGCCGAAGCCCGGCGAGCCGTTCGACCTGCTGGTGTTCGGGGGCAGCCTCGGAGCGCGGGTCCTTTCAGACGTGGTTCCGGCAGCTGTCAGGGCGCTGCCGCCCGCCCACCGCGAGCGGCTGCGCATCGTCCAGCAATGCCGCAGCGAGGACATCGAGCGGGTTGCCGCCGCCTATCGCGACCTGCCGAACCCGCCCGAGATCGCCACCTTCTTCGACGACATGCCGGACCGGTTCGTCCGCGCCCACCTGGTGATTGCCCGGTCCGGGGCCTCGACCGTGGCCGAACTGGCGGTCATCGGGCGCCCCGCGGTCCTGGTGCCCTATCCGCACGCAATGGACGCCCACCAGGACTGGAACGCCCGCGCGCTCGAACAGGCCGGAGCGGCGTGGCGGATCGATGAATCCGACCTCGATGCACCGGTGCTCGCGGACTGCCTTGCCCGCCTGCTGCAGGATCCCGACCGGCTCGCGGCCGCGGCCGCCGCCGCCTGCCAGGCCGGCCGGCCCGGAGCGGCGGACGCCCTTGCCGAGCTCGTACTGCAGGCGGCGGGCACCACGAACACCGCCCGTGACGGAGAAAGGACGACGGGATGAACCGGTTTCCGCTGCGCATCGGAGAGATGCACTTCGTCGGTATCGGGGGTATCGGCATGAGCGGTGTCGCCGAGGTCCTGCACAACCTCGGCTACCCGGTCCGGGGCAGCGACGTGGCCGAGAGCGGCAACGTGCGCCGCCTGAGGTCGCTCGGCATTTCCGTTGCCATCGGCCACGCGTCCGAGAACATCGAGGGCGCCTCCCTGATCGTGGTGTCCACCGCGATCGGCTCGGACAATCTCGAACTTGCGGCCGCGCGCGCCTCCGGTATCCCGGTGTTGCACCGGGCCGAAATGCTGGCCGAGCTCATGCGTCTGAAGTGGTCGATTGCATGCGCCGGCACCCATGGCAAGACCACGACCACCTCGATGGTGGCGGCACTGCTCGATGCCGCCGAACTCGACCCGACGGTGATCAACGGCGGCATCATCAACTCCTACGGCGCCAATGCCAGGGTCGGAACCGGCGACTGGATCGTGGTGGAGGCCGACGAGTCCGATGGCAGTTTCACCCGCTTGCCGGCAACTGTCGCGGTCGTGACCAATATCGATCCGGAACACTTGGACCACCACGGCAGTTTCGCCAGCCTGTGCCAGTCCTTCCGCTCCTTCGTCGCACGGGTGCCCTTCTACGGGTTCTCGGTCCTGTGCATCGATCATCCGCAGGTGCGCTCGCTGCTGCACGAGGTCTCGGACCGCAGGCTGATCAGCTACGGCTTCTCGCCGGATGCGGACGTGCGGGGCTTCGACCTCGCCTCCACCGCGACCGGGTCCCGGTTCTCGGTGGCGCTCAAGGGCCAGCGGGCCGGCGAAGACACCGTCATCAGACATCTTGAACTGCCGATGTTCGGTGATCACAACGTCTCGAATGCGCTTGCCGCGGTCACGGTCGCCTGGCAGATGGGCCTGGACGCACAGGTGATCCGCCAGGGGCTGAGCAGCTTCGCGGGCGTCAGGCGCAGGTTTACCCGTACCGGCGTGTCCCACGGCATTACCGTCATCGACGACTACGGGCACCACCCGGTCGAGATTGCCGCGGTGCTGAAGGCGGCGCGTTCGGCCTGTCCGGGAGGCCGTATCATCGCGGTGGTGCAACCGCATCGCTACACCCGGCTTGCCACCCTGTTCGACGAGTTCTGCGTGTGCTTCGGTGACGCCGATGCCGTGATCATCGCCGAGGTGTACGCCGCGGGAGAAGCGGCAATTCCGGGCATGAACCGTGACCGCCTGGTCCGCGGCGTGCGCGACGCCGGACATCCGCATGTCTATCCGTTGGCCGCGCCCGAACGGCTGGCGTCCCGGGTGGCGGAAATCGCCGGCCCGGGGGACTGCGTGGTGTGTCTCGGCGCCGGGAACATCACCTCGTGGGCGAATGCGCTGCCAGGCGAACTCGACGCGGTGTTCTCCCGCTCATCGCGCGCCCGGCCCGAAATACTGGAACTCAGGGTCGGATGATGGGAATGGCGGCGCTCAGGGTCCCGCAACCGCACGGCAGGCTGCTCGAGCGCCTGCCGGCGGTTCGCGGCCGCTACAGCGAGAACGCCGCGCTCGCGCCCTTCACCTGGTTCCGGGTGGGCGGGTGCGCCGAGGTGCTGTTCCGCCCGGCGGATGGAGATGACCTCGTGCAGTTCCTCGGGCAGCTGCCTGCCGATGTCCCGGTTGTGGTGATCGGGGCCGCCTCGAACATCCTTGTCCGCGATGGCGGTATTCCCGGGGTCACGATCAGACTCGGCCCGGCCTTTGCCGGCATCGGGTTCGGGGTCGACCGGGTCCGGGCCGGGGCCGCGATGCCGAACGGGATGGTGGCGCGCGCCGCGCTGCAGGAGGGCCGGGCCGGGCTGGCGTTCCTCAGCGGCATCCCCGGCACCGTCGGTGGCGGACTGCGCATGAACGCGGGGGCCTACGGCCGCGAGTTCGTCGACGTCGTGATCGAGTCGGAATTCACGACCCGCACCGGGAACCGGCGCCGGGTACCGGTCTCGGACATGGGGATGGGCTATCGCCATTGCTCGCTTGACGAGGACGGGATCTTTCTCGCCGCCACACTGCGCGCCGAACCGGGCGACCCAGAACAGATCGCCCGCGACATGGCGGCGGTACAGCAGGCGCGTGAACGGAGCCAGCCGATCCGCAGCCGGACCGGTGGCAGCACCTTCCGGAATCCGCCCGGACACCGGGCATGGGAACTGATCGAGCAGGCCGGCTGTCGCGGGCTGCGAATCGGCGGGGCCGAGGTCTCGAAGCGGCACTGCAACTTCCTGATCAACACCGGTACGGCAACCGCCGCCGACCTCGAGCACCTCGGCGAGGAGGTACGCCGGCGGGTTCGCGACACCACCGGGATCATGCTCGACTGGGAGATCCGGCGCCTCGGAGTGCCGGGGGAGACCGCCCCATGACGATCCATGTGGCGGTCCTGATGGGTGGATGGTCAGCCGAGCGCGAGGTTTCCCTGGCGAGCGGGCAGGCCTGTGCGTCGGCATTGCGGACCGCCGGCTTCCGGGTAACCGAGGTTCGCGTCGACCGGACGGTTGCGACCCGGCTCACAGACCTGCGTCCCGACGTCTGTTTCAACGCCCTGCACGGCCCGATCGGCGAGGACGGCAGCATGCAGGGACTGCTGAACGTTCTCGGCATTCCCTACACCCATTCCGGTGTCCAGGCCTCGTCTCTCGCAATGGACAAGCCGCGTGCCAAGGCGCTGTTTGCCCGTGGCGGGCTGCGGTGTCCGCCCGGAATTGTCTGTGCTCCCCGCGAAGTGGCCGACGCCCATTCCTGGGAGCCGCCCTACGTGATCAAGCCGATCAACCAGGGATCGAGCGTCGGAGTGCGGATTGTCCGTCCGGGCGACAACCTTCCCGCATGCGGGCTGTCCTGGGAATGGGGCGAGAAGGTACTGATCGAGCCCTATATCCCCGGCCGCGAACTGACCGTGGGCGTGCTCGACGGTGAGGCGCTGTGCGTCACCGAGATCACGTCGCAGCGCGGATTCTATGACTACGATGCCAAGTACAAGCCAGGCGGTTCGGTGCATCTGCTGCCGGCTCCCCTGGTCGACGACGTCGCCCGGGAGATCCTGGCCATGGCGGTCCGGGCCCACCAATTGCTGGGTTGCCGCGGCGTGACCAGGTCGGACTTCCGGCTTGACGAGTCCGGCCCGGGCGCCGGCGACCCGTTCCTGCTGGAAATCAACACGCAACCGGGAATGACTTCGACCTCGCTGGTGCCGGAACAGGCCGCGCACCGCGGACTGTCGTTCCCGGAACTGGTGTCACGCCTGGTGGAGTCGGCGCAATGCGATCCCTGATCCCACGGCGTCCGAAGCTCTCAAGGACGGGGCGACGGATCGCGAACCTTGCCATCGCGATGGCGTTGCTCGCGGTGCCGGCCTGGCTGGCGTTGAATCCGTACTCGGCCTGGGAACGTGTCGGGGAAGAGATCGGCGAGGTGCTGCGCGACGCGTCCCATCGCTCGGGTCTCGTCGTTGCGGTGATGGAGATTGACGGGCATCAGCGCACGACGCGCCGGGAACTGGTGGAGGCCCTCGGTATCCAGGTCGGCGATCCGATCCTGGCGGTCGACCTCGGCGCGGCCCGCACCCGGGTCGAGTCTCTGCCCTGGGTTGCCTCGGCCCGGCTCTCTCGCGAGCTGCCGGACAGGATCGCCGTCTCCGTGACCGAACGGACACCTCTGGCGTTTTGGCAGCTCGAAGGGCGATTACAACTCATCGATCCGGACGGCGTGCTCATCGGGACGGCGGACCTGTCCCAGTTCCCCGGCCTGCCGATCGTCGTCGGCCCCGGGGCGGAAACCCACGCCGCCGGACTTCTGGCGATGCTGGATGGCGAGCCGGAACTTGCAGGGCTGGTGCGTGGTGCAACCTGGGTCGGCGGGCGCCGCTGGAACCTGTATCTGGGCAACGATGTCGTGGTGAAGCTGCCGGAACATGATCCGGCAGCGGCGTGGGCCATCTTTGCAGAACTTGAACGCGAACACCGGATCCTGGCGCGGTCGATCAACGTGATCGACCTGCGGTTGCCTGGGCGGGTCTCGGTGCGGGTTCCGGGCCGGAGCCCCGGAGGGACCGGAAATGGTCTTGGTTGAAGGGTAACGAATGATGCGTGGACGGACAGCTCGCAGCAGGGGCGAACTGATTGCGGCCCTCGATGTCGGATCATCCAAGGTCTGCTGCATGATTGCCAGGGTGGAGGATCCGGCCCGGCTGCAGGACGGGCTGCAGGGTATGCAGATCATCGGCATCGGCTACCAGCCGGCGGGCGGCGTCAATGGCGGCACCGTCGTCGACATGAGTGCGGCCGAAACCGCGATCGGACACGCTGTCGAGGCGGCCGAACGCATGGCCGAGGAACGCATCACCAGCATCTACGTCAACCTGACCGGCGGTGATCCGGTGTCCTCCAGGTTCCGGGCCGAGGTTCCGATCGACAGGGCTCCCGTTGCCGACGACCACGTGATCGATCTCGCGCACCAGGGACCTGCCGAGCCGTTGCCCGACCAGTGCGAGACCGTGCACCTCATCCCGAGTCAATTCGCCATCGACGGCTACAACGGCATCCTCGATCCGCGCGGCATGACCGGACGCCGGCTTGGCGCCCTGCTCCACGTGGTCAGTGCGGACTCCAGTCCGATTTGCAACCTGCGCCAGGTGATCCAGCGCTGCCATCTGAAGGTGGAGCGGCCCGTGGTCTCGGCACTCGCCTCGGGACTGGCCGTGCTCACGCCAGACGAGATGGAACTCGGTGTGACCGTCATCGATCTCGGGGCGGGCGCCACGAATGTTGCGGTGTTCCTCGATGGCGCCATGGTCTACCAGGCGGTGATCCCGCTCGGGTGCGACCTGGTCACCAACGACCTGGCGCGCGGGCTGTCGACCTCGATTACCGAGGCGGAACGGCTGAAGACCCTGTGCGGCTCCGCGATCCCGACCTCCATCGACGACCGGGAGACGCTCGACGTGCCGCTGGTCGGGGATCACGTCCTGGGCCCGCAGATGAACACGGTCCCCAGGTCGGCGCTGGTGCGCATCATCCAGCCGCGGCTTCGCCAGATCCTCGAGGAGGTGCGCAGCAGTCTCGACCTTGCCGGAACCGAGAAACTCGCCGGCGGATCAGCGGTGATCACTGGTGGCGGCGCCGAGACGACGGGGGTGCGGGAACTGGCCCATACGATCCTGAACCGGCACTGCCGCATCGGCCGGCCGCCGGCCATTCCGGGACTGTCGGACCTCGCAACCGGACCGGCGTTCGCAACCTGCGCCGGTCTGCTGCGCTACGGCATCGACCCGAGCTTTGACCTCGCCATGACGCGACGCGTGGTCCGCACCGACAGCGGTCGGCTCGGAGCGGTCGGCCGGTGGCTGAGGGAGCACGTTTGAGGATGGAACGACAAGCAGATCGCCGCGCAGCCGGCGCAACACCCAGCAAACAGTCAGCGGAGTGCCGGGAGCATCCGCAGGGATTCACCATGAGGAGCAAACCCATGTTGACGTTTCAGAAGCCGAATGACGCGGAGCACGCCTCAGGTTTCACCCTGTCCGAAGGAGGTATTGCACCGCGGCTGACCGTGGTCGGTATCGGTGGTGCTGGCGGGAACGCGGTCAACAACATGATCCGTTCGGATCTCCAGGGCGTGGAGTTCGTGGTTGCCAATACCGACGCGCAGGCTCTCGAGCAGTCACTTGCCACGACCAGGATCCAGCTGGGAAGGGAATCGACCCGGGGACTGGGTGCCGGATCGAAGCCGGAGGTGGGGCGCGAGGCGGCCGAGGAGAACATCGACGACGTGATGGAACTCATCGGCGACAGCAACATGGTGTTCCTGACCGCCGGCATGGGTGGCGGAACCGGAACCGGAGCTGCCCCGGTCATCGCCAGGGCCACCCGGGAACGGGGCATCCTCACTGTCGCGGTGATCACCAAGCCGTTCCGGTTCGAGGGCGAATTCCGCATGCAGATTGCCAACAAGGGCATCGTGGAACTCGCCAAGCACGTCGATACCCTGATCACCATTCCCAACCAGAACCTGTTCAGGATCTCGAACGAGACCACCTCGTTCCTGCAGGCGTTCAGCATGGCCGACATGGTGCTTCACCAGGGCGTGCAGGGTGTGACAGACCTCATCATGCGTCCCGGCCTGATCAACTGCGACTTCTCCGACATCAACACCGTGATGAGCCAGATGGGGCCGGCCATCATGGGGATGGGCGAGTCGACGGGGGAGAACCGGGCGATCGAGGCGGCGGAAGCGGCGATCAGCAACCCGCTGCTGGACGACATCACCCTTGCCGGCGCCGGCCGGATCCTGATCAACATCACGGGCGGAACCGACCTCGGGCTGCACGAGGTCGACGGGGCCGTCAGCAGGGTCAGGCAGGAAGTCGAGAGCGAAGCCAACCTGATCTTCGGTGCGACCTACGACAAGGACGTGGACGGCCGGATCCGGGTGTGTGTCATCGCAAGCGGCATTACCGAGCAGACATCGCCGGAGAGCGGACGCACCGACGCCGAGATCATCAGGATGGTGCAGCCCGATGACGACCAGGCGCCGGGCGAGGTCATCGATTTCGCCGCCGCTCCGACCGACGAAGAGGGACAGGCGGACAGCGAGGCCGAGGAGTTGACCGACGCCGCCCAAGCGGCGGAGGTGCAGACGGACGAGGAGCAACCGCCGAAGGCGCCGGTGCTTCACCCCGGGGAGCCGTCGCAGCAGAGTTTCCCCTATGACACGCCCCGGGTTTCCGCCGGTCATGATTCGGCATCCGCCGAACGCGCTTCCGCTCCCAAGGGCAAGCCGGAACGGACCGGGCGCAAGCCCGGGCTGCTGTCGAGGCTGCTGGGGCGCGGCCAGGACCGCGAGCAGCCCCTTGCCGCGGCACCCGGAGACCCCGGGCTGGGCGCGCCGACGCCAGAGTCACGTGGCGCGCAGCAGCATCGCGGCGAACCGAGGCCGCAGGAGACGGAGTCCCTGGGCGAACTGAACGGCTACGGCCGCCCGAGGGCCGGAGTCGACAGCGAGAGGGACAAGAAGTTTCCCGAGTTCCTGCGCCAGCAGGCCAACTGACAGGAGGCACCACCCGGTCACGATAGGTCACAAACTGTGATTTGCAGGGCGTCCGCAGGACGGTCAGTCTGCCTTGTACCCGTCGCGAACGGGCGCAGGGTATACAGACATGAAGATGGCGGGATCAACGGGAAGTGCGGATGTCCGGTACCGGTAATCCGGGGAGTTGGAGGCAGCAGACGATCGCCGGGGCAATCGAGTTGCATGGCGCGGGCCTTCACGGCGGCGCGCCGGCCTCGCTGGCGATCTGGCCGGCGCCGGAGGATCACGGCGTCCGGTTCGTTCGCCGCGACGTTGCGGGCCCGCTGGGCGAGCGTCGGATCGATGCGCACTGGGACCGGGTGAAGACCACGTTCCTTGCGACCACGCTGGGGAATGACTCGGGCTGCCGGATCGCTACCGTCGAGCACCTGATGGCGGCCCTGTACGCGCTCGGTGTCGACAATGCCCTGGTGCTGGTCGACGGTCCCGAGATCCCGATCCTTGACGGCAGTTCGCTTCCGTTCGTGAATGCGATCCGGGCCGCCGGGATTGTTGCCCAGGACGCCGACGCCCGGGTGATCAGGGTGCTGGAGCCGGTCACGGTCCGTGCCGGCGATGCCTGGCTTTCGATCGAGCCGGCCGAGAGCTTCTCGATCCGGCTCGAGATCGACTTCGGACTTCGTGCCGTGTGCCAGCGCGGCCACGGACTGGAGATCACGCCGGAGAGCTTCACCACCTCGATCGCGGCGGCGAGGACCTTCGGGTTCTTCAATGACATCAGGGTATTGAGGCGGAACGGGCTGTGTCTCGGCGGATCGTTCGACAATGCCGTGGTGCTCGACGACAACGGCAGGGTCGTCAATCGTGGCGGACTGCGGTTTTCCGACGAGTTGGTCCGTCACAAGATACTCGACTGCGTCGGCGACCTGGCGCTGGCCGGCGCCCGCATCCTCGGGCATGTCTCCGGGCGAAAGTCGGGGCATGGGCTGAACGCGAGCCTGCTGGGCGCGCTCATGTCGAGCGAGGATGCGTGGGAATGGACAACGCCCCCCGACCCCTGGTCCCCGGCGTGGCGCCCCCCGGAGCATCCCGACGACCGTCCGAAGTAGGCGGAGCATCCTGCAGGACCGGTCTGGCGGCTTGCGCCGTCCGTCCGCCCGGGGCGATGACCGGTCGGCCCCGTCGCCGGCTCACCGTGTCGGTATCCGCCGCCGCTGACGCGGCACCCGGCGGCAGTGCCGCGCCATGGACCCGTCAGCGCCAGCCCCGGAACGCGATCGACGTCATGTGCCTCACTCCCGCCCGGTCCGCGGAGTGCCGGATTTCCCGCGATGCGGTCGCGGGCGGCATCCCGGGTGTTCCGGCACTGGTTGACGTGCTTGTCCGGGCCGTGCCTGTCGGGTAGATGCACCGAATGCGCGTTGCCTGGTTTGCCTTCCTGCACGACCCGTCCGACGCCGGCCTCGCGGTATCGAAGGCGGATTTCGGCTACGCGCGTGACGTTGTCGCCGCCACGCCCGGGCTGGCGCGGGGTCTGCTGTTCACGCCCCGGGAGGTGGACGGCCTGCCGTTCGACGACGGTGTTCCGCCCCAGCTGGCACTTCAGCTGCTGTTCGACGACATCGCCGACCTCGAGGCGGCGCTGGCGCCGCAGGGACATCTGCAGGCGCTTGCAGCCCCCGGTGCGCTATCCTCGCTTGCGGGTGCGGCACGCGAACAGCAGGCCATGCTGGCGCGCGGCTTCGCCGTTCCCGAGCCGGCAACGGGCGAGCCGTCGTGCTCGTTCCTGGTGCATTATCCCGGACCGGCCCGGGACGTGAACGCCTGGATGGCGCACTACCTGGAACACCACACCCGGATCATGGCGACCTTTCCCGCGATCCGGGAGATCGAGGTGTGTTCACGGATCGACTGGTGCGGCTTCCTGCCCTGGCCGCGTGTCGATCACATGCAGCGCAACAAGGTCGTGTTCGATGACGCCGGCGCGCTGAAGGCGGCGCTGGGATCTCCGGTGATGAGGGAGATGCGCGCCGACTTCCATGCGCTACCACCGTTTGCCGGAGAAAACCGGCACTACCCGATGAACACGGTGGTTGCGGGCCCGTGAACCGGGACCTACGGGGCTGACTGTGAATTCGTGCGATGCCGGGTGCGCATACCGGCCTGTGACGGGAGCGAATGCATGACCTTGAATGTCTATCTCTTCTTCGACGGGCAGTGCCGCGAAGCCTTCGAGTTCTACCGTTCGGTTTTTGGCGGGGAGTTCGAGGAGTTCGTGACCTACGCCGACGGTCCGCCCGACATGGAGGTGCCCGACGCCGAACGGGACCGGGTCATGCATGTCTCCCTGCCGGTCGGCCCGACCATGCTGATGGGTAATGACAGCTGCTCCGCCTTCGGTCCGCCGCCCGTCGCCGGTAGCAGCCTTGCCATCTCGATCACGGGTGAGAGCAGGCAGCACTGTGATGACATCTGTGCCCGGCTTTCCGAGGGCGGGACCGTCGAGATCCCGCCGCAGGAGATGTTCTGGGGCGGGTATTTCGGCAGCTGGCAGGACCGCTTCGGCATCCGCTGGATGGTCAACTACCAGATGTCCGACGCCTGACCACGCTTCGAATTCCGGGCTGGGCAGGGATTTCGGGATCCACCTGACCGAAGCCAGACCGCGAAGACCACCGGAAACCTGGTGACCCTGCAGGCACTGTTGGCAAGGGGCGCAAAGTCCGCGTTGTCGCCACGGGTAAACGCCCGGAAGGTGCGGCGATGCTCACCGACGATGCCGGCGGGCACTCGCCATTGCGGCGACCATGCCGCCGCTCAAGTCACAGAAAGTCGATCGAGGCCGAGCCGGTCGCTGTCGACGTAGTCGCGCGCCGTCACGTCCTCCAGCCGGCAGGCGATGGGCGCGTCGAGGCGGAACCGGCCGCCCTCGTCTTGCTCGAACAGGTCAAGCCACCGATCAAGGTGTGCCGGCCAGTCGGCGGGGACGTGCTGCGGGTCGTCGTCCTTGACGAACCACCAGTTCAACCAGACCTGGCGGGCGTCCCAGGATGGCGCGGCGCGCACTCGGGTCTCGCGCAGCGCCCGGAGATGGGCGCCTTCGTCCGTCTGCCTGTTGTGCCTCGCAACCATATGCGCCTGGAGGCCGCTGGCCGCGGCAACGAAACCGTCGGGAAAGGCGAAGCGTGATCGCTTGCGGGCGAGGGATTGGGAGAAGGCGCGCAACTCCTCGTTGCTCCCCCAGCCGTGGATGCGGGTCCATCTGGCGACAGGGGCCTTCTCGACAGTCATGCAGCGGTCGAGGTCTGCGACCAGACGGGCCGCGGAGGTGGCCGGAACAAAGGCGAAGGCGGGTCGCTTGAGGCGGGGGATCCCCTCCATCCATGGCTCGGGCACCTCCACCAGCGGTGCGACTTCGACGAATGGCCGGGCGTGACAACTTCCGATGACGTCGCAGGTCTGGCTGAGCATCACCATGCCGCGCACTTGGTCCAGCACGGGCGTGGCCAATGCCAGCCTCCGCCATGCCCGTTGCAAGTCCTTGCATGGCGGTGGCGTCCAGACATGTTATCCGCCCCGGCAGCAAACCCATCGCGTCGGCTCGGCTCAAAGCCGCGATAGCCGCCGACGCAAGCCTGGGATCGTCGAACGGGCTCCGAACTGATTGAATATGGAGATTCGTCACGAGCCAAATGACATCCGCCAAGCGTGACGCGATCAAACCTTGTACGGGCGGACGTACCTGTGAGTCGCTGGGGTCGGCGTATTCGCTTCGATCTGCATGAGGTTCCCGGTCGATACTCCCGGTGATGCGGGACGCGGCTGTCCGCATGGTGTCTTACGCCAGGCGCGCGCAGCGGTTCGTCCCTGCGGACAGTCGGCACGGATGTGGTGGTGGCGGATGGTGGAGCCGAGGAGGATCGAACTCCCGACCTTCGCATTGCGAACGCGACGCTCTCCCAGCTGAGCTACGGCCCCACGCGCCAGCGCGAAACATAGTGGCGGCCGGCACCCCGTTCAAGTAGGTTCACCATCTGCAGGTACGGACCGAAGCGGACCGGCCGATGGCAGGCCAGGCCCCGTCGGTGCCGGGTGTCTGAATGAACCGGAATTCGGGGACGGGTCGGATGTACGCGATCGCCAATCTCCTGGACACCGTCATCACCCTCTACATCTGGTGTCTGTTCATCTACATCGTGCTCGGGTGGCTGTTGCATTTCGGTGTGGTCAACTCCGGCAACCGGCTGGTCTACAGGGTAATGGAAGTGCTCTACCGGCTGATCGAACCGGTGCTGCAGCCGATCCGCAGGTTCATCCCCGCTTTCGGCGGAATCGACATCTCGCCGATCATCCTGGTGCTGATCCTGGTATTCGTGCGCGACTTCTTCATCGTCGACCTCAAGCTTCAGCACAGCGGCTGAACCGGGCACGAGGGAGTTGCGAATGACCGAAGCGGTACTGATCGACGGCAAGGCCAGGGCGGCAGAGCTGCGGGCCCGCGTGGCTAAGGCCGTCGCGGACCTGGAAGAACGTCACGGCGCGGTCCCCGGTCTTGCGGTTGTCCAGCTCGGCGATGACCCCGCGAGTTCGGTCTACGTCAACAGCAAGAACCGGCTGGCGGCGGAATGCGGCATCCGCTCACTCGGATACCGCAGGTCCGGGGATACCGGCGAGGCCGAGCTGCTTGACGAGATCGACCGGCTGAATGGCGATGACGACGTGGACGGGATCCTGGTCCAGCTGCCATTGCCCGACCACATCGATGCCGGGCGGGTGCTGGACCGCATTGATCCGGTAAAGGACGTCGACGGTTTCCACCCGGTCAATGTCGGCCTGCTGGTGACCGGGGGCGAGGCTCCGGTTCCCTGCACGCCTCTCGGGTGCCTGCTGATGCTGCGCGAGCAGCTCGGGGACATGTCCGGCAAGACCGCTGTCATCGTCGGGCGTTCCAACATTGTCGGCAAGCCGATGGCGGCTTTGCTGACCCGGGAACATTGCACGGTGACGGTGGCGCACTCGCGCACCAGGGACCTGCCGGCGGTCTGCCGCGGGGCGGACATACTGGTGGCGGCCGTGGGCCGCCCGGAAATGATCCGCGGCGACTGGATCGGCCCCGGAGCCACGGTGATCGATGTCGGGATCAACCGGATTGCCGCGCCCGAGCGCGGACCGGACCGGACCAGGCTGGTCGGCGACGTCGCCTTCGACGAGGCGCGCGCGGTCGCGGGCGCCATCACCCCGGTTCCCGGCGGCGTCGGGCCGATGACCATTGCCTGCCTGCTGCGCAACACGCTCGAGGCAGCGTGCCGGCGCAGGGGCTGGCCAATGCCGGAACTCTGACCGTCCCTGGGAGTGGAGGTGCACGATGGCTGGCGGACCGGCGCCCGGATTCCTCCGGCACCCCGATCGGGAGCTCGACTACCGGCCCGAGCCCGGGCGGGTTGTCGTGACCTTCAATGGCGAGGTGATCGCCGACAGCCAGGGCGCCGTCGCCCTGCGGGAGGCGGACTACCCGGTCGTCCACTACCTGCCGGCTGCGGATGTCCGGGCCGGGCTGCTGGTTCGCTCGCAGCACAGCACCTACTGTCCGTTCAAGGGCACCGCGAGCTACTGGTCGATCCGGGTCGGCGACCAGGTGTCGCAGGATGCGGCCTGGTCCTATGAAACGCCCTACGACGAGGCCGGCGTCATCGATGGCCACATCGCCTTCTACCCGTCCCGGGTGGACCGGATCGAGGTCGTGTGATCATCCGGCGCGGGCACGTGCCGCGGCGAGGACGGACGCTGTCGCGTCCGCGAGCGCCTGGCAGCCGGCAACGATGTCCTCGGTGTGGCTGTCCTCGGTGAAATCGTGGCTGATGCCGCCGATCGAGGGGATGAACAGCATGCCGCAGGGCAGGCAGTGGTGGATCACCATCGGATCGTGTCCCGCGGCACTCGGCATCCTGCGCCAGCGCCCCGGCGCCACCGCCTGCGCGGCCGCCGCGATGTGGTCCTGCAGGTCGGTGTCCATCAGGGATGGCCGGACCGGGCTGCGGGTCCGGCGCACGGCCACCCCGATGCGCCCGCGGGCCGCGATCTCGTCGCACAGCTCCGTGGCCGTCTGCTCGAGCCTGTCGAGTACCCCGTCATCCGGGTCGCGGAACTGCAGCATCAGGGTGGCGCGACCCGGAATGATCGAAGCCGCACCGGGTTCGAGCGAGACATTGCCGATAGTCCAGACCGTGTGCGGCCCGGCGCGCTCCGGGAAGATGGTATTGATGCGGTGAGCCACCTCGAACAGGGCGGTGGCGGCGTCACGGCGCCGGGCCATGGTCGTGGTGCCGGCATGGTTGGTCTCGCCGGTAAAGGTCAGTTCCATGCCGCGGATGCCCACGATCGAAGTCACGACGCCGAGCTGCTCGCCGGCGTCCTCGAGCACCAGTCCCTGCTCGATGTGCGCCTCGAGGTACCCGACGTGACGCCCGGGTTCGCGGACCAGTCGGGGTACCCCGGCAAGCCCGGTCCTGACCAGCGCGTCCTGGAGGCTCTCGCCATCGCGACCGTGCGCGGCGCGTTCCTCCTCGACGTCGAGCACTCCGCACCAGGACCGGCTGCCGAGACAGCCGAGAAAGTTCGATTCCTCGTCCTGCCACGAGACGGCGTCCACCGCATAGTCGGCCGTGGACGCATCCTCGGCGAGCGCGCGCACGATCTCGAGCGCGTAGATGACGCCGAGCGCCCCGTCGAGCCATCCGCCGCGGGGCTGGGTGTCGGAGTGCGATCCGACCAGGAGCGCCGGCCCGGGCCGCGGCGAGCGGCCGAACACGTTGCCGACCCCGTCGATGACGGTCTCCAGTCCCGCCTCGGTGAACCGGTCCTGCAACCAGCGGCGGGCGGTCATGTCCTCCGCGCTGAAGGCGGGGCGGACCACGCCGGTGCCAAAGGCGCCGATGGCGCGCAGTCGGGAAAGGTCTGTCATCAGTCGGTCGGCATTGATCCGGGGCACGATACTGTCTCTCAGGGGTCGGTGCGTGGTGAGGCAAGCGGAGGTTCCTGATGGGGAAAATTGCACTGGGCGGCAAGTCTGTCTATGGGGCCAGTGTCGGAATCCTGATGCTGGATGCCCGGTTCCCCCGGATTCCGGGCGATATCGGCAATGCCGGAACCTGGCCGTTTCCGGTGCACTACAAGGTGGTCAGGCATGCCACTCCCGACCGCGTGGTCCGCAGACAGGCCGAGGGCCTGTCCGGCGCCTTCATCGATGCGGCCCGCGAACTGGTGGACACGGGCTGTGACGGGATCACCACCAACTGCGGGTTCCTGTCGCTGTTTCAGGCCGAACTGGCCGCCGCGGTCCGGGTCCCCGTCGCCACGTCGTCGCTGATGCAGTACGGGATGATCCGCAGCCTGCTGCCGCCGGACCGCGAGATCGGCATCCTCACCATCTCGGCGCAGACCCTGACAGAGCGCCATCTTGGGGCGGCCGGCGTGCCGGCGGACGCGGTGATCGTCGGCACTGACGGGACCGGCACCGAGTTCAGCCGGGTGATAATCGGAAACGAGACGCGCCTCGACGTCGATGCCGCGCGCGCCGACCTGATCGCGGCCGCCGACGAGCTGGGCCGGCGATCCACTTCGCTCGGCGCGATCCTGCTCGAGTGCACCAACATGACGCCCTATGCCGACGACATCGCGCGTCATACCGGTCTGCCGGTCTTCGACATGTACGGGTTCATCTGCTGGTTCCAGACCGGGCTCAGGCCGCGGGGGTTTGCGTGACCCGGTTCGGCGCGGTCGCCCTCGGTCTGTCGCTGCTGCTTGCACCGGCGGCGCATGCCCAGGCGCCGATGCACGCGATCGCCATGCACGGCAGCCCGAAGTACCCGGACGGCTTCGCCCGGTTCGACTACGTCAATCCCGACGCGCCGAAGGGCGGCGTGCTGCGCATGACCCCGGTCGGGACCTTCGACACGCTCAATCCCTATTCCCTGGTCGGCGTTGCCGGCGCGGGTATCTCGAACTTCGTGTTCGAACGGCTGCTTGCCCGGTCACGTGACGAACCGTTCACGCTCTACGGCCTGATCGCCGAGCGGGTCGAGGTTCCTCCCGACCGGTCGTGGATCACCTTTCACCTTGATCCGAGGGCCCGGTTCCATACCGGGGAACCGGTGACCGTCGATGACGTGATCTTCTCGTGGAAGTTGTTGCGTGATCATGGCCGTGCCAACCAGCGCAGCTTCTACTCCAGGGTGGAACGGTGCGATCAGGTGGGCCCGCTGGCGGTCCGGATGACCTTCGCGCAGCCGTCTGACAGCGAGATGCCGCTGATCATGGGGTTGATGACGGTGCTGCCGAGATCGGTGTACGAGGGGGTCGACTTCTCGAGCACGGGCATGATGGCCCCGGTCGGGAGCGGGCCGTACCGGTTCGCCTCGGTCGAGCCGGGCCGCGCGGTTGTGCTCGAACGCGACCCGGACTACTGGGGCCGCGACTTGCCGGTCAATCGCGGCAGGTTCAACTTCGACACCATCCGCTACGATTACTACCGCGACGAGGCAACCGCGTTCGAGGCCTTCAAGGCCGGCGAGTCATCGGTCCGGGTCGAAGGCGACGCGGGACGCTGGGCTGGCGGTTATGACTTTCCGGCCTACCGGTCAGGCCAGGTCGAGCGCGCGGAGATCGCGCATGGCCGGCCGTCGGGAATGTATGCGATCGCGATGAACACGCGCCGCTCGCCGCTCGACCGGCGCGCGGTGCGGGAGGCCCTGATCCACGCGCTCGACTTCGAGTGGATCAACCGCACGCTGCTGCACGGGGCCTATACCAGGACCCGGAGCCATTTCGACAACAGCGAGCTTGCGGCAGCCGGCCCTCCCGGACCCCGCGAACGCGCGCTGCTGCGCCCGTTCCTGGACGAGATACCGCCGGATGATCTTGCGAACGGCTACCGGCCGCCCCGGTCGGACGGCGACGGGCGGAACCGTGCCAACCTGCGCCAGGCACTGATGCTGCTGCGCGGGGCCGGGTTCGGGGTCGAGGACGGGGCATTGCGCCATGCGGGTAGCGGCAGGGCAGTGGAGTTCGAACTGCTGCTGGCAAACCCGAGGCTCGAACGGCTGGCCGGTGTCTATGCCGATTCCCTGCAACGCCTCGGGATCACACTGAAGATCCGGACCGTGGACCGGGCGCAGTATCAGCGCCGCCTGAGCGAGTATGATTTCGATCTGGTCTTCAACTTCTGGTACAACTCGCTCTCGCCGGGGAACGAGCAGGAACACTTCTGGGGCAGCGCAGCGGCCGACCGGCCGGGATCGCGCAACTATCCCGCCGTGCGCTCGGCCGGGGTCGACGCCATGATCCGGCACCTGACCGAGGCTCGGGAGCGCGAGGAATTTGTCGCTGCGGCCCGCGCGCTCGACCGGTTGCTGCTGTCGGGGCGCTACGTGGTGCCGCTCTACCACCAGAGGGTTGACCGGGTTGCCTGGCAGAAGGGGCTCCTCCGGCCGGCGGTAACACCGCTCTACGGTGTCACGCTCGACACCTGGTGGTGGGAAGCGGGCGCGCAGGACCAGTGACGATGACGGGAAGGAAGGTGCGCGATGGAAGGCAGAACGGCGCTGGTTACGGGTGCGGCCCGGGGGATAGGACTTGCCTGCGCGAAGGCCATTGCCCGCGACGGCGCCCGCATGGTGCTGGCGGACATCGACGCCGAGGGGGTGCGTGACGCCGCTGACGGGATCGGCGGTCTCGGCCTTGCCTGCGACATGGGCGATCCCGGTGCGGTCGACGAGCTGTTCGACCGCATCGGCCGCGAGGTCGGGCCGCTCTCGGTGCTGGTGAACTGTGCCGGGATCGCCGAACCCGGTGATTTTCTCGAGACCTCGCTCGACAGTTTCCGCCGGGTGATCGGCGTCAATCTCGTCGGCCCGTTTCTCGCGACCCAGAGGGCAGCACGCTCGATGATCGAGGCGGGGACCGGCGGCGCCATCGTGAACATGTCCTCGATCAATGCCCAGGTCGCGATCCCGTCCATCGCGGCCTACTGCGCGTCCAAGGGTGGACTGGCGCAGCTGACCAGGGCGAGCGCGCTGGCGCTGGCGCCGCACGGCATCCGGGTGAACGCGGTCGGTCCCGGGTCGATCGACACCGCAATGCTGGCATCGGTCAATGCCGATCCGGCGGCACTCGAGATGGTGATGTCGCGCACGCCACTGAAGCGGCTCGGCACACCCGAGGAAATCGGCGAGGTGGTCGCCTTCCTCGCGAGCGAGAAGGCGAGCTATATCACCGGCGAGACCATCTACGTCGACGGCGGCCGTCTCGGCCTGAACTACGTCTGCTGACGAACCGCCGCAGACGACCCGTCAATCCGGCCGGGGTGGCAACAGGACGCGAGCAGCGCGGGCCCCGCTGTGCCGGTGGTGACCGGTGAAGCGTCCACCCTGCGCGCCGATTGCTTCGCATCCTTTGTAGATCCCGTATCGCACGCACACGGGCGCCACGGGAACCGGGGAGGCTCGACTGCGCCCCATCCAGGTTCGCGAGACCGGTGACACGGGGTCACGGCAGGCAAATGCTCAATCGGCGCCAATGTGGTTTCCCAAGGGGTACTATCAACAATTTTTTGTGGAATTGCCTGATTGACTATCATTGGGCCTGAGCTCTGTTGCCCGATTCAACACCCAGAGTGACGCGGATCCGGACCGGGACACTGCCTTCCCACCGTCCCCGATGCGAGTACAGCTCGGTGGCCTGCGCATGTCGCGGCGGTGCTTCCAACCAATGATACGGTGTGGAACCGGCAAGGCATCCGATGGGACACGAGCACGAGCGCGATGCTGTGGGTCGCGGCGAGCCTCTCCCGGTCTGTCGCAATCACTTCCCGGTCGAGGATCTGGGCGCATGGACCCGGAGCCGCCTGAAGCCATCAGGTCCCTGTTGGAACCCGTTGCCGGGACGATGCAGCGCGGGAAGCGGCGTCCGACGGCCTCTCAATGATCAGCACCAACCTGCCGGAGATCGAACTCGACGGCTCCGGCTCGGCGCAATGCGGATGTGTCCCGATCGGGGTTCGCTGCACCGCGTGTGCCACGCAGTCCCCGTCCCGTTGCTCCCTTCGGACGCGAAGGGGGCAATGCCGCATGCCACCGGAGCGTGGAACCATGCCACCATGGTCACACGCGCGGGCCGGGTTCGGACGTATCCACACCACTGTGTTGCTGGGTGCCACGATCAGCCTCGAACGAACGTGCCGTGGAAACCGAGCGGCAGCGGATAGGGCAGCCATGCCTGGGCGAGGGGGCCGGCAGGAATTGCCCTGGCGTCGAACACTGACAACCCGGTCAGGCCCGCCTTCCAGTCCAGCACCGTGCCGATCAGCCAGCCGTCGTCCTCCCCGCTCCCGCCCGGTTTCGGGATGAACAGGTGTTCCTCCGGGATCCTGCCGGGGCCGTAGTCGAATGTCTCGATTGCACCTGTTTCGAGATCGCGTCTGGCGACGGTGCGGAATGTCCAGCCGACCGGTTCCGCAGGCGAGCCGAGGGTGTAGACGTAGCGGTGCCGCCGGCCGACGACGGCCGGTGCCACCCTGGCGAACTCCGCATCCTGGGCGTGGGGGACGATCCTGCCGTCGCCCTTTGGCGGCAGGAGGACCTGCGTGTAGCGCAGCGGCGACGACGCGATGAATTCACCCTTCATCACGTATCGCAGCGTTTCCGTCAGGATGCCCGGGTCGCGTGCCCGGCAATAGTCCAGTCGGATCGACCCGTCGGTGTCCTCCCAGCCGTTGCCGAAATGAAAGCCGAAGCCTGCGGGCAGGGCATGCCAGCGGCGCGCACTGAAATCGGCCTTGTCGATGACCAGTACCCGGGTCTCCGCCTGTGGATGCCAGGTGTGGGCGTCGAGGAAGCTGGCGCTGCCCAGCCGGGCCGGATCGAACAGGAAAGGCTCGATGACAAACACCAGGGAACGCCGCGTCATTGCGAAATCGTGGACCAGGCCGAGCGGACCGGCATCGACGAGGCCGACGCCGAGCATCTGGCCGCTACGACCGATGTGATAGAGGACGATCGCCGGCTGCGGGGCAAGGTGGATGCCGAAATTCCACAGCGTGCCGTCCTGCGGATCGCGCTTGGGGTGCGCCGAGAAGGCGACGCCGTCCAGTTCCGGGCTCCAGCTCTTGAAGCCCTCGGCCGCCAGCGTGGACTCGTTCAGCCGGGTGGCGGAGCCACCCTCCCACAGCGCGAGAAGTTCGCCCCCGTGGTGCAGCACGGAAATGTTGGCGGCGTTCATGCCGTCCGGACCCCGCAGCGGCGCGCCGCCCGGCAGGTGGGTACCGAAACCATCGTGGAGTCGTCGCCCGGCCGCGTCCTCCCGGTCCAGCTTTGGCGTTCGGATGACCCTGCCGCGATGGGCAATCCTTCCACCGTCGATGGCGAATTCCTGGATCATGCCGTCGCCATCGAACCAGTGACTGTAGCGGCGGTCGAAACGGTCATGTATCGACGGGCCATTGCGGTAGAAGCGGCCGCTCAGCCCGTTCGGCCAGGTGCCCGAGACGCTGAGCGCGGCGGTGTCCAGCCGGTCCGGTGGCGTCTTCCAGCCCAGCAGCATCCCGTCGCGTTCCAGCGCGGCGTCAAAGGCGTCGCTCCAGTTCTCGCCGGCACCGGCCAGGGCGGACGCGAAAGGGGCCAGGTGCGCCAGGCCGCAGGCGGCCGACGCAGCCAGAAGTCCGCGGCGCGGAATACCGCTGATCGTCATTGGTCGCTCTTCCGGTCTGCCGAAGCGGCGGGACCGGACTCTCCGATCGGCAGCCGGATCGTTTCCGTCTGCTTCAGGGCGATCGAGGAGTCCTCGAAGCTTGCGGGGCCGAAGAGGCCCAATGCGCCGTTGCCGAAGCCGAAGCTCTCGGTGGGAACGCCGAGCAGGTTCGCGTCGAGTTCGCCATCGTCGTCGGTGTCATGAAAGCCGCTCACGGCGTACCGGCCGGGTTCCAGACCGGAGAACGAGATGTTGAACCCGCCCTCTCGCGCCAGGCGCCATGCGCCGGCGATAGCACTTTCGGTGTCGGGAAAGGAGACGTTCTCACCCTCGCGGTGGACCGAGACATAGACCCGCCCCTCGGCCGACGTGATGCCGCTGACCGCGATCGTCAGTTCCGCGGCGAGCGCCGCGCCACCGATCCCGGGTGTGGTCAGCGCCGGCAGACCGGAGAGAAACACTCCTGCGGCGAGAAGGAGAGGAATCCGCTTCATTCTTTGGTACTCCCTTTCGAGTGCGTATGTTGCGTGTCGTTGAGGAAGCACGGGGGACGGGAATGTCCAACGGCGATTGCGTCAACAGACGGAATCCTTCGCGAACGGCGCCGCAGCGGCAATTCACGTTTCGCGAATGGTTCACCTGGCGCCGTCTGCGCTGGCACCTGGCGGGGCTCGCCATCGCGGTCCTGTTCCTCGGCTATCTCGGCCCGTTCGGTACCTACCTGCGGATGCCGCTCGGCGAACGGATGGCCTACTGGGTCCTTTCGGTTGCCGGCAACTGGGCGTTAGCCCTCGCCTGCATCCTGCCTGCGGTGACGTGGTTTTCCGGTCGTGTGCCGGTCATCGTCTGTGTCCTTGGCGGCAGCCTCGCCGCCGCCGTGCCGGGAACGGCGCTGGTATCCGCCCTGATCTTGCTGTTTTCCGCCTCGCCGCCGGAGGCGTTTCCGAGCGGTGAGCTGTTCCTGGCCGTGGCGCTGGTCCACATGGCGTTGAGCCTGATCGTCTGGACGATGATCGAACTGCCGCTGATCTCCGGTTCCGGCGCTCCCTTCGCCGTGCCGCCGGCTACGGGGGATTCCGGGCAGCGGACCGCGGGTGCGGCTGTCGTTCCGCCATTGCTCGAGCGCCTGCCGCTGGCCCGGCGCGGCCGGCTGCTGCACCTTCAGATGCGCGACCATTATGTCGAGGTCCACACCGACAGGGGCTCGGACCTGGTGCTGATGCGCTTCGGCGACGCGCTGAGGGAACTGGGGACAACCGAGGGGATGCAGGTTCACCGTTCGCACTGGATAGCGCGGGCCGCGGTCAGCAGGATCATGCGGCGCGCCGGGCGGACCGTGGTTGTTCTGGAAAACGGGTCCGAAGTGCCGGTCAGCCGCCGCTACGTGCCGGCACTGCGCGAGGCGGACTGGGAATAGTCCCGCCGCGCGCGGTCACCGAATCCGGTGCCTGGCGATCAGCTGTGCGCGCCGGCAGGACGCGCCGGTCCCGGAACCTGCTTCCAGGGCCGGAACCGGGTGGCGTGTGCGCCGGTCCGGTTCATTTTTGCCCGGGGTTCCGTCTCCTCCTGGTCAAGGCCGCCGCCCCATCCTTCCCCGGCGTTTCGTCATCCGGCGGAGCCGTCGGCGCGACGATGCGTATCTGCTACGTGCCGCCGTGGGTCTCGCGCAGTGCGTGCTCGATCAGTTCGAGCCGGTCCTGGCCGTAGTACATGTCGCCGTCGACGAAATAGGTCGGGGAACCGAACACCGAACGGGCGATCGCCTCCTCGGTATTGGCCGCGTGGACTGCCTGTATTTCAGGTGCCAGCGCGAGCTCGAGCAGTGTTTCGGAATCCAGTTCGACCGTGTGGCCAAGCCGTGCGAGGGTTGCCCGATCCGCCAGGTCCGCGTCGTCGCGCCAGTGCGCCTCCAGCATTGCATGGGCAAGCCGATCCACGTCGATGTCCCGTTCCATGGCGGCGATCAGCATGCCGTGGGCGAGAGCCATGCTGTTGTCGTGGTGCGTTGGCCTTCCATCCATGGCCGGAGCGTTGCGGTATCGCGACCAGCGCTGGATCTCCGTGGCGAAGAAATAGGCGCGCTGGGCGGGGGTGCGCTTGGCAAATGGTACCGATCCTGCGCCTTCGAGCACCCTGTTCAGATCGACCGGCCTGTGCGCGATCCGTCGCCCGGCGGCACGGGCGATCACCGCGAGGCGTGCCGAGCCCAGGTAGGCGAAGGCCGAGTGGGCGGAATAGAAATACTCGATGTACGACATTCATAGCCTCCGTTTGTGCTCAGCACGCCGCGGTATCGCCGCCGGCGGTGTTTCGGGCCGCCGGATCGCCGGACGTGCCGCGGGCGCGGGATTCGATGTAATCCATCTCTACGACGCCGAAGCCGGGCTTGTCCCGCCCGCCGCGTCCGGGCGCGCGAAGTCCCGAAACCCCCGGAAACAAGGGGCGTCCGTCTTCACGACGAACGTGCCAATCGGGCAACACACGTCAACTCACCCATTCGAGGTGCCCCGGCCAACCCCTGCCAACCTCAACCATGCGCGCCTTGGCGGGATTATTTCAGCCCGATGTACTCCCGTGCATGCAGAAAAGCGCGCGAGACCATCACTCTGACTACGCGCCGGCATGCACGCCCGCGCGACCGCCGCGCTTGCGGAATTCCCGACCAATTCCACGAGTACCTCAAGACGGTGATACTGACCGGTTCATGCAGGCTTGTCGAACTCTGCGCAGACGGGCGCGGGGCAAACACGACCGAACGTGGAGGGCGGACACTCGGGAGCGGCCGGCAACGCCGGGCGCGCCCACCTGCGGGCGTTCGTCTTCCGGTTCCTCCGGGAGGCGCTCGGCGACGCTTGATTCGCGTACAGGCGCGCGTTCCCGACCGGACCGGTCCGCGCTGAAATGCCGCGCGTGGTTCCGGGCGCTGTCCCGTTTCTCTTCTTTACAAATTGAAGGAGAGTAAAGACAGGCGTGCTGTTCGTTGGAACCGGACATTCCGGGCAGGACGATCTCATGCCGCGAGTGAGCGCGAAGCGCCAGATCTCGCTCCCCGTCGATCAATGCAGGGAGGTCGGGGTCGGGCCGGGGGACGGGTACCGCAGCTACGTCGCCGATGGCCGCATCACCATCGTTCGCAAGACGGCCGGGGCAGCCAGGGGGACCCTCCGCCACGTGGTTGGCGATCCCGACGTCAGCGACGAGAGGTCGCTGCAAGACGGGCTGGACGAATCGACGTCTTGGTAACAATCGATACCAGCGTCCTCCTCCGGTATCTGCTGCACGACGACGAGGCCCAGGCGACGCGCGCGGACGCCGTGTTCGATACTGCGGAGACCGTCCTCGTGACGGACGTCGTGCTGGTGGAAACCGTCTGGACGCTCTCCGGTCCCAAGTACCGCCTGACCAGACCTGATCTGGTGGCCGTCCTCGAACGGCTGTTCAGCGAGCCGAACATCCGGTTCGAGGACGATCGGGTCGTGTGGCGCGCCGTGCAGGCGTACCGCGACCCTGCGTCGGTGAGGGAAGGCGATGCCGGGTTGGCGAGTGGCGCCGGTTTCGCGGATGCGCTCATCGTGTACAAGGCGCTGAAGACCGCATCGGAGGCTCGTCAGGCGCTGAACGCGGTCTACACTTTCGACGCGGCCATGCAACGGCTCCGGCACGCCGCACCGCCACAGGAGGGATCCGGGCAGGTCAAGAGAAGCGATCCGTGCTGGTGAGCCTGTCTTTGCCGCCGGATGGCATGGAGTTGGGCGTGGTCGAAGGTGAGGGAGAAGGGCGAGGACGTCGACCCGGTCGGGCGATGAACATTCGAGAATCCGTCATTGTCGCGCTGCGCAACGCCGCCGACCCGTTCAGGGCACCGCAGCAGCAGGCATACATGAAATCGGACATGCCCTTCCTGGGGGTGGGCGTTCCGCAATGCCGTCGCATCGCGGGAGCGGTGTTTGCGAGGCGGCCGCTGCCGGACGCCGACGCCTGGGAAGCGGCCGTTCTCGACCTCTGGCGCAGGGCCGCCCACCACGAGGAACGCTACGCGGCGGTCGAACTGCTGCTCTTCCGGCGCCATTCGAGGTGGCTCGGGCCGGCGCGCCTGCCCATGATCGAGGAGATGGTGGTCACCGGCGCCTGGTGGGACTACGTCGACGCGATTGCCGGCCGCGGGGTGGGGGCCATGCTCGCCGCTGATCCACGCCCGGTAAGGACCATCCTCCGGGAATGGGCGACGGACGGCAACATATGGAAGCGGCGCACCGCCATTCTGGCGCAGCTCCGCGCGAAGCATGGGACGGACACGAAGCTGCTCACCGAAGCGATCCGGCCGTCCATCGGCCACCCGGAGTTCTTTCTGCGAAAGGGCATCGGCTGGGCGCTGCGCGAACATTCCGGAACCGATCCGGGATGGGTGACGACCTTCGTGGACGCGCATCCCGAGCCCTCCGCGCCAAGCCGGCGTGAAGCGCTCAAGCACCTGGAGCGCCAACGCCAACGGAAGCAGGTCCGCGGCCGGGCCCGCGGACCGAAGCCGCCCGCCACGCGCAGTACCCCGGCGGCGCATCGTCGGCGGTGATGAAGCGGCTCTTCGCTGGCGGGGCGCACGAGGAGCGATGGCCGACCGAAACGGTCGGTCTTCGCAACGGTGGGCTCGAGTGATTCCCTGTCAGCACAGGGCAGCGCGTCACACTGCATCGAGCTCGATGGCCAGGTGATCGAACAGGCACGCCACTGATCCCCGGGCCGGTCCTGAAGAAGCTCGCAGGTGTTGACACCGCCACCTGCGAGGTCCGGCTTGAAGTGCATGGCGGCGGTGACAGGCCCGTCGATGGCCCCGAACTCGTTGATCTCCGGGCGGAGGGCCTCGAGCGCTTCTTCACGGGCATCGTGCAAACCACCGAGAGATGGGCCAGGGCCGTTCTTCCATCCCGCTGCCGACGTAATCTCATCGACCGCGGTGTGCCGTTCGAGGAGCTTGGGGAGGCCGGGCACCCCCCTCCACGCGCCCCGCCGTCAATCCGGAAGCGACTGTTCCTTCAGCGAGGTCTTTCGAGCACGATCTCGCGCACGATTTCCTCGAATAGCCGCACGGGCTTGAGGTCCTCGGCCGAGCGGCGCACCACCAGCCCGGCGCGGTAGCGCCGCCGCCCGAAGTTGAGTGCCAGGGGTGCGATGCCGAGCCCTGGCAGACGCGCGAGAAACGCGAGCGGAAGCCAGGAGAGCCAGGGACCCGCGGCGAGGAGGAGGAACCCCGTGACGCCCGCACGGAGCACCGGCCCCGCGCGCTCGCCGGTGCGCACGCGCAGTTGCTCCAGGACGTCGGCGAGCGATGGACCGCTCTCCTCTGCCGCCGTGGGCGCCGAGGAGGAACAGTCGAGCCAGGGGCTGTGTACGAGGTCTTCCGGCGTGGGCCGCGCGGCGTGAAACGGGTGATCGTGCCGGGCAACGATGCCAGCCGTGAGTTGGAGAAGCGGTTCGCGGCGCAGGTACCCGGGCAGCGGTTGCCCGCCATCGATCCCGCCACAGTGCAGGTCACTCGCCCCGCCCTCGAGCAGGCGCACGCCCTCGGAGAAGGGCATGGTGCGAAGGCTGAGGCCGACGCCGGGGCAGACACTTTGGAAGCGAAGCGCCGCAGGGGCGATTACCGCCTGCATCCACATCGGCCCGGCGGTAACCCGGAACCGTCCGTCCCGTCCGTCGACGGTCTCGCCGATGTGCTCGTCGGTTTCGGTGAACTCGCGCAGCAGCCGCCTTGCCCGTTCGAGCGCCACGTCACCGAGCGCGGTGAGACGAACGCCAGTCGGCAGGCGCTCGAAGAGCGCACCGCCAGCGCGGCGTTCGAGCTTGGCCACCGCACGGGTGAGCGCAGGCTGGCTTATCGAGAGGCGCTGGGCCGCGGCGACGATCCGACCGGTTTCGGCTACTGCGAGTAACTGTTCCACCTCGCTCCGCGTCTCGAACATCGTACCGTTCCCCTCGTTCGATTGTCCTGTCGGGGTTGCTCCTATCGATTGACATGGGGGTGATTTGGCTTCTTTCAACGTCTTCTTGGAACGTATCAATCGTATCTGAATACACCCATACCTTGTTGGTATAGATACGAAACTTAACGGTATTTTTCATCCATTTATCAAATCGTTATTTATCTCGGCGCAGCACGCCGGGGAGCGAGGACACGGAAGCCGCTTCGGCACTGCGCAACAGGCCATCGCCGCGGCGGCCAGGGGGGCGCCACGGGGCCTGTGCGGCGTGCATCGGGAGGAAACGCCATGCACGTTGTCGTCGTTGAATCCACGGCCAAGGCAAGGACGATCCGCGACTATCTCGGCGCCGGCTACCAGGTCCTTGCGACCCGGGGTCACGTCAAGGACCTGCCGGCGAAAGAAGGCTCGGTCGACACCGCGCAGGACTTCGCGCTGGTCTACACCATCATGCCTGGTGCCGGACCGACGCTGGGCGCGATCGCGACGGCACTGCGCGATGCCGACACCCTGGTACTCGCGACCGACCCCGACCGCGAGGGCGAGGCGATTGCCTGGCAGGTGCTCACCTGGCTCCAGGACAGGGACGTGCTGAAGGACAGGACGGTGCAGCGCGTTGTGTTCCACGAGGTCACCCCGGAAGCGGTGCACGAGGCAATGGCGCGCCCGCGCGAGATCGACATGGACCTGGTTCGCGCCCAGCAGACGCGCCGGGCCCTCGACTACCTGGTCGGCTTCCACCTCTCGGCGCTGCTTTGGCGCAAGGTTCGCGGCGTCCGCTCGGCGGGTCGGGTGCAGTCGGTGTCGCTGCGCCTCATCTGCGCCCGCGAGTCCGAGATCGAGGAGTTCGAGCCGAAGGAGTACTGGAGGGTCGATGCCATTGTCTCGACGGGTGTCGGCGGTGCCTTCCGGGCCCGCCTGAGCCGGCTCGACGGGGAGTTGGTCGACCGTACGGCGATTGGGTCCGCCGCCAGGGCAGGGCAGGCCGTGCGGCGCATCCGCGAGGGGGACTTTCGCGTCGCCGCCGTCGAGCGCGACAGGCTCAGGCGCAATCCGGTCCCGCCCTTCACCACCTCGACCCTGCAGCAGGAAGCCTCGCGCCAGCTTGGATTCGGCGTACGCAAGACCATGCATCTCGCCCAGACCCTCTACGAGGGCGTCGAGCTCGATGGCGAGACCTCGGGGTTACTGACCTATGTCCGAACCGACAGCGTGACGATGTCGAAAGCCGCGATCGCCGCTGTGCGCAGGCTCATTCAGGCAAATTTCAGCTCCGAATACCTGCCGCGCAATCCACGCAGGTTCCGTACCCGCACCCGCAACACCCAGGAGGCGCACGAGGCAATCCGCCCCACCGACCTTGCACGCACGCCGGACCAGGTCGAGGGCCGCCTTGGCGAGGACGAGGCGAAACTCTACGCGCTCGTCTGGAAACGCGCCGTCGCCAGCCAGATGGCAGCGGCAAGGCTCGACAGGACCCGGGTTGAACTGGTGTCCGAGAGCGGGGACATCGTGCTCACCGCGACAGGCTCGCAGACCCTGTTCGACGGTTTCCTCCGGCTCTACCGCGAGGGCCGCGACGAGGACGGCGGTGATGACGAGCGCGACCGGGCACTGCCCGCGATGGTTACGGACGAGCGAGCGTTCGTGGTGGAAGCGAGATCGGAACGGCGGTTCACCCTTCCGCCTCCCCGCTACACCGAAGCGAGCCTCGTGCGCCGGCTGGAGGAGCTCGGCATCGGTCGGCCCTCGACCTATGCCGCGATCGTCGACGTGCTGCGCGCACGGGGCTATGCCGTGCTCTACCGACGCCATTTCGTGCCCACCGAGCGCGGCCGCATCGTCACCGCCTTCCTGGAAGAGTATTTCGAGCCCTGGATCGCCTATCGCTTCACCACCGAACTGGAGGCTGACCTGGACCGTGTGGCCGAGGGTGCGATGGCATACAGGGGCGTGCTCGGCTCATTCTGGGGTACCTTCGAGCAGGCTCTGGGTAACGCCGCCGGACTCGGACGCGACGAGATCCGCGCCACCGTGGAGAGTGCGCTGGAGCGCTTCATTTTCGCCGCCTCCCCGGGCAGGCCGGTCGAGCGCACGTGCCCGTCCTGCTCTGACGGTTGGCTGGGTCTCAAGTTCGGTCGCTACGGTGCCTTCATCGGATGCCTGAATTACCCCGAATGCCGTTACACCCGGCCTCTGGGAACCGATCCCGCCGACCACCAGCGGAAGCTCGAGCCCGTTCCGCTCGGAACCGACCCCGACACCGGCCTGCTCCTGACGCTGCGCCACGGTCACTTCGGACACTATGTGCAGCTCGGCGACAATGACGCGGACGGTCGTGCCCCGCGCGGCACGGTGCCCACGGGGATGAAACCGGACGAAATCACGCCGGAGGTGGCGCGCGCGCTCCTTGCGATGCCGCGCACCATCGGCGTCCATCCCGATACCGGCAAGACGATCCTGGCCGGTATCGGACTCTACGGCTCGTGGCTCAAGCATGGCGCAATCTACGTGTCGCTCCCGGATGACGAGGACGTGCTCACGATCGGGCTCAACCGGGCCGTTGCGCTGGTGGACACGAGGTAGCAGGTACGCAGGAGCGGGGCAGGGGCCGGGAATGACCTGTCGGCAGGAACAGGCAGCTGATGCGGCCGGACCGGATCCCGTGCTCTGCCGTCCCCCGGGCGGGACAGGCGTCACGCCCGCAGACGGCGGGAGGCAGATCGCTCCCGATTGCACATGAAGTCTCGCCGCAACGATGCGATGAAGAAAGCCCGGGACGGGGGAAGCGGCCGAGCCGGAAGGGCGATCCGCAAGAACGCCGTGGCGTGAAAGGACGATGACGGGTGCAGGTACATTGATCAAAGAGATACATAAGAGGTGCGTCAGGATAGAGTTTGTATACTGAATGCGCGATATGAACTTCGCGGTCGGACCCGTGTCTGTTTTCCCGTCTACGCCGGCCCGGAATGTTTCACTTCGGAATTGCCGCCGAAGCCACGCCGGCCCGCCCCGTCGGTTCTGCCAACAGGGCGAAAGGTGCGCACGGATGTACAGACGGGAGATCTGGATTGGCGCCGACGTTCCCGTTCCGCCGGATTGTCGGGCCGCAATTTCCCGGATACCCGTCGCACGGTCAACCTGCCCGAACCTGCGGGACCGCTGTTCCGCGCGCCGGCGAAGCTGCCCCGGCCTGCGTCACACTGTCCGTGGCATTCGTCTTCTTGCTCGCACGGCACGGAAACGAACGCTCGATTGACGCCTCGGCTGCGGCATCCGGGAATGATCCGCGAAGCCGGGTCGTCCTGCCGCGCGATTGCTACCCCTGAGCGTTCGAGCGGCTTCGTGCGCGCTCGCGCCGGACGGCGACCAGTCCGGAGCCGACGATCAGGGCTGCGCCCAGCCAGGTGTAGCCATCGGGAAGGTCATTGAAGATCACGTACCCGAAGGCCGCGGCGGTGATGAGCTCCGCGTAGCCGATGGGCGACACGACGGACGCGGGTGCTCTCTGCAGGGCGCAGATGATGAAGTACTGAGCAGCCCCGCCGATCAGTCCGACCCCCGCGAACTTCAACCCGTCCACGATGGTGTCCGGAGTACGCCAGGACAGGGGCACGACGAGGGACATGACGATGGCGCCGGCAAGCGCGGTATAGATGATGAGTGTCTCCGGGCGCTCGTGGGGTGCAAGCCGCCGGGTCCACAGCTGATACCCGGCAAAGCAGATCGCAGACAGGAGCGTCAGTACCGCAGCGGGTTGAAAGACATCCGTGCCCGGACGAATGATGACAAGCGCGCCGCAGAACCCGACGACGACCGCCACGCTTCGCCACGGCCCGACCCGCTCCTTCAGGATCGGTACCGACAGCGCGACCACGACCAGCGGTGTGGTGAACATGATGGCGGAGGCGGTCGCGAGCTGGACGTAGGGCAGTGCGGCGATGAACATGCAGTTGGAGGCAAAGAAGACGAACGAGCGGCCGATCATTTCCCGGGGACGATGCGCTCGCAGCAGCGCCGTTCCGAGAAATGGTCCGAAGAACAGTGCCATCCATACGAGATGGCCCGAAAATCGCGCCCACACGACCTGGGTCAGTGGATAGTCGGCGGTGAGTGACTTCGCGATGGCGTTCATGACCGGGAGCAGCACGATGCCCAGCAGCATGAAGGCGATGCCGGCACCCCTGGTGCGGGAGAACTGCTGGCTCATCGCGAATCCTGCCTGTCCATGAAACTCATCCCGCGATGAGCGGGGAACCGGGTACGGGACCGGTTCGCCGACAGCCAACAGATGTCAAATCCCGCATGCGCCCCTGAGGGCGCGCGGACACACGTCTGCGCGATCATGGCCGCACGGGCAGACAATTGCGACGGCTTTCGGAAGGTCGACCGGTCCGGTCTGGTCACCGTGACCGCGCCAGGTTCGCAAGCGCCCTGCATGGCGCAGATGTCGATGCTCCCACTGGATGGCCCTTGCCGGGACCGTCGCGAAATGGACCGTCTTCACCCGGGCCGGCACCCGCCCGGGCGAGGGGAGGCACGGGGAGTTTCAGCGCACCACCGTGCGACGGGCTCTTCGGCGCAGCGACTTTCCGCACCCGTGGGGAGCCGGATTGCCGTCCAATTCCGGCAAGGTGGTGGCAGCGCCAACCGCCGGCGCCGGATATCGTCCAGCGGCCCCGGATACGAACGTCGTGCCAGTACACCGGTCCGCGGGACCTTGATTGCGGGTGAACCCTGGCGATCGTCTCCCGTGTGCTCCCGGGCCGGGCGCCGGTCGTCATCGTGCAGGGCCAGGCCGGCGGCGCACTGCGGCCCCTTCCGGCGGCGATCTTGTCGCGGCCGGCCAGAACGGGCGAACGGGGTTCACGGGTTCGAGGCGGGGTGCGGTCCTGCGGGAGGGGCCCTGAGGGGGCCGAAGGTGGCGCTCCGGTCCCGGATGGTTCCGAAGCCCGCCTTCGGATAGTCTTGGACGACCCGTTCGGATCGGCCCGGAACCGGCAGGAGGCCATGGACCAGAGACTTCGCGACGCGCTCGAGACCCTGTTTGCGGCCGACAGTGCATTCTACGACGAGCGCGGCTTCCAGCGGCGCGTCGGCTGGGGACGCAAGCCGGCCCTGGTCAACATCGATCTCGCCAATGCCTGGACGCGGCCCGGCAATCCCTTCACCTGTTCGGGCATGGAGACCATCATTCCCGCGGTCCTGGAGGTGCTGACAGCTTTCAGGGCGCGCGGATTGCCGGTGGTGTTTACCACCACCGCCTACGATGTCGTCGAGGGCGCGCACACCGACATGGGGCTGTGGGGCCGGAAGATCCCGGCCGAGGTGCTGCGCACCGGCACGCCGCTGGTCGAGATCGACGAGCGGCTGGAGCGCCGCGACAACGAACCGGTGATCGTCAAGAAACAGGCCAGCGCCTTTCGCGGCACCATGCTCGGCAGCTACCTGGTTGCTGCCGGGGTCGATACCGTTGTGGTGACCGGGACGACGGCAAGCGCCTGCGTGCGGGCGACGGTGGAGGACGCCATCGCCGACGGGTTCCGGCCGATCGTGGTGCGCGAGTGCATCGGCGACCGCATCGCCGGCGCGGTGGAATGGAACCTGTTCGACATCGATGCCAAGTTCGGTGACGTCGAGCCGCTCGAGGCGGTGCTCGATCACCTGCGTCGCAACGAGGAGGCCGGCGCCTGACCGGGAGGGCTACGCCTTCGCGGCCGCGATCAGCTGGTAGTGCTGCGGTTGCCGGTGCAGGGCGAAGTCGAAGATCTGGCGCCTGATCTCGTCGCAGCGGTCGAGATCGCAGTCCGCGACCACCACCTCGTCGGCAACACCCTGGGCCATGGCGACGATTTCCCCGGTCGGCGCGATGATGGCGCTCTGTCCGATCAGGTCACAGCCTTCCTCGCGACCCGCCTTGGCCACGCCGACCACCCAGTTGCCGTTCTGGTAGGCGCCGGCCTGCATCGAGAGATGGTTGTGGAACCACATCAGGTGGTCGTGCTCGGGAACCGGCGGGTTGTGCGATGGCGTGTTGTAGCCGAGCACGACCAGTTCCACCCCCTTCAGTCCCATGACCCGGTAGGTCTCGGGCCAGCGCCGGTCATTGCAGATGCACATGCCAAGCGTTCCGCCGAAGGCCTCGAATACCGGGAACCCGAGATCGCCCGGCTCGAAATATGCCTTCTCCAGGTGCTGGAACGGCCGCCAGGGCTCGTGCTCGGCGTGGCCCGGCAGGTGCACCTTGCGGTACTTGCCCACGATGGCGCCCGACCGGTCGACCAGGATCGAGGTGTTGAACCGGCGCCTCCCGCCGGCCTCGTGCACCAGTTCCGCGTAGCCGAGGTAGAACCCGACCCCGAGCTCGGCGGCGAGATCGAACAGCGGACGGGTGGCCGCGTTCGGCATCCCGGTCTCGTAGAAGGCATCGAGCTCGGCCTCGTCCTCGAGATACCAGCGCGGAAAGAAGCTGGTCAGCGCCAGTTCCGGGAACACGACGAGCTGGGCGCCCTTGCCATGCGCCTCGCGCATCATCTCCGACATGCGCGCCACCGCCGACTGGCGGGGCTCGTTGCGTGCGATCGGGCCCATCTGGGCGGCTGCGACCGTGAGCTTTCGCGACATGATTAACCTCCCTTGCGGGTCAGCCGGCCTGCTCTTCGACCAGGTGACAGGCAACCTGGTGTCCGCTGTCAATGGTGCGCATCACCGGTTCCTCCGCCAGGCAGCGGGCCTCGGCGAACGGGCAGCGGGTGTGGAAGCGGCAGCCGGACGGCGGGTTGATCGGACTGGGAATGTCGCCCTTCAGGATGATGCGGTCGCGCCGGGCGCCGGGTTCGGGGACCGGTGCGGCCGACAGCAGGGCGCGGGTGTAGGGATGGCGCGGATCGGAGAACAGGGTTTCCCGGTCGGTCAGCTCGACGATCTTGCCGAGGTACATCACCGCGACCCGGTGACTGATGTGCTCGACCACCGCCAGGTCGTGGCTGATGAACAGGTAGGCAAGTCCCAGTTCGTCCTGCAGGTCCATCAGCAGGTTGAGCACCTGGGCCTGGACCGAGACATCGAGCGCCGAGACCGGTTCGTCGGCGACGATCAGACCCGGGTTCAGCGCGAGGGCCCGGGCGACCCCGAGGCGCTGTCTCTGTCCCCCGGAAAACTCGTGCGGGTACTTCACCATCTGGTCGGGCCGGAGCCCGACCCGCTGGAACAGGGCCCGTACCATGTCGTCGACCTCGCTGCGCGCAACCTCGCTGTAGTTCTCCAGCGGCTCGGCCACGATGCTGCGTGCCGACAGGCGCGGATTGAGGGATGCGTAGGGGTCCTGGAACACCATCTGCATCTGCCGGCGCAGCGTGCGCATCCTGGCCGTCCCGGCCCGGGTCACGTCCTCGCCCCGGACCCTGATCTCGCCCGATGTCGGGTCGATGAGGCGCATCACCGTCTTGCCGACCGTCGACTTGCCCGACCCGCTCTCGCCCACCAGCCCCAGGGTTTCGCCGGGGCGGATGTCGAAGGCCACCCCGTCCACGGCGAGGACCAGGCCGACCTGCCGGCGCAGCAGGCCCGAGTGGACCGGGAAGTGCTTGCGCAGCTCGCGCACCTCGAGCACCAGGTCGGGAGCGTCGGTCATGTCGCGCACTCCGCCACCTGCTGCCATTCCCAGCAGGCAACCAGGCGGTTGCCCGGGCGTTGTTCGAGCTCGGGCCGTTCCGTCCGGCACCTCTCGCCGGCAAACGGGCAGCGCGGCGCGAAGGTGCATCCGGGAACCTCGCGGCGCAGCGACGGGACCACGCCCGGGATCTCGGCCAGCCGGCCGCGCTGGGCAGCGATCGCCCGGGCCGAGAGTTTCGGTATCGAGCCCATCAGGCCCAGGGTGTAGGGATGCAGTGGCTGTGCGAACAGGTCCTCCACCGTCGCTTCTTCCACCTTGCGCCCGGCATACATCACCACCACCCGCTGGGCGGTCTCCGCCACCACGCCCAGGTCGTGGGTGATGAAGACGATCGCCGCGCCGATCTTCTCCTTGAGCTGCAGCATCAGGTCGAGGATCTGGGCCTGGATGGTGACGTCGAGCGCCGTGGTCGGTTCATCCGCAATCAGGATCGCCGGGTTGCAGGCGAGCGCCATGGCGATCATCACCCGCTGGCGCATGCCGCCCGAGAGCTGGTGCGGGTACTCTCCCGACCGCTGCCTGGGTTCGGGTATCTGGACCAGGTCGAGCATCTCGACCGCCCGGTCCGCGGCGGCCCGGCGCCCGAGACCCTGGTGCAGTTCGAGCGACTCCGCGATCTGGCGGCCCACCGGCATCACCGGGTTGAGCGAGGTCATGGGCTCCTGGAAGATCATCGAGATCTGGTTGCCGCGGATCTCCCGCATCCGCTCCTCGCTCGCCTCGAGCAGGTCCTCGCCGTCGAACAGGATGCGCCCGCCCTCGACGCGCGCGGGCGGGGAGGGCAGCAGGCGCAGCACCGACATGGCGGTCACACTCTTGCCGCAGCCCGACTCGCCCACGATCGACACGGTCTCGCCCCGGTCGACGTGGATCGACACGCCGTCGACCGCGCGTACGATGCCGTCGCGGGTGTGGAACCAGGTCTTGAGCTCGCTGATCTCGAGGATCGGTCCGTCGTGCACCATGGCTCACATCCGCCTGGCAATGCGCGGATCGAGCGAGTCACGCAGCCCGTCGCCCAGGATGTTGACCGCCAGCACCGTGATGGCGAGGAAGATGCCGGGGAAGAAGATCATCCAGGGCGCGAACTGGAAGTAGGTCCGTCCCTCGGCCATGATGTTGCCCCAGCTCGGGATCTCGGGCGGGGTGCCGGCTCCGAGGAAGGAGAGGATCGCCTCGATGACCACCGCGGAGGCGCAGACGTAGGTCGCCTGCACGATGAGCGGGGCAAGCGTGTTCGGCAGGATGTGCTTGACCAGGATCTTGGGCAGCCGGGTTCCGACCGAGACCGCGGCCTCGACATAGGGCTGCTCGCGCACCGTCAGCACCACGGCGCGGACCAGGCGGACCACCCTCGGAATCTCGGGAATGGAGATCGCGATGATGACGTTGGTGATGCTCGCGCCGGCCAGGCTGATCAGCGCGATCGCCAGCAGCACGCCGGGGATCGCCATCAGCCCGTCCATGATCCGCATCACGATGGCATCGATCCAGCGCACGTAGCCGGCGACCAGGCCGATCGACAGCCCGACCACCGTGGCGATCGCGGCAACCGCGAACCCGACCAGCAGCGAGATCTGGCCGCCGTAGACGGTCCGGGCATAAACGTCGCGGCCGAGGAAGTCGGCGCCGAACCAGAAGGCCTCGCCGGGCGGCTTCAGCCGGTTGATCGGGTTGAGCCGTAGCGGATCGGGCGCGATCCAGGGTGCCGCGAGCGCGATCACGGCCATCGCCAGCAGCAGGCCCGCCCCGACGACGACCGTCGGATGGCGGCGCCAGTAGTCCTTGAACCGGCTCCGGGCGTCGGCGGGGCGGTCGATGTCCTCGAGGTCGTCGACCGCCACGGCCGTGTCGGGAACGTCTGCCATCAGTAGCGGATCCTCGGGTCGAGCACGGTGTAGGAGAGATCGATCGCGAGGTTCACCAGCACGTAGGCGCCCGAGAAGATCAGGATCACTCCCTGGATGATCGGGTAGTCGCGCCTGAGCACGGCGTCGATGGTCAGCCGCCCGAGGCCGGGGATGTTGAACACGCTCTCGGTCACCACGACACCGCCGATCAGCAGGGCGATGCCGATACCGATGATGGTGACGATCGGAACCGAAGCGTTCCTGAGCGCATGCCGGATCAGCAGTGCGTTGTTGTCGAGACCCTTCGCCCTGGCGGTGCGCATGTAGTCCTCGGTCAGGACCTCCAGCATGCTGGCCCGGGTGATCCGCGCGATGAGTGCCACGTAGATGATGCCCAGTGCCACCGTCGGCAGGGTGATCGAGCGCAGGAAGGGCAGGAACCCGTCCCCGATCGGCTTGTATCCCTGGACCGGGAACCAGCCCAGGGTGATCGAGAACAGCCACATCATGGCGTAGCCGATCACGAACACCGGGACCGAGAAGCCGAGCACGGCGAAGACCATGATCGTGCGGTCGGTGAGCGTGCCGGCCTTCCAGGCGGCGATCACGCCCATGGGCACCGCGACCAGGATCGCGAAGATGATGGTGGCGGTCGCAAGGGCGAGCGTCGGTTCGAGACGCTGCTCGATCAGCCTGGAGACCGGGAGGTTGGAGAAGATCGAGGTGCCGAGGTCACCCGACAGCACCGCGCCGGCCCAGCTGAAGAACTGCACGTAGAGCGGCTTGTTCAGCCCCAGGCTCTCGCGGATCTTCTCGATGTCTTCCGGACGCGCGTAATCACCCGCGATCACCACCGCCGGATCGCCCGGTGTCAGGTGCAGCAGCAGGAAGACCGCGATGCCGACGACCGCCATCACGGGCAGCGTCGCCAGCAGGCGTCGGATGATGTAGGCGTACATTCAGATGGTGCCCGAAAAATGCGACCGGCCGCCGGACCGGAGTCCGGCGGCCGGACCGGAAACTGTCCGTTCTAGTTGCTGATGTTCCAGAAGAACGGAACCGGCGAGACCAGCACGCCCTTCAGTCCCGTGCGCCAGGCGACGGGCTGGAACCACTGGCCGTAGTTCACGTACGGCACCAGGTGGTCGAACAGCCGGCCCTGGAGCTTGTCGATGATCTCCTTCTTCTTGGCGGCATCGGGCTCACGGGCGAAGGCGTCGCGCAGCTCCTCGGTCATCTCGTCGGTCGGCCAGCCGAACCAGGCCCGTTCGACGCCGCCGCCGGACACGCCGATGTTCGCGATCGGCGAGGTGGCGTCGGCCCCCGTGGCGTAGGTGTGGAAAATGTTCCAGCCACCGTCGGCCGGGCTCTTCTTCTCGGCACGCCGCGAGGTCAGTGTCGACCAGTCCATGGCCTGCACCTCGACGTCCATGCCGATGTCGCGCAGCACCTGGGCGGTGACCAGGGCCGCGTTGTTCAGCACCGGGATGTCGGTCGACTGCATCAGGATGATCTTCTCGCCCTTGTAGCCGGCCTCGGCCAGCAGCTGGCGGGCCATGTCCTTGTCATGCGACTGCAGGGCCTCGACACCGACGTCGGACTCGTTCGGGGTTCCGCAGATGAAGTAGGCCGCACACTCCTTGTACAGCTTCGGATCACCCACGATCGCCTGCAGGTACTCGGCCTGGTTGACCGCGTAGAGCAGGGCCTGTCGCGCCTTCGGGTTGTCGAACGGCGGGTGCAGGTGGTTCGGCCGCAGCCAGCCCTGGGTTCCCAGCGGATCGATGACGGCAAGGTCCACTGCCTCGCTCTGTTCCAGCAACGGAACCATGTCCACAGCGGGCGTCTCCCACAGGTCCACCTCGCCGTTGATCAGCGCGTTCATCGCCGTCGCCGGATCCGGGATGTAGATCCACTCGACCCGGTCGAAGTGCACGACCTTGCCGCCGGCGGCGCCGGACGCGGGCTCGCTGCGCGGCACGTAGTCGGTGTTCTTGGCGTAGACGACCTTGGAACCCGGAACCCATTCATCCTTGACGAACCGGAACGGGCCGGAGCCCACCACCTCGGGCACCTGCTTGAAGGCGTCGGTTTCCGCGTGTTCCTTCTTCATCATGAACGGAGTGTTGGAACTGATCTTGCCCAGCGAGTCGAGCACCAGTCCGTAGGGTTCCTTCAGTGTCAGGGAGAAGGTCTTGTCATCGACCGCCTTGAGCTCGGCGGTGAAGTCCATGAGCTTCTGGCCCATGCCGTCGCGCTTGCCCCAGCGCTCGATCGAGGCAACGCAGTCCGCGGCCGTGACCGGATCGCCGTCATGCCACATCAATCCGTCGCGCAGGGTGAAGGAATAGACCAGGCTGTCGTCGCTGACGCTCCAGTCGCCGACCATCTGCGGATGGACATTCAGCGACTCGTCCTGGGCGAACAGGGTGTCGTAGACCATGTAGCCGTGGTTACGGGTGATGTATGCCGTGGTCCAGATCGGATCCAGGTTCTTCAGATCGGCGTGAGGCACGATCCGCAGCACGGATTCGGCCGCCGCCTGAACGCTTCCGAAGGCCAGTGGCGCTGCAGCGAGTGCAGCGAGCATGGCTCGTCGGGTTGTTGTCCACGTGGACAGCATGATTGTTTCTCCCCCAGTTCTCCCGTTCGGCCGTCCGCCCCTTGGCAGCAGCCATCGTTCTGCGGGCATGCCGCAGTGTGGCCGGGGCCCGTTGTGACGTCCGGCACCGCGTCCGCGCCCGGTGTGCCGGTACCGTGGCATTGCGCGGTTGAGCCCGGCACCGGTAGCGTGATCAGACTATAGGGAGCATGATGAACCGGAGCAACGAGACCGGTCAGGACGACGAACGGGAGCGGGCGTGGCAACGACGAGGATCCTGGTGGTTGCGTTGTGGCTGGCGATGGCCTGCGTGCATCCGCGGACAGCGAACGCCGTCGGAAGCGCCACCGGCGGCGGACAGGCGTCACCGGAGTACGACCGGGTGGTACAGCTGATCGAGGCGGAGGAGTACCGCTCCGCGATCCCGGTTCTCGAGGGACTGCACCGTGACGAGCCGGAAAACGCCGACGTGCTCAACCTGCTCGGCTTTGCGCATCGCAAGCTGGGCCGTCTCAAGCTTGCGTTCCGCTTCTATCGCGAGGCACTTGCCATCGAACCGCTGCACCTGGGCGCGAACGAGTACCTGGGCGAACTTCATCTCGAACGCGGAGAACTCGCGGCAGCACAGAAGCGTCTCGGCGTGCTCGAGACCGCCTGCCCGAAAGGGTGCGAGGAACGCGACGAACTCGCGGACGCGATCGCGGTCTACAGGAAGGCCCGCGACCGGTAGGTACCGACCGGCGCGTCGCGGAACCGGAACGGTTCGGGGGATTGTCCGGGGCCGGAAATGTCGTCACCGGGGTGCACCGGTCGGCGGCACGATGCGGCGGAACCGCACCGGTACGCAGCCCGGTTCCCGATCCCCGGCTCAGTCCGCGTCGCTGGCGAGGGGGGCTACACCGGCCATCAGGCGCTGGCCCCGGGACGCCCTGCGCTCGATCGGAACCAGGGTGAGCGAGAGCAGGGACGGGATCACCAGCAGGGTCAGGATAGCCGAAAGCGAGAGGCCGCCGATCACCACCGACCCGAGGCCCCGGTAGAGCTCAGAACCGGCGCCCGGGAACAGTACCAGCGGCATCATCCCGAGCACGCTGGTCGTCGTCGACATGAAGATCGGCCGTATCCGGTTGCGGGTGGCCTCGATGATGGCTTCGCCCGGTTCCATTCCCTCGGTGCGCAGGTGGAACAGGGTCTGGTGCACCAGCAGGATCGCGTTGTTGACGACGATGCCGATCAGGATCACGAAGCCCAGCAGGGTCAGCATGTCCAGGTTCTGCACCTGGAACTGGGCGAGCAGCACCAGGCCGAGCACGCCGCCCGCCGTGGCAAGCGGTACCGAGAAGATGATGATCAGCGGGTAGAAGAAGCTCTCGAACAGGACCGTCATCACCAGGTAGACGATCACCAGCGCCATCAGCAGGTCGATGGTCATCTCGTCCCAGGTCTCGGTCAGGGCGTCCGCGGTGCCTGAGAGCACCAGCTGGGTCGACGGGGGAAGACCTTCCTTCTGCAGGGCCTGGATCACGTCTGTGCGCACCCGGTCCATGGCGACCTCGAGCGGCATGTCGGGTGGCGGGCTGATCTGCAGCGTGACAGTGCGCACGTGCTCGCGGTGGCGGATTTCGGTCGGGCCCGTGGTGACCTCGATCGAGGCCAGGGTCGAGGCGGGCACGATCATGCCGTCCCGGGTCACCACCGGCAGGTCATTGACACCCTGGGTGGTGCGCAGGTGGGTGTCCGGTCCCTTCAGGGTGAGATCCATCAGCCGGCCGTCCACGGTGATTTCGGCGACGCGGACCCCGTCGTTGAAGGCGTCCAGCGTGATGCCCAGATCCCGCGCGGTCATCCCGTTGTCCTTGAGCCTGACGAGGTCCGGGTGGACGCGGATTTCCGGCGCGCCGAGGCTGAGCGCGGGGCGCGGCCGGATCTGGGTGCCGCCGGCGGGTGGCAGGGTGGCATTGACCTTGCCGAAGGCGCGTTGGGCCACCTCGACGATTTCATGGAAGGTGCCGCCGGAGATGTCGAGATCGACGGTCCTGACGTTTCCGCGGCCGAACAGGGAGGTCTGCCGGAAGAATCCGAAGGTTCCGGGTTCGGACAGCAGCGATCTGTGCAGGATCGGGATCAGTTCCCCGACCCGCCGGGGGTCGACGGCGGTCGCCGCGACGATCGAGTTGGCCCGGAAGGCAGCAAAGAAGAACCTGTCGATCAGCGGGCGGCCGTCGCTCGACTCCGTTGCCCTTTCCGTCGCGGCCGGGTCCGTACCGATCGACGGGTTCCACAGCTCGCGGGTTGTGGCTTCCACCTTGCCGGCGATGTCGATCATGGTCGTGAGGTTGTAGCCGGGCGGCGGCAGCAGGAAGCCGAACACCAGGTTCCGGTTGCCCTGGGGGAGGTAGTCGAGGCGCGGAAGCAGAAGCCAGGTGGCCAGACCGCAGGCAAGCGTGATGGCCGCGATCACGCAGCCGGCCTTTGGCCGGCTTGCGACCACCGAGCGCGCGAACCCTTCGAGGAACCGGTGGATAGCGGAGGCCGCGTGGTCGATACCCGGAAGCCGGATCCGCGACGAGGGGGTAATCCCGGCCAGCACCCGGCGGGCAAGCGCCGGAATCAGGGTGACCGCGACCAGCAGCGAGAGCATGACCGCGACCGAGATCGCCACCGCGATGTCACGGAACAGCTGGCCGACCTCGAGGTCCATGACCAGGATCGGGATGAACACCATCACCGTGGTCAGCGCCGAGACCAGGATGGCGCCCCAGACCTGGTTGGTTCCGGTGTAGGCGGCATCGGCCGGGGCCATGCCACGCTGTCGCAACCGGTAGATGTTCTCGAGCACCAGGATCGCCGAGTCGACCACCAGTCCGACGGCAAACGCGAACCCGGCAAGGGAAACCACGTTGATAGAGCGGCCGAGTGCCGCCATGGCGACGAACGAGCCGATGATCGAGACCGGGACGGCCACCGATACCACCAGCGTCGCACCGCCGCTGCGCAGGAACAGCAGCAGGATCAGGGCCGCGAGGGTTCCGCCGATGTAGATGTTCTGGGTCACCAGTTCGACGGCCGACTCGATGTAATCGGTCTCGTCGTAGACCTGGAGCAGCACCATGCCCCGGGGATTGAGGACCTGTTCGTTGACCTCGGCGACGGTTCGGCGGACGCCCTTCATGACCTCGATGACGTTGGCGCCGTTCTCGCGGTAGACGGGCAGGCCGAGCGCCGGCTCTCCCAGCATGCGGATCTTGCTGACCGGTCGCTTGAACCCGTATTTCACGGTGGCGACATCGGCGACCGTGACATGCGAGACCCGCTCGTCCCGGCCGTTGCTGTCGGACCGCAGCACCACCTTCCGGACCGCGTCGAGCGTCGTGAAGTCACCCTCGGTCCGTAGCACGTACCGCCGCTTGCCTTCATCCACCGCACCGGCGGAGACGGACGCGTTGGCCGCGCGCAGCGCATCGAGCAGTTCAGGCACGGTCAGGTGGTACTGCGCGAGCCGCTCGGGATCGATCTCGACCTGCATCTCCCGTGCGGTGCCGCCGTAGATCCGCACGTCGGCGACCCCGGGCACACGTTGCAGCCGGTCCTTCACCACCTGTTCGAGCAGGTCGAAGTAGCCGTGGATCGGGTCCGTGGACGGCTGTACGGCATTCTTGTCGTGCCTGAGCACCAGCCAGGCGATCGCATTGTCCTCGTCGCCGCTGGTATCCAGCGTGGGTTCCTGGACCTCGGCCGGGTAGGATCCCACCCGGTCGAGCCGGTTCGAGACCATCAGCAGCGCAACCACCATGTCCTGGCCGACCCCGAACTCGAGCTTTAGCCGTCCGAGCCCGGTCTCGGCCCGTCCGGTGATTGTCTCGAGACCTTCGAGGCCGCGGAACACTTCCTCCTGCCGGTTGATGATCTCGCGCTCGACCTCGGCCGGAGCAGCGCCGGGCCAACGGGTGGTGACGTTGATGATCGGTCGATTGACCTCGGGCGTGAGCTGGATCGGAATGGTCTGGAGAGAAACCAGTCCGAACATCACTACCATCAGGACCGCGGCGACCACCGCGATCGGCCGGAAGATTGCAACGGAGATCAGCCTGTCCAAGGATCCTACCCCGACGCGAGCGGCCTGACCGGCTGGCCCGGACGCAGTCGTTCGTTGCCGCGGACCACGACGACGTCGCCCGGCCTGAGACCACCGAGGACCTCGAACCGGTTACCGACAGCCTGGCCGCGCTTGACCCCGCGCACCTGCGCCTTTCCGTCCGCGACGACATAGACGATCGCCCGGTCGCCACGCACGATGATGGCATCCTTGTGCACCGTGACCACTTCGCGCGGGGATCCGATCGGCAATTCCACCGTGACCGACTGGTTGCCGACAAACGCGGGGACCGCGGCGTCGGGCAGGGGGATCAGGCGCACGCCACGCGTCCTGGTCCGGGGGTTTTCCTCCGGCACTACGGCGCGGACCATGGCGCCGAAGCTGTTCCCGTCCCTGAAGGTGGCGACGACCCGGGTTCCCGGCAGCAGTCCGCCGGCCCGCTCCGCCGGAACGTCGGCCTCGATTTCGAGAACCCGGTCGTTAAGCAGGGTCATTATCGGGTCTCCCACGCCCGCGTAGTTGCCGGCGACCACGTGCCGCGCGATGACCACGCCGGGGTAGGGGGCCGTGATGTCGGCGTCGGCAAGGGCGAGGTCGGCAAGCGCGAGACTGGCATCGGCCCGCAGGAGTTCGGCCTCCGCCTGACGCAGGGCACTCGTCGCGATCTCGGCATCGCGCTTCGCCTGGTCCTGGCGGTCTTCGCGGTGCGCGGTCGAGTCACGCAGCGCCGAGACCCGTTCAAGGGTCCGCAGCGCCTGGTCCAGTGCCGCCCTGGCACGAGTGACCTGCGCCCGGGCGCTGTCGCGGTCGGCGAGCCGCAGCGTGCGCTGGTTGACCAGCCGGTCCGGCGACAGCCGGGCAAGCACGGTTCCTTTCTCCACCCGGTCACCGGGACGCACGAGAACCTCCTCGACGCGTTCGGCAATCCGGGTCGCGACCACGCCTGACTCGGCAGCCACCATGCGCCCGATTACCGGCATGGTTTCCGACAGGGTCTCGGCGCGGACACGGTCGAGACCGACCGGCGCCGCGGGCGGTGGGCCGCCCTGGGGTGACTGGGCCCCGGCCTCCGGCGGGACCGCGATCAGGAGTGCTGCCGCAGTGACGACGGGTCGCAGGAAGCGGGATGCTGCGGTCATCGGGCCATCCAGGAACCGGAGGTTTGCCGGTGCGGTTCCGCATGCTGCGCGCAGTGCGTCACCGGGTTTCGGAGTCTTCTCCGCCGTGTCGGGCCGGACGTGGGCAGGCTACATCCCGGCGGCCGGGCACTATGCCACGTGTTGCTGCGGTTGTCCTGCCCGCCGTCGCGCGACCGGGCGGAAGCGGTGTCACGCGGCCTGATGGTTGATCTCGATGAAATTCCAGGACGGATCGAAGGTGTAGACCTGGTGCACGCCCGCCATGGCGTAGGTGCCGGCGTCGGAATAGAAGTGGCCGGCGGCGTCCATCCGCCGCATGACCCGGTCAAGGTCGGGAACCGAGATCGCGACATGCCCGCCGATGGTCGGATTGTGCATGAGCCCGTTGTCGATGTGGAACGTCGGTTGCCCGCGCACCAGGTGCAGGCCGCGGTTGTCGGGTCCGAACACGGACAGGCCGCCCGCCGAATGGTCGAAATCGCCCCGCGTGTCGCTGTCGGGCATGTTGAAGCGGCCCGGCCGCATGCCGATGAGGTCGCGGTAGAACGCGGTCGCGGCCGCGACATCGTGCACCTGCAGGTTGACGTGGTGGATGTACCAGTCGCCGGACTCGCGGTGTACCGGGTGCTCGTCACCCGGTTGCGGGCCGGCGCCGCCGGTCTCGTCGACCACCGCGTTTATCTCGACCACGTTGAGCGAGGGGTCGTAGCAGTAGAGCTGGTGAACACCCGCCATGGCAAACACCCCGGCGTCCGAGACCACCACTCCGGCGGCCTCGAGACGCGATTTCACCGCCTCGATGTCGGACACCGTGATCGCGAGATGACCACCGATGGTCGGGTTGTGCACGAGACGGTTGGTGACCGCGAAGTCGGCAATCGCGCGCACGACATGCAGACCGCGGTTCCCGGTGCCGAAATACGCGATCGTCTCCGAGGTGTGGCCGATCTCGCCGACGGTCTCCGGGTAGCTCCAGGTTCCGTCTTCAAGCCCGATGATGTCGCGGAAGAACCGTGCGGTCTCCGCAACGTCGTGGGCCTGCAGGTTGACATGATGAACGTACCAGTCCGTCACGGGTTCGCCTCCGTATGTGCGGGTGGCGGGCCGAGCGTCACCACCACGTAGCTGTTCTCGATCGACACGTCGACGGTTTCCGCCTGCAGCGGACCCTCGAGCACGGCCGCTCCCGGTTCGACCGTGACATCGTAGCTGCGAGTGCCGATCCGGTCGGGCTCGCACCTCGACCTGCCGGTCCTGATGTCGAACTCCCAGCCGTGCCACGGGCAGCGAAGGATCTCGCCCTCCCGCGACCAGCAGTACCGGCCCGGCTCGCCGCCAGCTTCCACCAGGCCGGTGAGCCGTCCCCGCGACAGCGGACCGCCCTGGTGCGGGCACCTGTCAAGCAGGCCGTGGAAGTCGCCGCTGAGGTTGAAGATCACGATCGGACGGCCCCGGACCTCGACTAGCTTGCGGCCGCCCGGAGGGATCTCGTCGGCCCGGGCGACGACATGTCTCGACATCGCGCGCGGTCAATCGAGGCCGTAGAGCCGGCGCGCATTGCCGAGGAAGAACTGCTCGCGGTCCTCCGCCCCGAGCCTGACCGGCAGCGCATGCGCCGGATCGTCGTAGTCCCAGTGCGGGTAGTCGGTGGCGAACAGCAGGCGGTCCCGGCCGATCCAGTCGAAGATGTCGAGCAGGTCGGCGCGGTGCTCCGGTTCCTCCATCGGCTGGGTCGTGAGCCAGACATGCTCGCGCACCAGTTCCGAGGGCGGCCTGGTCACGTGCGGCACCTCGTCGCGCATGCGGTTCCACGCGCGGTCCATGCGCCAGGCGAGTGCAGGAAGCCAGGCGAAGCCGGCCTCGACCAGGATCAGCCGCAGCGTCGGGTACTTCTCGAACACGCCCTCGAACACCATCGAGGCCAGCAGGGACTGGCTGTTCGATGCGTGGCCGACCATCTCCTCGATGTAATATGAGGGCCAGCCGCCGCCCGTCACCGGTGAGCCGCCGTAGCCGAAGGCGTGGACCGCGACAGGCAGCCCGGCGCGGCAGGCCGCCTCGTAGATCGGCCAGTACCTGCGCTGGCCGAGCGGTTCGGCGGTCCGGCTGAGCAGCAGCACCTGGACGAAGTCCGGGTTCCCCGCCAGCCGGTCGATCTCGGCGACGGAGGAGACCGCGTCCTCGTAGTTCACCATCACCGACGCCTTCAGGCGCGGCTCGCGCGAGGTCCACTCCTCGATCTGCCACTCGTTCACCGCCCGGCAGTAGGCGGCGGCGAGGTCGCCGTTCTGCAGCCCCTGGCCGCTGCGCAGCGGGTTCAGGATGCCGAGCTGGACATTGTTGGGATCGAGGTGCTGCTCGCGCATGAAGTCGAGGTCGCTGCCCGGGCGTCCGCCGCCGGGCGGGTAGGCATCGCGCCGTGCTGCGTCCGGTTGCCCTTTCGGGAAGGCCGGACCGGTCGGGAAGCCCTGGCGGTAGATCATGCCGTAGGTCTCGAGGTGCTTCTGCCAGCGCTGTGACAGGTAGGGGTAGATCTCGACCTCGAGCGACTTGGGACTGGGATGGATGTCGCAGTCGGCGATGGCGAGCCTGGTTCGACCATCCTGCCGCTGCCGGTTCAGGACCTGAAGGTTCATGCCTGTCCTCCCCTCGACAACCGCGGGTATGCCTTCCGCGGGTTGTCGACCATGATCTTGCGCGCGAGTTCCGCCGGAATCCCGTCCGGCAGCACCGCAGTGCCGTCGAACTGCCAGTGCGGGTAGTCGGTCGAGAACAGCAGCATCTCGTCCGATCCGAAGTGCTCCATCACCCGCTCGAACAGCCCGGGCGCGGTCGGGGCGTCGAACGGCTGCAGGGTGAGGCGGAGGTGCTGGCGGCCGATCTCGGCCGGAGTGTGGACCACCCACGGGATCTCTGCTCTCAGTCCGCGCCAGAACTTGGTCAGCCGCCACAGGTGCGCCGGCAGCCAGGTCACGCCCGACTCGGCCAATACACAGACCAGGTCGGGAAACTTCGCGAACACGCCTTCCGAGATCAGGGAGGTCACCACCGCATGGAACGCCGCCGCCTGCGCGGTGTAGTCCTCGGCCAGGTACGACGGCCATCCGACCGAGGTGACCGGGTGCTTGTACGCGCTCCCGGCGTGGATGCAGAGCGAAAGCCCGGCCTCGGCCGCGGCCGCATAGATCGGCCAGTAGAACCTCCTGCCGAGCGGCATCTCGTCCATGACCAGCATCAGCACCGAGACGAAGCGGTCATCGTCGGCCCAGCGCTCGATCTCGCGCACCGCCAGGTCCGGGCTCTGGGTCGGGATCACGATGGCGGCGCGCAGCCGCGGGTCGCGGTCGAGCAGCTCGATCGCAACCCAGCGGTTGACCGCGGTGGCAAACGCGGCGGCAAGGTCCTCGCTCATCAGCAACTGGACACCGTACAGGCAGTTGCAGATCGCGATCGAGGTGCCGAACGGATCGAGGGCCTGCGCCCTGATGGTTTCGATGTCGGCGGCCGGCCGGCCGTGGTCCGGGCGCCAGTCGGGCCGTGCCGTCAGCGGCGCGCGCGCTGGATAGGCGATGGTCTCGAGTTCATGGACACCGCGCTGCACCACGGTGTCCCGCCAGTGCGGCTCCATGTGCGGCAGCAGCGCCTCGATACCGGGGACCGAGGGGTGGATGTCGCAGTCGATCGCGCCCGCGGTCGCCGCCATCAGCTGTCATCCGGCACCGGGTAGCCGTCGGCATCGCTCTCACGGTCGAGGTAGTTCACCACCCGGTCGGGATTGTGGTGAATGCCGAGCAGGCGCATCGGCCGCTCGCCCACGACGCGAAAGGCGTGCGGAACATCGGCGGGCAGCGCGATGCAGTCGCCAGCGGCAAGCCTGACCGGTGCATCCTCCTGCCCCTGCAGCCACGCCTCGGCCTCGCCCTCGATGATGAACAGGATCTCGAGGTAGGGGTGGGAGTGCATGGGGGTCTCGTAGCCGGGCTCGGAGGTCTGGATCCCGGTCCTGAGCGGGGTCGTGCCGTCGCCGATCAGCGGCGCGTAGGACGCCAGCGGTCCGAAGGACACGCAAGGCGCCTCGGCGAGATGCGCAACCACTGCTTCTGTCATCGCGGGCCTCCGTAGCGGTCGCCGTGCAGGGAGCCAAGCCTAGCACAGCCGGTCCGGGCCGGTCGAACCTTCAGCCCATGACCGAAAAGCTGCTCTCGCTGGTCACCTTACGCCGGCGCGAGAAACCCGCGGTGTCGATGGTTCGCCCGGTCCGCTCGAGACGGTACTGCAGCGGACTGGCGTCATGGTCGTTGCCGGCCTCGCAGTACTCGATCAGGGCCGCCATCATCCTGCCGGCGCAGGGTGCGTTCTTGAACTGGTTCCCGCTGGTGCCGATTGCCATGTAGAACCCGTGCGGCCGGGCCCGGTCGTAGATCGGCAGCCAGTCATCGGACACGTCGTAGAGACCCACCACGCCGCCCGGCCGCGGCGAGACCTCGAGCGTGGGCACCCGCTGGGCATAGCGGTAGGCCTGGTTCAGCGCCTGGTCGGTCAGGTCCCGGTTGTAGTCGTCGGGATCGACCTCCTCGCGCGGATCGCACGGCGGCAGCTCGCTGCTGATCAGGACATTGTTGCCGAAGTCGGGCCTGACGGCGCAGCCGATGTCGCCGTCGAAGACCACCAGCCCGTCCCGCTCGAACTCGACCCCGCGCGGTGCCGGGATATGCGCCACCTCCTGGCGGATCGGACGGGTGGAGATGGTCATGTCCGCATCGGCCCCGGCCATGCGGTTGACCCGCGCCGAGTAGGGGCCGGCGACGTTGACGATCACCGGGGCCTCGATCCGCTCGCCGTCATCGAGCTCGACACCGTGTACCCGGTCGCCGGACCGCAGGACGGCGGTGACGGTGCGCCCGAACAGGAAGGTCCCGCCGGCGGCTTCCGCGGCGCGCTGCAGGTTGTGGGTCGCGAGTTGCGGATCTCCCACGTAGCCGGCGGTCGGAAAATACACCGCGCTCTCCACCATCCCGCCGGACGGCTCGCCGAACAGCGGGTCGCTCATGACCCTGGGCGGTGAGAACCGCTCGAGCGCGTAGAACGGCAGCCTGGCCGCGATCGCCTCCCGGTCCCAGTTCTCGTAGGGGATGCCGAGCGCGTCCAGGTGGCCGAGGACCGGCGAGAGGTGATCCTCGCCGCCGGTCCGGATCACCAGGCATCCGCAGTCCCTGAACTCCGCCAGCCCGCGTTCGTCGTCTGCGCCCAGGTGCTCGGCCCAGTTGCGCCAGCAGTGGTAGCCCTCGTGTGCCAGCGCCACTCCGGTCCGGGTCGAGTAGTGAACCCGGATGATGCCGCAGGAGTTGCTGGTCGGGCCGTACCCCGCTGCCGGCAGCTGGTCGATGTTCAGCGTTTTCCGTCCGGTGAGTGCCAGCTGGTGTCCGATACTGGCACCGATGACACCGGCGCCGATGATGACTGCGTCGACTGTGCGGGCCACGATCTCTCTCCTCCGCTGCCTGCCTGCGGAACCACCACGCCGATATGCGTTGATCCGTCAGTGTAAAGCACGGAACGCGTCCATGGGCACCACCTTTTGCCATGGCGGCTGCGCGAGGCGGGCGGCCTGCACCGACGGTGGGCCGGGCCGCGCGGTTTGCGGTCGTGCTGCGCCCGGGCCTACACTTGCCGCCCTGACCGGTTCGAATGTGGAGGTGACATGGCACGGGGGTACTGGATCGCGAGCGTGGACGTGCACGACCCGGAAGCGTACGGCAGGTACGTTGCCGCCAACGCGGTGGCCTTCACGAAGTTCGGCGCCCGGTTCCTGGTGCGCGGCGGCGAGAGCCGGCTGCAGGAGGGGTCGGTGCGTTCACGTTCGGTGGTGCTCGAGTTCCCGAGCTACCAGGACGCCCTCGACTGCTACGACTCGCCGGAGTATCAGGAGGCGAAGGCGTTGCGCCTCCCGCACTCGGACGGCGATCTGGTGATCGTCGAGGGCTATGACGGGCCGCAGCCGGGTAGCTGACCCCCGCGACTGACGAAAGACAGGCAACATGCATTTCGATTGGCGGCTGTGGGGCTTCACCAGGGGTGTGCGGTCGCGGATTGCGCTGTGCGTCGCGATCGGAATGGTGGGTGTCTGCCTCGGCGTGGCCCGGCTGGCCCTGCTCGGCTGGCTGCTCGGCAGGGTCATCCTCGGCGACGGCCTGACCGAGATCGCGGTCCCGGCGCTCGCCATCGCCGCCGTGATGGTGGCACGGGGCTTCGTCGAGCACTGGCGCATCATGATCGCCCACGGAACCGCGGCGGCGGTGCAGAAGCACCTGCGCCGGACCCTGTTCGACCACATAGCGGAACTCGGCCCCTCCTACGCCGGCCGGCAGCGCTCCGGGGCGCTGACCCTGTCGCTGGTTGACGGTGTCGAGCAACTCGAATCGTACTTCGGGCAGTACCTGCCGCAGTTGATGGTCTCGGTCCTGACCCCGGTCGTGATCTTCGCCGCCGTGGCCTGGATCGACCTGCCGGTTGCGGCGGTGCTGTGCGCCGCAGCCCTGGTGGCGCTGGTGCTGCCGGCCGCCTGGCACGGTCTCGACATCTCCACGTCGCAGAAGCGCCAGGTGTCCTATGCCTCCTTCGCCGCGGAATTCCTCGATTCCGTGCAGGGACTGGCAACGCTGAAGGCATTCGGCCAGAGCAATGCCCGCGCCGACGTGCTCGAGCTGAAGGCGCGCGACCTGTTTCGGCGCACCATGTGGGTCCTCGGCACCAACGTACTCTCCAGGGGGATCACCGACTGCTCGATCGCGATCGGGGCGGCGGCGGCGCTGGCGCTGGGAGCGGCACGGGTCCAGTCCGGCGAGATGGAACTGGTCTCGCTGCTGATCGTGCTGATGATGGGCGTGGAGGTGTTCCGGCCGATGCGCGACCTGCGCAGCGTGTTGCACCAGGGGATGGTGGGGCTGTCGGCGGCCCAGGGCATCTACCGCATCCTCGACGCCGGGCCCGATGTCGAGGACGCCGCGGGAGCACGGGGCGCGGACGACCCGGAACCGTCGCTTGCGCTCGAGAACGTGACCTTCCGCTACCCGGGCACGCGCCGGACCGTCCATGCCGGTCTCGACCTCGCGGTCGCGCCGGGAGAACGCGTCGGCGTGGTCGGCGCGAGCGGCGGCGGCAAGTCCTCGATCGTCCGCCTGCTGCTGCGGTTCTTCGATCCCGACGCCGGCAGGGTCCTGATCGGCGGGCATGATGTGCGCACCATGAGCTTCGAGCGGATCCGCAGTTCCATCGCCGTGGTCAACCAGGACACCTTCCTGTTCCACGGCACCATCGGCGAGAACATCCGCATGGGCCGGCCGGAGGCCGACATGGATGCGGTGGTCGCGGCCGCGCGTGTCGCCAACATCCACGACTTCGTCGAGTCGCTGCCGGGTGGGTACGGCACCGTGATCGGGGAGAAGGGCATCAAGCTGTCGGGCGGTCAGCGACAGCGGGTGGCGATTGCGCGCGCGGTGCTGCGCGACGCACCCATCCTGGTGCTCGACGAGGCGCTCTCGGCGGTCGATGCCGAGAACGAGACCGTGATCCAGGAAGCCCTCGATGCCCTGATGCGCGACCGGACCACCCTGATCCTGGCGCACCGGCTGTCCAGTGTCATCGACTGCGATCGGATCGTGGTGCTCGAGGACGGGCGGGTGGCCGAAACCGGAACCCATCGCGAGCTGCTGGCCGCCGGCGGACCCTACGCCGCACTGATGCGCGAACAGGCGCAGGAGGCCGACGCCGCGCCCGGGGACGCCGGGCCTGTCGACCCCGCCCACCGGCTGGCAGTGGTCGAACCGCAGGAGCGGGCGCAGGAGGGCCCGGTCGCGACCGAGGGCATCATCAGGGCGGAGGGTCTGAACTGGACCCAGGTGGTCGCCAACCTGATGCGGGTGATCATGCCGTGGAAGGGCCGGTTGGCGCTCACCTTCCTGTGCGGTGTCGCCCGGGTGCTCGCCTTCATCGGTGTCGGTGTGGTCAGTGCGCTGATCGTGCTCGCCCTGAAGAACGGCGAGCCGTGGGACGTCTACCTGGTGTGGTTGTGGACCCTGGCGCCGCTCGCCGGAGTGCTGCACTGGCTCGAATCGTGGATCGCGCACGACATGGCGTTCCGCCTGCTGGCTGAGATGCGCATCGCCGCCTTCCGCAAGCTCGATGCTCTCGCACCCGGCTACCTGGTGCGCCGGCGCACCGGCGACCTCATGAACCTGGTGACCCACGACATCGAGCTGATCGAGTACTTCTTCGCCCACACCGTGGCGCCCGCCTTCGTCGCGGTGCTGGTCCCGGCGATCACCGTGGTGGTGCTGGGGTCCGAAAGCGTGTGGATCGCCGCTGCCCTGCTGCCGTTCCTGCTCGCGGTGGGGCTGAGCCCGCTGCTGATGCGCGGGCGGGTCGACCGGCTGGGATCGCGGGCCCGGGAGGCAGCGGGAGAACTCGGCGCCTTTGCCGTCGACTCGATCCAGGGACTGGCCGAGATCGTCGCCTTCCGTGACGAGGACCGGCGTGCCGCCGGCTTCGACCGGCTTGCCGACCACCACATCGCGCTCAGGCTGCCGTATTTCGGCGAACTCACGCTGCAACAGTCGATACTCGAGGTCCTGACCGGGCTCGGCGGACTGGCGGTGGTGGTGACGGGGGCATACATGGTGCAGGCCGGCGCGGTGGATGCGGGCATCCTGCCGCTGCTGACCCTGCTCGCCATGTCGGCCTTCCTGCCGGTCTCCGAGATCGCGCAGATCGGCCGGCAGCTCGCCGATACGCTGGGGGCGACCCGGCGCTACTACGCGCTGGAGCACGAGCCGGTTCCGGTCACCGACGGCCCGGGCGCGGACACGACCGCGGCGCGGGCCGGGCTGATGCTCGAGGACGTGACCTTTTCCTACCCGGGGGTACGGTACCACGCGCTCGAGGGCGTCGACGTCCAGATCGCGGCCGGGTCGACCGTGGCCGTGGTCGGCGCGTCGGGCGCCGGCAAGACCACGATGGCCCATCTGCTGCTCAGGTTCTGGGATCCGGACAGCGGCCGGATCCTGCTCGACGGAACCGACCTGCGGGACTACCGGCTTGACGAACTGCGCGCGAGGATCGCGCTGGTCGCACAGGACACCTACCTGTTCAACGACACGCTGCGCGCGAACGTCATGATCGCGCGCCCGACCGCCGGGCCGGAGGAACTGCGCGATGCGCTCGAGCGGGCGTCGCTCGGCCCCCTGGTCGACACCCTTCCGGACGGGCTCGACACCATGGTGGGTGAACGTGGAACCAGCCTGTCGGGCGGACAGCGCCAGCGGGTTGCGATCGCCCGCGCCTTCCTCAAGGACGCCCCGGTCCTGGTGCTCGACGAGGCAACCAGCCATCTCGATGCGACCAACGAGGCGGAGGTGCGCCGCTCGCTCGACATGCTGCGCGCCGACCGCACCACCATCGTGATTGCCCATCGCCTGTCCACCGTGCGTACCGCCGACAGGATCGTGGTGCTGGATGCGGGACGGGTGGTGGAGACCGGGACGCCCGACGAGTTGCTCGCCGCCGGCGGCCGATATGCCAGATTGGTGGCCCAGCAACTGGCCGGCGCCCGGCGCCTCGAGGTCGCGTGAACGGTTGAACGAGAACAGGAGAGATCCCGATGCAGGTCGATGCGCGACCGTCCGACCCCGAAGTCCGGGACCGCGTTCTCGGAGTTCTCAAGCAGCGCTTCGGTGACCGTCTGACGCTGTCGGCGGCAATCCGTGAACGCCACGGCAAGGACGAAAGCTATCACCAGGCGGTCGCGCCTGACGGCGTGTTCTTCGCCGGGTCGACGGCCGAGGTCGCCGAGGCGGTCGCGGTGTGCGCCGAACACCGGTTCCCGGTGGTCCCGTTCGGTGTCGGAACCTCGCTCGAGGGCCACGTGGCGGCACTGCGCGGCGGGCTCTGCATCGACCTGTCGGCCATGGACCAGGTGCTCGCGGTCAACGCCGAGGACCTGGACGTCACGGTCCAGCCCGGCGTGACCCGCAAACAGCTGAACGAGTACCTGCGCGACACCGGCCTGTTCTTTCCCATCGACCCGGGTGCGAACGCGACCATCGGCGGCATGACCGCGACCCGGGCATCGGGAACCAACGCGGTGCGGTACGGCACCATGCGCGAGAACGTGCTCTCGCTTGAGGCGGTGATGCCGGACGGACGCGTGGTCCGCACGGGCCGGCGCGCACGCAAGTCATCGGCCGGATACGACCTGACCCGCCTGCTGGTAGGGTCGGAGGGAACGCTCGGTGTCATCACCGAGATCACGCTCAGGGTGTACGGGATCCCGGAGGCGATCTCGTCCGCCGTGTGCCAGTTTCCCGATCTCGACAGCGCGGTCAGTACCACCATCCTGACCACCCAGTCGGGGATCCCCGTGGCCCGGATGGAACTGCTCGACGCGACCCAGATGGGTGCCTGCGTCAGCTACTCGAAACTCGAGGGCTACGAGGTCCGTCCCACTCTCTTCTTCGAGTTCCACGGCTCCGAGGCCAGCGTGGTCGAGCAGGCCGAGAGCGTGCAGGCGATCGCGGAGGAGTTCGGGGGCAGCGCCTTCCAGTGGACGACCCGGTCCGAGGACCGCAACCGGCTGTGGCAGGCGCGTCACGATGCCTATTACGCGGCGCTGGCGCTGCGGCCGGGCAGCCAGGGCTGGACCACCGATGTCTGCGTGCCGGTCTCGCGGCTTGCGGAGTGCATTGCACGGACCAGGGAGGACCTCGAGAGAACCGGGCTGATCGCACCGCTGGTCGGTCACGTCGGCGACGGCAACTTCCACCTCGTCTACCTCGTCGACCCGGAGAACCAGGATGAACTCGACCAGGCCCAGGCCCATTCCGACCGGATGGTGGAGCGGGCGATCGCCATGGGCGGAACCTGCTCCGGCGAGCACGGGGTCGGCTACGGCAAGATGAAGTTCCTCGAGGCCGAGCACGGCGCAGCGCTGTCGCTGATGGTGGCGGTCAAGCGGGCCTTCGACCCGGACAACATAATGAATCCCGGCAAGATCGTGCAGGCCTGACCCGTCGGCTCAGCAGCGCGACCGGATCCAGTCGCCGAGCCACGCCGCGATCCCGGCGGAATGTCCGTCCATCATGTACATGTGCGACGCACCCGCAAAGCCGACATCGGGCAGTTCAACCACCTCGGCGCGGCCTCCGAGCCGGACGATCTCGCCGGCGCAGGCGCGTGCCGCCTCCGACCCCCTGGTCCAGCGCTCGGTCCTCTCGAGGTAATCGCCGAGCAGCATCAGCCACGGAAACCCGGTACCGGCCGCGAGCCCGTCGGCGTCCGGGTAGGCCGCCGCCTCGGCACAGACCAGGCCGCGGACAAGACCGGGGTGTGCGACCGCCGCGCGCGAGCCGAGGTAGCCGCCCTGGCTGTGGCAGATCATGACGCAGGGGCCGATGCGCTCGAGTGCGGCGGACACGCCGCGAACCTGTGCTTCCGAGGTCGAGGTCCAGCGCGGCACGAACTGGCGCTGGAACTGCTCGAGATGGCCGATCGGGAACCGCTGGCCGGGAAACGGCACCCGGGCCTCGAAGTCGTCGGGGTGCCCGAAGCGGAACAGGTCCCACGCCTCCTCCAGGGTGCGGGCCAGCGGCACGCCGTCCCAGATCCCCTCGACGGCGCAGAACCCGGAGCGGCCGCGCTCGACATTGTCGATGACATGGACCGCGAATCCCTGTGCGAGGAAGTGGTTCAACCAGCCCGGGCGGCCGTCCGGCGTGGTTTCCCAGCATGCGCCGGTCAGTCCGCCGCCGTGCAGCAGCACCAGCGCGGGCTCGAACCGGCGCTCGCGGGGGACGAAGTACTGCACGTAGACCTGCTCGATCCGGAACCTGCCGTTCGGGTCGTACTCGATCTCCATGCCGGGCGCGTAGGCGACGGTCCGGGACGGTTGCCCCGAGACCTCGATCAGCCGTCCGCCGACGTGGAAACTCCCGAAATCCTCGAGTTCGTACATGCACCTGTCTCCCGTTCCCGGCACCGCGCGGCAGTCTATGCCCACACCGCGCGATCGCAAGTGCGTGACGGACCCGCGGACACGACGCGCACACCGCGCCTGGTCTTGGGGAAGGCGTCAACGGTGACAGAGCCGGCTCCCGGGGCGCCTGCCACGTACGGCGCCGATCGAGGGCGACTGCTCCCGGTCCAACGCCGCGGTGTGTACCGGAAGATACCGGCGATCCGACACCGATGCCGGTGCGTACTCGCGGCCTGGCGCTCAGGGAGGTGGATGCAATCACCGTGTCCGCGGTCGCAACCGGAGCTGCATGAGACCCGCTACCAGGAGCTGGTCCCGCCTGTTCCGCTGTTTTCCAGATGATGCAGGATCGTCAATTCGGAAACGTTTCGTTTGGCCGAGATCTCTTCAACCGCCATGCCCTCGTCCTGCATCTCCGCGATGATCTCGGCAGGTGCGAGCATCTCTGCCGCAAACGCGCGTCCGACTGCCTGACGATAGGAATAGATGTCGTTAACCGGTGCCCGACCGTCAGAACCATAGACCAGGTAATCGCCAATCGCGCGCATAGTGGCAAAGTTCAACGCATCCGGACGTCCGGGGCCTGCAACAACGACTCGCGGGTGATCAGGGGCACCATTGACTGCGGCACGCAAGCCGTTGACCCGTGACTTGCATACTTCGAAGTTCAACGCTCCAAACAGACACGCTATTTCGGCGGGATCCTGAAAGGTGCGTGCGACCGGTAGGCAGATCTGGCTTCTGCATGCTGCTGCGGCCGCGTAGCCCACTTCCCATGCTCGTTCTTCGGCCATGCTCCGTGCCACGTGCTGACGCACGTCCGGAGCGATTTCAGGCAATTCCCGAAGTGCTGCCCGATCGCCCAGTGTAGCCTCCGATTCGTCCATCCACGCGAGTGCGTTGCGAATTCCCTCGAGTGTACATCCGGCAAGAAATTCCGGCAACGCATCATCCGCCAACGGCTCAGCCGACAGTTCCACCAGTTCAGCTTCTTCATCGGGGCATGTATAGGGATCGATGCCAAGAGCACCTGCGGCTTTGCAGAATGCAAGTTCCTCCTCGTTTTCCTGGCTGGTACAAATCTGTTCCCAGCGTTCCTGCAGCCAGGTGCCCGGAACCGCTTCCTCGGAAAGCCGATCCAGTGTCGCCTCAATAAACGCGCCCGCGTCCCGTTCAAATTCACCGATCGTGATCCGCTCCCGAATCCGAACGGTAAAGCTGACGGGCGGATTGGTATACTCAAAGGGCTCAGCCGAAATGGTCATGTATTGCCCGTCCGGTCTGATGCCAACATTAGGGAGGGCGAAACCTTCTCGAAAATGGCGCAAATGAAAACTGTGAGTCCGTCCGGCAACCAGGGACCACCAGTTTCGCGCAAGGCCTTCGGCTGGCGGATAGGCAGGCATTACCACTCGATTGTGGGCACGGTCAGTTCGGTTATCGACGAAACGACTGGCCTGCCGCTCTCCGACGAAGATCTCGAGAAAACAATCAGTCGCTCGCAACTCGGCCGACGCGTTCACCCCATCATCAAGCCACTCAGCCAAAAATCGCACGCCGTTCATCCTCGTCTAATGGCCATCCCTTGTACTGGCCGACCGGACTTGTTCCCGCTCCCTGATTTGTCAGGGAGCCGTACCACACTTGCCCGTCCGAGTGACGATACCAGATCTTCCTCGGAAATCCATTGCGCCAGCCGGTGCGATCGAAATTGCCCTGCACAATCGCGGAACGCACCCAATTCGTTGCTTGCGCACGATCCCTCTCGGTGACCAGCGGGCGTATGGTCGCGACATCCCGTGGACGCCTTCTTGGCCGAGGCAACCCGAGCCACGAACGCTGGTCCTTGTGCTCGGTGCTCCCGACATACTCGCACCGTTCTGCCAACGCGGTTAAATCAGAAGGGATATCAACCGTTTGCCGTCGGGATGGCCGCCTTGCCATACCATTTCCATTTTCGGTTCGTTGCGTGCTGGCGTGCCCCGGCCAGCGCAAGCGTAGGTGGCATGACTAGGACTCCGGCAGCGCACTCGTCAACCCGGACCGGAGCCGTCGGTTCCGTCCTCGAAGGTTTGTGCCTGGGCCATGGCAATCGGCTGACCTGCCCTTGCCGTTTACGGTGGTAAGGAAAGGTGCAGGATCCAGGAACCAACGCGAAAGTAGCCGTCGACGAACGGGGACATTCCTGGACCTGTAAGAACGACGCCCGCTGGTCCGCATGACAGAAGAGGCAGGGAGTGCGTTCCACGCGAGCGGATGGAAAGGTCCCGAACGGATGCGGCACTGATCCCCGCCTGGCAGCGGTTCGACATCGATGGCACCGGGTATGATGCCCTGCCCCTTGGCAGATCCTGCGCCAGGCAAAACGGCACCGAGTTTCGTCGGTCTCCTCCAGTCCTTTTCGCAGGCTGTTGCTGGGGCCAACTACCGCGCGGTACAACGCGTGCTGCCGTTTCAATTATGTAGCCCCTGTCGATATCCTCTCCGTGGCACAGGCCCCGGTGCTGTCGATGGCGAGGACCGGAAAACCTGCTCAAGGAAATGGTGCAGCCAGCCCCACGGTGGTCGGATGCGGGCTCCTGGCATGTGCCGGTCACTCCGCTGTCGTGCGGCGGAACTGGTTTGTTGACGAATCAGCCCCAGGAAGACCGCTCTCTGCTGAACCCGCCTTTCGGGTCGAACGCGACCTCCATGCCGGGATTGCTACCGAGCGCGCGACGGGTCCACGAACGCGATGGGCACGCCGCATTCGGTGATGCGCAACCAGTCCGGTCCGGCCTCCTCGATCACCGCGCCGGCGCGTGCGAGACAGTCGCGCAAGGCATCGATCGAGGAGACCTCGATCCTGATGGAACACCAGAAGGGGGGCGCGGGCGGCGGGGAGGGGAGTGACGCGGCTGCGGCGAGGTCCGCGATCCGCCGGTCCGTGCCGAGCGCGTCTGCCGGGGCGACGAATACCTCGCCGCGCCCGGTCTGCAGGATCGCGGTACCCGCGTCCGACCTCGACGAGGGTCGCGCGAGCAGGCGCGACCACGGGTCCGATACCGCCCCGACATCGTCGGCAACGGCGAGCGTGCCGACCAGGTTGCGGGCTCCGTTGGCATGCTCCGTCGAGCCCGCAGGTCGCATGAGGGCGGGTGTGGTGTGGCCGCACAGGAAGGTGCCGAGACTACCGGTCTCGTGGTGCGGGATCTGGAGGTTCCGGAACCGTACCATCGCCCCGGGCGGGTCCTCGAGCGGGCGTGCCAGGTCGTCCGGACCGGTTGGCGAGAAGCCCCGGGCCTCGATCCCGGCCCTGGCGGCGTCCGCGTCGGAAGTGGAGAGCGCCACCTGCACCAGGCCCTCTCCGCGGGAGGCGAAGAAGCCGGCGAGGTCAAGGCTGTCGGGATTGTCCGGTTCGTTGATGCCAACAAGCTCGAGGTAGCTGTCGGGGAACATGATGCAGTGGTTCGCCGTCGCCTTGCCGACGTGGTTGCCGAGCGGGGCGCAGGTGAAGCCCAGGGCCTCGAACCGGGCCCGGGCCGCCTCGAGGTCGCTCACCGCGATGATGGCGTGATCGAGGCCGCTGATTGCAGTGCTCACCAGGTTTCTCCCCATGCCGCGCTCCTGATGTCGCGCAGTCTACGGCCAAACCCGTCGATCACAAGGCGGTGGGAGAGCCGTCACCGTATTGCCGGACGCCGGGGCGAATCCGAAGACGTGGACCGAAGAAAGCGAAGCGCGTCCGGACGTTGCAAGGAGGAACGAGAGATTGACCGGCACGAAGGCCTGCTGGCGGCCGCACGATACGCGGTTCAGGTGATCCTGGTACCGTTCTCCGTGTGCCCGTGCCGGTCTTTCCCCATAGGCACGAATTTCCCCTCGCCCTGGTCTGCCACGAGGTCAGACCGGGACCCGGTTGGAGCGTATCGCTCCCGGCCGGAATTGTGTCAGGTCGATCACTCGTGCCGAGGGGGAAGCAATCCGGCTGGCGCTTGCCGGCTGCCGGTCAGTCGAACGGTGAGGGGCTCGGCAGGTCTTCGCTGGGCCCCGGGCCTTACAATACTTGCTGTACCCGGTCCCGGAACGACTCGATCGCTTCGGCGAGAACCGGCCGACAATCGAGCGCCGCTTCCGCTGCAGCCTGCGCCGGATTACCAACATCTGTCTTTGGTTGCACCCGCATGTCCACAAAGTCGGGCCACGTACCCGCCCGACCGACGGCGAACCGGGCGAGCCCGGTCAGCTGTGCCGCCATGTCGTCATCGGTCGTCTCGATCTCGGATGCCCACAGATCGAGCGTTCCGCCGAGGCGCCTGACGGCGGTTCTCACATCCGGCGGTTCGGGCGTCCGGAATTCGTACATCGCCGTATGGTGGGGCCGGCTCTTGCCATTCAGGGCCGCCATCCGCTGGGCCAACGCACTCTGCCCGGGCCGTTCTGCGGCGAACCGGGCGGCCAGTCCCGCGATGTCGTGGCTGCGGTCGGCAGGCACTCCGCGCCGCTCGATCGCTGCCTTCACCAGGAGTTCCGCGGCATCGGCGGAGTTCTGCAGGAGGTTGGTGCTGTCCACTCCGCTTCCATCCCAGGTCTCGCTCTCCGCCATGGCGGAGAGCGAGACGAGAGCAAAGTGCACCTTCGTTATCACCAGCGCCATCCTTCGGACCCAGTCCTCACTGTTCACCGCGGCCTCCTGCTCCATCTGCGCCGGATCCGGCCCACTCCACTCGCCCGCGAGCACCCTGCCGTCGCGGCAGACGGCGTAGGGCAGGGTGCCAAGGGCGCGGGCGTTTCGGCGCAGGTCGTCCTCCGACAGGGCCCACACATCGACCTGCGGCAGATCGGCCGGCAGGTCTGATCGCGGAAACACAGATCGTGCCGGGCGCGGATGGCGCAGCTCGTCGCCCTCGAGCACGATGGCGACATCCCAGTCACTGTCCGGGTGCGCCGTTCCGCGTGCCCGGGAGCCGAACAGCACCGCGGCCCGGGCCTGCGGCCACAGGCGCAGAGTCTCTTGGCAGGCAGCGACCAGGTCCTGTTCGGTGGTGACGGGTGGCATCGCTTGCCAGCCTCTCTCAGCCTGAGGACCCGGCCTCGACCGCATCCTCGGTCATGTCGCTGATGTTCTCCATGCGGGAAGACTAGCACGTTCGGGAGATCCGTTCGACGTGACTCCGGTCATGCGGGCATGGGCGTTGCCGCTTGTGCGGTCGGTGGTTCGCTCCAATCCCCGCCGCGCCTTGCGCCGGGAGTGGCCACCGCGGTTGCCGGCATCATCACCTGGTCGCGCGAGGCCCAGGACCTGATCCGGGCCGCACCACCCGGCCGCCAGGTCCTGCAGGTGCGTCGTTTTCAGCGAGGCTCGGAGCGCCGACCCGTCCTCGGTCCCCGCATCCCGTCAGACGGGGGTGTGCGGGCCGACCCGTCAACGTGAAGGGTCCGGCCGAGGACGCCGCCGTCGGTTGACCGGCCATGGGTGCTTCCACATAGTCCGAAACGGAACCGCAGGGGGAGACGACATGCGCTGGGCGCGGATTGATGACGGCGGCACGCCGCGATACGGGATCGTCGAGGGCGAAAACATCGAGCTGGTCGAGGGCGACCTGTTTGCGCCCGGCGGGAGGCTCGGGCGATCGGTTGCCGTCGATGCGGCGGCCTTCCTGCCGCCGGTGATCCCGCGCACCTTCTACGCGGCCGGGCAGAACTACGCCGAACACGTGCGCGCGATCGCTCGTGCCGCCAACCGCGAACCGGTCCTGCCGGACAAGCCGGACGTCGGCTACCGGGCGGTGAACGCGCTGATCGGGCACGGCCAGCCGATCGTCAAGCCGGCGGACTCCACCGACGCCTTCCAGTACGAGGGCGAACTGGTCGTGGTCATCGGCAGGCGGGCCCGGAACCTGTCGGAGCGGGACGCGCTCGGCTGCGTGTTCGGATACACCATCGGCAACGACGTCAGCGAGCGGACCTGGCAGCGGATCGACCGCACGCTGTGGCGGGCCAAGAACACCGACACCTTCAAGCCGATGGGACCGTGGATCGAGACCGAGGTGGACCTGGACAGCCTGGTCACCACGGTGCGGCTGTCGGGGCGCGAGGTGATCACGTTTCCGACCAACAGCATGATCTTCGGCGTCGCCCGCTACATCAGCACCATGTCGCGCTACCTGACGCTGGAGCCGGGCGACATGCTGTGGATGGGAACCGAGGGCCACGCCGAGAACATGAAACCAGGGGACCTGTGCGAGGTGGAGATCTCGGGCATCGGCACCCTGTCCAACCCGGTCGTCGCCGAAGAGGCGGCACCGGGCCGGGGAGACCCGCGGTGAAGGTCGGTGTCTCGATCTTCTTCACCGACTACTCGATCGGTCCCCCCGAGCTTGCGCGCGCGCTCGAGGAGCGCGGGTTCGAGTCGCTGTGGACACCGGAGCACTCCCACATCCCGGCATCGCGGCTCTCGCCGTTCCCCGCCGGCGGCGAGCTGCCGGACAAGTACTGCGACGTGATGGACCCGTTCGTGACGCTGTCGGCCGCCGCCGCGGTAACGAGCAGGCTCAGGCTCGGAACCGCCATCTGCCTCGTGGTGCAGCGGGACCCGATCCAGACCGCCAAATCGGTGGCCTCGCTCGACCGGGTCTCCGGCGGCAGGTTCCTGTTCGGTGTCGGGGCGGGCTGGAACGCCGAGGAGATGGCCAACCACGGCACCGAGTTCCGGACCCGGCTCGGGCTGATGCGCGAGAGAATCGAGGCCATGAAGGCGATCTGGGCGTCGGAAACCGCGTCCTATGCCGGCCGCCACGTCGCGTTCGAGGACATCATCACCCGGCCCAGGCCGGTGCAGGCCCCGCATCCGCCGATCCTGGTGGGCGGCGCCTTCCCGTTCGGTGCCAGGCGGGCCATCGCCTACGGTGACGGGTGGCTGCCGCATGCGACCCGCCCGGCCTACGGCGACGTGCTCGGCAAGCTGCCGGCGTTCCGGCAGATGGCGGCGGAAGCGGGCCGTGATCCCGACACGCTGTCGATCACGGTCTACGGACCGGCCGCTGACCCCGACCTGCTGGGCCGCTATCGCGACGCCGGCGTCGAACGGGTGCTGATGACCCTTCCGTCGGACGGGGCCGGCGTGGTGCTGCCGATGCTCGACCGGCTCGCCGGCCTTGCCGCCTGAAACCGTCCGGTCTCAGATCGCGAGGTCGCGCGTGTTGTAGTCGCGGATCACGCTCTCGAAGGTCTCCGGCCCGTAGCGGAACTCGTCCTCGCGGTCGGCGAACGGCAGGTAGCGGTAGGGCGTCTCGTCCGGAAAGTGCTGGCGGCGCGCGTCGATCGCCACCGCAATCACGGCCGAGCGCCGGGAGATCCGTTCCTCGTCGTAGACCTCCGCGTCCTTCATGCTGAGCGCTCCGCGCTGGCCGATCACCGAGCGGAGCCGGTGGAACCCGAAGGTGATCGAGAGGCGCATGTCGGGCGAGGTGTTGGCAAAGGACGCATGCAGCATCTGCCGGTTGACCGCGGTCACGTCGCCGGGTTGGCACAGCAGCGGGACCGCGTCGGGCAGCCGCTCGTCGCCGCCATTCGCCGCGATGCGCGCCGGGATGTCGACCCTGCCGGCCCGGTGGGTTCCCGGCACCACCCACAGCGAGTTGGCCGGTGTCGTGGGATAGAGCTGGATCTGGAAGTTGAACCCGTGGCTGCCCTCGTCCCAGTCGGGTGAATCCCAGTGGGTGACGCCGTCCTGGTGCCAGGCGACCGAACCGCCGACCCCCGGCTGCTTGACGAAGATGGCGTCGTTGAACGGCACGAAGTCCGACCCGTTGATGGCCGCGGCCGTTGCAAGCAGGTCCGGGTGGCCGTAGACCCTGAGCGCCGCCGGCATCTCCTGGCACATGCCGTACATCAGGAACACCACGTACTCCGGGGCATCGGTATCGGGAACCGGCTGCGTCATCCTGGAGGGGTGCCGGCCGTTGAGCTTGCCGGTCCCGCCCCAGGGATCGGACAACGGCCTGATCAGGGTGTAGGGCTCGCGGGCGTGGTCGCGGCCCCGCGCGGGGCGACCCCGGGTGTCGACCTCCGCGCCCGGACGCACCGGCGCGCCGGCGATCATCATGTCGGCATCGGCCCTCAGTTCCGCGATCTCGGCCTCGTCGATCACCGATTCGAAGACGTAGAACCCGTGTTTCCAGTAGGCCTCGAGAATGTCGGGATGGAGTGCGCCGGTGGCGTCGCGCCGCAGCGGCCCCCGGTTGTCGAGGGCGGCGGCGCGGGCGACTCCCTCGCGCAGGAATTTCTCGGAAGAAGCGGCGTACTCGGCCCGGGTGGGTGCAGCATCGTTCATCTGGGGATCCTCCTGTTGGCGCCAGTATGGCGAAACGCGGCCCGCGCGTTCAAGCGCCGGTGTGACCGGCGCATCGCGTGGAGGCGTCCGCACGACCCGTAACGGGTTCCGCGCCCTGCCGGCGCGGGAATTGACCGCGAACGCCGGGTCGGGTCATATCGGGCGGCCCGGAACATGGAGGACCAGATGCCGAAGACCCCCGACTACTTCGTCGACAAGACCATCCTGATCACCGGTGCCGGCAGCGGGATAGGCCGCGCCACCGCGCTGGTGTTCGCACGCGAGGGAGCGTCCGTGGTCTGTGCCGACATCGACGCCGAGGCCGCGGAGCGGACCGCCAACCAGGTGATCCAGCTGGGCCGGCGCGCCAGCTGGGTCCGGTGCGACGTGACCGACCGCTCCGAGGTCGACGCCATGGTCGAGGGCGCGATCCGCGAGTTCGGCCGGGTCGACTTCGAACTGAACTCGGCCGGCGCCGCGCTGGCGCGCAAGCCTTTCCTCGAGATCACCCAGGACCTGTGGGAGCGGACCTACGCACTGAACGTCCGGGGCACCTTCAACGCGGCCCAGGCCATCCTGCCGCACATGCTCGAGAACGGGGCCGGGGTCATCGTCAACATCGCCAGCATCGCGGCGCGGGTCGGCGGCGCCGGCAACTCGGTGCACTACGCCTCCTCGAAGGGGGCGGTCGATACCATGACCCTGGGAATCGGCCGGGAATTCGCGGCCCGCGGCATTCGCTGCCTGTCGATCTCGCCGGCGATCGTGGACACGCCGTTTCACGACACCACTCCGAAATCCGTGCTCGACTCCTATGCCGCCATGACTCCCATGGGCAGGGCCGCGGAAGCCGAGGAAATCGCCGAGACGATCCTGTTTGCCTGTTCCGACGCCGCACCCTACATGACGGCCGACACCATCTACGTGTCCGGCGGCATGAGGTAGCGACGAGGCCGTTTACCCGGCCCCGGGTCAGGCCGCGTCGGGCTCGGTCAGCAGGGTGAAGATGGCAGCGCTGGTGCTGCAGCCGCGGAGCCGGGCGCAGACCGACTGGTCCCTGAGCAGGCGCGAGACCTTGGCCAGCGCCTTCAGGTGATCCGCTCCTGCCCGTTCGGGAGCGAGCAGCAGGAAGACCAGGTCCACCGGCTGGTCGTCAACCGCGTCGAAGTCGATGGCATGGTCGGCCCGGGCGAACAGGCCGTAGAGCCGTTCCAGCCCCGGCAGCTTGCCGTGGGGGATGGCGATGCCGTTGCCCACACCGGTCGAGCCGAGACGCTCGCGCTGGAGGACCACGTCGAACACCTCCCGCTGCGCGAGCCCGGTGATGTCCGAGGCGAGCCGGGCCAGTTCCTGCAGCGCCTGCTTCTTGCTGTTTGCCTTCAGGTGCGGAATGACCGCATCCGGCTCGATGATGTCGCGTATCTCCATGGTCCTTGCGAAACCTGGCGATATCCTGCGGACCGAGGTCCGGCGATCAGGTACTCCGGCCCAGCGGGTCGATCCAGCCGATGTTGCCGTCCGCACGCCGGAAGACCACGTTCAGGCCGTCGTGGGCAGCATTCTGGAACAGCAGCACGGGCGCGTCTGCCAGTTCCATGTGCATGACGGCTTCCTCGACCGAGAGAGTCCTGATGTTGGTTGTCATTTCCGCGACCACCACCGGCTGCCATTCGCCGTCCCCGTCAGGGGATTCAGGCGTGGCCGCATCGTCGCGGGCGGCGAAGACCACCTCCTGGGCATCGACCTCCTCGGGTTCGGTGCCGCGCTGGTGATGATCCCGGATCCGGCGCTTGAACCGCCGCAACTGCTTGTCGATCTTCTCGTTTGCCGCGTCGAACGCGGCATAGGGTTCGCTGGCCTGTCCATGGCCGCGGATCTGGATCCGCCGGCCGACATGGACCGAGATGTCGGCCCTGACCACCGATCCGTCCCGGGTCACGGTGACCGCGGCATCGAGCGGATTGCCGAAGTACTTTTCCGCGATACGGGTGACGGCCGTCTCGATGTGTTCGCGCAGCGTGTCACCGATGCGGAACTGCTTTCCCCTGACCGCTACCTGCATGATGTCCGTTCACCGTTGAGTTTCCCGGGGCCGTGCCTCCGGCCGTTCGCTGAAAACACCGGTTCGGCGCCCATGCTTTGTCCGTCAAATTCTTACGGATCGGTGCCGGTGCCTGTCAAGCAGTCTGGACCGATCCGCGGCTAGATGACCCGGTCGGTCTCGGGATCGATCAGGTGCATGTTGTTCATGTCGATGGTGAAGGCCATTTCCGCGCCCACGGGACTGACCGACCTCGGGGCGGCCCGCGCCGTGACCTCGGTGCCGTCGATCTCGACGAACACCATGGTGTCGACACCCATGGGCTCGAGCACCGAGACCGTGCACGAGAAGTCGATCTGCTGCGCGTTGGTGTGCTGGCGTTGCTCGGTCATGTGCTCGGGCCGGATGCCGAAGATCAGCGGACGGTCGACATGGCCGCGGTAGCGGTCGGCCTGGACATCGGGAAGGGCAAGGGTGATGTCGTCGGACAGGCGCACGCCCAGGCCGGAGCCGGCGTTGACGACGCGGCACGGGATGAAGTTCATGGCCGGCGAGCCGATGAACCCGGCGACGAACCGGGTCAGCGGCGCCTCGTACATCTCCTGCGGCGTGCCCACCTGCTCGATGATGCCGTGGTTCATCACCACGATCCGGTCGGCGAGCGTCATCGCCTCGACCTGGTCGTGGGTGACGTAGACCACCGTGGTCTGCACCCGCTGGTGGATCTTCTTGATCTCGGTGCGCATCTGCACCCGCAGCTTGGCATCGAGGTTGGACAGCGGTTCGTCGAACAGGAAGGCCTGCGGGTTGCGCACGATGGCCCGACCCATGGCGACGCGCTGGCGCTGGCCGCCGGAAAGCTGCTTGGGGCGGCGCTGCAGCAACTCGCCGATGTTGAGGATCCCGGCGGCATGCGACACGCGCCGGCCGATCTCGTCGCGCGGGACCTTGCGCAGGCGCAGGCCGAAGGACATGTTCTCCTCGACCGTCATGTGCGGGTACAGCGCATAGTTCTGGAACACCATCGCGATGTCGCGGTCCTTCGGCGGAACGTTGTTGATCACCCGGTCCCCGATCAGGATCACGCCGTCGGTGATCTCCTCGAGACCGGCGATCATTCGCAGTGTCGTGGTCTTGCCGCAGCCCGACGGGCCCACGAGGACCACGAACTCGTTGTGTTCGATGTCCAGGTTGATGCCGCGGACCGCCTCGGTCTGGTCGTAGGTCTTGCGCAGGTCTTTGAGCAGGATCTGTGCCATCGAGCCTTATCCCCCGGGACTTGGTGCCGTTGACCCGAACGCGCTGCGTTCCGGTGCTGGCGGCGTGTTTTCGCGGATCGCCGGGGCGGCCGGCTCGCCGCGCCCTGCCGATGTGCCGATGCCCGGCACCCCGTCATCGCCAGTGCGGGCCGTTCCACGCGGCATGGGCCACATGGCGCCGTTTCGAACACCGGCGGTGCCGGCGGGCGAAGTCGGTTCGGTCAACGGCATGCTCCCCTATCCCTTCACCGCGCCGGTCATGCCCGACACGTAGTGTTCGACGAAGAAGGAGTAGACCACCGCCACCGGGACCGAGCCGAACAGGGCGCCGGCCATCAGCGCTCCCCAGAAGAACACGTCACCCTTGATCAGCTCGCTGGTCACACCGACCGGAATGGTCTTGTTCTCGGGCGAGTGGATGAACACGAGGGCATAGAGGAACTCGTTCCACGACAGCGTGAAGGCGAAGATCCCGGCCGACAGGATCCCCGGGACCGCAAGGGGGATGACGATGCGCGACATCGCCTGCAGCCGCGTCGCGCCGTCGATGCGGGCGCACTCCTCCAGTTCCTTCGGGATGGTCTGGAAGTACCCCATCAGCAGCCAGGTGCAGAACGGCACCAGGAAGGTCGGGTAGGTGAAGATCAGCGACCAGGTGGTGTCCTGCAGTCCCATCCACGTCACCACCCCGGTCAGCGGGATGAACAGCAGCGTCGGCGGCACCAGGTAGGTCACGAAGATCATGATGCCGAACAGGGTCGAGCCCCGGAACACCAGGCGTGACAGGGCGTAGCCGGCGAGCACGCCGGCGAACAGCGACACCGCCGTCGAGGCGATGGCGACCCACAGCGTGTTGATCGCCCACCGGATGAACAGGGTGGTGCCGAACAGGCTCTCCCAGTGCTCGAGTGTCGGTTCGCGCACGATGAAGGGCGAGATGCGCGGATTGTACAGCTCGGCATCCGGCTTGATCGAGGTGATCAGCATCCACGCGAAGGGAAACAGCATTACGAACACGAACATGAACAGCGGAATGTAGAAGATCACGAGCCGCCGGACATAGGTTTCGCCGACCATGGCGTTCATGGCTATCGCACCCCTTCGCGTCGCAGGTACCAGAGCTGGAAGATGATGACCACCGCGAGGATCGGCAGCATGAACAGCGCGACGGCCGCGCCCTGTCCGATGTTCCCCGAGCCCATGCCGAGCTGGTAGGCGAGCGTCGCCAGCAGGTGGGTCTCGTTGTTCGGGCCGCCTCGCGTGAGGATGTAGACCAGCTGGAAGTCGGCGAAGGTCACGACGATGGAGAACACGATCACCACGATCGCGACCGGTTTGATCAGCGGCAGGGTCACGTGCCAGAACTTCTTCCAGCCGCTCGCCCCGTCGATGTCGGCGGCGTCATACAAGTCGGGCGGGATGGTCTGCAGTCCCGCCAGGAACGAGATGGCGAAGAACGGCAGGCCGCGCCAGACGTTGACCAGGATCACCGAGGCCATGGCCAGGTCGGGATCGCCGAGCCACAGCGGACCGCGGAAGAATCCCCAGTTCTCCTTCAGGACCAGGCCGAGGATGCTGATTTCCATCTGCCACATCCAGCGCAGGGTCCAGTTGAAGACGCTGAAGGTGGCATCGAACATCCACAGCCACGCCAGCGTGCTGAGCACCGTGGGCACGATGAACGGCAGCAGGACCGATGCCCGGGTGATGTTGGCGAACCGGAACCTGCGGTTGAGCAGCACGGCGAGCCACATGCCCAGCACCGCCTTGAAGACGGTGGCCACCGTGGTGAAGAACACCGTGTTCCATGCCGCGGTCAGGAAGATGTCGCTGGCGAACAGCCGTTCGTAGTTGCCGAGTCCGATGTAGGTGCCCGGCGTGCCGACGATCTTGTCGGTGAGCGACATCCACACGCCCAGCACGAACGGGTAGGCGATGAAGATGACGATGAGCAGCAGCGCCGGCGCCATCAGCACGTAGCCGAGCACACGCTGGTCTTCGAGAGAGGTGGCGAACCTGGCCCAGAGCGAAGGCGCGTTCACCGGCTGCGGTGTTGTCATCGCAGTGTTGCCAACCCGGTTGGTGGATGTGCCGGCCGGTCAGAATGTGGGCCCGCAGCGGTCGAAACCGCCGCGGGCCGTTCAGGCGTCAGGCGCCGTAGACGTTTTCCATTTCCTTCTGCCCCCAGGCCGCGATCTCCTTCGGATCCTCGCCCTGGACGGCGCGGGCAAACATGTCGACGACGATGTATTTCTCGGCGACCTCGCCCGAGGCGCGGTTCCACGGACCGGCATGGCCGTAGCTGCGCCCGTACTTGGCATTGGTGCTGAAGATCTTGAGCGCCGGGTCGGAATCCCACACCGGGTGATTCTCCCACTTCGGCGTCAGCCCCTGCACGTAACCGCTGTTGACGGTGATGAACTGGCTGAAGTTGTCATCCTGGAACATGAAGCGGATGAAGTCCGCGGCCGCGTCCTGTTCCTCCGAGTACTTCATGATCGCCGGGCTGCGCGGCCCGATCACGTGGTAGCGCCCGCCGGGGCCCTCGGGATTGTTGACGTGCGCGAGCTTGTCGGCGAGGTCCGGGAATTTGCGCCTGGCGACGAAGTAGATGCTGGCCCCGTTCAGGGTCGCACCGATGGTCTGGCCCAGGAATGCCCGGTTGTTGCTGGTGTCGTCCCAGGCAAGTCCTCCCGGGTCGCACGCGGCTTCCCAGAACTCCTTGGCAAAGGCCAGTGCCTGGTGGGTTTCGGCCGAGTTGACCACCACCTTGCCGGAGGCGTCGACCTCCATGCCACCGAAGCTCCACAGCAGCGGGTAGGCAAAGGACGGGGCATCGCCGAAGGTGTGGCCGAGCGTCTGTCCGACCGGCAGGTTGTTGTTCTTCAGGGCCCGGCCGACCTCGAGGTACTCGTCCCAGGTGTTGGGCGCCGATAGCCCGAGTTCGTCGAACACGTCCTTGCGGTAGACGATGGCGTTGCCGATGTTGAACAGCGGCACGGCACGCGCGACGCCATCGACGGTCACCGCGCCGTTGGCCCAGTCGTAGATGTCGCCGCCGGCAAGCTCCGACATCAGCGCACCGTGATCGACCAGCCCGTTGGCGAACAGGTGCGGCTGGTTGTTGATCAGCAGCATGACATCCGCACCCTCGCCGCTCTCGATCGCGGCGGTAATCCGCGGGGTCATGTCGTTCTGGTTGATCATCTCGACCGTGACCTCAACGCCGGCGGCCTTGCTGAATTCCTCGACCTGGCGCCGGATCTCGGCGTCCGCATCCGGAATGAAGCTGCTCCACTGCAGGTAGTGCAGCTTGTGGTTTGACGCGAAGGCCGGCGCCTTGCCGCCAAGGAACGCCGTTGCCGCAACACCCGCGGCGGAGGTGGTTGCGATGAAGTCGCGGCGTGTGACACCGGACCCGCGTTGCGTGATCTTCTTCTGCATAGATACCGTCTCCTCTCGGACAGGCGGAACGCACTCCGTCCCTTGCCGGGAACCTTACGCGGGTTATCGCGGGCAAGGCAATCGGTTGTCGCGGCTCAGTCGTGCCCGGTGAGCCGGGCCAGCAGGCGGAAGAAGCCGCGCTTTCGATCGGACCCCGCCCGCCAGTTGACGGGGACCGACTGGAAACCGTCATCGTGGCCCTCGCCGGGAAACCGGTAGTCGAAGTACCCCCATCCGGCGTACTCGCCGACGGCGGCGAGGAAGTGGTTGTCGTCGAGCTCGAAGTCGAAATGGTCGTCCTCGTTGAACAGGATCGGCTGGCCGCGGTAGGCGGGGTCGTCGCGGCACTCGCGCACCATGCGGCGGATCTCGTCGGGACCGCCGACCCGGTTGCCGTGCAGCAGCAGGAAATCCGATTCGCGCACGATCGCTTCGCCCGGGATGCTGCCGCCCCGCAGGCTGGTGCTCGCGAGCAGGGCGCCGCCGGAACGCTCGCGAATCCGCCCGATCAGTTCATGGCACCGCTCCGCCCGGAGGATCGCGTGGTGGTAGCGCCCGACATCGGCCTCGTTGGCGACCTCGACCAGCACGTTGCGCCAGTCGTTCGCCAGCAGCCAGTCGGTGGCCTGGTCGACGGCCGTGACCACAGCGGTCTCGTCGGCCAGCCGCCGGTCCTGGCCGAAGTAGAACAGCCCCAGAATGACCACCATGCCGAGCTCGTCGGCGCGGTGCAGGATCATGTCCAGGCGCTCGAGGTAGTCGACGCGCAGCGTCCCGTCGCCACGAAAGGCCGAGTTGTGCCAGGGCTGTTCCCGGCTGTAGCCCTCGGGACTGCCGCCCTGCAGGTTGAGCGTGAAGCACACCAGGCCGGATGCCCGCCACTCCGGCATCGCGGCAACGAACTCCTCGGTGTTGCGCCGCGCGTCCCACGGACCGTCCGGATAGGCCCAGCGCCCGCGGGTCCCCGGGTTCAGGTCGTCGAATATTCCCTGGACCATGCGGGCGTTGAGCATCAGGCCCTCCACCCGCCCGCGCCCGGCGTAGGTGGGCTCGCCGTTTATGAGGAACCGGTCGCCGGCCAAGCCGACCGTGGTGGCGCGTCTCATCGCGGGTCTCCCGTTCGCCTGTCAGCCGCGGTGCGCATGATGCACGGAACAGGCCTGCTGTCACGGCCCCGCCCGATGCGGGGTGCAGGGGCGCTCGCCGGCACGCTATGCTCGCGCTCCAGCGCCCCGGCTCCGGTGGCGTGCCAGCAAGGGGAACGGAGGACGACATGCCGGTGCGAGTGGTCATGCAGTACGAGCTGCCGATGGGGGCGACCGGGCGGATCAGGGAGATGGCCGAGGTCGTGATCGACCCCGACCTCGGGCAGGTGACCGACGCCGACATCCTGGTGGTCGGGCCGCAGCGGGTGGACGCGGACTTCCTGGACCGCGCGGGCGAGCGGCTGAAGATGGTCGCCACCCCCGGCATCGGCGTCGACAAGATCGATGTCGCGGCCGCCGCCGAACGGGGGATCATCGTCATCCACAACCCTGACGCGCCGACCGAGTCCACCGCCGAGCACGCGGTGGCCCTGCTGATGGCGATGGCGGCACGGGTGATGACGGGCGACCGGTTCCTGCGCGGCGACGACAGCATCGAGCGGATCGACATGCGCGGCACCGAACTGCTCGGCCGCACCCTGGGCGTTCTCGGCTATGGCCGGATCGGCCGTCGGGTCGCCGCGATCTGCGCCCTCGGCCTCGGGATGGAGGTGGTCGTGCACGACCCGTTTGTCGATCCCGGCGGCGAGACGCCCGACGGCGTGACACTGACCGACAGTTTCGATGCCGTGTTCTCCGGCTCCACCTTCGTGACCCTGCATGTCCCGCTGCAGCCGGAGACCCGTCACCTGGTCTCGGAACGGGAGCTGCGGCTGATCCCGCAGGGCGGCTACCTGGTCAACGCGTCGCGCGGTCCGGTTCTCGACGAGGCGGCACTGATCAGGGTGCTCAGGGATGGCCACCTCGCCGGTGCCGCGCTCGACGTGACCGACCCCGAGCCGCCGCTGCCCGACAACCCGCTGCTGTCGATGAAGAATGTCATCGTGACACCGCACATCGCGTCCGGGACCGATCGCGGGATCCACGCCATGATGCACGGGGTTGCCGACCAGATCGGTCAGGTCATCGGTGGCGGGCCACCGCGCTCTATGGTCATTCCGCAGGCGTGGCCGGGCCGGTTTGCCGGCTGGGCCCCGTCCTGACGGCATTCCCCGCCACGTGGCGGCGTCCGATGGCCGCGACCTCGGCGGTCGCGGCACCGATCCTGACACCCTCGTCGATGAGCCCGGTGACGGTATCGGCCTGCATGATGTCCAGAAACGCGACACCGGCCCGGTCGCATGCCGCCTTGACCCGGCTCCGCGCGGCGAGCATGTCGGCCGGCCAGGGCGGGTCGTGGGCATCCTCGTGCCCGAGCGACATCCCCATGTCGCCCGGACCCCACTCGGCAAAGGCGATCCCGGGCACGGCGAGGCAGGCCTCGGCGCGCTCGAGGGCGCGGCGGTTCTCGATCTTCAGCCCGAGCATCAGTTCGCCGGCGGGATCGAGAGGCCAGGGATCGGCGCGCCGGAGATACTCCGCAACCGGGATGCCCCAGGTCCGGGCCGCCGTGTGCTGGCCGCCGGAGCCGCGCCGGCCTTCGCCCAGTCCATCGCCGACCCCGGCAGACCGGAACGGGTAGCGTGCACCCTCCACGAAGGCGCTCACCGCCTCCGGGCATTCGGCGTGGCACAGCAGCAGCCCGTGGACACCGGCGGCCAGGGCCTGCTGGATCATCCAGCGGTTGGCGTGCACGGCGTCGGCGCTGGATCCGTCCATGGGCAGTGTGACCACGACGCACGGAGTGCGGTGGCCGGACGCGGTCGGACCACCGGCAACCAGCCCCGCCATGAAGGCGTGCAGTCCGGCCATGTCGAAGGGCTGATGCTCGAGATCGATGGTCAGGTAGTCGGCCCAGCTGTGTGCCTCGACAAGTCCCCGCAGGTAGGTCAGCTCGCTCACCATGGTGTAGTAGACCGGCTGGTCCCGGGCGAGCAGTTCGATGGCGCAATTGATCCGTGGCATGGGCAGGGCGCTCGGTGACGGGTCCGGTGCGGTCGCGGGTCACGGTATAGCCGCCGGGAGCTCCGGTCCACGGCGTCGGTCGTTGCCCGCACCGGCGCCTTCTGGTTAGATGCCCGCGGGGCAGATCTGTGCGATGCAGCGGGAGAGTGTGCCGTGGGCGTGGATACCGTGCATATCGGATGTGGTGCCGGATTCTCCGGTGACCGGGTCGACGCGGCCGGACCGGTGGTGGAGACCCTGGCGCGCCGCGACGGTCCCCGCTACCTGATCTTCGAATCCCTGGCGGAACGCACCCTGGCGCTGGCGCAGAAGCATCGGCGCGCCGATCCCGGGCACGGATACTCGCCGTTCCTCGACGCCTATGTCCGGCCGGTGCTGGCCGACTGTCACTCGGCGGGCATCCGGATCGTGTCGAACTTTGGCGCCGCCAATCCGGCCGCGGCCGCAGCCAGGATCGCGGAGATCGCGGCGGAACAGGGGTGTGACGGCCTTCGCATCGGCATCGTCGAGGGCGACGACCTGCTCGAGGTCATGTCCGAAGGCGAAGTCCGCCGGTACCCGACCATCGAGGGGCTTGAGATCGGCGAGGCGCCGCTGGTTGCCGCCAATGCCTACCTGGGCGCACGCCCGATCGCCGAGGCGCTGGCGCTGGGAGCCGACGTGGTGGTGACCGGACGCTGCACCGATCCGGCACTGGTGCTCGGACCGCTGGTGCACGAGTTCGACTGGGCGGAGGATGACTGGTCGCGGCTTGCCGCCGGCACCATGGCGGGCCATCTGCTCGAATGCGGCGCCCAGGTGACGGGTGCCTACTACGCGGACCCCGGCTACAAGGACGTGCCCGACCTGGCCCGGGTCGGGTTCCCGGTTGCCGAGATCGGCCGCGACGGGACCGTCGTGGTCTCGAAGGCCGACAACACCGGCGGTCTGGTCTCCGCCGGCACCGTCAAGGAACAGCTGCTCTACGAGATCCACGACCCCGCGCGGTATCTCACCGCCGACGTGATCCTCGACATCACCGGGGTGACGGTCGAGGAGATCGGCCCGGACCGGGTCCGTCTCAGTGGCGCGCGCGGCTGGCCGCGGCCCGACACGCTCAAGGCGACGGTCAGTGTCGAGGGCGGCTGGATGGGGGAGGCGGAACTGAGCTATGCCGGTCCCAACGCCCTTGCCCGGGCGCGGCTCGCGGTCGATGTGGTGCGCCAGCGCTGCCGCGATATCGGCACGAACTGCCCGGTCCGGTTTGACATCCTGGGTACGGTCAGCGTGCATGACGGCGATGCCGGGGATGCCGCGGCCGTGGCCGCGGTCCCGGCGGATGGCGATTACCGGGTGCGGGTCGCCTCGCGCGGGTCCGACCGCGCCGTGGTCGAGCGCATCAACCAGGAACTGATGAGCCTGTACTGCAGCGGTCCGGCGGCCGGAGGCGGGTTCAGGCAGTCGGTGACGGACCAGATCCATACCGCCTCGATCCTGGTTGACCGCGACCTGGTGCGCCCCAAGGTGCGCATGGTCGAGGCCGCAGCATGAGCGAGGATGACGAGCCGCTGCCAACACGGCTGCACGAGATCGCCCATGCCCGGGCGGGCGACAAGGGCAACCGGTCCAGCATCAGTCTCATTCCCTATCGTCCCGAGGCCTACCGGCTGCTGCTCGAGCAGGTGACGGAGCAACGGGTGCTCGAGGCCTTTGCCCACAAGGGCGCCTCGCGGGTGACGCGCTACGAGCTGCCCGGTCTGCCGGCGCTGAACTTCGTGATCGATGATGTCCTGCAGGGCGGGGTCAATGCCGCCCTGAACCTCGACCAGCACGGCAAGACACTGTCCTCTCTGCTGCTTGCGATGCCGGTCACCGCGCCGCGGCGGCTGATGCGCCGTTCCTGACGGTGGCGCGACAGGCTCTGTGACACTTGACTGGAGAATGCTGATGGGCCGGCAGGCCGAGACGATGACGGGTGGCGAGGCGATGGTCCGGTCCCTGATCACCGAAGGTGTCGAAACGGTGTTCGGACTGCCCGGTGTCCAGCTCGACGCCATGTTCAACGCGCTGCATGACGCCGGCAACGCCGTCTCGGTGGTCAACGCACGCCACGAGCAGAGCGTCGCCTACATGGCCTACGGCTACGCGCAGTCGACCGGCCGGATCGGAACCTACGCGGTGGTGCCGGGACCGGGACTGCTCAACACCACCGCCGCCCTGTCGACCGCCTATGCCTGCAATACTCCGGTCCTGGCGCTGACCGGGCAGATCCCGGCGCACATGATAGGGCGCGGGCTCGGCATGCTGCACGAGATCCCCGATCAGCTCGGCGTGCTTCGGGGTCTGACCAAGCACGCCGCGCGGATCGATCACCCGAGCCAGGCGCCGGCCTGCGTGTCGGAAGCCTTTCGCCAGCTTCGCTCGGGACGGCAGCGCCCGGTCGGGCTCGAGATGGCAATGGACGTGATGGCGATGCGCGCTCCGGTGCGGCTCGGTGAGCGCACGCCGGCCGATCCCGGCCCGCCGCTTGACCTCGATGCGATCGATGCCGCTGCCCGCCTGCTCGGCGCCGCGAAGCGTCCGATGATCTTCGTCGGCGGGGGTGCGCTGCATGCCGTCGAGGAGGTCAGGGAACTCGCCACCATGCTGCAGGCGCCGGTGGTGGCCTACCAGAACGGGCGCGGCATCATGGACGAGCGCCACTATCTCGGCCACGTCGTGGTCTCCGGCAGCATGCTGTGGAAGGACTGCGACGTCGCCATAGCCATCGGCTCGCGCCTGCAGGGTGAACGCATGACCTGGGGCATGGACGATGACATCAGCATCATCCACATCGAGATCGATCCGGAGGAGATCCGCCGGGTCATGAAGCCGCAGGTCGCGATCCTTGGCGACGCGGCCGAGGCCACGCGGGCACTGATCGACCGGGTGGCGCGGGTCGGTCGGGCACGCCCGTCGCGCGAGGAGGAACTGCGTGAGGTCAAGGCGCGTGCCGCCGCGGTGATCGAGGAGAAGGCGGGACCGCAGATGGAATGGCTGCGCGCCCTGCGCGCGGCCCTGCCCGATGACGGCCTGTTCATCGACGAGTTCACCCAGGTCGGCTATGTCTCGCGGGTGGGGTTCCCGGTCCACCACCCGCGCTCGATCGTCACCCCGGGCTACCAGGGCACGCTGGGCTACGGCTACGCGACCGCCCTGGGGGTCAAGGTGGCGCACCCGGACCGCCCGGTGGTCTCGATCAGCGGTGACGGCGGTTTCATGTACACCATGCCGGAACTTGCCACCGCGGTGCACCACGGGATCAATCTGGTTGCCGTCGTCTTCGCCGACGGCGCCTTCGGCAACGTGCTGCGCATGCAGCGCGAGCTCTACGACAACCGGGTCATCGGGTCCGAGTTCACCAACCCGGACTTCGTCAGGCTGGCCGAGAGCTTCGGTGTCCTGGGCCTCAGGGCGGAGACCCCGGAGGTGTTGCGCCACGCGATCGGCACCGGCCTCGACGCAGCCCGTCCGACCCTGATCGAGGTTCCGGTGGGTACATTTCCCGAACCGTTTGACCTGGTCCGGCCACCGCCCAGCCGTGGCCGGACAGCACCGTCGTAACCGGGGGGCAGGGAGGACCAATGTCTGAATCAGCACTGATCGTCGGAGTCGGGCCGGGCCTGAGCGCATCGCTCGCACGGCTGTTCGCCCGCGAAGGCATGGCGGTCGCGCTCGCGGCGCGCGACACCGGCAAGCTTTCCGGGCTCGCCGGGGAGACCGGCGCCGCGGTCCATGACTGCGATGCGGCCGACATTGACTCCGTGGCCGCGCTGTTCGAGGCGCTTGACCGGACCATGGGGACACCGGACATCGTGGTCTACAACCCGTCGGCGCGGGTCCGCGGACCGATCACCGACCTCGATCCGGCGGAAACCCGCAGGGCGATCGAGGTGACGTGTTTCGGGGCGTTCCTGGTCGCCCGTGAATCGGCGCGGCGCATGATCGGGCGCGGCAGCGGTTCGCTGTTCTTCACCGGCGCGTCCGCCGGCGTGAAGGGCTACCCGCGCTCCTCGGTGTTCGCGATGGGCAAGTTCGGATTGCGGGGCCTGTGCCAGGCGCTGGCCAGGGAACTGCACCCGCAGGGTATCCACATCGGCCATTTCGTCATCGACGGGGGCATCAGGGCCGAACACCGGCCCGAACGCCACGATACCGGCGACGACCGCATGCTGGATCCGGACGCCATCGCCGAAACCTACCTGCACGTCCACCGCCAGCACAGAAGCTCCTGGGCCTGGGAGATCGAACTGCGCCCCTGGCTGGAGACCTTCTGAGGACTGTCGCGGCGGGTGTCGGGGCCGCCGGGTCCCGGCATCGGGGTCACAGGGGCGTGCGCTGGAATCCCCGGTGCACGGTCGCATGGCCGGGATGTCCGGCGGGCGGGAACGGGGGGCGTTCCGGCGGTGCCCGCATGCACCCGATGCGGCCCGCCGGGGCCGCGCCGTCAGGCGATGCGCTCGCCGGGCTTGTCCGCGGCCGGCGGGCTCACGTCGGTTCCCTTCAGGACCGCCGCCGTGAGCTTGCGGTAGGACAGGAAACTCAGCGGAATCGTTGCCAGATAGATGAGGATGCAGCCGGCGAGCGTCATCCACGGAGCGCCGAGGACGCCGGTGGCGACCAGGCCCACCACCAGGATCACCGGCAGTTTCCAGCCCTTGAGCGCGTAGGTCGGGATGCTGCTGACCATGAACAGCCCGATGAGCACCATCCACAGCGACACCGCCACCGGGTTGGCGAACGCGCTCCTGTCGGTCTCGAGATTGAGGATCAGCGGCAGGAGCCCGATGCAGGCCGCCGCCGGGGCCGACGCGCCGATGAAGAACCGGCTTGCGAACATCGGCGGGTTGTCGATGGTCAGGTTGAACCGCGCCAGCCTCAGCGCGGCACAGATTGCAAAAAACAGCGCGCAGGCCCAGCCGAGGCCGCGCGCGTCATGGGCGGTCCAGAGGAACAGGACCATTGCCGGGGCCACGCCGAAGCACACGAAATCGGAAAACGAGTCCAGTTCGGCTCCGAACCGGCTCTGTCCCTTTATCAGTCGGGCAACCTGGCCGTCGAACCCGTCGAGAATGGCGGCGACCACGATCGCTCCGACCGCGAGCCCCCATTGATCCTGTATCGCGAACCGGATGCCCGTGAGGCCGCAGCACAGCGCCATGATTGTGATCAGGTTCGGAATCAGCAGGCGCACGCCCGGTGTCCGCGCCCGGGCCAGCAGCCTGATGCCTGTCCGGTGCTTCATGCGCTCTCCTCGCCCGACCGCATTCCGACCAGCGGCTCTTCCGCGCCCAGCGCCGCGAGAACGGTTTCGCCGGCTATGGACCGTTGGCCGACCTCGACAAGCGGTATCGCGTTCGCGGGCAGGTAGACGTCCACCCGGCTGCCGAACCGGATCAGGCCGAACCGGTCACCGACCGCCACATCCTGGCCCTCGTGAAGCCGGCAGACGATCCTGCGGGCGACCAGGCCCGCGATCTGCACCAGTCCCACAGCGCGGCCGTCGCGCCGGTCAATGCGGACCAGCTGGCGTTCGTTCTGTTCGCTCGCCTTGTCCAGGGATGCGTTAACGAACCGACCCGGCACATAGTGCAGTGTGCCGATGCGCCCCGAACAGGGCAAGCGGTTTACGTGGCAGTCGAAGACATTCATGAACGTGCTGATGCGCAGGCACTCCCGTTCGCCCAGCCGGAGCTGTTCGGGAGGCGGTACGGCGCCGATGCTCAGGATCACCCCGTCCGCAGGTGCGACCAGGAGCCCGTCGCGGCGCGGCGTGACCCGTTCCGGGTCGCGGAAGAAATAGACACACCAGGCTGTCAGCACCAGCGCTGCGGTCCCGAGCGGATGGGCGACCCAGTAGCCGACAGCAGTCAGTGCCAGGGCAATGGCGATGAACGGCCGCCCTTCCCGGGCGATCGGCACCAGGATGCTGCGTATGCCTCCGGCACGGGCTCCTGGCTGCACGATCGGCTACAGCTCCACCTTGGGCAGCCCGAAGACCTGGCCCGGATAGATCAGGTCCGGGTCGCGGATCTGGTCGGCATTCGCCTGGTAGATAGTGGTGTACCGGGTCCCGGTTCCGTAGACCCGGTAGGCGATGGTCCACAGGTTGTTTCCGGGCTGGATGATCACGACACGCTGGCCGGGCAGGGAACGGAACGGTTCGGCGCGCACGAATGGAAGCACGACCCGGTGAACGACGGCTCCGGAGGTCGTCACCTGGTCGACGCGCAGTTCGTGCGTGCCTGGACTGATCGGCTGTGGCGAACGGTGGACCCATTCGCCGGTGTCGCTTGCCGTGCCGGTGCCCGAGAGCTTGTTGTCTACATAGACCTGCACCGTGGCGTCGGGATCGGCGCGTCCGCCCAGCACCACGTTGCCGTCCTCGTCGTAGTCCACGGTGTCGACGGTTACCGAAGGAGTGCCGTCTGCCGACCCGGTGCCTTCCGCCACCTGGGGGATGTCGTCGCCGGCGGCATCCGGCTTCGCCGGCTGCGGTGTCTGGATGACGCGGGTCGGCCGTGTGAGCGCCGGATCGCCGGCCCGCGGGACGACGGCAACCAGCGGCGCGCTGCCGGCCCCGTCTGCCGGCGGTGGCTCGATGCCGATGACGATGGCGTCGCGGGACTCGCGTACGGTGCCGTTCTCGTCGGTCTCGCGCAGGGTCAGGATGGTGTTCCCGGGCTCGATCGGCTCGGTGACGATGACCCATTCGCCGGCATCGTTCGCCCTGGTGCTGCCGACGAGACCGGTCCCGTCACCGACCTCGATCTGCGACCTCGGGCGGGCCCGTCCGGCGATGACGGTGTTGCCCTGCGGATCGACGCGGACAATGTCGATCCGCGTATCCTGGTCACGCGGATCCGGCGGTGCGACGGGCGCGCCGGCAGCAGGTTCACTGTCCTGGTCCGATGGAGCGGCCGGAGCAGTGGCGTCGGGTACGGAGGGTGTCGTGTCGTGCGGGGCCGCCGCCGTCTGCCCGGTGCCCGCCCCGGTGCTGCCCCGGTCTGCGGTGGCGGTGGTGGGCGGTTCGCTCTTCCGGTCCGATTGAGCGGCCGGAGCGGAGGCGTCGGGTACGGAGGGTACCGCGTCGCCCGTCGCCGCCGCCGTCTGTCCTGTGCCTGGCCGGGTGCCGCCCCGGTCTGCGGTGGCGGTGGTGGGCGGTTCGCTCTTCCGGTCCGATTGAGCGGCCGGAGCGGAGGCGTCGGGTACGGAGGGTGCCGCGTCGCCCGTCGCCGCCGCCGTCTGTCCTGTGCCTGGCCGGGTGCCGCCCCGGTCTGCGGTGGCGGTGGTGGGCGGTTCGCTCTTCCGGCCCGATTGAGCGGCCGGAGCGGAGGCGTCGGGTACGGAGGGTGCCGTGTCGCCTGTCGCCGGCGACGCGTCGCCGGTCGTCGGTGCCGCCGCGGTCTGCCCGGTATTTGCCGGGGCGCCCGTGTCCGCCGGCGTGGACGATGCGGTCGCGGAGCCCGCCGGTGCCGCCGACCCTGTCCGGGCGCTGGCACTCGCGGAGGCCCCGGTATCCCCGGGGCGCGCCGGGGTCAGCGGCGAGAGCCGTGGTATCGGGACGGCCGGCGGTTGCCGGAATACCGGGATGGCCACTGTGGATGACGCGTCATCGCCGCGAGCGGCGTCACTCTGTGCGCTGTCGGCGGGCACCGGCACCGAGCTGTCCGCGGCGGCGACCTGCGTGTCCTGTCCGTCGGTGCCAGGCGTTGCGTTGGCCCGGGTGTCCCCGGTGGTGCCAGCCCCCGCGACAACCTCGTCCCGGGTGGTGTCCACATCGCGGTCCTGCTCCGTGCCGGCGGCCGCGGTTCTGCTCTCGCCGCTTTCCGTGTCCGGCGACGTGGCGGCACCGGTCGGCGGTGTCGTTGGCGCGGATGTGCCGGTGCCCGCGGTTGAGGTCGATGTTGCCCCGCTACCGCCTTCGCTGGCTGTCGGTGCCTCGTCGGTGGTGCCGGCCGGTGGTGTCGGTGGCGCGGTCGTGCCGGTGCCTGTGGCGGCGGTCGACGTTTCCCCGGTCCCGTCCTTCCCGCCGGCGGGCGGCGTCACCTGGCCGCCCGGGGATGTCGTCCCGCCGGTTCCGGCGCTGTCTGCCGGGCCGGATTCCGTTGTCTGCGGGGCGAGTGCGGTGTCGGTCGGGTCGCGGTCGGAAAGCAGAAGGTAGACGAGCGCGAGTGCCACGATGACGAGCACGCCGCCCAGCAGAACGGGCCGTGAAATCTTCACCTGTCGCTCCCTTGCCGGAGCGGTCGGTTCCCACGGCCCGACCGCGCCGCCCTGTCCGGTGCTGGTCTGCCGTCCGCTCCGTGGCCGGATGCTAGACCACGCGTCACGAAATCGCAACGAGGAAACCTCGCTGCGGAGGTGTCGGCGCCGGGCCTTCCGTCAGCTCTGCCGGTCCGGTTTCTTCGCGGCGGTCCGGCGGACCTCGTGGAGCGCGATGGCGGCGGCGGCCGAGATGTTCAGGCTGGAAAACGACCCCTCGGTGGCAATCCGCGCCAGCTGGTCGCACCGGGTACGGGTCAGCCGGCGCAGCCCGCCTCCCTCGGCGCCGAGCACCAGCGCCGTCCGCCCGCCCAGGTGGGCGTCGGCCAGGGTCATCCCGGCCTCGCCGGCAAGCCCGATCCGCCAGAAACCGTGCTCCGCCGCCTGCTCCAGCGCCCGGGCGATGTTGGTGACCGGCACCAGCGGCAGGCGCTCGAGCCCGCCCGATGCGGCCTTGGCCAGGGTTCCGTCCGGCGGCGGCGAATGGCGGGACTGCACCACCACCGCGGCGGCGCCGAATGCGGCGGCGGACCGCATGACCGCTCCGACGTTTCGCGGGTCGGTCACCTGGTCGAGCACCACCAGCAACCGGTCATCGTCGCCGCCGCCGAGCAGCGAGGCCAGGGCGGGCTGCGCCAGTGGGCCGGCGCGCAGCGCCAGCCCCTGGTGCACGGCGCCCGGCGGCAGCTGGCCCGCCAGCTCCGCCGGCCCGGTCGGCTGCGGCGGGGGCAGCATGCCGCGGCGGGCCGGGTCCAGGTCCCCGAGTGCACGGGCCAGCACCCCGGCCGCCGCCGGCGTGTGCAGGATCGCGCCGATCGCGCGGGCCGGGTTGGCAAGGGCGGCGGTCACGGGGCGACGGCCCCACAGCATGACCTCCCCGTCGTTCGGCCTGTGGCGGCGTGCGGTGGTGCGTCTGCGTCCAGTTGTTCGCACGAGCCGGACTCCCCGGATTGCGGGGCGGTGTGGTTCGGCCCCGTCCGGGTTGTGCCGGGGCAATTGGGCATTGACAAGCCCGCCGCTTTGCGCGTACTACGCGATCCTCTCCAAACCGAGCGCCCGGCGGTCCGCAGATCCCTGCGACGCGCCGGTGGTGCGGTGAGACAGGGTGGGGTGCCCGAGTGGCTAAAGGGGACGGGCTGTAAACCCGTTGGCGTACGCCTACGTTGGTTCGAATCCAACCCCCACCACCAGCAGGACGCTTCCCCGGCGGCGCCGGGTGGAGCATGTGCATGACCTGGCGGGTGTAGCTCAATGGTAGAGCAGCAGCCTTCCAAGCTGAATACGAGGGTTCGATTCCCTTCACCCGCTCCAGTGCACCTTGGCGCCGGATAGCGGCGGGACACGCAACACTCAGGCAGGATGTGGAACACGCAGGCCGGCGATCGGCGTGAACACGGGGACCGTGGCGATGGCGAAGGCGAAGTTCGAGCGAAACAAGCCGCACTGCAACATCGGGACGATTGGCCATGTTGACCATGGCAAGACGACCCTGACGGCGGCGATCACGAAGGTACTGGCTGAGGCCGGTGGAGCTGAATTCACGGCGTACGACCAGATTGACCGTGCGCCTGAGGAGAAGGCCCGGGGGATCACGATTTCGACGGCTCACGTCGAGTACGAGACCGGTGCCCGTCACTATGCGCACGTGGACTGTCCGGGTCATGCCGACTACGTGAAGAACATGATCACTGGGGCTGCCCAGATGGACGGTGCGATCCTTGTTGTGTCAGCGGCTGACGGTCCGATGCCGCAG
>JAJEAR010000060.1 GCA_022822665.1 Alphaproteobacteria bacterium | reverse complement strand
GGATACCCCGGTGTGGACCGGCTCAAGGAGCGTGTCGCTCCCGCCGGTTATCGTGAAGTCGGCACCAGACATGATTGCGTCCCTATGGGCATGGCGGCGACCAGAAATGCGTCCGCCACCCCTGTCGGGGCGCAGTTGGCGGCCCGGGCGCCAGGATCGAAACCGGTTGATGCCGCCGCGGATCGAATCTGCGTCGCCCAGACCGGACCCGGAGTCAATACAGCCCTCCAGCCCCGGGGGACCACTCCCGGTACTTGCCGTCACGCCAGCGCCGGAATGGCGAGCGGTGGCCAGGCCTCACACTCGCCCGCCGGCGATGCCGATCAGAAATTGTAGTCCACGTTGACGCCGACGAAACTGTCGCGCCGGACGTCGTAGATCTGGTCGGTTTCGTCGATGTCCAGGTACACCGTGCTCTCGATGTGCAGGAACCAGTTGTCCGAAAGGCGGCGCTTGAATTCGGCGGTCAGGACCCTGCTGCTGTTGGCGAGCGAGTTCAGCACGCTGACGGTGAACTCCGTACCAGGCTCGTCGTTCAGTCCCACGCGGGCTGCGAGAAGCAGATCGTTGTCGAATCCGTTGGTCGCCCAGCGACCCCGTGCATCGCGGGTCCATTCGGCAAACAGGGTCAGGTCAGCGTCGGATTCCCATATGCCGTTGATCGCGTACTCGCCACCGACGATGAAGGCCGAATAGTCCTTTTCCTCGTACCTCAGGTACTGATCGATTCGGCGGTTGCGCGCGCCGGTGCGATGTATGGCCTCAAGCTTGAGAAGCCACGAGCCGGAGGTGTACTGGGCGTCCAGGCCGTACTGGGTGATGAGCTCGTAGTACGGCGCCAGGACAAGTTCGCCGGCAACCGGGGTAAGCAGGAGGGCAGGTTCCCGGCTGGTACCATCGAACATGCTCAACCCGAGGCCCAGTGGCCCGAAATTGCTCGTATACCGGGCAGCGAGATCAACGTGCCACTCTCCTGCCCCGGCCTCGTAGGACGTCAGTCCGTGGTCCACGAAAAGCCCGGTGCGAAGTCGGCCGTGCCTGCCCGGAAAGGTGCGGGGGCGGTGCCCGGTCAGCACGAAGCCCTCAAGCGCTCCCCAGTCACCGGACCACGTCAGGTGAACCATCGGCTGCCCCATCTTGGTCTTTTCGTCGGGGTGTTCAACCACGTCGGACTGGTTGACGATGTCGACTAGGGACCGCGATTCGACGACGCCCCAGAATACGCGGTCAACGCCAAGCCGGAGTTCCCACTCGTCGTCGCCGAGATCGCCGTAGGTGAGAAGAAACGCCTCGCGCAGGTCGGCGTGGGTGCGCTCGGGATCGCCGGCATCGTAGCGGAAGAAGGGAGTCACCGTGATGCTCGTACCCTGGTCTCCCTCCATGTAGACGGTTGCTTCCACGGCGACACCGGTCGCGTGCGAACGCTGGTCCGGGTACGCGGCCTTCTGCGGGAACACCCTGGTTTCCGGGGAAATGCGGCCGAACACCTCCACTAGTTCCGGAAAGCCGTCGCCGGCCCGGGCCGGGCCGGTCAGGGGAGTGACCAGCAGGCAGGACAACGCGGCAAACCCGATGAGAGATCGCACTGCCGCCGCAGTGTGTCCGCAGCCGACGGTGCAGGACCGCGCTTCTGCCTGATCACGACCTGTCGGTGAATGTTGATGGGGGGCATGGATATTGCCGAACACGGTTAACTGGTCTCCCCGATGCAGTTTCGATTTCCGGTGCGTGCGGTTCCGCAGGATCTGCTGTGTCCTGCCCGGCGAACCGGGACAGGAAAGTGATTGTCGAACAGGATATCAAACTGCCTGATGGCAACGGTCCGGGCAATGGGCCGTTTCCGGCTGTTTGAGTGTATCGGGCGGGCAGTGTCGCCACGGTGCAGGCAACGCGCCGGGCGCTTGGCGTAAAGGGCTCGCCACTTCGCGGAACGCCGGAGCGCGGAAGTGGCGCGCCGGGGTCTGGCGCATCGCCGGAGAATGCCTATCTAAAGGAGATGCACGGGACACCGGCGGACCATGCGGTGACAACGGACGCCATCGGTGCCAGGAACACGGAACCGGTCTGCACGGGGAGCGCCGGGAACCACCCTGCAGAAACCTTGGCAATGCGAAAGGAATCCCGATGACAACCTACCCACTCAAGAGCCTTGCAGTCGCAAGCGCCGTTGCTGCCGCGCTTGCCATGCAAACCGCCACTCCGGCCGCCGCCGACGAGAAGGAGAAGTGCTACGGCGTCTCGCTCGCGGGCCAGAACGATTGTGCTGCCGGCCCCGGAACCACCTGCGCCGGAACCTCCACGGTCGACTACCAGGGCAATGCCTGGACGCTCGTGCCGAAGGGCACCTGCACGACCATGGAGTTGCCGGAAGGGCGCAAGGGCTCCCTTGAAGCGCTGGACCGGGATCTTCCCGGCTGAAGACGGATCCTCCGCGTCCCGGATTTCGGGTCCGGGACGCGGCAGGCCGGCCTCCAACGGGAAATGGACCTGCGATGGACGGTATGGACAGAGGGTGGAGCGAACTGCCGCCGAAGGCCGGTGTCGGCTACAAGCCCCGGCATTTCGAGGACATCCTCGCCTCGCCCGGCCCGGTCGCCTGGGTCGAAATCCACGCGGAAAACTACATGGTTGACGGCGGCCCCGCGATCGCCGGGCTGAAGCGTCTCGCGGCACGCTTTCCCGTCTCCTGCCACGGCGTCGGTCTGTCAATCGGGTCCGAAGGACCGCTCGACGCCGAACATCTCGACCGGCTGGCGCACCTGGTTTCCTGGCTCGACCCGGCCAGCGTCTCTGAACATCTCGCCTGGTCCAGCCATGGCGGCGGCTATCTCGCCGATCTGCTGCCCCTGCCGTACGACGAGGCGACGCTCGCGCGGGTCGCCGACCATATCGACGAGGTGCAGGAACGCCTCGGTCGCCGCATCCTGCTCGAGAACCCTTCCAACTATCTCGGCTTCTCCGCCAGCACGATGGCCGAGGTCGAGTTCCTGGGCGCGGTCGCCGGGCGGACCGGCTGCGGCCTGCTGCTCGATGTCAACAATGTGCACGTTTCGGCGGTCAACGGGACCTGTGCGGCCGAAGCCTATCTCGACGTCTTTCCGCTGGACCTTGTCGGCGAAATCCACCTCGCCGGCCACGAGGTGGAGATGGACGAGAGCGGCGGCCGGTTGCTGATCGACGCGCACAACAATCCCGTTGCCGATCCGGTCTGGACGCTCTACGCCAGCGTGCTCGCGCGCTCGGGACCGCTGCCGACGCTGATCGAATGGGACAATGACGTGCCCGAATGGCCGATGCTCGCCTCCGAGGCCGAGCGGGCCGATGCGATGCTCGCAGGCTGCCATGGCTGACTACCAGCACGCATTTGCGGATGCACTGTTCGACCCCTCGAAGCCCGTGCCTGCAGGCCTTGTCGGTCCCGATGGGTTGCCGGCGGGGCGGCGCTTCGACATCTACCGCAACAATGTCGTCGTCGCGCTGATCGAGGCGCTCGGAGATGCGTTTCCCGTCGTGCGGGCTGTCGTCGGGGAGGAGTTCTTCGAGGCGATGGCGGGCGTCTATGTGCGGGCCCATCCGCCTTCCTCTCCGCGCATGATGTTCTACGGCGCGGATTTCGCGGAGTTTCTGGAGAGTTTCCCGCCGGCGGCCGGCCTCGCCTACCTTCCGGATGTGGCTCGGCTGGAATATGCGCGCCGGCTCGCCTACCACGCGGCCGACGAGCCCGCAGCCGACCCCTCGGTTCTGGCCGGCCTCGATCCGGCGGCGATCTCGCAAGTGCAGCTGGCATTGCAGGCCGCCTGCCACATCGTGTGTTCGGCGCATCCGGTCCATGCGATCTGGCGATTCAACGCGACGAAGGACAAGTCACCGGTACAACCGGGGGCCGAGGACGTGCTGGTGTCGCGGCCCGGGGATGCCGTGCTGGTGCAGCTCCTTCCGCCTGGAGGCGCTGCGTTCCTGCTCGAGCTTGAAGCCGGCGAACCTCTTGGCGTCGCTGCGGCACGGGCCGCGGCGGAGACGCCGGAATTCGATCTCGGCGCCAGTCTCGCCGGGATGTTCGCCGCTCGAATCGTCAGGACAATCTCTGTGTGAAACGTCGGGAGACCCCGCGATGAACTTCCTCTACCGCCTTGAAGCAACGGTTCTTGGACCGGTTGGCCGATTCCTCGACGGCGCGGCTACGCCGACCCTGGCTCGCCTGGTGTTCCTGGCAACGCTTGCCACCTTCTTCTGGTCGTCGGCCATGACCAAGCTGGGAGAGGGCATCGGCGGCATTTTCGCGCCTTCCGCCGGCGCCTATGTGCAGATCCTGCCAGCGCAGATGGAGGCCGTCGGCTACGACGAGTCGAAACTCGGGCCTATCGCAGACCTGATCGTACTGGCGGGCATGTGGGCGGAGTTCGTCATCCCCGCGCTGATCGTGGTCGGGCTGTTCACACGCGCCGCCGCCGTCGCGATGATCGGCTTCATCCTCGTCATGAGCATCGTCGACATTACGGGTCACGGGGCCGACGCGGCCACGATCGGCATGTGGTTCGACAATGTTCCGGACGCGAAGATCCTCGACCAGCGGCTGTTCTGGGTCTTCCTGCTGCTCATCCCCGTCGCCCGGGGCGCAGGGCCAGTCTCTCTCGATGCCTTGCTGAAGCGCGGCAGCGCGTAGCACCGGCGCGAGGCGGGCATCGTGCCGATTACCGCCCGTTGCAGGGCATCGTGGGGCCCGGCGGACGGAAAGCGAGAGGCGCTGGATGGATGACAGGGACGAGACCCGGCTGTTGGGTCGGGTCACGCCGGATGAACGTCAGCCGCCACGCGGTCGGACAGGCTGCCACGTGACCTGCCGACCGGCTCGCAGGGCGGCCGCACGAATGTTCGAGCGCCGCACCTGTCCGAGACCTGCCTCCATGTCGAAACGGGTATCAACGATGCACGAAGGGCGTCGCTGCTGACCGGTGACACCCGTTGCGTCGTTGCCTTCAGGCATGGTCGCGCGACCTGGCAGGTCGAGGCCGGCACCACGAGGGATAACGTCCTTGCATTGATTCTGGTACCGGGGTCTGCGACCACGTTCTCGGGTCGGAAACGGGAGGGACAAACCTGTGGATTCCCAGGCGCGGTCTTGCATACCGGGCCTGCTCGCACGACATAAGATGCAGAACATCGCGCAGCCCCGTTCAACGAGTGCAAGACGCCGTTCAGTTTGCAAGGAAGTACCCCGGTGGTTTCTGATGCCGGCTTCCATGCGCGTCGAACGTGGTTGAGGGAGGATGACCGAGCAGTGCTGCAATCATCCGGAACATGTCGACATACAAGCCCGTGCCACGAAGAGTATCGGATGTGCCGCGCACCGTGGCTGATGCGACTGACAGGCTGCGAATTCGCTGACACCAGGCGCTATGATGCTGCAGGACACTGCCGGGTTGATCGTGATGCAGAAACCGCTGCGCGATGACGTCGATATTGTCGATGTGAGATTGAACCGGGTTCCCGGGGAAGAGGAACAGACTCTCCATCCGTTTCCGGAAGGCTGGTATTTCGTTACCGACCGGCGAACCGTATTGAAGAAGAAGCTGCTGGAAAAGCAGTGGATGGGCGAAAACATCGTCGTCTGGTGTGACCACGAGGGGACGGTCGGTGTTGCCAGGTCCGTGTGTCCGCACCTGGGCTCTTCACTCGGACCCGCCGCGGGAGGGTGCGTGCGAGACGGGCGCCTGATCTGCCCGTTTCACGGTTTTGCCTACGATGTGGCCGGTCATTGCGTTGCAACGCCATTTGCGGATCCGCCGAGGGCGACGAGACTACGGGTGTTCGAAACGCGGGAGATCGAGGGGCTGGTGTTTGCCTGGTGGGGCCTCGATGGCCGGCCGTCGCACTGGAGCCTGCCCGGTCAGCCGCCGGGCGAAGGCGAGTGGAGCCGCTTGGTGCTGCAGACCCTGAGGTTTCCGGCCCATCCGCAGGAAACTGCGGAGAATGTCGTTGACCTCGCCCATCTGCGCTACGTTCACGGTTATGACAACGTGGAACCCGTCGGAAAGACGACGGTGAACGGCCAGGTTCTGGTGAGTTGCTTCAACTTCAGGACCCGACGGCGCATGGCAGGATTGATGACGCTCACCTATGACCTGTCCGCCAGGACCCAGGTTCATGGCCTGGGGTATTCATTCGTCGAAATCCGCGAACACAGCATTGGCGTGGATGCTCGACTTTGGGTCCTCGCGACGCCGGTGGACGGAACGCTGATCGACATGACGCTGGTCGGGCAGATCAGGGAAATGCGAAGTCCCAGGCGCCCGATCGTGGGTCTCGCGTTCCTGCCGGTGAGGATGCGCACCAACCTGATGAACAGGTTCTGGAGCATGCAGCAGAGGCGTGACGTGATCCAGGATGTTGAGATCTGGGGCCGCAAGAAATACCGTCCCCGTCCCCGTCTGAGCCGTGCCGACGGACCCATCGGACTGTACAGGCATTACTGCAGACAGTTCTATCCTTCCGGCGGACAGTCCTCCTGAGGACACTGGATGGCGGGAAGCCCGGATCGCGGCTGGCGGTATCCGGGTACGGGAACGGGGCCAGGTTCGTGAGGCCGGGTACTGCCTGCCGGATACACAGATGGACGCCAGGTCCCTGCGCCCCCGGAAGAGACGCGGCCCGGTGCTCGCGAGGGAGCGGGATTCATGCCTTCCGGAGACGCCAGCCGTACATCAGGCGTCCGTAGAAGTTGAACCATTTTCGCGCTTCCGGGTCCGAAAACGGGTAGTCCGCGCCGAGTTGCCTCGCCGTTACGAGACCGGTAACGAAACATGTTTCCTGGCTGTTGATCAGGGTGTGGGCACCGCAGTGCCAGCTGCGTCGCTTGCCCTGGATGAGGCGGAACAGGTGGATCAGCAGGCCGACATGACGCACGTCGTGGACGATGTGCTGGAACCACCACCTCTTCACAACCTTGCTTTCGTCGATGGTGCTGACCGGATTGTAGGTCACCAGGCACGGCTTGTCGGACCGGCTCGCCCACGGCTGCTGGTTGTGCATGATGTAGGTAATCTCGTAGTTGTCGGGCCGCGCGCCGTACTGCTCGATGTGATTGCTCCGGGTATCGAGCGGCCGCGCGGCGTTGTCGGGAAGAACCGAGGCGTCTGAATGCACGACGGCGTGATTGTGCAGTTCGCTTTCGTACCGGATCGAGGTCAAGAGGATACTCTCGAGCAGGGTCGGCTGGTCCAGGATCATCAGGGTCTGGTTCGCGTTGCACGCAAAGACCACGTCGTCAAAGGCTTCGGTTCTCCCGTCCTCATCCTCGATCACCACCTCGGACTCACGCCGGTAGACCTTTCTTACGGGTCGGTTGAGACAGATCCTGTTCCTGAATCCGGCTGACATGATCTCGTACAGGTGTCGTGTTCCGCGCTCCCAGGTCTGCATGGGTGTCGCGGTCTCGATGTCGAAGAACTCGAGGTACCGGCAAAACAGCGATGCCGGCATGTCGAACACGTTGGTCGCCATCAGGAAATTGACGAACATGGGTTTCAGGATCTTGTAGCGGAAATCGCCCGAGAACCTGCCGAGGTTGAGCAGTGTGCCCATGCTGAAATAGTTGTATGGGTTTAGAGCGGCAAGCGCCCTGGACCTGGTCCGGTTGAGGCGGCCGAACCATTTCAAGCGTTTCAGAAGTTTCTGGAACTTCTCGATTTCCGGTTGCAGTTGCCGTCGCATGCCGGAATCGAGGTCATGTGCGTAGATGTCGCCCCGGTACTTCACGCTGTAGCTGAACCTGGTGTCGAGCAGGTCGATACCGTGGTGTTGCGTGAAGAGTACAATGTGATGATAGACCGAGGGAATGCACGCAGTGACAGAAATGTCGAAGGGAACCGAGGACCCGTCGTCCTGCGGCATGTCGGCGGTCACCGCGTTGCCGCCGATACGTTCCCGTGCCTCGAACAGTCGAAAATCAAACCGGTCCGGGTGCCTGTTCAGGGCCCACGCGACGCCAAGTCCGGAAATACCCGCGCCGATGATCGCAACCCGTCTTGGCATCGCACCGCCTCTGGTGTGCGGAGGCAGTCAGTGTGGGCCGATGCGGGCAACAGAAGTTCTACCGTGCCCGCTTGAGCGCGGTCCTGGTGAAGTCGCCGGCATCGAGACCAACACCGTACTTGATGTCGTCCCAAGTCAGGACCGTGCTCTTCCCCGTAACGTGATTCGTCATGGTCACATTCGTACCCCGCCAGAAACGATCCAGGTACAGCTCGAAACCCTCGACTGTCATCGTCTTGAAATGCTCGTTTCTGCGGTTGAAGTAATGGACCTGAACGGTGCGGAGCTCCGGTTTGTCCAGCCATGCGATCTGGCGCGAATATCCCGAGTCCTTGCTCTTGGGAGTGCGTTCCAGGACAAAGCACTCGGAATCACCGCAGGGTTCGTCGCGCAGGTGCCGGTGGGTGAATTTCTCGACCTCGATGGTTCCAAGGTCTTCGTAGGAGAACTCGCTTCCCATGAAGGAGCCCGACTGCCTGGACGAGCTGATCTGCTTGACCCGTTTCAGGGCGGGCAGGTACAGCCACTGGTCATCCGGTCCGGTGGTATGGGCGTGGATCAGGAACGCGGTTCCCCTGACGTCCCGCGGACGGTTGAACACGAACATGGTCCGGTCCCCGTCACCCTCCACTTCAACCACCTTCAGGCTGAGCTCGCGCCGGCTTTCCTGTCCGCGCTTGTTGCGCAGGACCATGGCCATGTCAGCGATGAAGTCACCGAAGCCCTTTTCGCGTTCCCTGGCTTCCGTTGCGATCCGTTGCCCGACATCTTCGGCGCTGTCCGCCCGGGCGACCGGTGGCAGTGTGAGCCAGGCGGTGACGGCGAGAGCCGTCACGGTCAGGCAGGAGATCGGGCCGAGAAGCATGACACGCATGATCGTTACCTCCGCTCGGCACACCGTTTGCAAGGAGTCTTCACAGCGCCGTTGCGATGTCGTCACGGCGCTCCCGAAACACTGTGGTCAAGATTGCGCAATTCCGATGCCGTGACACGGGTGTGCCACGCGACACCACGATCCGGGACAGGGAGAGTATCGGTATTCGGAACGGGTCTTCAAGGGCTCGCCGGGCGGGATATCCGGACGCGCCGGATACACACGGGAGTGTCCGGCCGCCGCAACGCTCCCGGTAGCGCGGCCCTCACATGGCACCAGGCCGAACCACACCACCGCCTTCTCCGGCGCCGGCCCGAACGGGACCGGCGCCGGGAAAGCTCCGCTCAGGCGAACCACCACCTTTCCATGATCCGGGCCGAGTCAAGGGCCCAGACATTTCCAAGCTTCGGACCGTGCGCGAGCTTCTTCGATTTCGCGTCGATCCAGTTGGCGTACATCGGAATGGCAACACCGCCCTCGTCACGCACGATGACCTGCATTTCGCGATAGAGTTCGCGGCGCTTCGCATCATCGAGCTCGGTGCGGGCCTCGGCCAGAAGCTTGTTGAACCGGGGGTGATCCCAGTAACTGTCGTTCCACGGCTTGCCCGTCGCATAGGCGGTGGAGAACATCTGGTCCTCGGTGGCACGGCCGGACCAGAAACAGGCGCAGAACGGCTTCTTCATCCAGACGTTGGACCAGTAGCCGTCGGCGGGTTCCTTGACCACGGTGACGGACACGCCTCCGGCCTGGGCTGACTGCTGGAACAGCTGCGCGGCATCCACGGCGCCGGCAAACGCGGCATCGGAAGCCGACAGGCCGATCTGTAGACCCTCGACTCCGGCTTTCTTGAGCAGGTGCTTTGCCATGTCCGGATCGTAGGTGCGCTGCTCGAGATCAGCGGCGTAGAAGCGGTTGGCAGGTCCGATCGGGTGGTCGTTGCCGACCTTGCCGTGTCCGAGCAGGATCTTGCGTACCATCTCTTCCCGGTCAAACAGCAGCTTGAGTGCCAACCTGACGTTGTTGTCGTCGTACGGTGCTGTTGTGGTGATCATCGGGAATGAATAGTGCTGGTTCCCGGTCACTTCCGATACCTCGACCCCGGGATTGCGTTCCAGCAGCCGCACCGACTTCGCATCGATGCGACTGATGGCATCCACCTCCCCGGTCATCAGCGCGTTGACGCGTGTCCCGGGATCGGTGATCGAGATCGCCTCCACCGCGTCAAACCAGACTTCCTTGTACGCGTTCGGATTACGGCCGAGGATGAGGCGCACACCCGGATCGAACCCTTCGTTGCGGTATGCGCCGGTGCCGATCCCGTCGCGAATTGACTCGTCGACCATTCCCGCCGGATAGATCAGGATGTGGTAGTCCGACAGCTGGTACGGGAAGTCGGCATCTCCGGCCTGAAGGACGAACTGGACCTGGTGATCGTTCATCTTCTTCATTTCGACGATGGGCTCGACCAGCGGCTTGGCCGGTGACTTTGCTCCCTCCGCCACGTGCATCTGCAGGGATTCGATCACGTCGTCGGCGCCGAAGCTCTTGCCGTTGTGAAATTCGACGCCCTTGCGCAGGTTGAAAGTCCAGGTCTTCAGATCCGCGGTCGACTCCCAGCTCTCCGCGAGTTCGCCGACCAGACTGCCGTCGGCGGCGATTTCGGTCAGGCAGTCGAACGCACCACCCATGGCGGATACCTGCATGAAGACGTCCGAATGTGTACGCCCGTCCCAGCTGTCCGTGCTGTTGCCACCGGACAGGCCGAGGCGCAGTGTGCCGCCCCGGTTCTGGGCCGTCGCGAAGGATGGAAAAGCGCTCGTCGCGAGCAGTGTTGCTCCGCCGGCCTTGAGAACGGTTCTGCGCTGCAGCTTGAGTGTCATGGTGCTGGTGCCTCCTGTGCCGGTTACAGAGTTGATTGCCGGTGTGCGGCCCGGTCGATCCCGAGCCGTGCGGCTTCGCCGATATTGTTCCTGCCTCGTTGCGCCAACAGGCGATCCAGCCAGTCCGGGTCCATTTCCGGGACGGAACTCAACAGCAGGTCCGTGTAGGCGTGGTGAGGCGGGGAGAACATATCCGTCTTCGCACCCAGTTCGATCACATGGCCGTCTTTCATCACTACGACTTCATCTGCGATCGCACGAACTGTCGCGAGATCATGCGTAATGAACATGTACGACAGGTTCAGCTCTCGCTGCAACCGGTCCAGCAGCTTCAGGATGCCCTCCGCAACCAGCTGGTCGAGCGCCGAGGTGACCTCGTCACAGATGATGAATCGCGGCTCGGCTGCCAGGGCCCGTGCGATCCCGATCCGTTGCTTCTGGCCACCCGACAGTTCGGACGGGAGCCGGTTGATGAACTGGCCGGGATCGAGTTCGATCTGCGACAGCAGTTCCTCGACCCGTTCCAGCAGCCGCGTCCCGCGGTAGCCTCGGTAGAACTGTACCGGGCGGCCGACGATGTCGCGGACCCGCAGCTTCGGATTCAGGGCGGTATCGGCCATCTGGTAGATCATCTGGACCTGTCGCAACTGGTCCCGGGTCCGGTGGCGGTAGCCCGGCGGCAGGACTTCGTCATCGAACCGTACCTCGCCCTGGCGTGGCGGCAGCAGGCCGGTGATGCAGCGCGCGACCGTCGACTTGCCGGACCCGGACTCGCCGACCACTGCGACAGTGCGCCCCGTATGGATGTCAAAGGAGACGTCGTGCAGGACGTCGATGTCCGCTCCATAGCCCGCTGTCACGCCCCTGATCGAGATCACCGGGACAGTGCCGGCAGGTGCCGGCGCCTGTTCGGGTCGCCGAAAGCTGCGGACGGCCCACAATGACCGGGTGTACGGTTCCGCCGGATGCGAAAGCATCGTCCTGGTGTCGTTCTCCTCCACCTCGTCGCCGTTCAGCAGCACCTTGATGCGATCCGCCATCTGGGCCACGACCGCGAGATCGTGGGTAATGTAGATGGCCGCAGTGCCGAACTGCTCGACAATGTCGCGAATGGCTGCCAGCACCTCGATCTGTGTGGTGACATCGAGCGCCGTGGTCGGCTCGTCGAATACGATGAGATCCGGGCGGCACGACATGGCCATGGCGGTCATTGCCCGCTGCAGCTGTCCGCCCGAGACCTGGTGCGGGTATCTGAAGCCGATATTGCCCGGGTCGGGAAGTCGCAGCCGGTCGTAAAGCGACCGGGCATCCTCGCGGCTGTCCTCGCGGGAGGAAACCCCGTGCAGGACAGGTCCTTCCGTGTGCTGGTCGATGAGCCTGTGCGCCGGATTGAAACTGGCCGCCGCCGACTGGGCAACGTAGGCGATGCGCCGTCCAAGCAGGCTGCGTTTGCGTTCCGGCGATGCGGACACCAGGTCGATGCCGTCAAACGAGATCGATCCGCTGGTGATCCTGCAGCCGTCCCGGGTAAATCCCATCCCGGCCAGTCCGAGCGTGGACTTGCCCGCGCCCGACTCTCCGATCAGCCCCAGCACCTCCCCCCTGTCCAGGTGGAGACTGACACCGTTGATGATCGGCAACCACGCCTCGCCGGACAACCCCTCGATACGCAGGTCCCGGATCGTGAGCAGGGTGTTCCCGTCCGTCATGACGTCCATCCCCCGTCCATCAGGACTTCAGCCCGGAGTGCCGGTCCAGCATCCAGTCGACAACGAAGTTGACGGCAACGGTCAGCAGGGCAATCGCCGATGCCGGAAGCAGTGGCAGTGATGCCGCCTGCCAGTCACCGTATTCAGCGTAGGCGATGTAGATCGACAGTTCCCTGACCATTGTCCCCCAGTCGGCGAGCGGAGGCTGAATGCCTATGCCGAGAAAGCTCAGTGCCGCAATCAGCAGAAACACGAAGCAGAACCTGAGGCCGAACTCGGCAAGCAGCGGTGCGGCCGCATTGGGAAGGATCTCCCGAAAGATCAGGTATCCGAGTCCCTCTCCTCGCAGTCGTGCGGCCTCGATGTAGTCCATGACGATGATGGTCCCGCCGACCGCGCGTGCGAGACGGAAAACCCGGGTCGAGTCCAGCACGGCGATCACCAGGATCATGTTGAGGGTGGACTGTCCGAGGATCGTGATCAGCAGCAGGGCGAAAATCAGCTGCGGTATGGCCATCAGCACGTCGATTGCGCGCGAGAGCGCCTGGTCGAGCCACCCACCCAGCGTGGCCGCCAAAAAGCCCAGGGTCGCGCCGAGCAGGAAGGCCAGCATCGTGGTGATGAAGGCAATTCCGATCGTGTTGCGCCCGCCGTACAGCAGGCGCGTGAGCTGGTCGCGGCCAAGCTGGTCCGTTCCCAGCACGAACGCCGGGTTTTCGCCGGGAAACAGGTTGAATTCGTCGAATACCTGGGACTCCCCGTACGGAGCCAGGACAGGTGCGCACAGTGCCCCGATCACGTAGATGGAGACGACCGTCAGCCCGAAGGCCGCCGTCATCGGCATTGCGCGAAACGCCGCTCCGAACCGCCCCTGGGAGGTACGGGCGACAATTCTCCGCACGGTCCACGCGAGCCCGGTCAGGACCGCGAGCGGCAGTGCGACATACAGCAGGAATCCCACGCGCGCCTACCTGGGGTGGCGCAGGCGGGGATTGGTCAGGACAGAGACCACGTCCGCCGTCAGGTTGAGCAGGATGTAGGCGGCCGCGAAGATCAGGCAGCATGCCTGGACGGTTGGCATGTCCCGCAGCTTGACGGCGTCGACGAACAGTTGCCCGACGCCGGGGTAGACGAAGACCACCTCGACCACAACCACACCGGTCACGAGGTACGCCAGATTGAGCGCGACCACGTTGATGATCGGCGCAAGGGCGTTGGGCAGGGCGTGGTGGACGATGATCCTCCAGCGAGGAACCCCCTTGAGTCGCGCCATCTCGATGTACTGGGAGGACAGCAGGTTGATGATGGCAACGCGGGTCATCCGCATCATGTGTGCGGTGACCACCAGGGTGAGCGTCAGGGCCGGAAGAACGGTGCGATACACTTGTTGCCAGAAGTCGAGATCGGCATGGATCTTCGAAATTGACGGAAAGATCGGGTTCGCGGCCGAAAGAAACAGGATCAGCAGATAGGCGACGAAGAACTCGGGACTGGATATCGACGTGAGGGAGCCGATGTTCGCGATGCGGTCAAGAACCGATCCGCGGTAGAGCGCGGCCAGGATGCCGAGGCCAAGCGAAAGCGGCACCGCGACTACCGCGGCCGTGGCGGCAAGGAATATGGTGTTGGCGAACCGGGGTCTGAGCTGGTCAGCCACGGTTACCACGTCACGCTCGCCGGTCTGGCCGTACTGAGACTGGAAGCTGAGCTGGCTGAAGCTGACCCCGAAGTCCCCGGTCACAGCGCCACCAAGCCACGCGAAGTAGCGTTCGACCGCCGTACGGTCCATTCCAAGGCTGTCCCGGATCGCCGCCACCGCCTCAGGGGTTGCGCCCTGACCGAGTATGGCCTGGGCGAAATCACCGGGCAGGGCTTCGATTGCGGCGAAGATCACGATGCTGACGATGAACATGGTGAAAACACCAAGCGCCAGCCGTTGCGCGATCATGACGATCAGACGTGACATGAAATTCCCGTCGGTGAGCGGCACATTTGACCATGGGAGAGGCAGTGTGTCCAGAGGTGGACGGGCATCCCGGTCAACTGGCCGGGTTTGTTACGAACGAGCGCGCGGGACCGGAGTCCGTCGCCCCGGCCGGGGTCGGCAGTCCGATTTCGCAGGTCTCCGCGATCCGGTGACCGGAGCGGTGGACGGCATGGTACGGCCTGACGACGATTGCGCGAGCCGGCACGCTGATGGTTGCCGATGTCCCTGCAGTCGGGGGCCCCTCCCGCCACCCGGGCGCCCGCGTCGGACATGTCGGTAAGGACACCGCGTCCGCCGCTGTACTCCAGGAGCACCCGTGCCGGTCGACCCGGCCGCTGCGGTCATACCAGAGGGTGAGGTCCCGGGGGCGTCCGGGCGCCCGGTTGAGGCCGCGATAACCTGCAGGCGGACCGTCGTGGTCTCCGCGCGTTCCATGTCCCAATTCTCTGCGCGATGCCGCTTGGCACATGTGTTGGCGGCGGGGACATTGTTCGTGGCGGGGGCGTTGCGAAGTGCTATGCTGGCGGACTTTTCACGAGCCGGTCCGTAGAGGTGACGTTGGAAAAGTGGACAACGCATGTCGTGAGGCGTCGATGGCTCACTCTTTCGGTTTCGTTGCTTGTCGTTCTGTTCCTCGCGGCGGGCGCTGGCCGGATAGTCGAGGTCGATGTCGATGTCCGGAATCACTTTGCCAAGGACGACCCGTACATTATTGCGCTTGAACAGCTTGAAGAAACCTACGCCCTCTCCGATACGGCGCTTGTTGCAGTGGCACCGACGAGCGGAAACGTCTTTACGCGCGAAGCGCTCGTTGCCATTGAGGACCTCACCGAACAACTCTGGCAGACGCCGTACGCTACCCGTGTCGATTCCATCACCAACTATTCGCACAGTCAGGGGCGCGGGGACGAGCTGATCGTTGAACCCCTGGTCGACAATGCCGGATCCCTTGAAGACAGTGACCTGGACCAGATCAGGGACATCGCGCTTGCCACGGAAGAAGTCGCGGGGCGGTTCGTTTCCCGGGATGGGCGTGTCGCCGGGCTTGTCGTCAGTGTCACGCTGCCTGATTCGGATCGGCAGTCGGCGAAACTTGAGGTCACCGACTTCCTGCGCACAACTCTCGCCGCGGCCCGGCAGAACCATTCGGCCATCAACTACCATCTGACTGGCGAACTGGTCCTGAACCGCGCCATGCGCGATGCGATCGACGACGAAATGGCCGTGCTTGGCCCCGTTGCGCTTGGCATCATGCTTCTGCTCGCGCTGGTCCTGCTTCGCTCGATATGGGCGACTGCCGCAATCCTGCTGATGATGATTGTCGTGATCCTGTCCGCGCTCGGCTTTGTCGGCTGGACCGGAATGAAGCTGTTCGGCGAAAGCGGCGCGGCGATATTCGTCCTGATGGCCGTCACCGTCGCGCATTCGGTGCACATCGTCGAGGGAATGGTGGCCGGTCTTCGCGAGGGAATGGACAGAAGACAGGCGGCCGACCACTCGCTGCGCGCCAACGCATGGCCCGTATTCCTCACCTCGCTCACCACGGCAGTCGGCTTTCTCAGCCTGAACTTCGCGGAAATGCCGCCGTTCAGGGTCATGGGCAACATGGTGGCATTCGGTGCGCTGTGCGCATTCGTCTATTCGGTAACCCTGTTGCCGGCGCTGTTGTCAATCGTTCCCATGCGGGTACGGCCATTGCAACACGGGAAACTGGACTTCTTCGACCGACTGGGACGATTTGTCGTTTCGTGGAGGACGGCCCTCCTGTTGTCCTTTGGTATCGTGACCGTTGTGTTCGTTGCCGGTATTTCCCGTATCGAACTCAAGGAGAACTGGTTGGAACTCCTCGATGAGACATACGAGTTCCGGCGAGACACGGATTTCATCAGCAAGAACTTTAGTGGCGTGGAGAGCTACGAATACTCTCTCGACTCGGGACAGGAAGACGGCATCACAGGCGTCGAATTCCTGTCCAAAGTCGATTCGTTGTCACTGTGGTTGCGGACGCAGCCGGAAGTAGCCCATGTTTTCAGCGTTGCCGACGTTCTGAAGCGACTGAACAGAAACCTCCACGGCGAAGACCCGTCATTTTACCGTCTGCCGGATAACTCCGAGCTTGCCGCCCAATACCTGTTGCTCTACGAATTGTCTCTGCCGATTGGCCGGGATCTGAACAATCTCATCAACGTGGAGCGGTCGAGCACGCGTCTGACAGTTGTGCTCAAGAGCCTGACGACCGACCAGAAAATCGCGCTCGACGATCGCGCACAGGACTGGTTCCGGACCAACGCCCCTGAACTGGCAACGCCGGCTACCGGGGTTGCGGTCGTGGGTGCTCGCTCGATCCAGCGCAACATCGAGGGCATGCTGACCGGAACGGTGATCGCGATGGCGATCGTCTCACTGCTCCTGCTGTTCGTCTTCAGAAGCGTTCGCCTGGGCCTGATCAGCCTGGTACCCAATTTCGTACCGGCGGCGATGGCGATGGGTCTGTGGGGCTATGCGGTCGGCGAGGTCGGCGTGGCAGCCTCGGTCGTGACCGCGATTGCCTTCGGCATCATCGTGGACGACACGATCCACTTCATGACCAAGTATGTCGGCGCGAGGAACAATGGACTTCTGCCCTCGGAATCCGTCCAGTCCGCCTTTCGCTCTGTCGGCAAGGCGCTGCTGGTGACGACGGTTGTATTCGCGCTGGGGTTCATGGTGTTCGGTGCCTCGGGAATGTCGACCAACCAGGCGCTCGGCCTGCTCGTGGCCATTACGGTGATCGTCGCCCTGTTGGCGGATTTCCTGTTCCTGCCGCCGTTGCTGATGGCATTCGACAGAACCAGGGAAACCGGCGAGCAGATCAGGCAACGATTGCGGCGCCCGGCCGGGTAAATCTGGACAGCGCCGCGGCCGCGGTGCGCCCCCGTGCCGATATTGATCCCGGGGGCGGAAGGAATGGCGATCTGCACCTCTCCCCGGCCCTGCCTGGCCGGGAACCTCGGTATTGTCGCTTCCCGCCGGACAGCATGCCGATGAAGACCGACGCTCACGCCGGGAAGTCAACCGCGCTGCCCCGGCCAATGCGCGGGTCTGGCATTGTCTGCAATCACGGCGATGCAGCGCAAACGGCCCCGGGGCGGGCGTGGCGGGATCAGGCCGGCAGGTCGCGAACCTGCTCTGTGACGCGGAACCGGAGCTTCTCGCTCGGCTTCATCGATGGAAGCGGGCTGAACGGCAGCGCCTCGACATAGCGCGCGGGAGTGACTTCGAGGGTGAAATAATGCGTGATCATCAGCACGTTGACGGCCAGCTGAAGGTCCATCCAGCGGGCGCCGAGACACTTGTGCGTGCCGAGTCCGTAGGGCGCGTAGCCCGGACCACGGTGCTGGTCACTGGACGGCAGGTAACGGTCAATGTCGAACGAGAACGGATCCGGGAACACGTCGTCCATGTAGTGCGGGGCGGTTTGTGCAATGTAGACCCGCGATCCCACCGGGATTTCGTATCCCTCGAGCACGAAGGAGTTCATCACGTCGCGCAGTGACATCGGGACGATCGGATACATCCGGAGGCATTCAATCAGGAACCGGTGCGTGACCTCCATCGAGGCCGGGCTGAGGTCCTCGTCGCTCGGGTCGCCGTTCGCGAACAGGACGTCGGCCTCGGCCCGGATCCGCGCATACAGGTCGGGCCGGGCCGCCATGGCGTAGATCGCGAAACTCAGCGCGTCGCCGAGGTAGACGCTGGCGACAAGCGCCGCCGAAAGCGCAAAGCGAAGGTTGGCCTCCGGTACCAGCTGGGGATCACTCGCGTGCAGGCTCAGCCAGTCGTCGGCGAGGCTGCGAGGACAACCGATGCGCTGGGCAGGGGTGTGAACCGCCTGGATCCGTTCCAGCAGGGTGTCGATGGCCTTTGCCTGTCGCTTCATCTTGGGTGTGTGCAGCAAGAACATGGGCAGGGCATGGATGATGTGGGTGGTCAGCGCCCTCTCCTTGAACTCCATCAGGTCGTTGATGATGTCCTGTGATTCGACGTTGAGCGAGAGCGGCGAGATCTGCGCGTTGATCATATGCCGGCATGCGCGCACCGGGATGTGGCTGCCAACCTTCCACCCTGCCATGTACTCGCGGGCGAGCCGGTACATCTCGCCGAGTTGACCCGCCAGCCGGGCGCGCGAATACGCCGGTCCCATGGCCTTCCGCAACCGGAAATGATCCGTGCCGTCGAGCGAGGGCAACACGCCATGCGCACCGTAGACCTTCTCGAAGTCCGCGAAGTAATTTGCCGCCTTCAGGTGCATCCGTCCGTGCCGGTGCACCCACCGGTTGGTCTCGGTCCCGGACAGGAAGGTCATGGGCTTGCCGAACGGCAGACGGATCTGGAACACCGGGCCATATTCTTTCGTCAGCTCCGCGAAGAGCGCCGGTACGTTGCCGCTGCGCACGTGCGGGCTGAACAGGATCCGGCGGAGCGCGACCGCAGGAATCTTCTTGGTCAGCGTGGAACGACGGAGTAACGGGCTTGAAATGTTGTGTTCGACCGCGGAGGCGATGGACCGGCCGATGAGATCCATCTGGCAGATGGTGGCAATGCGCTCTTCCGTCTGCTCGTCAAGCTCGAACATGAAGCGGAAGACGTCGCACGTATTGACAAGACAAATGACGATGATGTCCCTGGGGTCAGGAATTTCTTCGGTAAAGAGGGCCTTGACGACACGCGTCTTGATGAACTGGCCCACCGAGCCTTCCTTGGAGGTGTCGAAAATCTCCTCGTGCCATTGCGTCGCGGCCAGCGTCCAGAAATCACCGTTGTGGTGCTGCAGGATATCGAGCTCGACCAGGCGATCCAGTATCTGGTCGATGATCGATTCCGCCAGGGCGGCAAGCCGTTCGATCCAGTACTGGGCGTTTCGTTGCTCTTGTTCGTCCGCGATTTGTTTCAGAATGGGATCCAGGATGGAATGGCCCGTTTCCGTCCGGTCGACCAGGATCAGCGTATCCAGATCGGTGTCGATGCGCGAAAGCAGCGACAGCTCCGCGAGCACCGCGCCGACAACCGCACAGTTCAATTCCCATCCGGGGATCTGGTGGAAGTACCCGGTCTGCTCGTTGAGGAGCATCAGGACAAGTTCCTCGGGCAAACTCAGCGTCTGCGCCGTGGCCGCGCGGTTCATTGCCCTGGTCTCCCCCGCTTCTGTATCCGTCATGCGGGACGGAGCGACATCGTTCTCAAGCTCAAATGGGGTGTTGCTCATCCGGGGACAAGTGCAAACATCCCGCCGACTCCGGCGAACACTTTACCTCGATTTCCACAGTGCGTCACGTCATTCGGCCGGTGGCGACCCGGGCTTTTCCCGCCGGACTTCCTGCGGCAGCATCCCGGGATACCGATCCCGCCGACGCAGCGGCAGTGAAATCGGTGTCGTCCCTGGCGGTTCCCGGCCCCGGGGACCGCAGCTTTCAGGTCTTCACCGGCACCGATCGCGACGATGTTTCCGTGCCTGATCCGCGTGCGTATCCCGCAAGCTCCGACATTCGGCGCGCGGGGCGGTTCCCGGACGCCCCCGCAACGGATTCGCGCAGGTGCGACAAGGTGGCCGGCCAGGGCGAACCCGGTTACCGGTCAGGCCCGGAACGCGGATACCAGATCGTGGCCGGCATGTTCGAGATCGCGGGCCAGGACCGCAATGTGCTCCGGGCCGATCTCGCAACAGCCGCCGACAATGGTCGCCCCCTCCGCGATCCAGTCACGGACGTGGCGGGCGTAGGTGCGCGGATCCAGGTCGCGGCGGGCCTGCAGGATGTCGACGGTCCTGCCGGGCCTGAGCGGGGCAACCGTCACGAACCCGTTTGCATAGGCGCCGAAAGGTACACCCCGTCCGGCGAGCGTCGGCAACGTGGCGGTGGTGGATTCCGGGCTGGAGCAGTTGACAAGTACCGCTTCGGCCCCGGCCTCGATGGCGGCCTCGACCCCGTCGGCGACGGGATCACCAGAGCGCAGAATAGTGCCGTCGCATTCGTCGACGGTGAGCGCGGTCCAGACTGGTTTGCCGCTTTCCGTCGCCGCCGCGGTAGCGATACGCGCTTCACGTGCCGAAACCATGGTCTCGCACAGAAACAGGTCGACATGGTCGGCCTCGATGCGCACGATCCTGCGGTACGTGGACAGGCACTCGTCATCCGGCGGCGTCAGTTCGGCCCGGTAACTTCCTGCCAGTGGCGGCAGGCACCCGGCGATCCTGACATTCTTTCCGCTGGTATCCCGAGCCCTGTGGGCCGCATCCAGGGCAGCGCGCTGGAGTTCGTCAAACAGGTCGGTCCTGGCGACACGGGCCAGTTTCTGCGGGGTGACCGCGTAGGAATTCACCGTGATGATGCGGGCCCCGGCGCTGATGAAATCGAGGTGGACGGCCTCGACGAGGTCGGGCCGGTCGATCATGACCTGGGTCGACCACAGCGGCGAGGCAGGTCCGGTCCGCCGTGAAAACACCTCTTGGCCGACGCCCCCGTCGAGCAGGACAAGTTCCGAAGAACGGGCTGGCATGGCTTTGCTCCATGGGGAAAGGTGCCGGTCGGGTATTGCGAGCCCCACTCCTTACCACAAGGTACAAGGTGCCGGGGCTGGCCTGTCTCCGTGTGTTCCGGTCGATCGGGCTCAGATGAGGCGCGTCAGGCGGAGTGCATCGAGGACCGCCGCTGCGATGTTTCGGCTGGCGACGGCATCACCGATCCGGTGCAACTCGAAGCCGTCACGGGCCACCGGCTGCGGCCGGTCTTCCACCAGGGCATGGATGTCGGTCACCCCGTCGTTGCCCGAGTCCGCGCGCAGTTCCGTAAACAGGTCGTCAGCCGGCAGTGTTCCGCCCTCCACCACTACCTGGTCGGCGAGGAATGTGACGGACACACCGGTCACGTCGTTGGCGAAACGTGCGGCCAGCCGGTTGTCCGCCCTCGTAATGGCAACCAGGCGCTGGTCAGGGTCACATGCAATGCCGAGTTCGTAGAGCCGCTTCTTCCAGATGACACGTTCCGCGTAGGTCATTTCGGCGGCCGGCGCCGCGTCAATTCCGCAAAACCGGACCTCGGAACCCTGTATCGCGGCAGTGACCGCGGCCTGTGGCCCCGGTACCCGCCCGGTTCCGTCACAGACAATGACACTTCGACCGGGTGGCGTGTACCCACCCACGATGTCCCAGGCGCTGGTGGCCAGTTCCGCACCTTCGATATCGCCCGCGAAGGGTATGCCGCCGGTCGCGATGATGACCACCTCCGGGTCCAGGTCCCGCACGGAAGACGCGTCGGCGAAGGTTCCCGTCCGTACTTCCACCCCGAACCGGGACAGTTCCGCGACGCGCCAGTCGATCACACCGATGATATCGCGTCGCCAGTCGGCGCGGGCCGCCAGCAACACCTGCCCACCCGGACGGGATGCAGCTTCAAGGACTGTGACAGCGTGACCGCGCTCCGCTCCCACCCGGGCGGCCTCGAGGCCGGCGGGTCCGGCGCCGACCACCACAAGCCGCTTGCGAACCGGGGCCCTGTCGACGACATGCCCGAACCGCGTCTCGCGGCCGGTTGCCGCGTTGTGCAGGCAGACCGGTCGGTGGGGCGACATGCAGTGAGTGGCGCCGACACAGGGCCTGATCCGTTCCTCGGTTCCGGCGTGAAGCTTGCGCACCAGGTGGGGGTCGGCAATGTGCGCCCGGGTCATCGCCACCATGTCGAGCAGTCCGGTGGCGATCGCGTGCCGGGCAGTCGGGATATCGCTGATCCGCGCGGCGTGGAAAACCGGCAGACCGACCTCGCGCCTGAACCGTCCGACCGGCTGCAGCCACGGAGCCAGCGGCGATGCCATGCCCGGCATATTGTCGACAGCGAGGTCGATTTCCCGGTCCATCCGCCCGTAGATGGCGTTGAAGAAGTCGATATGGCCTTCGGACTCGAACAGTCGCGCAATCTTGAGGCAGGACTCGAAATCGAGCCCGTCAGGGTCACCTTCGTCGATCACGAACCGGAAACCGACCAGGAACCTGTCCCCGGCCTGGCGCCGGATTTCCTCGAACACCATCAGGCCGAACCGGCACCGGTTCTCCAGCGATCCTCCGAACCGATCCCGGCGTCGATTGGTCTTCGGTGACAGGAACTGGCCGATCAGGTGGCCGCCGGCCAGGGTCTCGATCCCGTCGAGCCCGCCTTCCATGCAGCGCCTGGCCGCGGCGCCATAGGCCTTGATCACCCGGGAAATGTCATGCTCGTCCATCTCGCGGGGAATGCTGCGATGCAGTGTCTCCCGGATCGGGCTCGGTGCAATGGTCGCAAGCCAGTGTCCGGCGTAGGGCTCGCCACGCCGGCCGAGGTGGGTGATCTGGCACATCAGCCGCGCACCCTGGGCGTGGATCCGGTCGGAGAACCTCTGAAGGTACGGTATCACCGCGTCCGTACCGACATTCAGCTGGCGGAATACCGATGGGGAATCCGCCGCCACATTGGACGATCCCCCGAACATGGTGAGAGCCAGTCCGCCCTTTGCCTTCTCCTCGTGGTAGGCCTGATAGGCTTCCCCGGGCATCCCGTCCTGTTCCAGGCCGCAGGCATGGCTCGTGCTCATGATCCGGTTGCGAAACCGGACATGCCGGATCGAGAACGAAGAGAGCAGGGGGTCGGATACAGTGTTCATCAGGCAAGACCGTCTTCACTTGCAGCAGGGAGACACGGGCCGGACGCCGGGGGGGCCTCAAGGTCACGGCTCGCAGTGGCGACCGCGTCCTTTACCGCCGCGACATCGCCGCACTCGTAGGCAAGAAGCAGTGCGAGCTTGGCGAGAAACAGCCTCGAATGGTTCGGATCCACTGCGTCGATCGCATCGGCAAGGATTGCGTAGACGTCCTCAATCCCGGGTCGGTCCAGTGTCATCGTGGTGACCTCCGCGCAACCGGTGCGGCCGGATTGGATGCTTGAGCCTTCATCGTCCGGCAAGCCTTGCCATGGCAAGTGCAATGCGCCCGGGATCGGGTGAACGCCAGCGCCCGGCAACGTGACCGTCCGGGCGAACGAGGTAGCAGGTTCCGTCCGTGGCGCCGTATCGGGTGAACGCCCGACCCTCCGGATCACCGACATCACCATCGTGCCTCCCTATCCGAACCTGCCGCGCCGTGCCACCCACGGTCTGCACGGGGGAGGAGCCGAAGACGAGCAGGGTCGTCCCGGGACCGACCTGGTCGAGCAGGTAGCGGTCCTGCGCAAGCCTGACATCCGGTGCCAGGGCACCAACAGCGGGTCCGGCGACAAAGCGGGCATCGTCGTCACGGGGGGCTGAAAGCGGACCATCGCCATAGTCATGGGGACGTGACTGGCGCGGGTCGGCGAGTTCTCCGGCCCAGGGTCGGTAGCAGGCAAGCGACAGCGCCGCATCCCGCATCAGGGCGTGGCCGGGGGTTGGCGGCGTCATGAAGGCGGTGCTCTTGGCCGCCTGCGCAAAAATCTCCAGCGTTGCGGAACGACGTTCCTCGCTGTAGCTGTCGAGCAGAGCCGGGTCGGCGGCACCCGACAGCACATCGGCCAGTTTCCAGCCAAGGTTGTTGGCATCGGCGAGGCCGGAGTTCAGCCCGCGCACGCCGAAGATCGGAACCAGGTGGGCGGCATCACCGGCAAGAAACACCCGCCCGCAGCGATAGTCGTCGAGACACAGGCAGTGCGCCCGGTACAGTGAATACCAGTCGAGACGCCACGGCGCGTGCTCTCCGATCATTGCAAGATGCGCGTCGATGCGTGACCTGATGCGTTCCGGCACCAGTTCTTCCCGGGGGTCCTCGTCCGGTCGCAACTGGTAGTCGATGCGCCACAGGCCGTCGGGTTGCTTGTGCATGAGCACAGTGGAGCCCCGGTTCGAGACAGGGTCGAACCAGGCATGGCGTTCCGCGGGCAGGCTGGCGTCGATCCGGATGTCGGCGATCAGGTAGAGCCCCTCGTAGGAGGTCCCCCGCATTCTCAGGTCGAAGCACTCCCGTACGGTGCTGTGTGCGCCGTCGGCGGCGACCACGTATCGGGCATGCGCCTCGTACGGGCCCCGCGGCGTGTCAAGACGCAGCACGACCCGGTCATCGTGTTGCGACAGGCCGTCCATGCGTGTCTGCCAGCGGATGCCGGCGGGGCTCTGCTCGCGCAGCCTGTCGGCCAGGTAGAGTTCGAGGTAGCACTGCTGGAGGTTCGACATCGGGCCGAACCGTTCGTCCGGATCGTCGGGCATCTCGAGCCTGAAGATGATCCGGTCGCGATAGAACGAGCGCCCGAACCTCCAGCCCAGCGCCTTGGCCTGGAAGCGCTCGCCAACGCCGAGGCCGTGCAGGATCTGCTGGCTCCGGGCACTGATCGACAGTGCCCGGCTGCCGTCGGACAGTGTGCGCTTCGACTCCACCACCACCGGGCGCACGCCGAAGCGCGCGAGTTCGAGGGCGCAGGTGAGCCCGACCGGCCCGCCGCCGATCACGATCACGTCATGCAGGATCGCGGCTCCGGCCTGCTCCGGCGGTGGTTCAAAGGGAAACTCAGGGTAGCTGAAATAGGTTGAATCACGGCGGACAGGAGGCGGAACATGCATGTCTCGACAGTCCTGGTCATTGGCCGGACATCACGCGTCACCCGCGCGGGAGCCGGTCCTCGCCCAGTGTCTCGACGTAGCGGCAGATGTCGCCGGGCCTTGTCAGCCAGATGCGATCCCTGTGCTTCAGAATGTGCCGGAACGCGCGCCGCAACTCCCCGATACGGTATGGCCGGCCGACCACGAACGGGTGCAGGGAGATCGGGCAGACCACCGGGTGGCCGTCTCGGTCGGACTGGGCAAGCATCTCGTCGAACCCGTCGATCAGCATGTCGGCAAACTGAGCCGAGGACTGGCGGCTCCAGACGATCGCGCGGGTGTCGTTGGCCTCGATCGGGTAGGGCATGGAGAGAATCCGGCCCTTTCTGGTCTGCATCCAGACCGGTTGATCGTCCATGGTCCAGTCCATGACGTAGCGGTAGCCGGCCTCCTGCAGCAGGTCCAGGGTTACGTCACTGTTTGACAGCCACGGGCTCATCCAGCCTGTCGGTGGGGTGCCCTCGTTCCTGGTGATGATTGCGGTGCAGGACTCGATCAGGTCGCGCTCCTCCTGTTCCGACAATCCGCCCTGCTCGTCGGAGTTGGTGTGGCCGTGGCCGAGTATCTCGTCACCGCGCGCGCGTATCCGGGCGGGGATGTCCGGACAGCATTCATAGATCGCGGTGTTCATCTGGTGTTCCGCCGGCATGCCGAGTTCGTCGAACAGATCCATCAGACGCCAGAACCCGACGCGGTTTCCGTAGTCCCGCCACGAATAGATGCTGTGGCTGACGGACTGGTCCGGGGGCGCGATCGCCGCGCCCTTGCCGGTTCCGAACCGGAACGCCTCGACGTTCATGGCGACATAGACCGCAACTCTGGTGCCGTTCGGCCATCGGTAGCGAGGCCGTGAAGGCAGGCTCGAATAGGAATAGCGGGTATGGGTCTCGATCATGCCGGTTTCCCCCAACACAACGTGTGTCCTGTCACAACTGCCGCAACTCTACCCCAAGGTGGCGCCACTGCACGTGTCTTCTTCGGCCGGGCCCGTCACACCGTCCGGGCCATCCGGTTGCGTTGCAGGACAAGCGTCAGCAGGACCGCTCCGGCAATCGCGTAAAGGCTGCACGTTGCCGCAATGGCCTCGATCGAGACCGTGGCATCGATCAGCCAGCCGAACACCGCCGGGGCGAGGGAACTGGAGATGACCGAGAGGCCGGCGACCAGTGCCCTGATCGAGCCCAGGTTGAGCACGCCATAGAGCTCGGCCCAGACGGTGGCCAGCAGTGTGGCACCGGCGCCCCCGGTCATTCCCGCCAGTGCCATGAACGGAATGATGGCGAGCGGGGAGTCGAAGACCGCGATCACCAGCGATGCCGCGGCGAGAGGCAACAGGTAGACATGCGTCAGCCGGCGCGAGCCGAACCTGTCGACGAGCAGCCCGACCAGGACCGAGGTGATCACCTGGCAGACTGCGTAGATGGCAAAGCCGGAGGCGTACAGCGAGAGCGCCCATCCCTTGGTTTCGGCAAGGTGCACCTGGTGAAAGTTGAGGCCGGTGATGATGAATGAAGGAGCAAGCATGGCCGGCATCGCCAGCAGGAACCGGGGGTCGCGGATGACCTGGCGCCGGGTCCACTGGCCCGGGGACTTCTCACCGGAACCCTCGAACCGGCGGATCCGATGCAGCAGTCTGGCGTGGCGACGGTCGTGCCCCCTGAGCAGCCAGAGAGCGAGCGGTGGCACCAGCAGGATCACCGCGGCGGCACTCGCCAGCCAGACCGTTCGCCAGTCGGCCAGTGCGAGCAGCAGCACCGCGGCGGGAGGGAAAACTGCCTGACCGGTGGGAAAGCCGAGAGCCGCGATGCTGACGGCGCGCCCGCGGCGGTTCTGCGGAAAGTAGCGGGCCATCGTCACCGTTGCCGCCTGGCTCAGCAGGCCCTGGCCGGCGATGCGCAGAAGGAAGATCGCAAGGACAAGCAGCACCACGCCGCCGGCGAGCGAAAACGCGAGACAAGCGACCGCGATCAGGGCGCACAACACCAGGGTGTAGTGGCGCAGGTCAACGCGATCGATGACCCGTCCCGCCCAGATTATCAGAACGCCGCTGGCCAGCGTGCCGATCGCATAGACAGTTCCGAACTCGCCATGGCTCAGTGCGAAGGCCGCCCGCACCTCGCCACCGTACATGGCAATGTAGAAGGTCTGTCCGAAGGTCGAGGTAAAGGCCAGCAGGAACCCGAACCCGAGAAACCGCGCATGCGCGAAGACGAACGACAGGTACCGCACGCCGGCCCGGTCCCTAACTGCGCCAGCGCAGGATCGACTCGGTTACCGGGTTCTCGAATGGCGCCTGCTCGTCCACCATGCGCTGGTGCGCCTTCTTGAGGCGGTAGTACCATCGCGCCTGGACATCCGCGTCGTCGATCAGGAGCATGCTCGGGTGGTGCCTGAGGCCGCGTTGCTGTTTCTCGACGATACGGCGGTCCTGTTCCAGGAAGGAGCGCGCGAACGGGCGCAACACCGGCTTCAGGACCGTGAGCCAGGGCATCGTCCAGTACATGACATGGTGCAAGGCGGAGGAGTGTTCGGTGACCGGGGTGACCGCGGTCAGTCCGACCAGCGCATGCGATCCGACGCGGACGTGTTCAATGCGCACTCCGGGAAGCCGGAAGCTGATCTGCGTGACGGGCTTGCCACCGAGCAGCCTGTAGGCTGCGGAGTTTCGCGACGGGCGGTGGGGCAGCATGGTGAAGCCGTACTCCGACGGACCGAACCTGCGCTCCTTGGCGTGGATGGAACGCCGGGAACGCCACCACCACGACCGGTGAACGAACGGGCCGTGGGCGGGATCCATCAGCCCGATCACCGCGTGATCGACGTGGCATGGCATCATCATTTGCGTGGCAAGCCGCGGGTTGCCGGTCCCCGGCGGCAGGTCGGGAGGTGCTGTGGCCGTGCTGCCGTCCCCGCGCGTCCCGGCCCGCGGCATGTAGATCCACAGCAGTCCCGAAGCCTCGTGCACCGGGTAGGAACGAACGCGGATCCGCCGGAGTTCCAAGTCCTGGCCCTCGACCAGGGAAGGAATGGCGGTGCATGTTCCGTCAGTACTGAAGCGCCAGCCGTGGTAGGAGCACTCGACCTCGTCGTCAGCCATGCAGCCTTCGCTCAGCGGAATTCCACGGTGCGGACAGATGTCGCGCAGGGCGAAGGCCGCGCCGTCGCGGCGCCGGCCGAGCAGGACGGGTTCGCCCAGGATGGTGGCCCCGACCAGCCGTCCCGGTGCCAGGTCGGCCGATGGCGACGCGAGGTACCAGCAATCGCGAAGAAATTCCTGCGAACCGGGCACGCTTCGGGATGTACTCATGGCACGCGACACTGCCACCCGGGACAGGGCGGTGCAAGTGCGCCGCACCGCGGGGGACCGGCGTTCACAGTATCGCGCGGACGAAACTCTCAAGGTAGTCGTTGATACGCCGGAACGCGTCCTCGGCCTTGTCCGCGTCGCCCGCAGAGACCGCACGCGCCGCGCGGGCATGCAGGCGCGGACCGAGCACGAGATCACCGCTAGCCTCGTGGTGGCAGAACCAGAAACGTCGGGTGTGCGGATGGATCATGCGGCAGATCTTGGTCGCATGTTCGTTGTCCATCGCGGCAAGGCACAGAGCGTTGAACTCGCTGTCCGCACGAAGCAGGCCAACCGGGTCGTGGCGTGACGCCGCGGATTCGAACTCCGCCGCAATCCGCATCAGGCTCCGGCGCTGCGCCGGGGTAGCCCGCAACGCGGCGCCCCGGGCCACGGCAGAATCGATCCCGCGGCTCACTTCCAGCATGCGCCGCACGCTTTCGCCATCGACATCGGTCACGTAGATGCCGCGTCGCGGCCGCACTTCGAGCAGGCCTGCGAGCGCAAGGCGCTGGATGGCCTCCCGGACCGGAGTACGTCCGATCCCGATTGCGGCTGCGAGCCGCTTTTCAGTCAGCACGGAACGCGGAGCGAACTCGAGGCGAACAATCATTTCCTCGAGGCGGTGAAAGGCGATTTCCTGCAGGCTTTCCGGCGCCTGGGGATGCAGGTCGGCAAGGTCGGCCGAGAGAAGGTCCTGGAAGTCCATTCAGCCAGGCCCCGTCGTGCCTCGTCCGCTCACAGTGTCGGTCCTGCCCCGGCGATCGTGGTGCGATGCATCACGCGGGCGTGTCCGGGGTCCCATGGACGGCCGCGATGCAGGGCGCAGCGGTTGTCCCACATCACCAGGTCACCCTCCTGCCATTGATGGCGATAGACGAACTCTGGCCGGGTGGCATGCGCCGTTAGCTCACCGATCAGCCGTCGTCCCTCGGCGAGGGGCATCCCGTCAACATAGGAAGCGTGGGCACCGGTAAACAGGTTGCGTCGACCGTTTGCGGGATTGCTTCGCACCAGCGGGTGACGCACCGGCGGGACTTCCGACTTGTCGCACGCGCGCAACAGGTTCGGGTCGATCAGTCCGCGGGAGTAGGCGAAGTCGTGCACGCAGACCATTTCGTCGAGTTTGGCCCTCTGGTCGGCTTCCAGCGCGTCGTATGCCGCTCGCATGGTTGCGAACTCCGTCTCCCCTCCCCGAGGAGGGACCCTCCGAGCCGAAAGCAGCGAGGCTGTCGCCGGTACCGGCTTGAACGAACTGTCGGTGTGCCACATCTGGTTGCCGGTGTTGAAAACCATGCGCCGGTCCTCGGGCGGGATCACCGACCCGTCGCGGTCGAGGTTGGAAAGGACGGCAACCTCGGTTCCGGCACCGCCCGGGTTCGAGTTGACGGTGGTTTCGAGCGGGCCGAAGCGCCGGGAGAAGGCAACCTGCTGCCCGTCACTGAGTGGCTGGTTGCGGAACACCAGGATGGAATGGGTCTCGAACGCGTCAGCGACCTCGGCGAAGTCGCGGTCGTTGACCGGCTCGGTGAGGTTGACGCCTTTCACCTCGGCTGCGAAATAGCGGGCAAGCGGTGTGATCGTCACGGTCATGGCGCGCTCCGGGTCCGTCTCGGCGCACGATACGGCAACAGACCCAGAGTAGGAACGCTTGTCTGGCGCGTCCACCGGAAGCGCCAGCCCGGTGCCGGTCATCCGAACCGTGATCAGTCCCGCGCCGGTATCCAACGACGGAGCATCGCCTGTGAACAGTCCTTCCGACCGGGTTCTCGGCATCGACATTGGCGGAACCTTTACTGACCTGGTCGCGCTTGACCCGGTGCGGGGCGACTACCTGGTTGCCAAGACCCCGACCGTCGCTTCGCGGCCGGAGCTCGGCGTCGCCCGGGGACTTCGGGACCTGCTGGACCGCATTGGCGGGGGTGGGGCCGTCTCGCGTGTGATCCACGCGACCACGTTGTTCAGCAATGCGCTCATTGAGCGCAAGGGAGCGAAAACCGGACTGATCACCACCGCGGGGTTCCGCGACGTGCTGGAACTCGGTCGAGAGCGCAAGTACGACATCTACGACCTGTTCCTGCACTTTCCCGAGCCGCTGGTTCCCCGGGACCTTCGCCTCGAGGTCGACGAGCGCGTCGCGGCCGACGGCACGATCCTGGTCGAACTCGACGAGGACGGCGTGCGCGATGCGGCGTTGCGCCTGGTCGCGTCCGGTGTGCAGTCGCTCGCCATCGCCTGTGTCAATTCCCATGTCAACCCGGCACATGAACACCGGGCCGCGAAGCTGGTGCGGGAAGCCTGTCCCGGGGTGCGCGTCACCGTCTCGTCGGATGTCGCAACCAGGCCCGGGGAGTTCGAGCGCTTCCAGACCGCGGTCATCAACGCCTGCATCAAGCCGCTGGCCGAGGACTACATCGAGGGTCTGACCGGGGTTCTGCGCGACGAGGGGGTCACGGCACCACTGATGTTGATGCTCTCCAGCGGAGGTCTGACCACTGCCGGGGTGGCGTGCCACATGCCGGTGCGGTTGCTGGAATCCGGGCCGGCCGCGGGCGCCATGTGCGCCGCAAGGACCGGCACGGCGATTGAGGAGGCGAGACTGGTCGCCTTCGACATGGGCGGGACCACGGCCAAGATCGCCATCGTCGACGACGGCATGCCCGAGGTGGCGCACGAGTTCGAGGTCGCACGGGAACGCAGGTTCGTGCCGGGCAGCGGGCTGCCGGTCGACATCACCACGGTCGAGCTGCTCGAGATCGGCGCCGGGGGCGGCAGCATAGCCCGGCGTGATGCGCTTGGCCTGCTGAAGGTGGGGCCGGACAGTGCCGGCGCCGAACCCGGGCCGGCGTGCTACGGGCGGGGCGCAACCCGTGCCACCGTGACCGACGCCGACCTGGTCCTGGGCAGTCTGAACGCGGACGGCTTCGCGTCCGACCTGATCGAGCTCGACCCGCAGGCGGCCGCCAGTGCGATGGCGGCTACCGGGGCGGAACTGGGACTCGGTGTTGCCGGGACGGCGCGGGGCATCCAGGACGTGGTTCGCGAGACCATGGCCCGGGCAGCCCAGGTCCACCTTGCGCGCAAGGGTCGCGATCCCCGTGACTACGCCCTGTTCGCGACCGGGGGTGCTGCGCCGGCCCATGCCTGCTCGGTCGCGGCCCGGCTCGGGATCTCCCGGGTCATCATTCCGCCTGCAGCCGGCGTGGCATCTGCCCTCGGACTGGCGGTGGCGCCGGTCCGGGTGGACAGCGCTGCGTCAGTCGGAACCGCAGTGGCATCTGTCGACCCCGCTGAGCTCGTGCGCATCTACGAGGCGCTGGAGGACTCGGCGAAGCAGACCGTGTCCGCCCTGGCGGCGCAGGGGGCGCCGGAATGCCGGAGGTTCGCCGAACTGCGCTACCGGGGGCAGGGTACGGTTCTTGTGGTCGACATCACCCGGGCGCTCGGCTCCGACGATCCGTACGCGGCGATCTCGGCGGCGTTTCACGAGGCGCACGAGCGCGACTACGGTCGATCTCTGGAAACGGTGGCGGTCGAGTTCATGACGGCCCGGTCGGTTGTTCGTGCAGCCGTGATTTCCCCCGACATGGTGCCTCGACTGGCTGATGTTCGCGACCGTGCTCCCGCCGGCCGACGGGAGCGCAGGGTGCAGTTCCCGGGATGGACCGAACCGCGTGCGGTGCCGGTACTCGATCGCGGCGGACTTGGTACGGGTGCCGTCGCCGAGGGGCCGGCGGTGATCGAGGAGGGACAGGCCACCACGGTCCTGCCCGAACAGTCATGGTTGCGGGTCGACGACATGGGCAACCTTGTCATCGACCTCGACCCGGCTCACGCGTCGCGGTCGCGCCACGTGGAAATGGATGACCCGGTTCACCTCGAGATCCTGTGGAACCGTCTGATCGCGGCGGTTGACGAGGCAGCGGCCTCGCTGGTGCGCGCGTCCTTCTCCACGGTGGTCAGGGAATCCTACGACTTCTCGTGCATTGTCACCGACATCGAGGGCCGGGCACTGGCACAGGCGAGCGACAGCATTCCCTCCTTCATCGGCACGCTGCCCGATACCGTCAAGCACATGATCAGGAAGTTCCCGCCGGACACGCTCGGCAGCGGTGATGTGCTGGTTACCAACGACCCCCACATGGGCACGGGACATCTGCCGGACATCTCGGTCTGCCGTCCGATTTGCGGGCCGTCGGGCAGGATCGTCGGCTTTGCGGCCAGTACCGCGCATGCGCCGGACATCGGAGGAAAGATCCGTTCGCCGGAACCGCGCGAGGTGTACGAGGAGGGGCTGCAGATCCCGATCCTGAAGCTGCACGAGCGCGGCAGGCCGGACGAGACCCTGCTTGCCATGCTGCGCCAGAACGTGCGGGTGCCCGACCAGGTGGAAGGCGATCTCGATGCCCAGCTCGGCGCACTGGCCGTGATGGAACGCCGGGTCCGCGAGATACTGGACACCTACGGACTTGCCGACCTGCGAGGCCTTTCGCATGCGGTTCGCTCCCGCAGCGAACATGCCTTGCGCGACGCGATCGGTGCGCTGCCCGACGGAGCCTACCGGGCGTCGGTATCGACCGACGGCCTGGCTGACCGGCCGGTCACGCTCAGGGCGCGGGTCGAGGTGGCGGGAGAGCGGCTCGCAGTCGACTTCTCTGGATCATCCGGCCAGGTGGACCGCGCGATAAACTGCCCGTTCTGTTACACCCGGGCCATGTCGGCCTACGCGGTGAAGTCGTCGCTCGCTTCCGAGCTTCCGAACAATGACGGGGTGCTGGTACCGCTTGACTTCGCGGCCCCGGAGGGCTCGATCGTCAATCCGCGTCACCCGGCGGCGGTCGGCTCCCGGGTGCTGACCGGGCACTACATTCCCGCCCTGGTGATGGAAGCGCTGTGGGGGATCGTTCCCGACCGCGTGCTGGCCGGCGCGGGTTCACCGATCTGGTGTGTCAACATCAACGGCACCCATGCCGACGGAACCCGCGTGGCGGGACTGTTCTTCTTCAACGGCGGCATGGGAGCATCGGCGCGGGGCGATGGCCTGTCCTGCGTCAGCTGGCCGTCGAACATCTCCGCGACCTCCGCGGAAGAGATCGAGCATCGCCTGCCGGTCCGTATCCTGCGCCGCGAACTGCGCGACGGGTCGGGTGGCCCCGGGCTGCACACGGGTGGTCGCGGCCAGCTGGTCGAACTGCGCTACACCGGCGCGACACCGGGGGTGGTCGCCTTTCTCGCCGAACGCACCGACGCACCGGCGCGCGGGCTTGCCGGTGGCGGGAACGGCGGGACCGGCCGGGTCGAGATCAACGGGGTGTCGGTCAACCCCAAGGCGCAGCAGGGGGTCGAACCCGGGGATGTCATCCTGCTCGCCACCCCGGGCGGCGGAGGCTACGGAGCACCGCCGCAGTCGTGAGACGTCTGGTCCTCGATGCCTGTCCCGCCGCCCGTCCGTCCCGCCCCGGGCACGCGGGGTGATCCGGAGCCGGGAGCGAGGACGCGGTCGCGCCGGAGCGGACCACGTCGCGGGCGGCCTCGCAACATTGCCGCGGTCGCGATACGGGCGAGGTGTTTCCGGGCGCCGCACTGATCCACACTCGCCCGGGACGCCGTTCGGTTCGCGCCCGGCCCCGGCTTGGTAGCGTTGCCAGGAATGGGGGAGCGCATCATGGAATTTCAGGTGCTGGTGGCCGACGACCCGATGCGGGGCCGGCTGTTCGCACGCGGGTGCGAATACCGGTGCTGCGTCGGCGCGGGCGGCGCCGTTGTCGACAAGCGCGAAGGTGACTGCGCGACCCCGATCGGTTGCTGGCCGGTGCGCAGACTGTACTACCGCGAGGACCGGATCGAACGACCCGCCTGCGGGCTCGCCGCAACCGGTATCGATCCCGATCTCGGCTGGTGCGACGATCCGTCGGATCCGTCGAACTACAACCGGCCGGTCACTCTGCCCTTCCCTTCGCGCCACGAGCGTCTCTGGCGCGAAGACGGGCTGTACGACCTGCTGGTCGATCTTGGCTACAACGATGCACCGGCGGTTCCCGGCCTGGGCAGCGCCATCTTCATGCATGTCGCCCGGCCGGATTACGCGCCGACGGCGGGCTGCGTGGCGCTCGCACTTCGCGACCTGGTCGATGTGGTGGGGATGATGCAGCCGGGAGATGTGGTCAGGATAACCAGGGTACACCCGTAAACCGTCTTGCGACCGACTTGTCCTCGAGCACGCAGGGCGGGTCTTCGGTCCCGTCTTCGGGATGACCCAGGCGAGTCCGGCTATCGCCCGGGCGGTCCCGCCGGCTCCCTGTCGGGCAGGCACAGTGCTCCGCCTGCCAAGCTCGGTTTCTCGTTGGCGGCCTGGCGCCTGACACCGCGCTTTCGCCTCATCGGCGGGTCGCCGGGCCCGCGCACGTGAACCTTCGACCCGCATCCTGGCTGGGGTACGCCGGAAGCCGTCGATGGACCGCAAGCGCCGGTATCGCCTGCAGCACCCATTCCGGAACCGCCAGGGCAGGCTGCTGCGATGACACCAGGCACGAGCAGGCACGCCGTTACAGGGACATCCGGTCCACAGTGCCGAGCAGTCAACGCAGGTGTGTGCCGAGAAGAACCCGGTCAATCCGAATTGCCTCGACGACCCAACAGATATGCCACAGGGCAAAGGAAATCGATCCAGGAGGCCTTGCCTCTGGAACGTGTTTTCGTACCCTTGCCGATGATACTGGGTTCTCGGCTGAGCACGTGAAGTCGGGAGACTTGTCGGCACCGGACGCTGAACCCTCCGGCTACCGCCCTTCGACCTGATCCTGCGACCAAGCCGGGGCAACCGGCAACGCCAATCGCGTACTCCGGTTGGCTGGAAGAGAGCGGAGAAGCGGAATGGACCGGCTGAACCTGATCATCGATGCGATCAACGCATTCGCCTGGGGTCCGCCCATGCTGGGTATCCTGGGCGTGACCGGGGTGCTCCTGACCCTGGGCCTGGTGTTCATGCCCTGGCGCAAGGTGGGCTACGGCTTCCGGCTGCTGTTCGACAAGGAAGGCGCCACCGGCGAGGGTGAGGTCAAGCCGTTCAACGCGTTGATGACAGCGCTGTCGGCGACCGTCGGCACCGGAAACATCGCGGGTGTCGCCACCGCCATCGCGCTCGGCGGGCCGGGTGCGATCTTCTACATGTGGCTGATCGCGCTGTTCGGCATGGCCACCAAGTACGCCGAGGCGGTCTGCGCGGTCACCTACCGGGAACGGGATGCCACGGGAAAGTACGTCGGCGGGCCGATGTACTACCTGCGCAACGGCGTCGGTGAGTTTGCTCCCGAACTCGGCAAGTGGCTGGGTTTGGCGTTTGCGGTATTCGGTGCCGTGGCCGCATTCGGCATCGGCAACGCGGTGCAGGTCAACTCCATGGCGGCGGCACTCGACAACAGCTTCGGTGTGCCGACATGGGCCACCGGTGTCATCGTTGCGGCGCTGGTCGGTGTCGTCGTGATCGGCGGCATCAGGCGCATTGGCGAGGTTGCGGGCAAGCTGGTGCCGGCGATGATCGTGCTCTATCTCGGAGCCGCGCTGCTGGTCCTCGTGATCAATATCACCGAGATACCCGAAGCCATCGGACTGATCTTCACCCATGCCTTCACCCCGGCCGCGGCGACCGGCGGCTTCGCCGGGGCAGCGGTGGCGGCCGCCATTCGTTTCGGGATCGCGCGGGGCGTGTTCTCCAACGAATCCGGCCTCGGCTCGGCGGCCATCGCGCATGCGGCGGCGCAGACCAACAGCCCGGTGAGGCAGGGCATCATCGCCATGCTCGGCACCTTCATCGATACCATCGTGGTGTGCACGATGACGGCGCTGGTCATCCTGACCTCGGGCGCCTGGACGCTGACCGGCCCGGACGGCGGCGGGCTGACCGGCGCGGTGCTGACCTCCACCGGTTTCGAGACCTCGATGGCGGGCGGGCAGTACATCGTCACCATCGCGCTCGCGGTGTTCGCCTTCACAACCATTCTCGGCTGGTCCTATTACGGCGAGCGGTGCTGGCAGTACCTGTTCAAGGAGAAGAGCCTGTTCATCTACCGGGGGCTGTGGGTGGCGGCCGCACTCGCCTTCGCCAACGTGAAGGTGGACCTGGTGTGGAACCTGGCGGATACCCTGAACGGACTGATGGCGGTGCCGAACCTGGTTGGACTGCTGTTGCTGGCGCCGATGGTGTTCAGGGTCACGCGCCAGTACTTCGAGGAAATCGGCAAGCCGCTCGGATAGGTCCTGCGCGCTGCGCCGGAGCGGATCACGCCGCTCCGGCCCGCGCGCAGTTCATAAAGGAACCCGAAACCCGGGAACCCACGGCTCCCGGGCCTGCCGGCCACGACCCGGACAGACGTGCCTGCGGATACCGGAACGCGGTCGCGCGGCAACGGTGCCGTCGCGGCGGACACCCTGACGGCGGTGTGCCCGTTCGCCCATGAGGTGGGCGGGCCTCGGCACTGTTCCGGGTGGAATGCTCCATCGCATGCTGTCGCTCCGGGCCCTTGAGCAGCACCTCTGCCCCTGATCCGGGGATGCGGTCAAGCCTGACATGCCGAATTGCATTTTTCGGAATGCGAGTTGCCGGCAGTTCCTCCATTTCGACACGAACGCTCCCGGCCCGGAAGTCCGGACTATCATCGCCGACCGGGTCGTCAGACGACTTCGGACGCCCGGGCAACCCGATTCCGCGCCGGTCGAAGCGAAGGCAGGCGAGGCGGCTTGGGGCAGGAAAGCCAAGTCCTTCATTTCGGATTGCAAGCCCGATCGAGCCGCCCGGCATCGACGTGCTTCGACTGTTGCACAATTCGATGGATCCGGCTCGCCACGTCGGATCAACCGGAGGCGACAACTCCTGAAAAAAAGGGCATCCGGTGAAGGCCGCATCTCACGCGGCGGGCTTTCTCTGTCGGAGAGGCTGGGCAGAAGCACGATCTCCGTCCGCCCCTGAGTCGGCGCTCCAACCGCGACGTTGTGCCGCAGCATCCACCCCGTGGCCTGGCGTCTTCTCCACCATCGGCAGGCACTCGCCCCCATCACCGCCTCCGGGGTAAAGCTGTGGCGATCACGGATCCGCACACCCATCAACCCGGCGGGCCTGGTCGCAAGAACACTGCCTGAACCCTATTCCTCGGCGTGAAAGCACATTCGGACCAGCGTTCGGATGTCCCGGAATGATCGTTTGGGTACCGCTGGAATTTGTGGTTGTACCGCTTCCGGATATGGGTAGAGGCGGTGCGTGCGTCCGGCGAAGATCAGGTCCGTCCCGTTGGCAACGTTGAAGGGGACCGGCGCTATACAACAGATGTCCGGGTTCACTTCGCCGTTGTCGCGGCGCCAGCCGCGAGACCGGACTGGGCTGGGTGACCGTGAACCGCACAGGCGAGGCGGAACCCGCTACCCGCTACCCCGGTCCGGTGCTGGCGCGTTCACCGAAGATTGCGGAGCCGACCCGTACGTGGGTGGCGCCGAAGGCGACAGCGGTCTCGAAGTCGCCGCTCATGCCCATGCTCAGGCCGGAAAGCCCATTGCGTTCGGCAATGCCGCGCAGCAGCGAGAAGTGCAGTGCCGGCTCCTCGTCGGCCGGGGGGATGCACATGAGCCCCACCAGCGTGAGCCCCACATCGGTGCGGCACCGGGTGATGAAGGCATCGGCTTCCTGCGGAAGCACCCCGGCCTTCTGCGGCTCCTCTCCGGTGTTGACCTGGATGAAGCAGGCACGTTCCCGGCCCGTGCGGTCCATCTCGCGGCGAAGCCCGTCAGCCAGCCTGGGACGGTCCACGGTCTGGATCACGTCAAACAGGCGCACCGCGTCCCGGATCTTGTTGGTCTGCAGGGGACCGATCAGGTGCAGTTCCACACCGTCGTGGCGCCCGCGCAGGTCCGGCCACTTCCCGGCTGCCTCCTGGACCCGGTTTTCGCCGAAGACCCGGTGCCCGGCCTCGAGCGCCGCCTCGACCCGTTCCACCGGTTGAGACTTGCCGACCGCAACAAGGGTGATGTCATCCGCGGGACGGCCGACCCTGCGGGCTTCCGTCGCGATGCTTCGGGAGACCGCCGCGAGGTTGTCGGCGACGATCCGTACTGTCGCAATACTCGGCGTCGCGATGTGCGCCATGCGAACCCTCGCTATACGCGTAACGTGCCATTCCGGGACATGTAACGGTGCGCGATCAACACGTCACCATGTGCATCGATGATGCGGCCGACCTGCTGCTCGGTCAAGACATCCCGCCATCCGCCGACCGAGCCGGACCGGAAGAACACCTGGTCCGGGCGCGCCCGTTCCCGGAAACCGTGTTCGCGCTCCTGTGCCGCCACGGTCTCAAAACCGCTGTGGCGGACCGCGCGGCGCAACCGCTCCGGATTGCGCGGCAGCCCGAGTGCGCGGACGAACTTCTCGAAGGTCCTGACCGGGTGCTGGAGCAGGTCCTCGTAGCGCAACACCAGCGTTTTGAACGGAGCGGACGATGTCCAGCTCTGGACGTGTTGCGACCAGGTCCCGAGGATCTGGAACACCGACTGGCCGGAGGTCTCGACGCGGTTGTGCGGGGAGGAGATGGCCTCGATCGCGTCATCCAGTCCGATGCCGTAGTGATGAGCGTAGGATACGACCAGGTCGAACGGGTTGCGGACCAGGTAGGTGGCACCCACCGTGTACTGCGGGTAGATCAGCGGCAGTCCCCGATGGCGGGCCAGGATGTTGTGGGTCTTCACGAAACTGGTCTCGGCCTGCGAGGCCAGGAAACGCTGCACCGACCCGCGCAACCGGTGGAGCTCGGCGTCACCGGGTTCCGAAGCGGAGCGTCCGCGGACCGTCCTGTAGAGCCCGTGCACCGTGTCGGCATACCTGACCACCGTGAGGTCGGTGATCGACGCGGGCTCGGTGGTGTTGCGAAACAGGTTCTCCATGAAGATCCGCAGCCAGGTGTTGCCTGACTTCGGATAGGACGCGAGCCAGTAGATACCGTTCACCGCGTGTTCCCGGACAAGACGCAGCGCGTGCAACCGGCGAGGCCCTGTGGCGGCATGCCGGATCCGGAGTCAGAGAGGCCGCCCGCAGGCGGCCTCTCCGGAGACTCGAGATGTCAGGTTGCCTAGTAGGAAACCTTCACACCGACCACGAGGTATGTGGCGGCGATGTCGTCGACACTTTCGTCAATCGCCGTGTCATCGGACTCGATGCTGGCGTGGCCGAGAGTGCCATTGAAACTGACGCCCGGGCCGAGCGCATACTTGGCCGACAGGTGCACGGTGTTGATCGCGGCCTGGTCCACAAGGGTGGCCATGCCATAGCCGTCCATACCCGCAGTGCCGTCACGCTCGCCGTGGAAGTAGGTGAGGCTGAGACCCCACGGACCCATGCCATAGTTGGCACCGACCGCGTAACCCTCGCCGTTCTTGACGCCGGAATCGTCGAATGATGCATAGGAGGCGCCGATGCCGAAGCCGCCGACGCCCACGGTCAGGCCCATGCTGAGCGCTGTCGGATCGGAGTCGTCGTCGGCCATCGTCCGGGTCACCGTGCCGTAGCCGAGCGACGCGCCGACGCTGGCGTTGTCGAAGCTCTGCTTGTAGTTGATGCCGGCGGAGATGGCGTCGGTGGGATCGTTATCACGATTCCCCATGCTGCCGTTGTCCTCGCCCGCGCCACTCGCTTCCGGAGTGTAGGTGAGGCCGATCTGCACGCCCTGGAACCGCGGGGTGTAGTAGGAGACGCCCTGGGTGTCGTTCATGCCGAGCACCTCGACCCAGCTCGACGACCCCATCGGGTTGCGCCAGTAGCCCTTGCCGGTCAGGTTGATCTTGTTACCCTCTTCGTCCGCGACCGGGGTCACCCAGCTCGGCTGGTCACCGGAGATCAGTCCGATACCGAAGTCGGACGGGCCATAGCCCATCTTGTACTGGGCGGTGTTCTCGGAACCCAGGATGAACTGACCGAAGCTGCCGCTGATCCACATGTAAGATTCGTCGATCTGGTCGCCGCCGGTATTGCCTTCCAGCTGCACGTCGACGCCGACGGTCAGACCATTGTCGAGCTCGGTGCTGCCCTTGAAGAAGACTTCAGTGTCCGAGATCTGGTTGAACCCGCTGAAGTCCTGACCGCTCACGCCGTCCTGGGCGCTATACCCGAACCACTGTTCCATGTAACCGCTGACGCCAAGCTTGAGCTTTTCAGCGGCGATCGCCGACGGTGCGGAGGCAAGCATGCCTGCTGCGACCATCGCCGTCGTTCCGAGCAAAACCTTTCTCATTGGTGTGATCTCCCGAGTGTGTCCAGAATGATGTGTCGCCGCTGATGCAGCTCGCCGTACGCAGGTGTTCGAGATTCCCTCGAATTTGGTCAAGCTCTAGAGGCAAAATCCGCCGACTGCAAGGCGGTTCGTGCCTGCAGGCCCCGGAGCTGGTGCAAGAATGCCGCTTTTGTTGCGCGCCTGCAACAGCGGTGCAGGACGGCCACAGGGGCGTGTGGCAGCTGTCAGATTGTTCCGGCGGCCCGGACGCGCTACATAACGATCCAGATTCCATCGGGTGCGAGTTCCAGCATGGGGATGCCGATGACGATGCAGCGATACCTACGTGGATGCGGTGCGATCATGGCCGTCGGTGTGCTGGTCGGATGCGGCGGTGCTGATGTCGAGTACAACTACCCGCGCACGGGCGCAGGTGGTGTTCCGACCTACGAAAAGAAGGAGAGCGTATTCGGCGGGGAAGGACTGTTCCTGTCCGACATCTTCGGTGATGACGAGGCGTCTTCGGCTCCCGTGGAGGGAATCGGCGTCAACAGCTACCTGTGGCGGGCGTCCCTCGACACGCTGGCTTTCATGCCGCTGCAGTCGGCCGATCCGTTCGGCGGTATCATCATTACCGAATGGTACAGTGTCCCGGACGGCCGGTCGGAACGGTTCAAGGTCACCGTCTACATCCTCGACCGGGCGCTGCGCTCCGACGGGATCCGGGCCCGGGTGTTCCGCCAGCACCTGTCGGACTCCGGTGCCTGGATCGACGAACCCGCGAATGCCGAGCTCGACCGCCAGCTCGAGGACACCATCCTGACCCGGGCGCGCGAACTGCGGGTCGGCGGCAGGTCCCGGTAGGGTTCAAATGACAGACAAGACCGCAGCAAACGGCGAATCGACGACCCGCTACGACTTCCGGACCATCGAGGCCCGCTGGCAGGAGCTCTGGGAGGCGGCGGGCGCGTTTACAGTCACCGAGGATCCGGTGCAACCCAAGTATTATGTCCTCGAGATGTTTCCGTATCCGTCCGGACGCATCCACATCGGTCACGTGCGCAACTACACGCTGGGCGACCTGGTTGCCCGCTACAAGCACGCCCAGGGATTCAATGTCCTGCACCCCATGGGCTGGGACGCATTCGGATTGCCGGCCGAGAACGCCGCGATCGAGCGCGGTGTCCACCCGGCCCGATGGACGTGGGAGAACATCGCCACCATGCGCGAGCAGCTGCGCGGCATGGGGCTGTCCTATGACTGGCAGCGCGAACTCGCGACCTGCGCGCCGGACTATTACCGCCACGAACAGAAGATGTTCCTCGACTTCCTCGATGCCGGGCTCGCCTATCGCCGCGAGAGCTGGGTCAACTGGGACCCGGTCGAGGATACGGTGCTGGCCAACGAGCAGGTCATCGACGGGCGCGGCTGGCGATCAGGGGCCCTGGTGGAAAAGCGGCTGCTGTCGCAGTGGTTCCTCAGGATCACGGCCTACGCGGACGACCTGCTCGCGGCCACGGCGAAGCTGGATCGCTGGCCCGAACGGGTCAGGCTCATGCAGCACAACTGGATCGGCAGGTCTGAAGGCGCGCTGATCCGCTTCCAGGTATCAGGCCGCGACGAGACGCTCGAGGTGTTCACCACGCGCCACGACACCCTGTTCGGCGCGTCATTCTGTGCGATTGCCGCAAACCACCCGCTGGCGGCGGACCTGGCAGCGACTGACCAGGGCCTTGCCGGGTTCGTGGCCGAGTGCAACCGGATGAGCACCAGCGAGGCCGAGATCGAACGGGCCGAGAAGCGGGGCTACGACACCGGGCTCGTTGCCCTGCATCCCTTTGTCGACGGGCTGGAACTACCGATCTACGTCGCCAATTTCGTGCTCATGGAGTACGGAACCGGCGCGATCTTCGGCTGTCCCGCCCACGATCAGCGCGACCTCGAGTTTGCCCGCGCCTACGATCTGCCGGTCCTGCCGGTAGTATTGCCGCCCGACGCCGACGCCGGCGGTTTCGCGATCGGGGACGAGGCGTGGACGGGCCCGGGCTCGATCTACAATTCCCGCTTCCTCGACGGCCTGTCGATCGACGAGGCCAAGGAGGCCATGTCGCGGCGACTGGAAGAAACCGGTCACGGTGCCCGGTCCGTGACCTGGCGCCTGCGCGACTGGGGGGTGTCCCGGCAACGATACTGGGGTTGCCCGATCCCGGTGATCCACTGCCCGGAGTGCGGCGTGGTTCCCGTTCCGGAATCGGACCTGCCGGTCACCCTGCCTGACGACGTCGAGTTCGGCGAGCCGGGCAATCCGCTCGACCGGCATCCGACATGGAAGCACACGACCTGTCCCGTGTGCGGTGGTCCCGCCACCCGCGAGACCGACACCTTCGATACCTTCTTCGAATCGTCCTGGTACTTCGCCCGGTTCTGCGATCTCGCGGAGGACAGGGCGTTCGGACGCGAGGCCGCACGCTACTGGCTCCCGGTCGACCAGTACATCGGCGGCATCGAGCACGCGGTCCTGCACCTGCTCTACTCGCGGTTCTTCACCCGCGCCCTGCGCGGGAGCGGCTACCTCGATATCGACGAGCCGTTTGCCGGCCTGATGACCCAAGGCATGGTCTGTCACGAAACCTATCGCGACGGGTCCGGCTGGTTGTTTCCCGACCAGGTTCGTCGGCGGTCCGACGGGACCGTGGTGACCGCCGACGGCGGCACGCCGGTGGAGGTCGGGCGGGTCGAGAAGATGAGCAAGTCACGCCGCAACGTCATCGACCCCGAGGTGATCATCGCGAGCTATGGAGCGGACACGGCACGGCTGTTCATGCTGTCCGACTCGCCCCCTGAACGCGATCTGGAATGGACCGAGGCCGGGATCGAGGGCGCGTTCCGCTACCTGAACCGACTGTGGCGCTCGGTGATCGAACTGGCCCAGGTGGCTCCGCCGCACGGCTCGCCGCGTCCCGCGCGGGTGTCGGCCGGGGCGCTGGAGCTTGAACGCCGGATTCACAAGACGATCAGGGCCGTCGGAGACAGCATCGAACGCTGGCGATTCAACAGTTCCGTCGCCTTCATCCGCGAACTCAGCAATGCGCTGGCCGCCGCCCCCCTGTCCGGGCCCGGAGAGGCCTGGATGGTCCGGCACGGCTACGAGATCCTGTTGCGGCTGATCGAACCGATGACTCCGCATATCGCCGAGGAACTGTGGGAGCGGCTGGGAGGCGAGGGCATGCTGCGACTCGTGCCCTGGCCCTCGTTCGACGAGGAGCTGGTCGCCGATGAACTGGTCAGTATCGCCGTTCAGGTCAACGGCAGGCTGCGCGGAACCATCCATGCGCCACGCGACAGTTCCGAAGAGGCCGTGCGTCAGAGCGCGCTCGAAGTCTCGAACGTGCAGCGGTACCTCGATGGCGCCGAACCGCGACGGGTCATTGTCGTGCCCAATCGGGTGGTGAATCTTGTGGTGTAGGCCTCATGCCGCCGCGCTGGCCGCCGTTGCGGCCGTGCTGGCAGGATGCGGTTTTTCCCCGCTCTACGACAAGCGGTCCTGTGGCGGGGCGCAGGCTGTGTCCGGAGGCGCCACCATCGAGGTCGCCCGGATCGACGACCGGATCGGACAGGTCCTGCGCAACGACCTGCGCGACCGCCTGAACCCCTCGGGACAGACACGCACGCCGCTTTACACGCTGGTGGTGGTGGTGGACGAGTCGCTGGCCCAGCTCGTGATCCGTCGTGATGCGGCGTCGACCTTCTCCCGGGTCAGGGTGTCGGCCCGATACACGCTGCGCGACCGGGCAAGTGGAGAGATCCTCGACAAGGGACGATCTTCGGCGGCGGCGGCCTTCAATATCGTCGAATCGGGATTTGCAAACATCAGCGCCGAACGGGCAACCCGCATCCGTGCCGCGCGCGAGGTGGCCCGCAACATCCACACCCGGTTGAGCCTGTTTCTCCGCACGCGGCACGGCTGCGACTGACGCAGCCGGGCGCCCCCGTGGACAGTGTCATGCGACAGCTTCCCTTCACCAAGATGCACGGACTGGGCAACGATTTCGTGATCATCGACGCCCGTGCCGACCCGTTCGTGCTCGACCGGCGTGACGTGTGCGCGCTCGGCGACCGTCGGCGCGGCGTCGGGTTCGACCAGCTGCTCACGATCCTTCCGGCCGAGGACGCAGGCCATGCGAGACTGGTGATTCACAACCCGGACGGCGGCCAGGCCGAGGCCTGCGGCAACGGAACCCGATGCGTGGCCGACCTGCTGATGGGTGCTGCAACCGAGGTGACGATCGAGACCGTTGCCGGGCCACTTCGCTGCCAGCGCCGGGCGGACGGGCGCATTTCCGTCGACATGGGTACCCCGCTGTTCGGCTGGCGGGACATTCCGCTCGCCCATGCCCATGACACCTTGGAGGTCCCGGTACCCGGTATCGATCTTGCGGCGTGCTGCTGCGTGAGCATGGGCAATCCCCATGCCGTGTTTTTCGTTCCAGATGTGGAGGAGATTGCGGTCGGGGAACTGGGCCCGGAACTCGAACGCCACCCGCTGTTTCCCGAAGGAGCCAACATCGAGTTCGTCACCGTCGAGAGCCGCACCCGGCTGCGGACCCGGGTATGGGAACGCGGGGCCGGGGAGACCCTGGCCTGCGGGTCGGGCGCATGTGCGGTCGTGGTTGCCGCGGTCCGCCGCTCGCTTGCTGCCCGCAGCGCCGAGGTCGTGCTTGACGGAGGTGTGCTGGAAATCGAGTGGACGCCGGATGGCAGGGTGGAGATGACCGGCCCGACCGTGCGGAGCTTCACCGGTACCGTCGACCTGGAAGCGCTCGAGGCCGGAAGGGCGCCGTAAGTCGGGGTAACGCGACACCGGCCTTGCGTTTCGCACCGGGAGCGGCCATGTCTCGCGGCATGCTCAGACCCGCCGACCGCATCGAGACCTTCGGGTGCCGGCTCAACAGCCTGGAATCCGAAGTCATCCGCCGCCACCTTGCCGGGCAGGGTGCGGGCGGACGCATCGTGTTCAACACCTGCGCGGTGACCGCCGAGGCGGAACGCCAGGCGCGCCAGGCGATCCGCCGGGCCCGGCGCAGCGATCCGGATGCGGAGATCGTGGTCACCGGTTGTGCGGCCCAGATCGCTCCCGCCCGGTTTGCCGAGATGCCGGAGGTCGACCGGGTGGTGGGCAACCGGGAGAAACTCAGGGCAGGAACCTGGTGCGGTTCGGAACGGATGCTGGTCTCCGACGTGATGGAGCCCGACGATGCGCCGCCACCGACCGTCGACGGGCTCGAGGGCCGGGTGCGGGGATACCTCCAGGTCCAGCAGGGCTGCGATCACCGGTGTACCTTCTGCACCATTCCGTTCGGCCGCGGCAACAGCCGCTCGCTGCCCGTCGAGACCATCATCCGCCAGGCACGGAGCCTGGTGGACAGCGGGTACCGGGAACTGGTTCTGACCGGTGTCGACATTGCGTCCTGGGGCCGGGACATGCCCGGGACCCCGCGGCTCGGCGAAATGGTCCGGCGGCTGTGCACGGCCGTCTGCGACCTGCCGCGTCTGCGACTGACCTCGCTCGATCCGGCGGCGCTCGATCCGGCGCTGCTCCGACTCGTTGCCGAGGAGCCGCGGCTGATGCCGCACCTTCATCTCAGCATCCAGGCCGGCCACGACCTGGTCCTGAAGCGCATGAAGCGGCGGCATTCGCGCCGCGACGTCCTGTCACTGGTCCATCGGCTGCGGCAGCTGCGTCCGGACATCACGCTCGGCGCCGACCTGATCGCGGGGTTCCCGACCGAAACCGACGACATGTTTCGTGCCACCCTCGACCTGGTAGACGAGGCCGGGCTCACGCACCTGCACGTGTTTCCGTTCTCCGCGCGCCCCGGGGTTCCGGCCGCGCGCATGCCGCAGGTCCCGGTGGCGGTCAGGCGCGAGCGAGCGCGCCGGTTGCGCCGAACCGGGTCGGCGATGCTCGCGTCCCACCTCGAGCAACGGATCGGGCGCCGGGAACGGATGTTGGTCGAGCGCAACGGAACCGGTCGTACCGAGCACTATCTCGTGCTCGAGACCGGAGGCGATCCCGCTCCGGGGAGCATCGTCGAAGCCGTGGTCGACGCGAGGCGCGGCGAACGGCTGATCGGAACCCCGGTGCGATGAGCGACGCGACGCCGGGTGCCGGGCGCCGGAGCCTGTGGCAGCGAATTCGGTCGGGGCTTGAACGCACGTCGGACAGGATCACCCGGGACATTGTGGCGCTGGTGTCGGACAGGCGGCTTGACGACGCCACGCTCGAGGAACTCGAGGACCTGCTGATCACCGCCGACCTCGGAACCGACTGCGCGGCACGCCTGGTTGCCGGCCTCGGCAGGGAGCGGTTCGACCGGAGGATATCCGATCTCGAGATTCGGGCTTCCTTTGCCCGCGACATTGCCGGCATCCTCGAGCCGGTGGCGCAGCCGCTGGTACCGCGGCCGGAACGCAAGCCGCATGTCATCCTGGTCTGCGGGGTCAACGGCAGCGGCAAGACCACAACCATCGGCAAGCTTGCCGCCCAGTGGGGCGCACAGGGCCTGTCGGTCTGCCTCGCTGCCGGCGATACCTTCCGTGCCGCGGCGATCGAACAGCTTGAGGCGTGGGGCGAACGGGCCGGCGCAACCGTGGTATCCCGGCCCCGGGGAACCGATCCTTCAGGACTTGTGTGGGATGCGCTCGACAGCGCCCGGACCGGTCAAACCGACGTGCTGCTGATCGATACCGCCGGCCGGTTGCAGAACCGTACCGAACTGATGGACGAACTTGCGAAGATGGTGCGGGTGATCCGCAGGCAGTGTCCCGACGCGCCGCACGACTGCCTGCTGGTCCTCGACGGAACCGTGGGCCAGAATGCACGAAGCCAGGTTGCCGTGTTCCGGGAGATGGTCGATGTCAGCGGCCTTGTCGTGACCAAGCTGGACGGGTCGACCCGGGGCGGTGTGGTGGTGGCGCTGGCGCAGGAGTTCGGACTGCCGGTGCATGCGGTCGGGCTCGGCGAGGGGCCCGAGGACCTGCGCCCGTTCGATCATCTCGCCTTTGCGCGCGGCCTGATGGGGCTCGACGAGGCGATGAACGGCCCGGGAACAGGAGGTGGGGCATGAACGAGGCGATCCCGGCAACACGGGCGGACGATGACGAATTCCGCAACCGGCTGCGCAGCCTGGAGATGGCGCCGCTGTGGGACGTGATGGCCAACCTGGTTTCCCGCGAGCCCCGGACCCCGTGCGTGCCGGCGCTGTGGCAATACGACGCGGTCCGGCCGCTGGTCATGGAGGCAGGCGACGTCATCACCGCGAAGGAGGCGGAGCGCCGGGTTCTCGTGCTCGAGAATCCCGGAATGCCGGGCATGTCCCGCATCACGCGGTCGCTGTACGCCGGGCTGCAGCTGATCCTGCCCGGAGAGGTGGCGCCGAGCCACCGGCACAGCCAGACGGCGCTGCGGTTCGTGATCGAGGGCAACGGGGCCTACACGGCCGTGGATGGCGAACGCACCGTGATGCAGCCGGGGGACTTCGTCACCACCCCGCACTGGACCTGGCACGACCATGGCAACGAGAGTTCGGAGCCGATGATCTGGCTCGACGGGCTCGACATCCCCATCGTGTCGCTGTTCGATGCATCCTTCGCCGAGCCGGGCGAAAGCGAGGAACAGCAGGTGTCGCGTCCGACCGGTGATGCGCTGGCACGCTACGGCAGCGGCCTGCTGCCGGTGGACCAGGAACCGGGTGCCCTGTCATCCCCGGTCTTCAACTACCCCTACCTGCGCACGCGCGAAGCACTCGACACCCTGTGCCGGACTTCGGAGTGGGACCCGTGCCACGGCCTGCGCATGAAGTATGTCAATCCGCTCACCGGCGATCATGCGCTGCCGACCATGGGCACATTCATGCAGCTGCTGCCAGCCGGGTTTTCCGGGTCCGGGTACCGGTCGACGGACGCCACGGTGTATGCCTGTGTCGAAGGCACGGGCGAGACCGAGATCGACGGGCAGAGATTCCGCTGGGGGCCGCGTGACATCTTCGTCGTGCCCAGCTGGATGCGTTCCGTGCATCGGGCCGGGGGCGAAGACGCGGTCCTGTTCAGCTTCTCCGACCGCGCCGCCCAGGAGCGGCTCGGGCTGTGGCGGGAAGCGCGCGAGAGCTGACGACTGTACAAGCGGGACCACGCCCATGAGGATCGTTACCTGGAACGTCAATTCCGTCCGGCTGCGCCTGCCGCTGGTGATCAGGCTGCTCGGGGAGCTGTCGCCCGACGTGCTGTGCCTGCAGGAGACCAAGTGTCCGGACGACAAGTTTCCGCATCTCGAGCTGATCGACGCCGGCTATCCCCACATCGCGGCCAGGGGCATGAAGGGATACAACGGTGTGGCGATCATCGCGCGCCTGCCGTTTTCCTCGACCGCGGCGCTCGACTGGGTCGGTCGAGATGACGCCCGCCACCTGTCGGTACTGCTCGAGGATGGGATCGAGCTGCACAACTTTTACGTCCCGTCAGGCGGCAATGTTCCCGATGCGGAGGTCAGCGACAAGTTCGACCACAAGCTGCGGTTTCTCGACGAGATGGCCGAGTGGTTCAGGATCAACAGGCCGGCGGGCCGTGACCTGGTGCTCACCGGAGACCTCAACATCGCACCGTTCGAGCACGACGTGTGGTCTCACCGGCAGATGCTGAAGATTGTCAGCCACACCCCGATCGAGACCGAGCGGCTTGCGACGGTGCGATCCTCGCTCGACTGGATCGACACCACGCGCCACGTGATCCCCGAGCCGGAAAGGGTCTACTCGTGGTGGAGTTACCGGGCACGGGACTGGACGGTCTCCGATCGCGGGCTGCGGCTTGATCACATCTGGGTGACGCCGGACCTGGAATCACGGATTTCCGGCGGCTTCGTCCACCGCGAGGCGCGCGGTTGGGAGCGGACCTCCGATCACGCGCCGGTGGTCACGGACCTCGCCTGAGGGCCCGGGTCACGCCGGCAGTCCGGCGTCGAGATCATCCTCGATGAACGCCCGGATCACGTCCTCCATGGAGTTGTCGCGGACAAGACCAAGAGCGTCGGCCTTGCCGGTGGCGAACTCGGGCGGCCAGCCGTCGACGATGGCCTGGATGAACGGATCGGCATGCCAGTCAATGCGACCGGCAATCTCGTTCCCGGCCACTGTCCTGAGCGCGTCCACCATTTCGCCCACCGACAGTGTGAAACCCGGGAAGGTCACCTCGCGCGACGGGCCCCAGTCCGACTCCGCGAGGTTGTGGGCACGGAGCAGGTTCTCGATGATCGAGCGCGGAGAGGCCAGGAACATGCGCGACCGGGCAGAAACCGGACAGGTCGCCCGCTGACCCTGCAGGGGTTCGCGGATGATCGAACTGGCGAAGGTGGACGCCGCCTTGTTGGGCTTGCCGGGACGGACCACAACGGTGGGGAACCTGACGGCACGGCCGTCGACGAACTGCTTGCGGCTGTAATCGTTGACCAGCAACTCGCCGATCACCTTCTGGGTGCCATAGGAAGTTTGCGGGGTACGAGCGGTCATGTCGGCGATCGGTTCCGGCACTTCGCCGCCGAACGCCGCGCAGGAACTGGCGAACACAACCCGCGGCCGGGTAGCGTGACCGCGGCAGATCTCGAGGATGGTGCGGGTTGCGTCGAGATTGACAGCCATGCCGAGATCGAAGTCCTCCTCGGCCCCGGCACTCACCACCGCCGCGAGGTGGAAGACGCTGTCGGTCCCGGCCGGAAGCGCCCGCTCCAGCAGCGAGCGGTCTCGGATGTCGCCGGCAAGCACGGTGACCCGCGGGTCGCTTGCGGTCGCATCATCAGGCGGCGTCAAGTCCTGCAGGATCAGCCGCTCGAGCGGCCGCATGGTCCCGTCCGCGCCGGCGAGCGCGTTCGAGTCGAGCAGCCGCCTGGCCAGCTTGCGGCCGATGAAACCGGCGGCTCCGGTGATGGTGACATGCACCGCTCAGGCCTCCCGGAACCAGCCCAGCCCGGCGACGGTCTCGCCACGGGGCCGGTACTCGCATCCGACCCAGCCGTCATAGCCGAGCCGATCCATTTCCTCGAACAGGAACGCGTAGTTGACTTCGCCCACGTCGGGTTCGTGCCGTCCCGGGGTTCCGGCAATCTGCATGTGCGCGATGATGTCGATGTAGTCGCGCATGTGCACCGCGAGGTCCCCTTCCATGATCTGGCAGTGGTAGAGGTCGAACTGCAGGCGCACGTTGTCGGCTCCAACCTCCTCGATGATGCCCCTGGCCTGGGCCTGGTAGTTCAGGAAGTAGCCGGGAATGTCGCGCGTGTTGATCGGCTCGATGATGAGGGTCTTGCCGCGGGCGGCGGCAAGGGGAGCCGTGCGCCTGAGGTTGGCAACCAGGGTGCCCCGGTGCGCGTTCCGGTCTCCGCCGTCGGGAACCAGTCCGCTCATCGCGTGGATACAGCTGTTTCCGAGCTCGTCCGCGTAGTCCAGGGCCTGGATCACCGCCCGTTCGAACTCCTCTTCCCGTCCCGGGACCGCCGCCAGGCCCCGTTGCCCGGATTCCCAGTCCCCCGGCCAGGTATTGAACAGCGCCTGTTCCAGCCGGTTCGTGCGCAGCCGGTCGGCAAGGTCGCCCGCTGCCCACTCGTAGGGAAACAGGTACTCGACACCCGAAAAACCGGCCCGGGCCGCGGCCTCGAAGCGGTCGAGAAACACGTGTTCGGTGAACATCATCGAGATGTTGGCGGCAAATTTCGGCATGGTATCGGGACGTCCTTCACCTATCATCCGGGCAAGCGCCCGACCGTACACGAAGCGCGGCCGGGCGACCACGCCAAGATGCAGGGAGGCGACATGGCACCGATACTCGGGTGTATTGCCGACGACTACACCGGAGCGACCGATCTCGCCAACATGCTGGTGCGCGGCGGGCTGCGCACCGTGCAGCTGCTCGGCGTGCCGGAACCCGGCGACGGGATCCCCGCAGAAACCCTTGATGTCGAGGCGGTGGTGGTTGCGCTGAAGTCGCGCACCGTTCCGGTTTCCGATGCCGTGACCCAGTCATGCGCCGCGCTCGAGTGGCTGCGCCGCGCCGGAGCGCGGCAGTTCCTGTTCAAGTACTGCTCGACCTTCGACTCCACCGACGCCGGCAACATCGGACCGGTCACCGAGGCACTGATGCAGGCGCTGGAGACCGACTTCACCATCGCCTGTCCGGCGTTCCCGGAAACCGGGAGGACCATTTTCAAGGGACACCTGTTCGTCGGCGACCAGCTGTTGTCGGACAGTCCCATGCGCGACCATCCGCTCACCCCGATGACCGACAGCAACCTGGTCGGCGTGCTCGCGCGCCAGATGACGCGCCCGGTCGGCCTGGTGCAGTGCGCGACCATCGACGCCGGCGTCGACGCAATACGCGACGCCTTTGCCGGACTCCGTGCCGAGGGGGTCGCCGTTGCCATCGTGGACGCGGTGAGCGACGCGCAGCTGCACCGGATCGGACGTGCGCTCGATGGCTTTCCGCTCGTCACGGGCGGATCGGGCATTGCGATCGGCCTTCCCGAGACCTATCGGCGCGCCGGGTTGCTGACGCCGGCAAGCGGGGCCGATACCGTTCCCGCCATTTCCGGGCCGGGGCTCGTGCTCTCGGGCAGTTGCTCGACCGCAACCCGCGCACAGGTTGACGCGTTCGCCGCCGGTCATGAGGCGTTGCGGCTGGATCCGCTGGAACTCGCCGCCGGTGCCGAGGCAGTGGACCGGGCGATCGGGTGGGCGCGCGAGCACATCGGGGCCGGGCCGGTGCTGGTCCACGCCGGGGACGCACCCGACCGGGTCAGGGCGGTCCAGCGGGAGCTGGGCAGGGACCGGGCCGGGATGCTGGTGGAGCAGGCCATGGCCCGCATCGCGGTCGCGATGGTCGGCGACGGCGTGCGCAGGCTGGTGGTTGCCGGAGGAGAGACCTCGGGCGCCGTGGTCGGCGCCCTCGGAATCCGGGGACTGAGGATCGGCCGGCAGATCGACCCCGGGGTCCCCTCGACGGTGACCATCGGTGAGCCGGGCCTCGCTCTCGCGCTGAAGTCCGGCAACTTCGGCGGGCCCGACTTCTTTGCCAAGGCGCTGGCCCGGATGGGCTGAACCCGGCCCGCCACGGATGCGGGCGTCCCGCCTGTCAGATGTCCTGGACCAGGTCCAGCAGTTCGCGGGTGCGGGTGACCCGGCCCTCCCACAGCCGGTCGAATTCGGCGATCAACTCTCCCGGTCCATCCGAATGCATCGCCCGATCGGCGGCCGCCCGTTGGGCGAACTCGTAGAGGGCGATGTGAACCGACGCGTCGTCCCGGCTCCATCCACGGCGCCGCACCGAATGTCCGGGCCGCACCCGGCAGGTGATCGGTCTCGTACCATGTCTCGACCCGGTCTCGGACCATCAGGCAGGGGGTCACGATGCGCCTCTTCAGTGTGCGTGTCCGAAAGGCCCTACTCCGAACCTGCCGGAAGCTGCAACTTCAACCGGCCCCCGCAGTACCATTTCGTAGTCGGGTCCGGGATGCGGACGTGACGAAAAGCGTGCGTGGTTGAAGCGGCTGGGGTCATCCGGGGGCCTGCCACGATGGCCGTGGGAGGCCGGTCGGGACTGCTCTGACAGGTTCGGGGCAGTGTGAGGACACGGCTGTCGGGTGCACCATCTGTCGGCGTGTTCCGTGCACGATGCCGGTTTACCCCGTGGGCAGGATCAGCCGGTGGGAGCGATTGTCATCGGGCGCGCCGAGAGCTTCCTGGATGCGTGCAGCCAGCGTGACCGCGCATGGTTTCCAGGCGACCAGCGCCAGCCAGGTCCTGCCATGCACCGCAACATGGTGCAGGCCTTTGTCGACGATACCCTGGGGGCCGTAGCGACTGGCTTGACGGGGTCCATCCCGGCGCAATAGGCTCGCGCCGTTCTTGATCTCTGGAAGCAGTCATTGGGGGAGGCGCTCATGCTCTGGAATGCTCCGAAATTCGAAGAACTGTGTTGTGGCATGGAAATCAACGCGTATTTTCCGGCGCATTGATCCTGTTGCAGACCGCGCCGTGCGGGCCTGGCGATGGCCCTGCAGGTTCTTGTTCTTGGTGCGGCAGCAGGGGGCGGCCTGCCACAGTGGAACTGCAGCGCACCCAACTGCCGTTCATTCTGGTCGGCCGATACCCTGCTTGCTCCGGCGACCCAGTCTTCCCTGGCTGTCAGTGCTGACGGCGAACACTGGGCACTGCTGAACGCATCGCCGGACGTTCGGGCACAAATTCTCACAAATCCGCCGATCCAGCCACGCGATCCGGCCATGTACGGACTGAGGAACAGTCCCATCGTGTCCGTACTTCTGACAAACGGCGATATTGACCATATCGCCGGCCTTCTGACGTTGCGTGAAGGGCACAGCTTTGACCTGTACGCGACGCCGGAAATTCTAGAGGTCCTCGACGCCAACACCGTATTCGATGCTCTTGACCGTAGCCGTGTGGTCCGAAAGGCCGTCGCCTTCGGCACTTCCTTCGATTTGTTGCCGGGCCTGTCGGCAGAGCTCTTTGCCGTGCCGGGCAAGGTGCCGCTGTTCATGGAATCCGGCGAGGACATCCAGACCGATCGTCTCGGTGAGCAGACGGCCGGAGTGCGACTCCAGGCCGGAGACAGGGCCGTGCACTACATTCCGGGCTGTGCCTGCGTGACACCGGAACTGGCGGATCGCCTGCGCGGCGCGCGCACGGTGCTGTTCGACGGCACTGTCTTTCACGATGACGAAATGATCCGCGCCGGTGTCGGTGCGAAGACCGGCAGGCGGATGGGACACATGCCGATTGCCGGTCCCGAAGGATCCTTGGCGGCCTTCGCAGACCTTTCCGTGACACGCAAGATCTACGTGCACATCAACAACACGAACCCCATCTGGCACGCTTCAAGCCTGGAAAGGCGGATCGTCGAGGCGGCAGGATGGGAGGTTGCCCATGACGGCATGGAGATCCTGCCATGACGGCGGCGCTGCTTTCGCCGGACGAGCTGGAAACAGCGCTGCGCGCGATTGGCCGGGAACGCTACCATGACCGCCATCCATTTCACCGGATGCTGCACGCAGGCGAGTGTACCATCGACCAGGTCCGGGCCTGGGCGCTCAACCGCTACTGTTACCAGCGGATAGTCCCGCTCAAGGACTCCACAATCCTGGCGAGGATGGACGATACCGAACTGCGCCGGGAATGGCGCCGCCGGATCGTCGATCACGACGGTGACGTGGGTGACATACCGGAGGGCGGCCTGCGCGCCTGGCTCGCCTTGACCGATTCCCTGGGTTTTGACCGGACCTACGTACGGTCGCTGGACGGCGCACTTCCAGGTGTCCGGTTCGCCTGCGATGCCTACCTGCATTTCGTGCGCGACAAAACTCTGCTGGAAGCGATTGCCTCGAGCCTGACCGAACTGTTTTCCCCGACGATCATCGCCGAGCGGGTCCAGGGCATGATCGCCGGTTACGACTTTGTATCCCATGATACGCTTCGCTACTTCGAGAAGCGCCTGACCCAGGCACCACGTGATTCGGATTTCGCGCTCGGGTACGTGCGGGAGCACGCGACGACACCGGAGAGCCAGGCACTGGTTCTCGGTGCATTGCGCTTCAAGTGCGACATGTTGTGGGCGCAGCTGGATGCGATCGAACATGTCTATGTTCACGGTGGTCCAAGCCCGGGCGCGTGGCGGCCGGGCAGCGGGATGCGACGGGAGTGAAGCATGTGACGCCCGACAACGTGACTTACCTGCCGCGCGGGGTGCGGCTGCACCGATGCGGGGTGCGAAACGAGTGGTTCCTGCTGGCCCCGGAGCGTGCAATGCGGCTGGACGAGATCGGAATCGCAATTCTCTCGGAACTGGACGGTGCCCGGTCGGTTCGCGATATCGTCGCCGGCCTCGCGGAACGGTATGCAGCTCCCGCCGAGATGATCGCAAATGATGTCGCCACTTTCCTGTCGGAACTGCACCGCCGCCGCATGGTGGAGGTCCAATGAGCGCTGTGCCGGTGCCGCTGGCCCTGCTGGCAGAGGTCACACACCGGTGCCCGCTCAGATGTCCCTACTGTTCCAACCCTACAAGTCTGGTCAAGCGCTCGGCCGAACTGTCGACCGCGACCTGGCTGGATCTGTTCCGGCAGGCGGCCGGACTTGGAATCCTGCATGTGCACCTGTCGGGCGGCGAGCCGGCGGCGCGCTCGGACCTTCCGGAACTGGTCGCGGGTGTGGCGGAGACCGGGCTCTACAGCAACCTGATCACGTCGGGGGTCGGCTTGAGGGAGTCGGTGTTCGCCCGCTGTGTGGAAGCCGGGCTCGACCATGTCCAGCTGTCGATCCAGGCTGCCGATGCCGGTACCGCCGATCGCATCGGTGGCTACAGGGGCGGTTTCGCGACCAAGCTGGAAGTCGCGGGATGGGTGACGTCGTACGGGCTGCCGCTGACCGTCAACGCGGTGGTTCATCGTCAGAATCTTGATCGGCTGCCCGAGATTATTGCGCTGGCCCGGCAGCTCGGCGCTCGGCGCCTTGAAGTAGCCCACACCCAGTATCACGGCTGGGCCTTGCTCAATCGCGACGCCTTGATGCCAACGCCGGAGCAGGTCGAACGGGCACGTGCCATTGTGGAGGAAGCAGGCGGTCGCATGGTCATCGACTACGTGCCGCCGGACCATTTCGCCACCTGGCCCAAGGCCTGCATGGGTGGATGGGGTCGGTACGGCATGACTGTCACCCCGGAAGGCGTGGTGCTGCCCTGTCAAGCGGCGGAGAGTATTCCCGGGCTGGAGTTTGAGTCGGTCACCGACCGGTCGCTTTCGGAAATCTGGCGAAACGGGTTGGCTTTTGCTACCTATCGTGGCACCGACTGGATGCCCGAACCCTGCCGCAGCTGCGAACGACGGGAGATTGACTGGGGCGGTTGCCGGTGTCAGGCGATGGCGTACCTCGGGAATCCGGGCGCCACCGATCCGGCCTGTTCGCGGTCACCTCATCACTCCCAGTTTCGTTCCAGGGCACTCGGGTTCGCAGAGGCCGGGGTCGACAGTTTCACCTATCGGGGCTGACTCCCCCGAGGCCGCGCGCAGTCTGCATGTCCGGACCACGATCGTGGCAGCGGAGGCCCGGAACTCCGCTTTGTTCCCGGTCTTATCAGTCTGAAGTTATCTGTCGCACAGCACGTCGCCGGTGAACGAATCGCGGTTGGGGCGCCCTGGAACCGAAATCGAGCACCACACAGTCTCATGGCAGTTACCATGGCTGATCCCGAATACGCCTTCGCTGTTGCGGCTTTTCCAGCGAGGACAAGGATGACAGCAGGGTCGTCCGTCGCCGATGCTGTCTTCTGGCAGCAGGGGCACTGAAGTCGCGCACGGTTCCGGTTTCCGGTGCCGTGAACGCATCATGCGCCGCGCTCGATCAGTGCTGCGCCGCGCCGGAGCGCGGCAGTTCCTGTTCAAGTACTGCTCGACCTTCGACTCCACCGAAGCCGGCAACATCGGACCGGTCACCGAGGCACTGATGCAGGCGCTGGAGATCGACTTCACCATCGCCTGTCCGGCGTTCCCGGGAACCGGGAGCACCATTTTCAGGGGACACCTGTTCGTCGGCGACCAGCTGTTGTCGGACAGTCCTATGCGTGATCATCCGCTCACCCCGATGACCGACAGCAACCCGGTCGGCGTGGTGCAGTGCGCGACCATCGACGCCGGTGTCGACGCAATACGTGACGCCTTTGCCGGACTCCGTGCCGAGGGGGTCGCCGTTGCCATCGTGGACGCGGTGAGCGACGCGCAGCTGTACCGGACCGGACGTGCACTCGACGGCTTCCCGCTCGTCACGGGCGGGTCGGGCATCGCGATCGGTCTTCCCGAGACCTATCGGCGCGCGGGTTTGCTGACGCCGGCAAGCGGGACCGATACCGTTCCCGCCATGTCCGGATCGGGGCTCGTGCTTTCGGGCAACTGTTCGACGGCAACCCGCGTACAGGTTGACGCGTTTGCGCCGGTCATGAGGCACTGCGGCTGGATCCGCTGTAACTTGCCGCCGGTTGCGAGGCGGCTGACCGGGCGATCGGGTGGGCGCGACAGCACATCGGGGCCGGACCGGTGCTGGTCCACGCCGGGGACGCACCCGACCGGGTCACAGGTCGGTTGAGCAGGAACCGGGCCGGAATGCTGGTGGAACAGGCCATGGCCCGCATCGCCGTCGCAATTGTCGGCGGCGGCGTGCGCAGGCTGGTGTTTGCCGGAGGCGAGACCTCGGGCGCCGTGGTTGGCGCCCTCGAAATCCGGGGGCTGAGGATCGGCCGGCAGATCGACCCCGGGGTCCCCTCGACGGTGACCATCGGGGAGCCGGGCCTGGCGCTCGCGCTCAAGTCCGGCAACGTCGGCGGGCCCGACTTCTTTGCCAAGGCGCTGGCCCGGATGGGCTGAACCCGGCCCGCCGCGAAAGCGGGCGTTCCGCCTGTCAGATGTCCTGGACCAGATCCAGCAGCTCGCGGGTGCGGGTGACCCGGCCCTCCCACAGCCGGTCGAACTCGGCGATCAGTTCGCCCAGTCCATCCGACTGCATCGCCCGATCCGCAGCCGCCCGGTCAGCGAATTCGTAGAGGGCGATGTGAACCGACGCGTCGTCCCGGCTCCATCCGCGGCGCGCACGGAGCGCGCCGAATGTCCGGGCCGCATCAGGCAGGTGCTCGGTCTCGTACCAGGTATCGAACCGGTCCCGAACCGCGGGTTCCACCCGGGCCCGGACCATCAGGCAGGTTGTCATGACGCGCCTCCACGGTGTGAATGTCCCGCACGCCCTACCCCGAACCTGCCGAATGGCGCAACTCCTGCCGGTTCCCGCCGGCGCGTCCTGGACGGGTGCACCGGTGCAGGGAAGGGGACGGGGCTCCCGCTCCCGGCAGAGCGGCGTGGTCCGGCCTGTGATGCAGCAGCGACGACCGAAGTCCGGACCGTGGCTGATCGGCATCCCGGGACCGGTTAGGGCGTCGGCACGCGCGCCCCAACTTCCTGGAGGCTCCCGGACGTGTCCTTCAACCGGCTGCCGTATACTCGGCCGGCGTCATCGCGGTCTCGCCGTACCCGGCCGAGGCCAGGACCTCCGCGAACTGAAGGTCCGCCGTCCGCACCACTGCGCCGATACGATGCGCGAGCGGGAGCGCGAGACAGACGCAAACTCAGACCGGACGGTCGAGCGCCAGCGCCAGACGGACCGTATCGGCGGAGACAGCCACGTCGGCGCCCATCGCACCGCAATGTTGGCCGGCAGGACGCCCGCGGCGCCGCTTTCCATCTCGCCTGTCCGCACCTTGCGCCGCAGGGCGCCGGCGACCTTGGACGCCATCAGGCGCGGGGCGTGCGAATCCCGGCCGCTCGTCGACAACTCCTGCGCAACCTCCGTATTCTCTTCAGCTACCAGCCACTTGACCGCCACGCTCGCATCGACGACGAAGCGCATCAGAAGTCCTCGCGATAGCCTTGGTCGCGGTCCTCGTGAATCAGCACCTCCGCCAGCGTGTGCGTACGCCCTTCGGTCAAAGGGCGCAGCCGTTTCATGACCTCGCCGAACGCGGCCCGCTTTGCCGCAATGTCGTCCTCGGCGGCGCAGTGCAGGATGTGGCGCACCTCGTCCTCCAGGGAACGGTTATTCAGCGAGGCGCGCCGCGTGAGGCGGTCCACCACGTCCTGGTCGAGCCGCCGCACATTGATTGTCACCATGGGTTCGCTTCCGGAATTCGGTCAGCAAAGTGTAGTCACGTTGCGATGTTGGGGGTCAGCTTCGGCGTGCGGAAAGTGCCGCTCGGGGAGACTCGGGGAGAACAGTCGCGGCCATGGGATGACAGGACGACGAGACCATGCATTCGTCCCTTGTCCTGTGCGCCACGAACGCATGTCTGGCCCATATGGGCAGACGCGAATCCCGTGAGTCCCTCCCTGCCGGAGTACGCCGGAGATGGTATCGCCCATCGGCAGGATCGCCTCGCGAGCGTAGGGCGTCGGGTACTTCGAGAAGGATCATGACTGCGAGAACTACGTTGGGCGCACCGCGAGGCGAGCACCCCGGCGGCCCCGGGGTGGGGCGGCGCCGAGTCTCTCCGGCCCGGTCGATCCCGAACGCTTCCGGTCGGTGCCCCTGATGGCAACGATGGACGGCGCCGAACGGATCGTGTAGGCGCACGAAAAAGCGGTGGCGGCTTACCCGTCAAGGTTCGATATCATCCGATCATTCGTCCGCCTCGTGGTCCTGTACGAGGCGGAACGCACGGCATTGTCCCAGCGCGTGTGGCGGCTTTGGGTGAAACGGCCCGTTCCAGATATTGAACTGTCTTCGCCAGGAGACTATTCCGGCTTCATGAAAATCTCGCTCGACATTCCCGATGGCGAACTCGCGGATGCAACCCGGTTCACGAATGCGCGGACCAGGCCAGAGGCCGTAGTTGTCGCCATCACGGACTTCAACCGCCGCATGCGTATGGCCGAACTCATCAAGTATGCCGGGACCTGCGAGGATCTCATGACGCCGGGAGATCTGCGGGGGCTGCGCCGGCGGGACTGATCCGTGATCCTGATCGGCACGTCGAGCTGGATTCACATGCTCCGGTCACGTGGCGCGGCGTCGCGGCCCGCTCGCTGTACCGTCCATACCGGGTGAGATCGCCAGTGCAAGACGCCAGAGTGACTGGCAACACCACGGGTGAGTCCGGGCCTGCTGATTGCGACAGACGGTTCGCATCGATTCAGTTGTGTTCGTGCGCTCGTTCGCCCTAGGAACCATGAAACACGCATGCACCGCCGCCCTACCGAGCCGTTTCGAACTCAGGCGCTGCCATCGATCGTCAGCGCCATCAGACACCGGCTAACTTCGGCAGGCCGCGCATCTGCAAAGGCAAACTGCTTACGGAACAGCATTGACGCAATCCGCACAACTGCTGCTTCATCCTGCAATGTGCGATTGATCAACGATCGCTACACGAGAGCTTCACGCCTCATGCCACGCTAAATCTCTACATTTCAGCCATGAACTCTCTATCATGGGAGAGTTACATTGAAACAGAATAAAGGACTCAGGGTGCGCTATTTCGCTATCTTCACGAACCGTCTAGGTCGCTTGTGTGGTTATGTCAGCGTTCTTCGTGAGTGTGCGTACCAACTCTTCGGCCAAAGATCATGAAGCGTTGCACAGCAAAGCTTACGATGAAGAGACAAGGATCTACCCAGATCTTCACGATCGTTGGCATCCAGCCAAGCCACTGCGAGAACATGGTTACTGCAGTTCCCGACGCAGTGCTGACAAGAAATGCAAGCGTGACATAAGCTAGGAGATCACGAACCACGGTGTTTCGCCCACGCACCAGGAATGCGAAGTGCCTATTGCCCAAGAAGTTTAAGGCTCCCGATGTAATACGGGCTGCGTACGTGCTGAAGAATATGGAATCACTAAACCAGTGAATAAGGGCAAATAGTGTGACATCGATGCAAAAGGAAGCGAGTGAAACAAACAGGAATCTCACAAACACGGCATAGATCTGCAGAGAATCGCGAAACGGGCGAAAATGGGATTCGCGATTACCTTCGATATAGACCGTGGAGATTGCCACCTGTTTGATCCGAAGTTCGAGCCTTTTTGCCAGAAACAGCATCTCGAATTCGAACGCATATCCGCCCGAGGCAAGTGAAAGGCTCTGTTGCACAAGGCGGCGCGGCAGCACGCGAAGTCCGGTCTGGGTATCGCGAAGCCGGAGACCGGTCGTGAGTGCGAGAACTGATCGTGTCATCCTGTTGCCCAAGGCACTCCTGAACGGTACCTCACCGTCGAAATCCCTTGTACCGAGGATCAGCGCTTCCGCCTCGTGCATGGCCACGTTTTGCAGCATTCGAACATCAGATGCGAGATGCTGCCCGTCTGCATCCACCGTCATGATACTGGTGACGGTTGCGTCGATCAGGAGGTGACGAAAGCCGGTCTTCAAGGCGTCGCCTTTGCCCCGGTTCCGCTCATGGTGAAGGACCGTTACGCCGTCGAGCGCCTCAAGTTCTGAAAAAACCGATAACACAGAAGAGCCGTCGTTGACAACGACAAGTGGCCCCATTCCAAGCTGTTGCAGTTCCTCAACCAGGGTGAGGAGCGAAGATGGTGGATCAAGGGCTGGAATGACAATACCGATCACTGGGCGCATTCCTGATTGTGATCCAGCGCATCGGACTTCAGGCGGTAGACAGTATAGTTGAACTCGTTGGGAGGCGCAGCGACAACCTCGAACCAGTCCTGGCACTGCCGCAGGAATTCACGGAAGTTTGACACCATTGAACCGGGTGTGATGACACCAGGGTCAAACAGGTAGTCTGGCCGGTCACGCAGGATGGAAGTTCGGATGTGCCTGGCGTCAAAGTCCTGCCACCGGCCGTCGGGTCGAATGACGGGGTTATGACTATAGAATATTCCATAAATGTAGTTCGACGGAATCCAGAGTATACTGCCACCCTTATAGACCTGGTTGAATATATAGTCTGCATCTTTTCCAAAGTACCGATAAATGGTGTTCTTGCCCCCGTCATAGAAAGAAAACTCGGCCCCCCGTTTCTTGTAAGTGTCCCACGCGTAGATGCCCGAGAGGACTAGCGCGGCCGCCATCAGACCGTGGGCAAAGCGCCGGACCCGTGTCGAGAGTTCGGTCGACGTCCGTCTCCAGCGGGCCCCCGGCCAGTAATCGTTGGCAGCAATGAGCAAGGCCGACAACGCCATGACATGTGTACCGAGCCGTGTAGAATAGGCCCCGAAGACAAGCCAGAGCACCAGCAACGGCATAACCAGACCAAAGTAGACCCCGCGAGCAAAGCGCTCGCGAAGCACACAGTAGCCAGCTAGAACAATCAGGGCGGTAATTGGCGGTTTACCCACCAGGAACCGCTGAACGGCGAATAGGATCTGCTCAAGCCAGCCCCGGCCCTTCTGTGCATCCTCTATGACACCGCGATTGTCGAGGAAGCCGGCTCCTTCGGTCAGAAGCCACACCGCGCCCGCGCAAAACGCGAGTGCAATGGGGATCAGCGCTGCATTGTCGCGAGGACGCCGCCCGGCCACGGCAAGCACCGGGAACACCAGCATGAGCCACAGCAGCGCGGGCTGTTTGGACAACCCGGCGACAACCGCACAACCGCTCGCAAGCCAGAGGTAGGTGAGGTTCGCCGGACTTCGTCTCCAGTGCAGATACAGCGCAACGGAAGCGACCAATGCGGGAATCATCAGGATTTCCGCTAGGCCGGCGGTTACCGCTGACCGGATACCCGTGGCAGCCATGGCGACGATCGTCAGGACGATGAAGCAGACCAGAGACCTGGAACCGACGCCGCGAGCGGCCGTTCCCATCGCAGCCAGCAACGACACGGTAAACACAGCCATGCTGCACTTTACAGGCGGCTGCAACTCGACAGACTGCAGAAGCTGATAGCACCACGCAATCAGATACGAGAATGTCTGCGGATAGGGGGCTTGGGTATAGTACAGGTCAGGCTGTTCACCACGCGTATGTTGTATCGCCCACAAGTTCCAGCTGTAGATCTCGTCGCCGCCATCGAAGCTGGACACTCCGAGCTTGCCTGCAGAAAACAAGGCGGCGCAAAAGCTGATGAGGTAAACAAAGCGATGTGCGGGTGGCCAGTGAACCTCGGTCCGGTTTCGTATGAGCCAGACGCGGCAAACAGCGATGGCTACTACTGCTACAGTTGCCGCGAGGACGGTGTTTTCGGTGAAGGCCCCAAGCGGCTTCAATGCCCGCGCGATACTGGTGACGAGCAGGACGCTCACGATCGGAATCGCACAGGCGAGCTTGGAATCGAATGCTGCGCGCGGCATCAGCGCAAGGCCGGGGGCGAGGTACACCCCGACGGTGAGCACGGTCACATAGAGGACATACATGTGTTACGGTCGTCACATCAGTCGGAATTTCATTCGAAACAAACGCAAGAATCCAAAAGAGAGGCGCTGATTTACTGACCGTATAGCTTCTCCCAACTCCAAGTATAAACACAGGTTCAGCACCTTGCCCGAGGCACGTTCATTAAGGGTCATATTCGTAAACTACTCCAGTTCGCAACAGTCCCCAAATCTCACCTGGGGAAAGAGACATGGGGCTGTTGACCGTAGTATATGTAGTAGTTGCAAACACCTACACCTACCACTTCAGCCGACCCAATGTAGACAGAGTGTACCAAGCGCGAGACCGAGTTCCAAGAATATGGTCGCGGTGCAGTGACGGCCTGGTTTGATGGCGGATGGTTGTCATCGGATGGTGGTGCGCGGCTTCTGCGCGAGGCCGGTGGCGTGTTGGATGTGACCCGCCGTCTGTCCGGGTATTTCACCGATCATCGGGTTCCGGAGCGGAGGGAGCACACCCTTTTCTGCCTTTTGGCCCAGCGGGTCATGGGGATTGCTCTGGGCTATGAGGAGTTGAACGATCACGATCAGCTGCGGGACGACAGATTGCGTGCGCGACCAAATGCGTCCGGGCACAGAAAAGGCGCCGCCGCGAAATCCGAGATCGACCAGCACCTGGTACATGTGGTCGTTTGCCGAAAAGGTCCCCAGGCGAAAGTAGAGCGGGCGACGGCCCATGCCGGACTGCCACATGGAGATCGACTCCGAGAGGACAGCTCTCAGGTCCTGCTCGCCGAGGCCGGCGAAATGGGCCCGGCACTTGCCGTCGCGGAACTTCCACGGGTGAAGGTGCAGGCCCTCGACGCAGCAGCCCCGGCCTTTCAGTTCCTCGAACAGGTCCGCTTGTTCGACCGCGACTTCCGGGTGGATGAAAAAAGTCACCGGGAAGCCAAACGCGGCGGCCCGCTCAACATAGCCCCGGATGAATTTCTCGCTGTCGGCCCAACTCTCCGGCCCCGTCGCCGTTGGGTGGGTGTCCGGTGTCGGGGGCTCCACGTCCATGGTGATGACGACATGCAACCTGTCCATGGGCTCAAGCCTCCAAGCCTGGGGCTGGTGAAGAACGGGCACGCCGGTGCCACCAGAACCGAGGCTGGAGCGGACGCCAAGTGCTGTCAAATCAGGACAGAACGACGGTTCGGGGCGGTCGCATGTGCTGTGGGTGTTGACGCTCGGCTCGCGGGCTGCCCACAATATCCGACCCGTCACAACAGAGTTGGAGGCGAGGACCATGTCTCATTCCGTACTGTCACGAGTTCTTGGAGCCGCCGCGATTCTGGGGGTCGCGCTCTCTCCGACCGGCCAGGCCGCTGCCGACGCCGAGGTCGTATGGCGCCAGGCGACCGAACAGCCCCCGGATAGCCTGGAGGGGCTGGGCCATCAGAAATTCGCCGAACTGGTGAAGGAGTATTCCGGCGGCCGAATGGAGATTCAGATCTTTCCATCCGAGCAACTCGGTTCGAAGGACGCGGTCATCGACCAGCTCGCGGCCGGGACAATTCACATCTACAACTCGACCGCCGCCTACCTGCAGAAGTGGGAGCCGGCGATCAAGTTCATATCCGCCCCGTTCCTGTTCGAGAGCCGCGACCACTGGGCTCGCTTCATGGAGACGGACCTGGTCAAGGGCTGGATCAGGACGGTCGAGGAGAAGGGTGGCATCACGCTGATCGGCAACTACGTCTCCTGGCCACGCGGCTCCTACCGGGTGATGGTCTCCCAGAAACCGATCAACTCGCTGGCCGATGTCGAGGGCCTGAAGCTGCGCATGCATCCCGACAAGCTGGCCGTGGCTGCCTGGACCAATCTGGGCGCCGAGGTACGGGTGCTCGGCTGGACGGACGTGTATGAATCACTCGGCAAAGGCATTGTCGAGGCGGTGAACTCACCGGCTGCAATGGTCGAACCGATGAAGTTCTACGAACACGCCGGTTTCATCACCCGGCACGAGGAATACCACCAGAGCGTCGGCTACATGGCCAACGCCGAGGCCTACCATGGGCTGCCGGCAGATCTCAGGGACGCCGTGGACCGGGCGCACGCGGATTCCGGGGCCTATGAAGCCCAGCTCCTTGCCGACAACACGCAGAAATCGCTCGACCGCGTGCTCGCGCAGGGCGTGCAGTACTCCGAGGAGCTCGACCGCGGACCCTTCATCGAGGCGATGGCCCGGTACTACATGGCCGAAGCGGAGGCCGGGCAGTTGCCGGAAGGCTTCCTCGAGGCAGTGGAGGAGGCCAGGTAGTAATCCGGCGAGGCCGGGTCAACCGGGTCAGGGGGAGGCAGGTGCGTTGGTAACACGCATCGAGCGGTTGCTCGCTCTTTGCGAGCGCGTGTTCTGGGCCATTGCCAACATCTGCCTCCTCCTCATGCTGGCGGGGAACATGCTGCAGATCGCCCGGCGCGCGATCTTCGACAAGGGCATCCCGCTGGTCTTCCCCTGGACGGTATTCCTGTTCGTCTGGATGTGCTTCTTTGGCTGGTTCGTGGTCTATCGCCACGCCTCGGACATCACGGTGGACTTCCTCATCGACCGACTGGGCGAGGGCGCGCGCAGGGTCACCCGCTACTTCGTCAACCTGCTCGTCATCGCGCTCATGATCGTGCTGCTGTGGCACGGGCCGCAGGTTCTCAGTCAGCAGGTCGGCGATGTCATAGAACTCGTGGAACTGGAGCGGTGGGTGCAGACGCTGCCGCTGTTCGTGTCCAGCGCTCTCATCATGGTCCATGCCGCAATGGACATCTGGCTTGCCAGCCAGGGCATCCCGCCCCGGCGCTCCCACGCACCGACCCATTTCTGACCGGCGGAGGATGGTGCGTGGGCTGGGTGCTGTTCATCGGGTTCATCGTCCTGATCCTGCTCCGCGTTCCCATCACGATGGCGATGGGCATGGCGGTGCTGGCAGCGGTCGTGACAGCCGGATTCTCGGACCAGCTCTACATCATGCCGCGCATGGTGGCCGACGGCGTGGAGAACCCGGCGCTTCTGGCAGTTCCGTTCTTCATCATGGCCGGCAACCTGATGAACGCCGTCGGCATGACGGACAAGATCTTCAACTTCGCAAGCGCGCTCGTCGGGCATTTCAGGGCGGGACTGGCCCAGGTCAACGTGCTTGCGTCCATGATCTTCGCCGGAGTCTCGGGTTCCGCGGTGGCCGACATGGCGGGCCTCGGCACGGTCGAGGTCAAGGCGATGCGCGAGCGCGGCTATCCGGTGGAATATGCCGGGGCGCTTACCATCGCGACGGCCTGCATCGGCCCCATCATCCCGCCCTCCATCGCGCTCGTCATCTACGGGTACCTGGCCAACACCTCCATCGGGCGTCTTTTCCTCGGCGGCGTGATTCCCGGCATCCTCATCGGCCTGTCGCTGATGATCTACAACCGGATCGTGGCAACCCGCCGCGACTTCCCGCGGGAACCGCGCGCAAGCGTCCGCGAGATCGCCACGCACGCCGTGGACGGAATCGCGGCCCTGGTCGCGCCGGGCATCATCCTGGGCGCAATCGTCACCGGCTACACGACCGCGACCGAGGCCGGCGTGCTGGCCTGCGCCTATTCGCTTCTTCTGGGAATTGTGTACCGGACGCTGACCTTCACCAAACTCTGGGACGCTACGACCCGGACCCTCAAGGTCACGGCGGTCATCATGATGATCATCGGCTTCTCGCACGTGATGGGCTGGTTGCTGGCGATCGAGCAGCTTCCGCAGGCGATGGCGGAGGCGGTGCTGCTGACCACGCAGGACCGCCATGTCTTTCTGGGGCTGCTGATCGTCTTCCTGCTGGCCATCGGCTGCGTGGTCGAGGGCGTGCCGGCCAAGATCATCCTGATCCCGATCCTGTTGCCGATCACCGACCAGTTCGGCATTGACCGGGTGCATTTCGGCCTGATCATTGTCTATGCGTTGCTGCTCGGGCTGGCGACACCGCCGATGGGGGTCGGGGTCTACATCATGGTCGGGATCACCGGTAAGTCATTCGAGGAACTGACCCTCGCGGTGCTGCCATTCCTCATCCCGCTGTCGATCGTGCTGATCCTGATTACCTACATTCCGGAGCTCACGCTCTGGCTCCCGGATCTCATCATGGGTCCGCAGCCATACTGACCGCCAAGCTCCCGGGGTCAGGAAGCATCCCGGGTCGGGTCGATCACCGAAAGGTCCGTCACGAACATGTGGCCGGGCCTGTGCGTGATCATTTCCGGAATGCGGATGGCGCGGGCGACGGCCTGGGCCGTGATCCCGCAGGCCCAGAAGACCGGCACTTCGCCAGGCCCGACTTCATTTGGCCTTCCCCAGTCGATCCGCTCCAGATCCTCGACGCCGATGCGGGAAGGATCGCCCGCGTGCAGCGGCGCCCCGTGGGCACGGGGAAAGCGGCTCGTGATGCCGATGACCTTGATGAGAAGCCGCTCCGGGACCGGCCGCATGCTCACCACCTGCGGACCGCGGAAGATACCGGCCGGGCGGCACTGGATGTTCGAAACGTACTGTGACGGCCATGCCTCTTCCCGGACGAGGTGCGGAAGCGCAATCCCGGCCTCCAGCATCACCTGATCCACCGAGAGATTGCAGCCGGTCAGGAAGGCGACATGATCGCTCCGCCACAGATGCCGGATGTCGGTCAGGTCTTCGACCGCCTCGCCGTCGCGGTACACCCGGTAGGCGGGCACGTCGGTGCGGATGTCGGCACCGGGAGCGCAAAGAACAGGCTCCGGGTTGCCCGGGTCAGTCACGTCGATCAGCGGAAGCGGTTTCGGATTGCGCTGGCAGAACCGCATGAAGTCAAAGGCATGGCGCTCCGGCAGGATCGTGATGTTCGCCTGCTCATGGCCGAGCGCAAGACGCTTGCTGTTGCCGGTCCAGCGCCCCTCGCGGACGGCCAGGCGAACCTCGCCCGGAGCCACATGCTCGAGATCGGCGCGGGTCAGCGGTGCTGCCGATCCTGTCCTCATCCGCACATCGAGAGCGCCGCGTGCGCGACGGCACGCGCCGTGACCATCAATTCACTGACCTCGACACGCTCATCCGGCGCCGGCCACTCCGGATAGACCTTGATGTCGCCGGGGCCGTACTGGATCGACGGAATGCCGGCGGCGGCCAGGACATTTCCGTCCCCGTAGTTTCCGATGCGTTCGACGCTGCCGAGCTGAGCGGGCCTGCCGCTTGCAAGCTCCTGCCCCTCCGCGAGCGCCCTGACCAGCGGATGGTCGTGGGCGATCTCCATCGGTTCCATGTGATAGGGATCGTCGGGACCGTTGGCGGGCACGGTCAGCCTGTAGTCCAGGTTCGGCAGATCGTTGATGCCGTCAAGCACCCGCTGGACATCCTCGCGGACCGTTTCGGCCGTCATTCCGGGAACCGTGCGCACCTGGAACATGAGGTCGCACTCGCGGCCGTAATGGTCCTTGTGGATCGTGTCGTAGCGGATCATCGGAAAGTCGGCGAGTTCCGGATGGGGCGCATGACTCAACCAGTCGTTGGGCAGCCGGTTGGTCAGACTCGGTCCGAAGTGGCGGATCAGCTCCGCCTGAAGCTCGATGGCGTTCGTGTACTTCGACCGTGCCTCGGGTGTGAAGCGGAAGAACAGGCCCGGCGTCGTCGTCGCGATGCTGACACGCACGGATCCCGTTACGACCGTTCCGAGCGTGTTCGCCGCGTGCTCGATGTTGATGCAGCAGTCGGCCCTGACCCCCTTTCTGAGCGCCGTGCGCGTACCCGTGCCGCCGAGCTTGTGGGCCGCGACAGGGCAGACGATGATATCGCCGCTGAGTTCGACGCCGGCATCGACGATGGCGGCGACGCCGGCAATGGCTGCGGCGAGGCCGCCCTTGTCATCCTGCGCGCCGAGCCCCCACAGCCAGCCGTCCTCCAGCTTTCCCTCGTAGGGGTCCACCGTCCAGCCCGACATCAGCACGTTGGTGTCGGTGTGGCCGTTGATCATCAGGCTCCTGCCGCCACCCGAGCCCCTCAGTGTCGCGATGGGCTGGCGCGTGGTCCTGCCTTCCTCCCAGGGATGCTCCACCTCCATCATTTCGACCTCGAGGCCGAGGTTCGCCAGATACCCGGCCAGGAAGTCCGCCACTTCCTGCTCCTCGAAGAAAAAGCTCGGGATGCGGATCATGCGCCGGGCGAGATCGACCAGGCGTTCCTCCGAGACGGTCTCGAACACGGTGCGGGACAGTTCGGACTGTGGCATCGGATCGGACCTAGTAGCCGCGTTCGATGTTTGCGCGGGTCGGCAGGGGTTCCCCGGCCAGGTCGGCGCGAAGATTGTCAAACAGGAGGTCGAGCGTGAGCGGGGAATACTGTTCCCGGTCGATGCAGGAGGTATGCGGCGTGATGACAAGGTTCGGCAATGTCCACCACGGGGACTCGGGCGGTACCGGCTCCGGTTCGAAATTGTCCAGCACCGCGCCCGAGAGGTGTTCGGAGTTCAGCGCCTCGGCCAGGGCATCGAATTCGAAGACCGGCGTGGGCGCCGTCGCAACCAGCCCTGCGCCCTCCTTCATCATGGCAAAGACGCTTCGGTCGATGGAGCCCCTGGTCTCCGCGGTGCTGGGCAGCGCCACCAGCACGAAGTCGGCCCGGCGCAGCACTCCCTCCAGTTCTCCCGGTCCGACCGTTTCGTGGCAGGCTTCATGGGGTTCGCCGGATCTGCGTACGCCAAGCACGTGCATGCCGAGACCTCGGGCGCGCGCCGCGCCGGCGCCGCCAACATGCCCGGCCCCGACGACGGCCAGTGTCTTGCCTTCGATGCCGGTCTCGATCTGTGGCGTCCAGTGCCGTTTCTCCTTCGCCGTGGCGAAGAAGGGAATGCGGCAGTTGAGCATCAGCAGCGATGTCGCGACGAATTCGCCCGCCTTCCTGGCGTGGATGCCGCTGTTGTGGACGAGAAGGGCGCCGGGCTTCAGCCAGCCCGAGATCGGCAGCAGCTTGTGGAAGGAGGCCGAGGTGACCATCGCCCAGCGCAGTTCCGGCCCGCTCACCGGAGCCTGCTCGAGAAGCTGCTGGGTCGTTGCGACGATGACCTGGGCATCGGCCATGCCCGCCTCGTATTCCGCCCGTGTTTCGCCGAAGCTGACATCGACCGCAGCCGCAACATCGGGGTGACGTCGGCAGGCTTCGTCGTACTGCGCGCGGGTGATCGCGAAGGCGGGATTCGACTTGCGAACCGGATATCCCGGCGGCGCCTTTCCGGGCGACGGCGGGTTCTGGACATGGAGACGGATGCGGGGGTCGGTTTCCGGCATGGATTGGTCCCTTGCCCGGGCGCCACGGCGACGGGGATCGTCGCCGCCCGCCGGCGTTCTCAGGCGGCCGCGGCCACCTCGCTGCGCACCGCGCCATATGACGGAATGTCGCCTTCAAGCGTCGTGCGGAGCATGTGGCGTTCGTGTTTCTCGTCGTCATAGGGGATGGCGCAATGCTGGCTGCAACGGTTGTCCCAGAGCACGACATCACCCACCCGCCAGCGATGGCGATAGACAAACTGCGGCTGAACCGCGAATTCGGAGAGTTCCCGGATCAACGCCTGGCCCTCTTCCTTTCCGAAACCTTCGATCTCGACCGTCCAGCGCCCGATATAGAGGGACTTCCGGCCGGTTTCCGGGTGGATGCGCACCAGCGGGTGCCAGACATCGGGCCGGTCCCGCTTTTCCTGCTCGGTAAGCGGCGGCAGGTGCGGGTAGTTGACCGGGTGCATCTCCGCCCGGCTGAACCGGGCGCGCCGACCCTCGATTGCGTCGCGGAGGCGGTCCGGCAGGGCGTCGTAGGCCGCGTACATGTTCGCGAAGGCCGTGTCCCCACCTTCCGGCGGAACGATGACGGCATAGAGCATGGAGCCCATATTGGGCACCAGCTTGTCCTCTCCGTCCGAGTGCCATCCCCAACCGGCCCGGCGCACGCCCACGGGTTTGCCCTCTCGCACCAGGTTGGAAACGATGAAGACTTCCGGGTGGTCCGGCAGGGTCACGGGCGCTTCATTGGCGAGCCGGGGCATGATGTGGAGCGGGCCGAACCGGCGGGTGAAGGCCACGTGCTGGGCCGGCGTCCAGGAGACGTTCCGGAACAGCAGCACGTTGTGGTCGAGCCATGCCTGCCTGACTTCGGCGATCGTGTCGTCATCGATGTCGCCCGCCGGATCAATGCCCCGGATTTCCGCGCCGATGACGGTACTGAGTGGGCGCACGTCGACGGCCATCAGTCGTCTCCCCATCCGGTTGCCGCGGTCCGCCAGCCCGAAGGCCTACGCCCGTTCATCCTAAACGCGCGGGATCACGTTTCAAGACCGGAGCAGCGAAATCCGCGCTCTGTCTTCCGCCTGGCGCATTGTCTTCCGGGATCATGTCTGCGCCCTTGTGTGGTCACGATGCCACGTAGCCGCCATCGACATTGTAGGTGGCGCCGGTGACATAGCTTGAGCGGTCGGAGCACAGCCAGCAGACCATCTCGGCGATCTCATGCGCCTCGCCCATGCGACACGCCGGCACGCGGTTCATGAGCTCGTTGCCCCGCCGGGTGCGGGCCTCGCGCGTCATGTCGGTCGCGATATAGCCAGGGCAGACGGCGTTTACGCGGATGCCGTCCGAGGCGTATTCGATGCCGGCGGTGCGCGTGAGGCCCGAAACGGCGTGCTTGGCCGCTACATAGGCGCTGCCGCCCGGCAAGCCGAGCAGGCCGGCGACCGAGGAGGTGTTGACGATGGCCCCGCCGCCCCCGTCCGCCTTCATCCGCTCGATCTCGCCCTTCATGCTGAGCCACACGCCCTTGAGGTTGACCGCGATCATCCGGTCGAAGCCTTCCTCGGTCCATTCATGGGTGCGCCGGGCGTAATGGTCGAGATTCGCCGGCCCGATGCCCGCATTGTTGAAGGCGCAGTCGATCCGCCCGAAGGCCGCGACCGCTGCATCCAGCATCGCCTCGACTTGTTCGGCCTCGATCACCTCGACGGGAAGCGCGATCGCCTCGCCGCCCGCCTCACGGATCGTGGCGGCGGTTTCCTCAGCCCCTTCAAGATTGAGGTCGGCCGCCGCCACCCGCGCACCTTCCCGTGCGAAAAGCACCGCGGTCGCGCGCCCGATGCCTTTCCCGCCCCCGGTAATCAGCGCCGCCTTGCCCGCCAGCATTCCCGCCATGTCTTCGACTCCCCGTCCCGTTCCGCCCGTCAGGACGCCAGGTAACCGCCATCGACATTGTAGGTGGCCCCGGTGACGAAGCCGGAGCGGTCTGAGCAGAGCCAGCAGACCATTTCGGCGATCTCCCGCGCCTCGCCCAGGCGCCGCGCCGGCACCAGGGACATGAGCTCGTTACCGCGCCGGGACATGACCTCGCGGGTCATGTCGGTGGCGATGAAGCCGGGGCAGACGGCGTTCACGCGGATGTTGTCGGTGGCGTATTCGATGCCGGCGGTGCGCGTGAGCCCGGAGACACCGTGCTTGGCCGCCACATAGCCCGACGAGGTCGGTATGCCGGCGAGGCCCGCGATGGAGGAGGTGTTGACGATGGCCCCGCCGCCGGTCTCCAGCATGCGTACGATCTCGCTCTTCATGCAGAGCCACACGCCCTTGAGGTTGACCTCGATCATGCGGTCGAAACCTTCCTCCGACCAGCAATGCGTCCGCTTGGCGTTGTTGCCGACATTGATCGGCGCGATACCGGCATTGTTGAAGGCGCAGTCGATCCGCCCGAACGCCTCGACGGTCGCATCGACCATCGCCTCGACCTGTTCGGCATCCGACACCTCGACGGAGAGCGCGACCGCCTCGCCGCCCGCCGCGCGGATCATGGCCGCGGTCTCCTCCGCTCCTTCGAGATTGAGATCGGCCACCGCGACCCGCGCCCCTTCCTGCGCAAAAAGCAACGCTGTCGTCCGCCCGATCCCGTTCGCACCCCCGGTAATCAACGCCGCCTTGCCGTCCAGCATTCCTGCCATGTCAGGGCCTCCCCCTTCCGCCCGTTTCAAAACCAGCATAGCGCGCCGCGCCATGCGTCACGACAGGTCATGTTCCGAGAGGCCGTTGCCGCAATCGCTGTTCCACAAGCCCGATCGGTCAGCATTTCCTCAAGCGCGTAAAGCAACCCTTGCCGGACCTCATCCGGGGGATAGGAGCGCCCCACCGCCTCGATCCGTGCGGGTCGGTCCGTTTCGGAATTTTCGGGTATGGACAGCGTGCCCGGATCGAACCGTCCCGGGTCGCAGCCGAGCAGGTTCAGCTCCCTGAAGCACCGTCCCCGCCCCGCGGTTCAGCGGTTCCTGTCTCGGTGCGCCATGTCCTGCCCTTTTTCGTGACGGTTCAGCACCATGGAACGGCGCATTGCCGGGTCTGGCGCCGGACGCGGCCGCCATGGCGGGCTGGACCGCACTTGCCGGCCTTGAGACATCGGGCGGCAAATGACACGCCCGGTGCTGCCGGCAGCGGCACGGCATGGCCGGATGTTGCACTTCCAACTGGATGTGGGTCCCCTTGATCAGGCAGCCAGCGCAATGGTTGCGTCCCGAACATGCCGGGGTCGGTGTTTCGTGCCGGCGAAAGCGGCGTGCGCGGCCAGGTCTCCGTCCGTGCGGAGCACATTCCTGTCAATGCGCTATTCGCGGCTCCGGGTCTCGATGACCACCAGCGGTTCCGCGGCCGGATTGGACAGGGTGGCGGACTGGTCGAGCCCGATGGCGACTGTATCGCGTGTGGCAACGGGTGTCGTCCTGCCTTCCCGGGGCCACCCTGCAATCCTGCCGGTGCCAGAGAGCACCGTCACCGTCCGGTCGGGCCCGAGCGCCAGTTCGGCCCCCGGGTCGACGACGAGACGGGTCACCCGGTATCCGGGCCCGCGGTCGAGTTCGCAGGACCGTCCCCAGGGGCGCTGTTCTTCCGTGTGGTGGACCGCTTCGGGTCTGCCTGCCGCGGCAAGCGCCCCGGCGATCCGTCCCGCCTCCTGGGCGCGGGCAAGCGGCAGGACAAGCACCGCGTCCGGGGTCTCGATGATGGCAACATCCCGCATGCCGTGCACGACCACCAGCCGCGAGCCGGCGCGCACAAGGCTTGACGCGACGTCGTCCAGGACGACATCGCCCGAGATCGCGTTTCCCGCCTCGTCCCGGCCCGCGGCCTCCCACAGCGACAGCCAGGACCCGGCATCGTGCCATCCGGCCTCGAACGGGATTACCACCGCATTGTCCGAACGCTCGATGACGGCGCGGTCAACCGAATTCGGCGGACAGCGGGAAAATGACGTCCTGCCAGGGTGGAGTATCGGTCCGTCGACACCGTCGAGCGCTTCCCGGCACCAGCGGGCGATCCCGGGCGCGAGCCGCGAAACCTCCTTCAGCCAGGACGCGGCCCGGAACAGGAAGATACCGCTGTTCCACAGCCAGTCGCCCGAGCGACACCATTCCGCTGCCGTCGGGGCGTCGGGTTTCTCGACGAACCGGCCGACGCGGCGGCACGCGGGATGGCCGGGAACCGGTTCCCCCGGGAGGATGTAGCCATAGCCGGTTTCCGCGCGATGGGGCCGGACGCCGAAGGTGACAAGGTGACCCGAACCTGCGGCCGGACCGGCCCCGGTGACCGCGTCGACCAGCCTGTCGGGCCTGTGCACCACGTGGTCGGACGGCAGGACCAGCATCCGGTCATCGGGCGCGCGATCCTCGAGGCACAGCGCGGCCAGGGTCACGGCGGGCGCGGTGCCGCGGCTGTCGGGCTCCACCACGATCCGGTCCGCCTCGATCCCGGTCGCCGCGAGCTGGCGGCGGATCTCGTCCACGTGCGCCCGGTGGCACAGGACCATCGGCGGGGTGAAGTCAGCTGCGTCGGCGCAGCGCAGGACTGCCGACTGGAACAGGCTCGGCATCCCGGCCCGGGCTTGCAGCTGCTTGGGAAACCCGCTACGGGACTCCGGCCACAGGCGTGTTCCCGAACCGCCTGCCAGAATGACCGGGTGGATCCTCACCATCTGCAATCCGCCTGGCAACGGCCGGGCGGGTCGGCCAGGAGGCGATGCCAATGATCGTGGTTTTCGGGTCGATCAACGTCGACCTGTTCTTCGGGGTGGCCACGCTGCCACGACCGGGCGAGACCGTGCTGTGCGCGGAATACGTGACCTGGCCGGGTGGCAAGGGTGCGAACCAGGCGGTCGCCGCGGCCCGCGCCGGAGCCGGGGTCAGAATGATCGGTGCGGTCGGAACCGATGCCCATGCCGGCCCCGTCCTCGAGGCGATCGATGCGACCGGGGTCGATACCTCGCACGTGGTCAAGGTCCCGGGAGTGACCGGAACGGCGATCGTCATGGTCGAGGAGAGTGCGGAGAACCAGATCGTGGTCGCGAGCGGGGCCAACCTGCACGCCCGCGCCGAACATGTTCCCGACCGGGTGCTCGGTCCGGAGACCACGCTGGTGGTTCAGCTCGAGGTCCCGATCGCGGAAATCCACGCGGTGCTCGAACGGTCGAAACGGGCCGGCAGCCGGACGGTGCTGAACGCCGCTCCGGCGCAGGCGCTGCCGCAGGGCATGCTGGAGGCGTGCGACGTGATCGTGGCCAACCGCGGCGAGGCGGATGTGCTCGCCGGAGCCGCTCGCGACGCACGGGCCCAGGTTCGCACGCTGGCGGACCGGTACGGGTGCGACTGCATCATCACCCTGGGCGAGGAAGGGGCGGTACTGGCGAGCGGGGGCGGCCTGTTTCGACTGGGCAACCTCGACATCCGTCCTGTCGATACCGTCGGTGCCGGCGACGCGTTCGTCGGCGTTCTTGCCGCGCGGCTTGATGCCGGCGACCCGCTCCTGGAAGCGGCACGGTATGCGAGTGTCGCCGCGGGGCTGGCATGCCTGGAGGAAGGGGCGCAGATGCGGGTCCCGGCAGCCGACATTGAGCGGGCCCTCGGGCGGCTCGCCCCGGCGCAGCCCGCCTGACCCCCTCACGGCGACCTCGCAGCGGCACGGGGATCGAGCGCGGCCTGGAGGCCGTCGCCGAGCAGGTTGAAGCCGATCACAGTAACGAAGATCAGCAGGCCCGGCCAGACCGCAAGCAGCGGCGCCTGGTGCATGAGTTCCTGGGCTCCGTTCAGCATGTTGCCCCAGCTCGGGACCGGTGGATGGATGCCGAGACCGAGGAAGCTGAGGACGCTCTCGAACAGGATCACGTTGCCGACCGCGAGCGTGGTCGCGACCAGCAGCGGAGACGCGGCATTGGGCAGGATGTGCCGGAACATGATCCGGGCCGGTCCAAGCCCGAGCGCGCGTGCGACCTGGACGAATTCCCGCTCCCGCAGGCTGAGCGTGGTTCCGCGAACCAGCCGCGCGACCCCGGGCCAACCGACGATCGCGATGATGGCGATGATGCGGTAGAGGCTGAAGTTCGCCGAATTGCCGACACTCTCCGGCAGCCCGAGCTTCGCCGGGTCCACCGCCGCGAGCACGATCAGCAGCGGCAGCAGCGGCAGCGAGATCAGAGCGTCCGCACAGCGCATGATCAGGTCGTCGACCCGCCCGCCGACAAACCCGGACACGAGCCCGAGAACCGCACCGATCACGGCGGTGCACAGTGCCGCCGACAGTCCGACCAGCAGGGATACCCGCCCGCCGTGAAGCAGCCTCAGAAGCAGGTCCCGGCCGAGCTCGTCTGTCCCAAGCCAGTGAACCGGGCCGGGGGGTGCGAGGCGGTTGAACAGGTCGACGCGGGCCGCGTCCAGAGCGAGCATGGCCTCGAGCAGGGGGGCGGCGGCGACCAGCAGTCCGAGTCCGGCCAGCAGGACCAGGCTGGCGACCGCCGAGGGATAGGCGCGCAGGCGCCGCCACGCCTGGCCGGTACCGGTCACCGGACGTCTCACCCGTGCGCACCCCTGCGGTAAGTGATGCGCGGGTCGAGCCAGGCGTAGGCGATGTCGGCGAGGATGTTGGCGAGAAGGGTGACGAGCGTTGCCAGCAGCAGACCGACCAGGGCCAGGTTGTAGTCATTGCCCATGACCGCGTCGTAGATCGTCTTGCCCATGCCGAGCCAGCCGAACATGGTCTCGGTGATCAGTGCGCCGGAGAACAGGCCTCCGACATCGAGTGCCGCGATCGTCACCACGGGGATCAGCGCATTGCGCAACGCGTGGCGCCGCACGACGTGCCTTTCCGCAACGCCCTTGGCCCGGGCGGTGCGAATGTACTCCTCCCGCATCACCTCGATCATGGCCGAGCGCACGTGGCGCGTGTAGCCGGCCACGGCGGCGGCCGAGAGCGTGAGCACCGGGAGGACCATGTAGCGCAGCCGCTCCAGCACGCCGTCACCCTCGTGTCCCATGCCGCCCGCCGGCAGCAGTCCGAGAACGACGGCGAAAAGCAGGATCAGCAGCAGGGCGAACCAGAACGGCGGGATCGACACGCCGGCGAAGCAGCAGAGGTTGATCGCCTGATCACTCCACGATCCGGGTCGCAGCGCGGCGTGGATGCCGGCGGGAACCGCGATGGCGATGGCGATTGCGAGCGAGACCGCCATCAGCAGCAGCGAGTTGGCGAGCCGCGGGGCAAGAACCTCGAACACCGGCTCATTCAGCAGGCGCGAGTACCCGAATTCGCCTGCAAGGGCGTTCGCAAGCCACGCGAGGTAGCGGTCGATCAACGGCTGGTCGAGGCCGTGCAGCGCCTTCAGCCGCGCGATGTCGTCCGACGTGATGTCCGGGTCGGCCGCGAACATCAGGTCGATCGGGTCACCGGGCATCAGGCCGAGCAGGACGTAGGTTGCGAACGACATCGCGAACAGCACGACCGCGGACTGGCCGAGACGTGCAAGCAGGAACCTCAGCATGGCCTGGCGCCGGCCGGCGCTACTCGACCCTCCATTCCTCGATCCAGTTGGTAGTCGGAGCCAGGTGGCCAGTCGGCCGGATGCCCTTCAGCCAGCGGGGAATGATGTAGGCATCGGACCGGAAATACAGCGGCAGAACCGGAAGCTGCTCGGCATAGATCTGCTGGACCCGCTTCCACAGCCCGGCGCGACGGGTCCGATCGAGCTCGAGCTCGATCTCGTCGATCAGCCGGTCCATGTCCGCGTTGCGAAACCCGGTGTAGTTCTGGCCGCTCCAGTTGTTGCCGGCGGCGGGAATGCTGTTCGAGTGCAGCGTGGTACGCGGCAGGCTTTCCGGCGCCGACAGCCAGGCGAACATGGCAAGGGCGCTGAACGCGCGGTTCGAGATGGTCTGCCCGAACAGCACGCGTGCCGGCTCGTTGCGGATCGTGACCTCGACACCGACCTCGCGCCAGTAGCTCTGCAAAACCTGCTGGACCAGTTCCCGGACCCGGTTGCCGGCGGTGGTCATGAATTCGAGTGCAAGACGGGTGCCGTTCGCATCATGGCGAATGCCGTTGCGGATCGTGGTCCACCCGGCGGCGTCCAGCAGCGCCCTGGCCCGGTCGGGATCATGCGGATAGGTGCGCACGTCGTCCGTGTGGATCCAGTCGAGCGGGTTGACCATGGTGTGTGCGACCGGCTGCTTGCCCTCGAACAGCCGGGCGTTGACCGCTTCCCGGTCAATGGCGTGCAGGAGTGCCCGCCTCACGCGCAGGTCGGCCAGGATCGGGTTGTCGAGCATCAGGTCGATGTGTTCGTAGATCAGCCCGGGCTTGTAGACGACATCGAACCGGTCGCCGTGGCGCTGCTCGAAGGACAGGGCCTGGTCCAGCGTCAGGCCCATCTCGCCGGGAATGTAGTCGATGGCGCCGGACAGCAGGTGGGCCTCGAGGGCAGCGGTCTTCTCGATGGTGCGCAGCTCGATGCGGTCGAATGCGGGGGACTGCCCCTTCCAGTGCGCGTTGCGCTCCAGTACCACCGAGGCACCCGGCGAGACCGCCGTGATCCGGTACGGGCCGTTGTAGAGGCCGGGATTGGTCGGATCGGTCTGGTAGAGGGTGCGGTGACGGTAGTTCGCCGGCTCGGCGAACGCGGCTTCCTCCAGGTGCGCGGGCAAAAGCAGCCCGAACGAGGCCTGGTAGAGGTAGTCGAGCTTGCTGCTGACAACGCTGAAGGTCTTCTCGTCGTGCACCTCGATCCGGGTGATGTCCAGGAACGACTGGCGGTCCGGCACACCGGTGTCGGGGTGTCGTCCCACCTCCCAGGTAAACACAACGTCCCTCGTGGTGACCGGGACACCGTCGCCCCAGAAGACGTCGTCGCGCAGCGTGACCCTGGAGATCACGCCGCGCCTGCCGGTGGGCGTCCCGTCCGCGTCCACGGCGTCGGTTGCCACCGCCCGGCCGTTCTCGAAGGTGGCGAGTTCGGTGCACATCCGGCAGGTCACGTTCCAGTCGTGGTCGAACATGCTGACCGGCCGGTGCGCCATCGCGAGGATGTACGACTTGGCCAGCATCGCATCGATCAGCGGATTCAGCGTCGATGGAAACTGCGTGACGCCGATGGCGAGCTGATCGCGGGCGTCAGCCCTCGCCGGCAGCAGGCAGGCAATCGCGATCAGCCCGGCCGCGACGACGGGTCGCAACCGGCCGGGCAGGCATCCTGTCATCACCCGGCCCTCCGTGCCTCAGGTCAGGGGGATGTCCAGCACCGTGGTCCTGAACGCCGGCCGCTCGCAGATCCGCGCGTACCAGCCTTCCAGGTTGGCCATGGCCGGGCGGTCGTCGATCAGCGTGAGCCAGCGGTAGGTCATGATGCCGAGCGGAATGTCGGCCATGGTGAGCCGGTCGCCGACCATGAAGCTGCTCGCGGAGAGATGGCGGTCCATGATCTGCATCAGCGGGATCATGCCGAGGCGCCCGGCCTCGATGGCCGCCGGGTCGCGGTCGGGCTCGGGGGTCCGGACCAGGTTCCAGAAGATGGGTGTGATCTGCGGGGCAACGGTCGTCTGCTGCCAGTCCATCCACCGGTCGGCGTCGGCGCGCACCTGCGGGTCCTCCGGACAGAGGGTCCCGGCGCCGTGCCTGCCGGCCAGGTAGCGGACGATCGCGTTGGACTCCCACAGGACGAAATCGTCCTCTTCCATGGTCGGAACCCGGGAATTGGGGTTCATCGCCTTGTACTCCGGCGTGTCGACCACGCCGAACGCGCCGCCCGCATCCCGTCTCTCGAATGGCACGTCCAGTTCCCTCAGTGCCCACAGGACCTTCTGGACGTTGGACGAATTGGTACGGCCATGGATGGTGAGCATGGTGCAATCTCCTCGTGAAACGGAACCGGCAGGGGCGCTGCCTCGGCAGGTTGTACGAACCGGTCCGATCCGTGTCGAGCAAGAAGCGCCGACCGCCATGCTACCGGGGCGCTCGCCGCTCGCTCACGGCCAGGCCGGCGGCAAGGCACAGGCCGGCCCCGGAGACGGCCAGCATGACCCACCAGGATGCGGCCCATCCCCCGAGACCGGCAACGGCGGCGGCGAGGACCGGGGGGCCGAGCAGGCTGCCCAGTGCCGCGCCCTGCACCACGGATCCGCTGGCGGTCGCGACGAGGGCCGCTCGCGCTGCCCCGGCCGCCGCCCCGGCAAGGGCCGCCGCCGGCAGCAGACCGCCGACGGCGCTGAAGACGAGGGCGAGCGGGACCCGCAGCGCATCGGGCGTGCCGGCGAGAAAGATGCCGGCACCGGCTCCTCCCATGGCGCAGTATGCAACGGCGACCAGGATCCAGCGCGGAACCCGGCGGTGCATGGCCCAGGCGGCGGCAAGGTTGCCGCCGGCGTTGATCGCGACCACCAGCGCGGCCCAGGCCGCGGCCGCCGCGGTTCCGTGACCCTGTTCCTCGATCAGGAAGGTTGGAAGCCAGGCCATGATGGCGAACCACTGCAGCGTGTAGAGCGCAAAGCCGAAGCTGAACAGCCAGAGCGGCAGGCTTGCGAGCGTCTCGCGCACGCCGGACCAGTCGATGGCGCGCGCGGGAAACGGCTGCGGCCAGCTGCTCGGGTGCAGGCGCCATCCGAGAACAACCGTGAAACCGGCAACAAGCGCGCAGCTGACCAGCCAGAACGTGCGCCAGCCGGCCACGTCGGCGATCGCCGGGGCCCCCAGCATGGCGATCGCCATGCCGATCGGCATGTAGGCGCCCCAGATCCCGAATACCAGGCCGTAGTTGCGCGGGTGTGTCGCGACCGCGAGCAGGCGCGGCGCGGTGACCGTGACGGCAACGAAACCGATGCCCTCGAGAAAGCGCGAGACCAGGAGGCCGGAGCCCGTGTCGGCCAGGCCCCCCAGCAGGCTGCCGGCCGCGAGCAGGACCATGCCGGAGAGAACCAGGCGCCGGGGGCCGGCACGGTCGGTGACCATGCCGGTTGCCACGGCAAGGACCGCGCTCGTTGCGTAGCACAGCGAGGTCAGCCAGCCGGCGGTGACCAGGTCGAGACCGAGGTCGGACCGCAACTCGGGAAGCACCGGCGAGACCTTGCCGACCTGGAACCCGGCAAGGATCCCGGCACCGAGCGCTGCCAGCACGATGTCCCAGCGTGTGGTCATGGCCTGCCGGTGTTGCGGGGAAGGCTCGAACCCCCGGTGCGCGCTGCCGACCGGGACCTGCGGGCTCCGGCCGCAGTCATCATGCGCCGCCTGCGCCCAGCGCCACGGCCCGGTCGGGACCCTACATGGGTGCTGGAAGCGATACAACAGAAGGTGCCGGATCCTGGCCGGAACCCCGCCGGTGCCGGGCTCTGCGGCTTGACGGAAGACGCGGTTCGACGTATATGCCGCGCCTGCCGGGCTGCAGCAGCCCGGGTGCAGCAGGAATACCTCGGAGGACGTGACCATGGCCCGACGCTGTTCGGTGACCGGCAAGGGTGTCCAGGCCGGCAACAATGTCAGTCACGCCAACAATCGGACCCGGCGCCGGTTTCTCCCGAACCTGCAGCGCACGTCGCTGATGAGCGAGATCCTTGGGCGGCCGGTCCGCCTGCGCCTCAGCACCTCGGCCATCCGGACCATCGAGCACAAGGGCGGCCTCGATGCCTTCCTGCGCTCGACCCGGGCCGACCGTCTCGGTCCCGAGGCGCGCAGGCTGAAGCGGCGCATCGAGAAGGTGGCGGCACGGACCTGATCCGGCGGCGGGACCGTCCGGAAGGACAGCAATGACCGACAACACCGATTACCGCGTCGCCGACATCGCGCTCGCCGAGTGGGGCCGGCGCGAGATCGCGATCGCGGAGACCGAAATGCCGGGCCTGATGGCCGTGCGCGAGGAGTACGCGGGACGCCGTCCGCTCGAGGGAGCCCGGATTGCCGGGTGCCTTCACATGACGATCCAGACCGCGGTGCTGATCGGCACACTGCGACAGCTCGGCGCGGAGGTCCGCTGGTCGTCGTGCAACATCTTCTCGACCCAGGATCATGCCGCCGCCGCGATGGCGGCGGACGGCGTGCCGGTCTTTGCCTGGAAGGGCGAGACCGAGGAGGAATATGACTGGTGCATCCGGCGCACGATCGAGGGACCGGACGACTGGACCCCGAACATGCTGCTCGACGATGGCGGCGACCTGACCCGGATCATGCACGACGACTATCCCCAATTGGTCCAGCGCGTGCGCGGGATCTCGGAGGAGACCACCACCGGGGTGCTGCGCCTGCAGCAGATGGCGATGGACGGGACGCTGAAGGCGCCGGCGTTCAACGTCAACGACAGCGTGACCAAGTCGAAGTTCGACAACCTGTACGGGTGCCGTGAAAGCCTCACCGACGGCATCCGCCGGGCGACCGACATCATGCTCTCGGGCAAGACCGCGGTGGTGAACGGCTACGGCGACGTGGGCAAGGGTTCGGCTGCGAGCCTGCGCAACGGCGGAGCCCGGGTCATCGTGGCCGAGATCGATCCGATCTGCGCCCTGCAGGCGGCCATGGAGGGCTACGAGGTTTCCACCATGGATGCCTGGGCCCCGAAGGCCGACATCTTCGTGACCGCCACCGGCAACCGGGATGTCGTCACGATCGACCACATGCGCCGGATGAAGGACCGGGCCATCGTGTGCAACATCGGGCACTTCGATACCGAGGTACAGGTCGACGCGCTCAGGAACTACCCGTGGCATAACGTCAAGCCGCAGGTGGACGAGATCGAGTTTCCCGATGGCAAGCGGGTGATCCTGCTGGCCGAGGGTCGGCTGGTCAACCTGGGCTGCGCCACCGGGCACCCGAGCTTCGTGATGAGCGCCTCGTTTACCAACCAGGTCCTGGCTCAGATCGAACTGTGGACCGGCAGCTACCCGGTCGGTGTTCACCTGTTGCCGAAGGTGCTCGACGAGAAGGTGGCCATGCTGCACCTCGCACGTGTCGGCGCCGTGCTCACCCGGATGAACGACGAGCAGGCAACCTACATCGGGGTCTCGCCCGACGGTCCGTTCAAGCGCGACGACTACCGCTACTGACGGGCGGTCTGGCATCCGTGCCGGGCCGCTGGCATTCTGTGCCGGGAAGTGTGGCCATCAGCCCGGAGCACAGGCATGTCGGTTCTCGTACATGACGCGGCCGAGAGGTTCATTTCGAGGAACTCGGGTCTCGAGATCGCGCGGGTGATCGCCCAGGGAAACGGTGCGGCCGCCTGCGAACTGTGGGAACAGCCGCTTCGCCCCGGCGACGTCATCCCCATGCACTATCACCTGGTCGAGGAAACCGTCACCTTCATGCAGGGCAGGATCAGCGTGATCCTCGACGGTACCGAACACCGGATCGATGCCGATGCCGACGGAACCTGCTCGTTGCTGTTGCCGGCGCGGCTTCACCACGAGATCCGCAACATCGGCGAGACCGCGACCAGCATGCTGGCGTTCTTCCCGACGGTCGCGCCGGAGATCTTTCCGGTCAGGTGAACGGACGCTCCCGCTCAGGGCCCTGACAGGTGCGGCGTGCCGCGGTAGGCATCGTGCAGCCGCGAGATATGCCGTTCGGCGATGCGCGCAATCCGGCCGGGAGGGAAGTTGGCCTGGGAGAGCGCGATCGCGATATCGAACATCTCGCCGTAGTGCGCGATCAGCCCGTCGCGCAGGCGGAACCGGCTCATCCCTTCCCAGACCACCCGCTTCCCCCGCGCGTCCGGCAGGAGCGAGTCGAAGCTGAAGGTCCAGCCGGCATAACCGATGTCCCCCATGACCACCGGTTCCCGCATCTCCCAGCGATACCGTTCGCCGTGTTCGTAGAACAGCTCGTCCAGCATGCGCGCTATCGCGTCGCGGCCCTGGAACGGGCCGTAGAACACGTCATGGTAGATCCCGTCCTCGCTGAACAGTGCCGCGAGCGCGGCGCCGCCTTCGCGCTCGACAGCGGTGGTAAACCGTCCGAGCACCGCCTCGAATTCGCCGATCTCCATCCATCCCCCTCCCGTTGCAGGCCGCCACGAACTGCTGTCGCGCCCGCCCATGGTGCGCGACCGTGACCGGGCTGCACAAGCGCTCGGTCATGGTCTCGGGCCATGCGACCAGCGTGTCGCTGGAGCAGGAGTTCTGGGAGGAACTGCAGGTGATCGCGCGCGCGAGGGGCGATTCGCTCAACCGGCTGGTTTCCGAGGTGGACCGGACCCGCACCGGCAACCTCTCGAGCGCCCTGCGGGTGTTCGTGCTGGCGGAACTGCGCCGCGCCGGCCGCGATGCCTGAGGCAGGCATGCGGCACCCGGAAGCCGGAGCTGACGGCGCAGGCCAGTGGCCCGCCTTCCTGTCACTCGACCTCGAGGTCCACCCGGAGGACGGGCGCATTCTCGGCCTGGGCGCGGTGCGCTCGGATTCCTGCCGGCGCCTCTGCCATTCCGGCCGCGGCCTGTCGGGCGCACTCGACCGGCTCGACGCCCTCGCCGACGGCGTCGCCTTCGTGCTCGGACACAACCTGATCGACCATGACCTGCCTCACCTGGCCGCCGCGAGGCCGGGGCTGCGGCTGCTCCGGCTGCCCGCGGTGGACACGCTGCGCCTCAGTCCGCTCGCCTTCCCGGCCAATCCCTACCACCACCTCGTCAAGCACTACCAGGACGCGGACCTGGTTCGCGGGCGACGGAACGATCCGCTGCTTGACGCCGGGCTCGCACTCGAGCTGTTCAGCGATGAGCGCGAGGCACTGGCACGGGCCGCACCTGAACTGCTTGCCGCGTGGCACTGGCTGTGCACGCCTGAGCCGGCGGGTGCCGATCGCGGCCTTGACGCCGTCTTCTCCGTGCTGCGCCGGGCTCACCGTCCGTCCGTCGCACAGGCCGGGACCGCCATCGCCCGGCTGCTCGAGGGTGCGGGCTGCACCGTTCAGTCACGCGGGTTCCTGGCCGACGCGCATGCGCACGGCTGGTCGCTTGCCTATGCCCTGGCATGGTTGTCGGTGGCCGGCGGCAATTCGGTGATGCCGCCGTGGGTGCGCCACCAGTTTCCCGAAGCCGGACGCCTGGTGCGCCGTTTCAGGGACACCGCCTGCACCGATCCGGCCTGTGCCTGGTGCCGGGAGCGCCACGACGCCGACCGGGAACTCGGGCGCTGGTTCGGCTACGACGGCTTCCGCCCCGAACCGGCCGGAGCCGACGGCAAACCCATGCAGCAGGCCATCGTCGAGGCGATGCTGGCGGGACGCCACGCGCTCGGGATCCTGCCCACCGGGACCGGCAAGTCCCTGTGCTACCAGATCCCCGCACTGTCGCGTTACGACAAGACCGGCGCGCTCACGGTGGTGATATCACCCCTGGTCGCACTGATGGCCGACCAGGTCGCCGGGCTGGAGCAGCGCGGCATAGGTTGCTGCGTGACGATCAACGGGCTGCTGTCCATGCCCGAACGGGCCGATGCGCTGGACCGGGTCAGGCTGGGCGATGCCGGGATCCTGCTGATCTCGCCGGAGCAGCTGCGCTCACGAACCTTGCGCCGGGCGCTGGAGCAGCGCGAGATCGGCGGATGGGTGCTGGACGAGGCCCACTGCCTGTCGCGCTGGGGCCACGACTTCCGGCCCGACTACCGCTACGTGGGCCGTTTCATCCGGGAACGGGCGGGTGGCGGGTCGATCCCGCCGGTCCTGTGCCTGACGGCGACCGCCAGGCTGGACGTCATCGCGGACATATCCCGGCACTTTCGCGAGCGGCTCGGTGTCGAACTGGAGATCTTCAACGGCGGTGCGGAGCGAACCAACCTCGCTTTCGAGGTGATGCCGACAACGGGCGGCGAGAAGTTCTCCGACATCCATCAGGTCCTGACGTCCCACCTGCCGCCCGACGCGCCGGGCGGCGCCATCGTCTACTGCGCAACACGCCAGCAGACAGAGGACATCGCGGAGTACCTCCAGTTCAAGAACGTCGCTGCGGACCGGTTCCACGCGGGACTGTCCCCGGAGACGAAGAAGGATGTGCAGCGGCGCTTCATCGCCGGCGAACTGCGTGCGATTGCGGCCACGAACGCCTTCGGCATGGGGATCGACAAGCCCGACGTGCGGCTGGTCATCCACGCCGACATACCGGGGTCACTGGAGAACTACCTGCAGGAAGCCGGCCGTGCCGGGCGTGACCGCGGCCCGGCACGCTGCGTGCTGCTCTATTCGACGGACGATGTCGAACGCCAGTTCGGCATGTCGGCGCGTTCGCGGCTGACGCGCGTGGAAATTCACGGGATCCTGAGGGCCCTGCGAAATCTCGACCGGAAGAAGCGCTTCAACGGCGAGGTGGTGGCGACCGCGGGCGAAATCCTTGGCGAGGACGAGGACGGCTCGTTCGAACGCGACTCAGCGACCGACGACACCAGGGTGCGTACCGCCGTCGCCTGGCTGGAGGAATCCCGACTGCTGAGCAGGGAGGAGAACTTCGTCCAGGTGTTTCCGTCGTCGCTGCGGGTGGGGTCGATCGAGGAGGCCGAACGCCGGCTGGCCGGGGCAGGGTTTACGGATGCCTACCGTGGTCAGCTGCTGCGGATCGCGGGAGCACTGATCGGCGCGGACGCCGACGAAGGGATCAGCACGGACGAACTCATGGGGATCTCGGGCCTCGGATCCGAAGCGGTGCGCCACGCACTGCATGACCTGGAACGGTACCGCATCGCCAGCAATGACACCGCGCTGACCGCGTTCGTTCACACCGGCGTGGAACGCTCGTCACGCAGGCGCTTCGAGGAAGCGGCCGCGCTGGAAACCGCGCTCATCGCCCACATGCGCGAGACCGCGCCCGATCTCGGCAAGGGCGACGGTTCCTCCCTTCACCTGCGCATCGCCGCCCAGGTCCTGCGGGACCAGGGTCTGGTCGACCCGTTCCCCGAACGCCTGCTCCGCATCGTGCGCGGCATTGCCAATGACGGTCGTGGCGAGGAGGACGGTGCGCCCGGCAGTCTCACGGTCCGCACCCGGGACCTGGAGACCGTGGGCATCACGCTGCGGCGCGAATGGGGAGCGCTGGAAGCGACCGCGGGCCTGCGTCGCGACGGAGCTGCCTGCCTGCTGGAACACATGCTCGGCTGCCTGCCATCTGGAATTCGCGGCACCGACCTGCTGGCGGAGACCACGCTCGGCAAACTCCTGCAGGCGGTCGAGTCCGACCTGGTCCTGAAGGCGAGGATCCGCAATCCGGCCAGGCTGCTGGACCGTGCGCTGCTGTGGCTGCACGAACAGGAGGTGATCCGCCTGAACAAGGGACTGGCGGTGTTCCGCCCGGCAATGATGATCCGGCTCGAGCAGCGGGACCGGCGCGGTTTCTCGAGGGCGGACTTCGAGCCGCTTGCACTTCATTACCGGGGCCAGGTGCTGCAGATCCACGTCATGGTGGCGTTCGCAGAACGCGGGCTCGTGGCCATGAGCGAGGCGCTGCGCCTGGTCATGGACTACTTCTCGCTCGGGGAGGAGGCGTTTCTCGCCCGCTGGCTGCCCGGACGGGAGCGGGAGACCGCCCGGCAGGCGACGCCGGCGTCCTGGCGGGCTATCGTGGAAAGCTTGGGCAACCCGGTGCAGCAGCGCATCGTCGCCGACGAGCGGGTGCAGACCAACGTCCTGGTCCTCGCCGGTCCGGGCTCGGGCAAGACCCGGGTCATCGTCCACCGCATCGCCTGGCTGGTCAGGGTCCGGCGAGAGAATGCGCGCAGCATCATCGCGCTCGCCTACAACCGGCACGCCGCCGTCGACATCCGCCGCCGCCTCGCCGGGCTGATCGGCGACGATGCCCGCGGTGTCACGGTGATGACCTGCCATGCGCTGGCGATGCGGCTTGCGGGTGCGAGCTTCACCGGCCGGGCCGAGCAGCCTGACCGGGAGATGTTTGACGAGGTGCTGCAGCTTGCAACCAGGGTCCTGCGCGGCGAGGGGCTGGTACCCGAGGAGGCAGACGAGCAGCGCGCACGCCTGCTTGCGGGGTTCCGGTGGATTCTGGTCGACGAGTACCAGGACGTCGCCCGCGAGCACTACGAGCTGATCTCGGCGCTCGCCGGCCGGACGCAGGCGGACGAAGCGGGCAGGCTCACCCTGTTCGCGGTCGGCGACGATGACCAGAACATCTATGCTTTCAACGGTGCGTCGGTGGAGTACATCCGCCGCTTCCAGGATGACTACGGGCCCAGTCCGACCTACCTGACCGCAAACTACCGCTCCACGGCCCATATCGTGGCAGCCGCGAACGCGATCATCGCGCCTGCGCGCGAACGGATGAAGGCGGACCACCCGATCCATGTCGACCGGGCCCGCGAGAGGCAGGAGCCGGGTGGGAAATGGACCGGTCTCGACCCGGTCTCGCGCGGTCGGGTGCAGATTCTGCCGGCGGGCGCCGACCGGGCCGGGCAGGCGCGGGCCGTCATGGCGGAACTGCTGCGCCTTTCGGGGCTGGCTTCCGACTGGGACTGGTCACGCTGTGCGGTGATCGCGCGCGAATGGAAGGACCTGGTGCCGATCCGCGCGTTCTGCGAGGCGCACGGGCATGCGGAGCGGATCCGCGTTCAGGTCGCGAACGAGGAAATCCCGGGGTTTTGGAGGTTGCGGGAGACGCGGCACTTCGTTGACTGGCTGCGCCGGCGCGAGACCAGGGTGGTCGACGTGCCGGTCCTGCAGGGCCGGGTGCAGCGGTGCCCGGCCGGTCCCTGGAACGACCTGCTGCGCCAGGCGGTGGAGGAATACGCGCTCGAGCTGGGCGGCGGGGAAGCGCCGACCGACCAGTTCATCGAGTGGCTGGCGGAATGGGGCCGGGACGTCCGTCGCCGCCAGCACGGGCTGCTGCTGCTCACCGCCCACCGGGCCAAGGGACTGGAATTCGATCACGTGGCGGTGCTTGACGGCAGCTGGCGGCGCCGGGGCGAGGGCGAGGACCCCGATGCGCCGCGCCGGCTGTACTACGTTGCCATGACCCGTGCCCGCCACACGCTGACCCTTGCGCGGATGGACCGGTCGCTGGGCTTCCAGGAAGAACTGCGCGGCCATGATTCGGTCATCATGCGCGAGGCGGCCGAGCTGCCACCGTGCCCGGTCGAGGCCGGGTACCTGCATGTCCGCCCGACGCTGCAGGATGTCGACCTGGGCTTTGCCGGTCGCAGAGATCCCGGCTCCCCGGTCCATGCCGCCATCGCCTCGCTCGAACCGGGTGACCCGCTCGACGTCCGGATCGCGGCCGACGGCCGCTGGAACTGCGTCGACCGGGCCGGGCGGGCCGTGGGACGTCTCGCCCGGTCGTTCGAGCCTCCGCGCGCTATGCGCTTCATCTCGGCGGAGGTCCACGCGGTGGTGGGCCGGAGCCGGGAGGCCACGGATCCGGAATATCGCGCCGCCGTGCGATGCGGGGAATGGGAAGTGGTCGTGCCCGGGCTCGTGTTCGAACCTGACCGGTAGAACTTCGCGGCAGCGGGACGGGATCACGCCGGCCCGTCTATTCCAGCAGGCCCTCGAGGATGGACTGGAAGTCGCGCCGCTTGCCGGCCGTCCCGGACTTGTCTTTGTCGGGACCGGGCGCTGAGCTCTCCGGCCGGGTCGCAGAACTCCCGGGCGTGGCCGTGGTGCGTTCCGGTTCCGGCGCGGCGGTTTCCGGCTTCGGCGCGGCGGTTTCCGGCTCCGGTACGGTGCCGTCTGACCGCGGTCCGGCGGCCTGCGGTTCGCGCTCCGGGGTCCGGGGTCCGGCATCCGGTCCGGATGCGGCGTCCTTCGGCGCGGGTCCCGCGTCCTCAGGTTCGGGCATCGCGGGATCAGGGTCGGTCGCGCCGGGCCCGGGCTTTGAATCCCCGGACTGTTGGCCTTCCGCGCCCGGTGCCGCCCCGGGTTGCGTTGTGAGGCGCTGCAGCACGCCGGTCCGTTTCATGCGCTGGAGCACGAGTTCCTGCATCCGTTCGACATCGAGCTCGACGCGCGGCGCGGTCATCGGCCCGACCAGCCGTACCCCGAGCGGAGGCGCCTGCGGCAGGTCCGTCAGCCAAAGCTCGGAGCGGAAGTCGAGTTCCCGGACCGGGAGATCGAGCACCATCACGGCGGTTCCCGAGGTCGAGGGGGCTTCCATGATCAGGTCGCGGGAAGTCAGGACGCCATCGCGGATCGTGAAGTTGCCGGCAATCCGCTCGAAGGGGGTCTCGCCGCCGCTCGTGGCCTCCTGAAGCATGGTGAGCAGGTCGGCAGTGCGCTCGATCCCCGGCAACCGGGCGCTGGCAGCGGGAAGGTCGATCCCGTTGATGACGCCCCCGGTCAGCACCGCTGTTCCATGGCCCTGCAGGCTGGAGACGAGTTCGAACTGCGATCGTCCCTGCCCGGTCAGGTTGGCGGAGTAATCCAGCAGGCCGGAAACAGGAAGGTGTTCACCGTCGGGCACGTGGTCGAGCCGCGTGCCGGCGGCCCGGACCTGCAGTTGCAGGTCGGGTATCCCGGTTGTCACCAGACGGCCCGTGCCCTCCACCGTGCCGTCCCGCAACCGCCCCCGCAGCCGCGTGACCTCCGCGGTTCCGTCGACCAGGGTTGCCGACAGCGCGAGCTCCTCGATGACGGAGGTGCCGTATTCGACCCGCTGTGCCTCCAGGTCGAGCGCAAGGTCGAGGGCGCGAAGGGCGCCGAAGTCCCAGGGCTCGTGCGACCAGCCGCCGCGACCGGGCGCCAGCGGAACAACGGCGCCGGATGCCCCGGGCTCGCGCTCGGGCAGCCAGGCGTCGAGCTCGAGCGGGCCCGACGACAGCGCAAGCGTGATGGAAGGCCGGGGACCGGTCCGGTCCATCCGTCCGGTTCCCCTGATCCCGGCTGTCCCGATGTGCGCGTCGATGTCGCGAACCTCGATCCCGGCGCCGGTCCCTTCCAGGTGCGCGCTGATGTCGAGCGCGCCTGGTCCTTCGTGCGCCGGGGCGAACCCGGGGTCATGGATCCTGATCAGTTCGGCCAGGTCGGAATGGGAGAACTGCACCCGGACATCCAGGGTCGGGTCGGGGGCGAACGGGTCGGCCGTGCCGTCGAGCGCCAGGCGTGCGTTGCCGAGGTGCAGTACCGACTGGATATCGATACCTCGGTCGATGCGGCTTGCAAGGGTGATGGTGGCGGTCGCCTCGCCCAGGTGCTCCGGCGGGGCATGCGAGCGGCCGGTCAGGCGGTGCAGCAGCGCGCTGGCGTCGGGATGGTCCGCCTTCAGCTTCAGCAGGAATTCCGGGGGTGATCCCGGGACGACCCTGCCCCCGGCCGTCACGGTTCCGTCAGCGGAGGTGACCGTGCCCTTGACGTCGAGCCCCGTGGTGGTGCCGGTCATGGTCGAACTGATCGCGAACCTGTCGAGCGCGGCCAGTTCCGGCGCGAGCGGCATGTCAAGCAGCCGGGCCAGCCCGGGTATCGATCCGTTGAGCACTTCCAGCCTGATGTCGACCGCGTCGGGTGTCGTCTCGCCGAGCGTGCCGGTCAGCGAGTAACTCCCCCCGTCGGCATTGCCCACCGAAAGGTCGCGCAGGGCGATCCGCCCGTGATCGATCCCGGCGTCAAGGCGCACCTGCTCCAGAACGGTGCCGCGCACGGTCGCCTCGTTGACTTCGATCAGCAGGTTGGCATCGAACCGTTCGAGCGCTTCGAGCATGCGTTGCCTGCGACCATTGTCCGCCTCGTCGATCCCGGCGGCGGCATGCAGGATTGCGAGAAACGGATCGAGAGTGATCCGGTCGGCGAACAGGCCGAGACCGAACGCCGGGCGCGGACCGAACAGGGCTGACAGGCCTCCGTCCACGCGGGTGGCGTCGAGCCCGACGCGCCACGCCGGCAGGTCGAGCCGGTCCGGGGTGACGTCGATTTCGGAGCGAAAGCTGCCGGTGCGCAACCGGTCCGGAGGAACGGTGTCGACCGGCAGGTCCAGCCAGCCGAACAGGGTACGCAGGTTGTCGGACGCAACGTCGATCTCGCCGACGAAGCGCGGACTGCCGGCTATGGCGTGCAGCGTGCCCGCCACCCTCGTCAGCGTGCCGCCGGGCAGTTCCGCCGTGAAGTGCCGGACGGTGAATGCTCCCCCGTCCAACGCGCCCTCGAGCCGCAGGTGCCGGACCAGGCTGCCGCCGATATCGACCGCGTCGGATGCCAGGGTCAGGGTCGCACCCATCTCGTGGGGCAGCGAAAACCCCTGCTGGCTGTCGTACAGGGCGCCGGCGATCGCCTCGCCGGCCCTGGTCACGTCCTCCAGGCTGCCGAGGTCCGCCCGTGCGAGCGCAAGGTTCAGACCGACCTCGAGGTCGGGCGCGCGGGAAACACGCGCATCTCCCTCCATGCGCGTGTCGCCGAACTCGAGCGCGAGGCCGGTCGCCTCGGCGCCGTCGGGCCCGGCCGAGAGGCTGGCGTCAAGGCGCAGCCGGTGCGGGTCCGCCCGGGTGTCCGCGCCATCGGTCACCTCCAGGCCCGCAAGGGACCGCAGGTCCCCGATCGCGTTCTCCGACGTCATGGAAAGCCCGCCGCGAAACACCGGGGCGGGACCGAGGTGGACCTGCCCGGAGATTTCCGCCCTGGTGGCGGTGCCGGTCAACCCGATCCCGGCGTCGAGCCGCGCGGTCCCGCGCCCGTCCGGCTCACCGACGTCCACCTCGATCTCCAGCGGCCGGTCGCGCCAGGCGAGGGTGCCGACGATCCGGTGCGGACCGCTCGGATCATCGGAGCGCAGCGTTGCGTTCAACCGCTCGATCCGGTGCTCGTCGCCCGACAGCAGGTCACGGTAGACGATGGTGCCGTCGCTGATGCCCGCTTCGCCGATGGTGAACGATCGTTCGGCCCAGGGAGCGAGGCTGCCGACGACACCGATGAAGTCCCGGTCGAACCGCTCGACGGTGAGCACCGGGCCAAGGAGCGAGACGGCGGTGACGTGGGTGCGCCCGACCAGCAGCGCCCAGGTGTCGAGGCTGATGTCGAGCGTTCGGATTGTGAGAAGGTCGGTTCCGTGCTCTCCTGCCGGATCGGACAGCGTGATGTCGGAGGCAACGTACCGGGGCGAGGGGAGGAACCGGAAGTCGACCTCGCCCGCGATGCTGACCGTGGTCCCGGTCAGCTGCTCGATCGACGCCGCGATCCGGGCGCGGTTCGGCGTCCAGTCGACGAGCCCGGGAGCGAACAGCAGACCGATGCTGGCGGCGCCGAGCGCCGCGGCCATGACGGCGCCGATGATGAGGAGCCGCGCCTTCACCCGTTCCTCCTGGTCACGGGGCTGCCGGGCCGGTCAGGGCGGCGCTGCGCAGCGGTGGCCGACCCCGGCCCGGGGAGCCCGCAGTTCAAAGGATGGTGCAGATCTCGTCAAATTCGAATCGGGGGGAGCGGGGAAACAGCCCCGTATCGTCACCGTAGCCGAGGTTGCACAGGAAGTTGGAACGAATACGGGTCCCGGAAAAGAACGTCCGGTCGACCGCATCGTTGTCGAAACCCGACATCGGTCCGCAGTCGAGACCGACCGCGCGAGCAGCGAGGATGAAGTAGCCGCCCTGCAGCGATCCGTTGCGGAATGCCGCCACCTCGGCCATGGCCGGGTCGTCGCGGAACATCCCGGTCATGTCCTTGTGCGGAAACAGCCGCGGCAGGTGGGTCCAGAAATCGAGGTCATGGCCGATGATCGCGCAAACCGGCGCGCTCATGGTCTTCTCGACGTTGCCCGGCGCCAGTGCCGGCCGCAGCCGCTCCAGAGCTTCCCGGCTGCGCAGAAACAGGATCCGCGCCGGGCTCATGTTGGCGCTTGTCGGCGCCATCTTCATCAGGGCATGGAGGGCGCGCAGGGTCTCGTCCGCAACCGGCCGGTCGGTCCAGATGTTGTGGGTGCGCGCTTCCCGAAACAGCTGGTCCATGGCATCATCGGCCAGGGCTTGAGCCCGGTCGGCAGCACGGGTGTTCATCCGTTCGTCTTCCCTGTTCCGGCCGTGACGGGTTGCCCGGAGGTGTAGCGGTCAGGCGACCGCCTGTCACGCAAATTCGCTCCTGGCGCCGGCCATGGAAGAGGGGACGGAAATGGAACTGTTGCCGGCCGGATTCGGCGCCGCGGAAGCGGTTGCGTTCATCGCCTTCAGCTACCTGACCTCGGCCGTGACGGCTGCCTTCGGGCTGGGCGGCGGGGTCATGATGCTGATCGCCATGGCATCGGTGCTGCCGCCGCTTGCGGTGATCCCGGTGCACGGTGCGGTGCAGATGGGTTCGAACGGCGGCCGCGCCTGGGTGATGCGGTCGCACGTGAGCCGGGAGATCTTCGGCTACTTCGTGATCGGCTCGCTGATCGGGGCGGCCGTGGCCTCCCAGGTCGTGGTGGCCCTGCCCACGGACATGCTGCGCCTGGTGCTCGGGCTGTTCGTGCTCTGGGTGGTATGGGCGCCGAAGCTGACCAGGCGCGATGCCGGGCCGCGAAGCTTCGTTCCGATCGGGATCGGCACCACCTTTGCCAGCATGTTCGTGGGTGCGACCGGCCTGCTGATCGGGGCGTTCCTCTCGCCCGAGAGGCTCGGGCGCATGACCACGGTCAGCACCCATGCCATGTGCGCCATGTTCCAGCACGCGCTGAAGATCGTGGTGTTCGGCTTTCTCGGGTTCGCCTTCTGGGAGTGGGTCCCGCTGATCATCGCCATGGTGGCGAGCGGTTTCCTGGGAACCATGACCGGCAAGGCGCTGCTGGAGCGGTTGTCCGAGAGGGTCTTCGGCTGGGCCTTCAAGGCGCTGCTGACCCTGCTGGCGGTCCGCCTCATCGCGCTCTCGGCCGTCGACCTGCTGGCGCCGGCCTGACGGGCGCGGTTACGCGCCCCACACCTCCTCGAGGAAGGCAAGCCAGTTCCGGCCGAGCACCCTGCTGATGCGGGTCTGCGACCAGCCGGCCCGTTCCATCGCGGGGACGAAGTTGCCGAAGTCGCCCAGGGTCTCCAGTCCCTTCGGCATTCGCGGCACCCGGCTCTGCGGCGTGGAGGTCGGCCGACCGCGGCCCTTGTCGCGCGAGAGATAGTGGAAGAACTCGAGATCCTGGTCCTGGACCCAGTCGGTCCCGATCCCCACCCGTTCCTCGCCGACCAGGTTGATCAGGTAGTCCATGGCCGCGACGCAGTCGTCGGCGGTACTGTCCTCGCCGCGCGGCAGGAACGGCGTGTAGCTCGCAAACCCGACGAACCCGCCCGCCTCGGCAATGGTTCGCAGCTGCTCGTCGGTCTTGTTGCGGGGGTGTTGCTTGAGCATCGGGCAGCAGTGGGTGTAGGCGACCGGTGCACGCGAGTGGCGGATTGCCTCGTCGCTGGTCTTCGGGCCGACATGCGACAGGTCAATCAGGATCCCCAGCCGGTTCATTTCCTCGATCGCGTGACGTCCGAAGTCCGACAGCCCGCCGTCCTCGCTCTCCCAGCAGCCGGAACCGACCAGGTTCTGGGAGTTGTAGGTAAGCTGCACGATCCGAACGCCGAGGTCGCGGAACAGCACCAGCGAGCTGATATCGTTCTCGATCGCGCTGGTGTTCTGCCAGCCGAGGATGATCCCCACCCGACCTTCCCGCTTGGCACGCAGGATGTCGGTCGTGTCGTGGACCTGGGTGATCAGCGACTCATGCTCGGCGAACCAGTGCTTCCAGCGCGCGATCTCCGCCATGGTCTCGCGAAAGTCGTGCCAGACAGAACAGGTGCAGTTGGCCGCGGTGATGCCGCCGCGCGCCATGTCCTCGAAGACCTCGCGCGAGAACCTGGCGATGACCAGGCCGTCGATGCGGATCGAGTCATCCAGTTCGGTCATGCACTCCTCCGGATTGCCGGTCTTGTGGCCCGTTCGGCTCCGTGCGCACCATTCCACGCAGGTTAGGGAAGACGCAACCGCTCAGGGAGAATCCGGTGACATCGAGACCGACCGTGTATCTTGCAAATCCCTACGGGTTCTCGCGGCAGCTGCGCGCAGGCCCCCTGCGCGAGCTCGTGGCCGCCCTCGAGACGATCGGGTGCGAGGTGTGGGAACCGTTCGAGCGCAACAACCAGATCGACCGCACCGCCGACGGGTGGGCCCATGCGATCGCGCGGGCTGACATGCGCGACGTGCGCGACGCCGACGCCCTGTTCGCGGTGGTCAACGGCTGTCCGCCGGACGAGGGGGTGATGGTCGAACTGGGCATGGCGATCGCCTGGGACAAGCCGGTCTTCCTGTTTCGCGACGACTTTCGCCGCTGCACCGACTGCGAGACCTACCCGCTGAACCTGATGGTGTTCGCCGGCCTGCCGGAAACCGGCTGGGAGGCCTCCTGGTACGAATCGATCGGCGAGATCGCGGATCCGGACAAGGCGCTGGTCCGCTGGCTCGCGGCACGCACCCCGACCCGGGCCGGGTAGCCCGCGGGCACCGGCATCGCCGCCGCCGGGGGATTGCACAGGTCGTGCCCGGGTGTCGGCGGGCAGGTCGATGGAAGGGGTATCGCCGCCCCGCCCCGGAGCCTGACCTGCTGGTGCGTGGCGGCGACATTGCCGGGTCCGCGGCTTTCGTCTATCGCTGGGCCGGGAAGGAACCGGAGAACGCATGGAACTCCTGCTGGCTGTCCTGTGCGCGCTGCTTGCGGGCGCTGCACTCGTCTGGTTCGTCTTCGCCGCGCCGGCCCGCAGCCGGGCGGAGAGGGCGGAGGCGCGGCTCGAGGAAATCGACAGGACAACCGGAAGCCGCTTCGCGGAGCTGGCCTCTGACGCGCTCAAGAGCAACAGCGACTCCTTCCTGCAGCTGGTGAGCGAGCGCTTCCAGTCGCACAGGGTGGAGGCGGAGAAGGACCTGGAGGCGCGCGGGAAGGCCGTCGAGGCGCTCGTTGCGCCGATCCGCGACGAGCTGAAAAAGGTGGAGGAGCGGGCGCAGCAGCTGGAAAGGTCGCGCGTCGACGCCTACCGCTCGGTCACGGAGCAGGTCCGCCAGCTTGCCCAGGCCCAGTCCGACCTGCGATCCGAGACCGGCCGCCTCGTCCAGGCGCTTCGCCGCCCTCAGGGCGCCGGCAGGTGGGGCGAGCACCAGCTTCGCAACGTGCTCGAGATCGCCGGCATGGTGGAGCATGTCGATTTCGAGGAACAGCCCACCCTGTCGGGCGAGGACGGCGTGCTCAGGCCCGACGTGGTCATTCGCCTGCCCGGAGGCAAGTCGGTCGCGGTGGATGCGAAGACGCCGCTGCAGGCCTATCTCGACGCGGTGGATGCGAAGACGGATGACGAACGCGCCGGCCACCTCGACATGCTCGCGGGCAACCTGCGCTCGCACGTCCGGCAACTGGCGGGGAAGAAGTACTGGGACGGGCTCGCCGGGGGGACGGAATTCGTCGTCATGTTCATCCCCGGCGATGCGTTCCTGGCCGCCGCGCTGGAACGCGAGCCGGGCCTGTTCGAGGACGCGGTGAGGAACCGGGTGCTGATCGCAACCCCGATCACGCTGATCGCGCTGGTCAGGGCAGTGGCCTACGGCTGGCAACAGGAAAGGCTGGCCGAGAACGCCCGGGCCGTGGCGGAGACCGGGCGGGAACTGTACGAGCGCGTCAAGCGGTTCGGTGGCCGCATGGAGGATATCGGAAAGTCGCTGCGCCAGGCCGTGGACCGCTACAACAGGGGCGTGGGCACGCTTGAGCGGCAGGTGTTGCCGTCGGCACGGAAGCTGGAGGGACTGGGCGTGGTTTCGGCCGGTGAGTCGATCCCGCCGCTGGAACAGCTGGAGACCGAGCCGAGGACCATGCAGGCGGCAGAACTGACGGAGCCGGCTGAGAAGGCGGAAGGCGGTTAGGTCGCTGTCCCGCCCGCCTGCGTTCCCTGGCCGAAACTCTCGCCGCCGGCTGCCATGTGCGCCTCTTCCTCCGCCGTGCTCGGGCGTCCGAGCACCGCGTTGCGGTGCGGGAACCGGCCGAAGCGGGCGACGATGTCGCGGTGCCGTGTCCACCCCTGGATGCTCCGGTCCACGTGGGCCTGCCAGGCCGGGTCGGCCCTTCGCTTCAGGGCCCGCAGAAGGTCGAGGCCGCGGTCCTGTTCGCCGAGGTCCTCGGAATGGTGGAAGGGGTGGTAGAGCCAGATGCAGGCCACCGGATGCAGCGCGGTATCCAGCCGGTGTTCGATGGCGTGTTCGACGACCTCGAAGGCCCGGACGTCGCCGCCATAGGCCCGGACCGTGCCCCGGTGGATGTTCCGCGTGAACTGGTCCAGCAGCAGGACGAGGGCCAGCGCGCCGTCCGGCGTCTCCTGCCAGACCGCGAGCTCGGGATCGCGGTTGCAGGCGCGCGTGACCAGGTGGCCGAAACGCGCCCGGATCTCGCTGTCGACCCCGGGACCGCCCCTGTACCACCAGTCGCGGCGGGCCGAGGCCCGCTCCGGACTGTCCAGGCTGTCGGCGAGCCAGAATTCGTTGATCTCGGTACTCATCCCGGAACGGTGCCGACCCGGGTTTGCGAGGGTGTCTGTCATGGCGCCTTTCACCGTCGATCACGCGTGCCCGCAGACTGTCACCGCGAGCCCCGGCCGTCCATGGCGAACCGGCCGGAGCGCATGTCCGGCTCGCGCCCCGGGCGGGAATCCCCAGGGTTGACAGCGCGGGCCGGCCCGTGTAGTTACCGGCCCAAGCGCCGATTTGAGCACCAGCTTGCGGGCGCGTTAGAAATGCAGCTAAAGCGGCGGAAGACGGGCCCCGTCCTCTGTTGCCGTGGCGGGAGAGCGAACCTTCCGGCCATGGCCTCCGGGCCCACCACCTTCCCGATCGTTTGGCGGCATGAACCTCACGAGCCGGCTGTTGCCGGCCATTCGGGAAGGAGAGTGTCGATATGACCTCGAATACAGCACATCCGCAGACCCTGGCGTTGCACGCCGGATACCGCGCCGACCCCGCGACCGGTTCGGTCGCGGTGCCGATCTACCAGACGACTTCCTACCAGTTCCAGAGCACCGAGCATGCCTCGAACCTGTTTGCGCTCAAGGAACTGGGGAACATCTATACCCGCATCATGAACCCCACCTGCGCCGTGCTCGAGGACCGCATCGCCGCGCTCGAGGGCGGTTCGGGCGCACTTGCGCTCGCATCGGGGCAGGCGGCGTCGGCGATCGCCCTGCAGAACCTGGCGCGCGCCGGCGACAACGTCGTCAGCTCCACCGACCTGTACGGCGGCACCTGGAACCTGTTCGCCAACACGCTGAGGGACCAGGGCATCGAGGTGCGTTTCGTCGATCCGGCCGATCCGGAGGCCTTCGCACGGGCCACCGACGAGCGCACGCGCGCCTACTACGCCGAGACCCTGCCCAATCCCAAGCTCCAGGTGTTCCCGATCGCCGAGGTCGCGGCGATCGGCCGGTCGTTCGGCATCCCGCTCATCGTCGACAACACGGCGGCACCGCTGCTGTGCCGCCCGTTCGACCACGGGGCGGCCGTGATCGTGTACTCGACCACCAAGTACATCGGCGGTCACGGAACCTCGATCGGGGGTCTCATCGTCGATGGCGGCAACTTCCCGTGGGCGGAGTTCCCGGAGCGCCAGCCGGCGCTCAACACGCCCGACCCGTCCTACCACGGCGCGGTCTGGGTCGAGGCCGTGCAGCCGATCGGACCGGTGGCGTACATCATCAAGGCCCGGACCACGCTCCTGCGTGACCTCGGGGCCGCGTCCTCGCCGTTCAACGCCTTCCAGGCGATCCAGGGGCTCGAGACCCTGCCGCTGCGCATCTTCGAGCACTCCCGCAATGCGGCCGCGGTGGCGGATTTCCTGTCCTCCCATCCCGCGGTCGATACGGTCATCTACCCGGGACTGCAGGATGGCGAGGCGCGCCGGCGCGCCGATACCTACCTGTCGGGTGGATACGGCGGCCTCGTGGGCTTCGAGCTTGCCGGCGGGCGGGGTGCGGGACGCGCCTTCATCGATGCTCTGGAACTGTTCTACCACGTGGCCAACATCGGGGATGCGCGTTCGCTCGCCATCCATCCCGCCACCACGACCCACAGCCAGCTTTCGCCGGAGGACCAGCAGCTGACCGGTGTCTCGGACGGATATGTCCGCCTGTCGGTCGGCATCGAGCATATTGACGACATCCTGGCCGACCTCGGCCGGGCGCTCGACCGTGCAACGGGAGCCAGTCTCGCGGCCGAGTAAGGATGTCCGGAACCGGTCCCGGGGGAGGGTCAGAGCCTTCCCCTCCGGGGCCGGTCCGCTCCCCGTCTGCCGGTACCCGGATTCCGGCTGAAGGCGCTTTGCAATTTGCGACGCCCTCTAGTATGAAGGCCTGCCCGCCAACACGCACGGACATGCCGGTGCGGACCGCGCTTCTGCATGGGATGACTGTGGCCGGCGGCAGCCCCGGGACTGGCAAAAGGCAGACGTGATGGCTGAGACTCACGACGGTGCGACCAGGCGCGACTTCATCCATGTCGCCAGTGCGACGATGGGAGTGGTCGGCGGGGCCTGCGTTGCATGGCCGTTCATCCACCAGATGAACCCGGCAGCTGATACCCTGGCGCTCGCGTCGACCGAATTCGACACCGCCGGGGTCGCGGAGGGCATGGCGGTCACGGTGCTGTGGCGCGGCAAGCCGGTATTCGTGCGCCACCGCACCGCCGCGGAGATCGAGGAGGCGGGCGCGGTCGACCTCGAAAGCCTGCCGGATCCGCAGGCCGACGCCGACAGGGCGGAACGCCCGGAAATGCTGGTCCTGGTCGGTGTCTGCACCCACCTTGGCTGCGTGCCGCTGGGGCAGAAGGCAACGGATCCCCGGGGCGAGTGGGGAGGCTGGTTCTGCCCGTGCCACGGGTCGCACTACGATACCTCCGGTCGCATCCGCAAGGGCCCGGCGCCCGAGAATCTCGAGGTCCCGCCCTATACCTACATTTCGGATACGGTCATCAGGATCGGGTGAGGAGCTGAAGGATGAGCGGCCCGAATTTCTCCAACCCGGTGGTGCGGTGGATCGAGCACCGGCTTCCGGTCTTCTCGTTCATGCACCACGAGTTGCATGAATACCCGACGCCGAAGAACCTGAACTACTGGTGGAATTTCGGGTCCCTGGCGGGAATGGTGCTGGTCATCATGCTGGTCACCGGCATCGTGCTCGCCATGCACTACACGCCGCATGTCGACTATGCCTTTGCGTCCGTCGAGCGAATCATGCGCGACGTCAACTACGGCTGGCTGATCCGCTACATCCATTCGAACGGCGCCAGCTTCTTCTTCATCGTCGTCTACATCCACATCTTCCGCGGCCTGTACTACGGTTCGTACAAGGCGCCGCGAGAGCTGCTGTGGATCCTCGGCGTCGTGATCCTGCTGCTGATGATGGCGACGGCCTTCATGGGCTACGTGCTGCCGTGGGGCCAGATGAGCTTCTGGGGCGCGACGGTGATCACCAACCTGTTCTCGGCCGTTCCCGGTATCGGCGACTGGATTGTCACTCTGCTGTGGGGCGGATTCGCGGTCGACAACCCGACACTGAACCGGTTCTACTCGCTGCACTACCTGCTGCCGTTCCTGATCGTCGGCGTGGTGGTGCTGCACGTGATCGCGCTGCACCGCTTCGGGTCGAACAATCCGCTCGGCATCGACCTGCGCGGCCAGCAGGACTCGATCCCGTTCCATCCCTACTACACCGTCAAGGACATGTTCGGTCTCGGCGTGTTCCTGATCTTCTTCTCGGCCGTGGTCTTCTTCCTGCCGAACGCCATGGGGCACGCGGACAACTACATTCCGGCCGACCCGCTGGTCACGCCGGCCCACATCGTGCCCGAGTGGTATTTCCTGCCGTTCTACGCCATCCTGCGCGCCATTCCCGACAAGCTGCTCGGCGTCATCGCGATGTTCGCGTCGATCGGGGTGCTGTTCATCCTGCCCTGGCTTGACCGCTCGCCGGTGCGCAGCGCGAGTTTCCGGCCGATCTTCAGGATCTTCTTCTGGGTCCTGCTGGCCGACTGCGTCCTGCTCACCTATCTCGGCGCCAAGGCGCCGGAGGGGATCTACGTCGTGCTGGCCCGGATCGGCACGGCCTACTACTTCTTCCACTTCCTGCTCCTGCTGCCCGCGCTGTCGATCTTCGAGACACCGCGTCCGTTGCCGCGCAGCATCAGTCGGCCGGTTCTCGATCCGGCCGGTTCCGTCGCCGCTCCGGCGGCAACGTCGAAGGAGGCACCGTGATGCGCGCGCCCGCTCTCCTGGTTGCGGCCGCAACCGCCGTTGCGCTCGCAACGGGTCCCGTCTCTCCGGCCGGGGCGGCCACCGGCGGCGCCGAGCCGCCGGCGCAGGACTGGTCGTTTTCCGGTGTGTTCGGGACCTACGACCGCGGGGAACTGCAACGCGGCTTCCAGGTCTACGCGGAGGTCTGTGCCGCCTGCCATTCGCTGGACTACATCGCGTTCCGCAACCTGACCGATCTCGGGTTCTCCGAGACCGAGGTCAAGGCGATCGCGGCCGAGTACGAGGTTCCCGCCGCGCCCGACGAGAACGGCGAGGTGTTTCCGCGCCCGGCCACCCCGGCGGACCGGTTCCCGGCGCCGTTCCAGAACGCGAACGAGGCGCGTGCCAGCAACAACGGTGCCCTTCCACCGGACCTCTCCCTGATCGTCGAGGCGCGTGCCGGGGGTGCGGACTACATCCACGCCGTGCTGGTCGGCTATTCCGATCCGCCGTCCGACACCGACATGGCGGACGGCATGAGCTACAACGGCTACTTTCCCGGCGGTCAGGTCGCCATGCCACCGCCCCTGTTCGAGGACGGGGTCACCTATGCTGACGGTACGCCCGCCACGGTCGAGCAGCAGGCGCGCGACGTAACGGCCTTCCTCGCCTGGGCCAGCGAGCCCAACATGGAGGAGCGCAAGCGCATGGGCGTGATGACCATGATCTTCCTGGTGGTCATGACCGGCCTGCTGTACGTCAGCAAGCGAAGGATCTGGTCCAACGTGCACTGACCGGTTCCGGTGACCGCACTGCAGGGACCGGCAGGAGGAAGCGGGACATGGCGCGAGCGGTCCTCGGGATCATCGGCGGCAGCGGCCTGTACGAGTTCGAGGCCCTGACCGACAGGCGCTGGGAAACCGTCTCCTCGCCATTCGGCGAGCCGTCGGACCAGCTGCTGTTCGGGACCTTCGGGGAACAGCAGCTCGTGTTCCTGCCACGCCACGGCCGCGGCCACGTCCTGCCGCCGAGCGAAATCAACTATCGCGCCAACATCGACGCTCTGAAGCGGGCCGGCGTCACCGACGTGCTGTCACTGAGCGCCGTCGGCTCGTTTCGCGATGAGCTTGCCCCGGGGCATTTCGTGCTGGTCGACCAGTTCGTCGACCGCACCTTCGCGCGCCACAAGTCGTTCTTCGGGGCGGGGTGCGTGGCCCACGTCACCTTTTCCCACCCGGTGTCGGCGCGCCTGCAGGACGCGCTGGAGGAGGCGGGCCGGTCGCTCGGGCTGGTGATGCACCGGGGCGGTGTCTACCTGTGCATGGAGGGCCCGCAGTTTTCCACCTACGCCGAGAGCATGCTGTACCGGTCCTGGGGCTGCGACGTCATCGGCATGACCAACATGCCCGAAGCGAAACTGGCCCGGGAGGCCGAGCTGCCCTACGCCACCGTGGCAATGGTCACCGACTACGATTGCTGGCACCCCGATCACGACAGCGTGTCGGTGGAGGCGATCATCGGCGTGATGATGGCCAATGCCGACAACGCGAGGGCGCTGGTCGGGGAGGTGGCGCCGCGGCTGGCCGAGCGTCCCGAGGTTGACCGGGAAGGCGGAGACCGGGCGCTGGATACCGCGATCGTCACCCGTCCTGACATGCGTGATCCGGAACTGGTGGCGAAGCTCGATGCCGTGGCGGGGCGCGTGCTGGGCTGAGCCCGGACCGTCCCGGGCGGTGGCAGGGATAGGAACATGTCCGAGACGGCGCAACGAGATGCAATCGCCAGGCTGGCCCGGTCCATGTTCGAACGCGGCCTGACCTTCGGCAGTTCCGGGAACATCAGCGTCAGGCTCGATGACGGCTGGCTGATGACGCCGACCGGCACCAGCATGGGCGAACTCGACCCCGCCCGCCTGTCCAGGCTGGATGCCGACGGCAGGCTGGTATCGGGGGACGCTCCTACCAAGGAGAGCTTCCTGCACCTGGCGATGTACGGACAGCGCCCGTCGGCCGGCGCCGTCGTGCATCTGCACTCGACGCACTCTGTGGCCGTGAGCTGCCTTGCCGACGTCGATCCGGCGAACGTGCTGCCTCCGATCACCGCCTACTACGTGATGAGGATCGGCACGCTTCCGCTGGTGCCGTACTATCCGCCGGGCGACCTCGATCTCGCCCGCGCGGTCCGGGAAATGGCGTCGGACCACCACGCGGTCCTGCTGGCCAATCACGGACCGGTGGTGGCGGGAGCCTCGCTCGAGGACGCGGTCTACGCCACCGAGGAGCTGGAGGAAACCGCGCGGCTGTTCCTGTTGCTGCGCTCGATGAACACCCGGTTCCTGACCCCCGCACAGGTCGAGGCGCTGAAGACGCGACGCGCCTGACCCCGGGTGGGGACCGCCGGTGGCTTTCGCGGTATCCGGCAGACTGCCCGCTCACAGGCTCCAGTAGGTGATGTCGCCTGCGAGCGTGGCCGGGTCGAGTGCGGACTTGATGTCGATCAGCACCCGGGCGCCATCAGGCCGCAGCAGCCCGGCCAGCCGGGCGGGGCCGCCCTCAAGATAGACCGAGTGCGGGACCGCAAGGACCAGGGCGTCGAGCCCGGCGAGCCGGTCGAGCCCGGAGGTCTCGATCCCGGTCGCCCTGGCAAGTGCCGCGGCATCGGCATGCGGGTCATGCGCCAGCACCTCGGCGCCGTAGTCGCGCAGCGCGTGCACGATGGCCGGCGACTGGCTGTTGCGGAAGTCCGAGACGTTCTCCTTGAAGGTCATCCCGAGCACCCCGATCCGGGCTGACTGCGCAGTGCAGGCCGCGCCGGAGAGCAGGGTGAGGATGCGCCGGACGACGAAGCCGGGCAGTTCGCCATTCAGCCGCCGCGCGGCGCGGATCACCTCGGGGTAGTAGCCCAGGCTCTCGGCCCGGGAGATCAGGTAGTGCGGATCGACCCCGATGCAGTGGCCGCCGACCAGGCCCGGGGTGAAGTGCTGGAAGTTCCACTTGGTCGCGGCTGCCTCGAGCACTTCGGCCGTGCGCAGTCCCAGCCGGTCGAATATCATCGCCAGTTCGTTCATCAGGGCGATGTTGAGATCGCGTTGCACGTTCTCGACGATCTTGGCGGCTTCGGCCACCTGGATCGACGCCGCCCGGTGCAGTCCGCCGGAGATCGCCGGACCGTACAGCGCCGCCATGCGCTCGAGCGTCGGGCCGTCCTGGCCGGCGATGATTCTGGTCACCGATTCGAGCGTGCGGCGTCCGTCGCCCGGACTGATGCGTTCCGGCGAGTAGCCGAGCGCGAAGTCGATGCCGGCCCGCAGGCCCGACACCTCGGCGATCAGCGGTCCGCACACCTCCTCGGTGGCGCCGGGATACAGTGTCGATTCCACGATCACGAGATCGCCGGGCGCGATCGAGGCGGCAATGGTGCGGCACGCACTGCGGACAAGACTGAGGTCGGGCCTGCGGTCGCTGCTGACCGGGGTCGGCACCGTGACGATGTAGACGCTCGCACACGCGATATCGCCGGGCTCGCTGGTCAGGACCAGGGACGCCGGAATTTCGACTGGGGCGCCGTTGATGGCGTTGCGGTCGGTCCCCGACCTGAGCTCGGCAATCCGGCCGGGGTCGGTGTCGAACCCCACCACGCGCGGGTGGTGACGTGCGAGCGCCAGACAGAGCGGCAGCCCGACATAGCCGATTCCGAGCACGGCGATGGCTTGTTCGGGCACTGCTCGTCCGTTCTCCTGCCGGGTTGCGCCGCTGCTCTATCGGCCCCGGGTGTGGCTGTCAATCGAGACCTGACCCGACCGACCGCCAGCATCACGCCGTCTGACCGTGATCGCCTGCACGGTTCACAAGCCGGATAACCGCGCCGCTATCCCGGAGCCTGAATGCCCCACGCCGCATTCAGGCCGACGAGACCGGCTTGGGCGCGGGCCACGCAGCGGAACCTCTCCCGCAGCTGTCGTGATCCAGCGTCGGGGAGACCGCATTGGTCTGTGAGGTGACGGCGGCGGCGGCCTGATCACGGACTGCTCCTATCGCTCCGGTCTGCGCGGGGTGCAGGGTTGACAGGCCGGTGGCGACGATTTCCCGATTGAGACTGGCTCCGGCACCGCGCGTCTTGCGAGCAGGCTGCAGGTCCCCAATGACGAAGGTTGCGACTGAACTCGCACGCTCGCGACCGCTCCGGTGATGGCAGGCACGTCACGTCATCGCAATCCGGTACGTTGCACGCGGGGACCGGGTGAAGATGGGTTCGCGCCTGTGCCCGAACTGGCAGTGGCAGCGCTGGTGCACCCTCGGACTTTCCGTGTCAGGGGTCGTGACGACCGCGCCGTCACCGGTCGCGACCCGGCCCGCGGTCGTCTCGACAGTGTGCGCCTGTTCTGGCAGATACGGGGACCGCAGACGCTGACCCTGGGCCCGACCGGCCTCCCGGAGACATGAATGACCCCACAGCTCCGGGAAACCGACCGCATTCCCGGGCTCGGAGAGGCGTTCGCGGTCTGGCTTCGCATCGGGATCCTGAGTTTCGGCGGGCCGGCCGGACAGATCGCCCTGATGCACCGCATGGTGGTCGAGGAGCGGCGCTGGATCGACGAGACCCGGTTCCTGCACGCCCTCAACTACTGCATGCTGCTGCCCGGGCCCGAAGCGCAGCAACTCGCGACCTACATCGGCTGGCTCATTCACCGGACCGCTGGCGGCCTGATCGCCGGGCTGCTGTTCATCCTGCCGGGCGCCCTCGTCATGCTCGCCCTGAGCATCGCCTACTTGCTCTGGGCCGACCTTCCCCTGGTCACTGCCGCCTTCGAGGGGATCAAGGCGGCAGTCCTGGTCATCGTGGTCGAGGCGGTGGTCCGGATAGCCCGCCGGGCACTGGTCGACTCGGTAATGGTCGCGATCTCGGTTGCCGCCTTCATCGCGATCTTCGTGCTCGCGGTCCCATTCCCGGCGATCGTCGCCGGTGCCGCCTTCGCAGGACTGCTTTCCGGCCTGGTGCGCACCGCCCCGGCACCCGGCGAGACGGTTGGCCGCGACGGCGACGGCGAGACGGTGATCGCGCGACTTGAGGCGTCGGGACGGCTGGACCATACCCGGCCCGACACCCGGCGTGCCGTAGTGCTGGTCGTGGTCTTCGCGGTGCTCTGGGCGGCACCGGTCGTCCTGCTGCTCGGTCTGCTTGGCTCCGAGCACGTGCTGGCCCGCCAGTCGGTGTTCTTCAGCAAGCTGGCGGTGGTGACCTTTGGCGGGGCCTACGCGGTCCTGGCCTACATGGCTCAGCAGGCGGTCGAGGCATTCGGCTGGCTCACGCCGCAGGAGATGCTGGACGGGCTCGGACTCGCCGAGACCACGCCGGGCCCCCTGATCCTGGTCACCCAGTTCGTTGGCTTCCTCGGTGCGGCACGCCTCGCAGGAGGGGATGCAATCTGGTCCGGCGTGCTCGGTACCGTCGTGACCCTGTGGGTGACCTTCACCCCGTGCTTCCTGTGGATCTTCCTCGGTGCACCGTGGGTCGAGCGGCTCCGCGGCAACCGCGCGATCTCTTCGGCACTGTCGGGGATCACCGCCGCCGTGGTCGGGGTGGTACTGAACCTCGCGGTCTGGTTCGGGCTGCACGTGAGCTTCTCGGAACTGGCGCCCAGCGGCCTTGCGTGGGCGGCTTTCGAGATCCCGGTGCCGGAAAGCGTCCGCCCGGCCAGCCTGGCGTTGACCGCCCTCGCCGTGCTGCTGCTGCCGGTGCTTAGCCAGGGCGTGTTGCGAACACTTGCCGGATGCGCCGCAGCGGGCATGATGCTTGTGGTGCTGTAGCAGGTGGGACAGGGATGCCGGACATGACCGACCACGAACGCAAGATCGTGCAAACCGCGAGGGGGCCGGTGTCGTACCGCGAAGCCGGGAGCGGACCCGCATTGCTGCTGCTGCACGGCATCGGCGGCAACAGCCGGTCGTGGCGTTGCCAGTTCGGGGAGTTGTCCGGCGACCGGCGGGTTGTCGCCTGGGATGCGCCGGGCTACGGCGAGACGGGTTCGGTGGACCCCGACCTCGAGAGTTACGCCGCGGTCGCCGCCGCCCTGCTCTCCGCACTCGACATCGACCGCGCCCACGTGCTCGGACACTCGATGGGCGGTGTCATTGCCCAGGGACTCGCCGGGCTGTTCGCGGAGCGGGTCGACCGGTTGATCCTGTCCGGCACCTGGACCGGGGATGGTGCAGAGGGACCGCTGGGTCCACGCTGGACCGCGAGACTCGATGACCGGCGCCGGATGGGTCCCGAGGACTACGGCCGGACACGGGCCTCGGCCATGGTGGCGGCGGGGGCGTCGGGCGACGTCGTGGACGAACTCGCCGGGATCGCGTCGGAAGTCCCGCTCGCCGGCCTGGAACCGGCCTGCCTGGTGCTGCACCACGCCGATACCCGGCCGCTCGCGCGGGGTTTCGCGATGCCGGTCCTGGTGCTGTCGGGAGCAGGAGACGGCATCATCGCACCGGAGCGCAGCGAGGAACTCGCCGCGATCATCCCCGATGCCCGGTCGGTTCGCATCCCCGGCGCGGGCCACGCGGCCTACCTGGAGAACCCCGACGCCTACAACGCCGAGGTCCGCAGGTTCCTTGCGCCCTGACCGGGCGCTCCCTCACGCGGTGAAGTGCCAGGCCTCGGGAATCATCCGCCAGGCGCTGCCGTTCCGGACCATGTGACAGAAGCCCGGGAAGTGCAGGTGCATGCCCGCAACCAGCATCCGGTCGGTGGCCGTCATGTCGAAGGCCCGCCTGCGGGCCCGGATTGCCTCGTCGGGATCGACATCGAACACCATGGTCACTTCGGGCTGACGGACCTGGATGTCGGGAACGTGGCAGATGTCGCCCCAGATCAGCAGGGTGTCGCCGCCCGACGCGACAAGGTAGCCGGTATGCCCCGGCGTGTGGCCGGCGAGCGGCACCGCGGTGACATTCGGAAACGGCTCGCCGGCCGGTGATGCCAGGCGGTCCCGGTACGGGGCGACCTGGGCCCGTGCCCCGTCGAAGTAGCGCGTCCGGGCGGTCTCGTCGGCACGCGAGCGCGCGGCATCGTCGTGCCAGTGCGCCAGTTCCTTCTCGTTGACGACCAGTCGTGCCTCGGGGAACAGTCTCGTGCCGTCGGCATCGGCAAGGCCGTTGGAATGGTCGGGATGCATGTGGGTAAGAAGGATGGTGTCGACGTCGCCGGCAGCAACGCCGAGACTGGCAAGCAGCCCATGGAGTTTGCCCAGCGTCGGGCCCATGCTGTCGCCTGAACCCGTGTCGATCAGGGCGGTACGGGTCCCGCTTTGCAGCAGGTAGCAGTTGACCGAGATTCGTGGTGGAGCCGGCCGGAAATTCTCGCGCAGCACCGTTTCGGCCCCGGTGGCGTCGATGCCGCGCAGCACCTCGTAGGTGGCGTCGAGATAGCCGTCGGAGATCGCGGTCACGAGGACATCACCGATCCGGCGCCGGTACAGTCCCGGAACCTGGTTGCTGTCATGCTGGGTCACTGCTCTGTACTCCAGGGTCGTTGGATCGCGGTGATCACACCATCCCGGGCGGCGGCCGCCAACCCCCGGGTGCCGACGGCTTGAACCCGCCCCGCGCGGGATGGCAGGGTGCGGGCCCGCACGGCACTGCCAACGGAGGCGAATCGGCATGACCCTGCACCAGGCCTACGACCCGGTACTGCTGCCCGACGGCGTGACCTCGCGCCACCTGGACAATCGCAACGGGCTGGTCATGCACCTGCTCGAGGCCGGGGATCCCGGCCGCCCGGCACTGTTGCTTCTGCACGGGTTCCCGGAACTGGCTTACAGCTGGCGCAAGGTGATGCCGGCGCTTGCCGGAGCCGGCTACCACGTTCTCGCTCCAGATCTGCGGGGCTACGGGCGCACCCTGGGCTGGGGCCCGGTGGACTGGGATGCCTCGCTTGACCAGTTCAGGCTGCTCAACACCGTACGCGACGCCATCGGTCTGCTGGCGGCCTGCGGGCATGACCGTGCAACGGCGGTGATCGGTCACGACTATGGCTCTTCGGTCGCGGCCTGGTCGGCGCTGACCCGACCGGACGTCTTCGCGTCCTGCATCCTGATGAGCGCGCCGTTCGACGGTCCGCCACCGCTGGCGGCGCCGCCCCCCGCAAGGCCCGACATCCACGCTGAACTGGCGGCGCTGGAGCGACCGCGCAAGCACTATCACTGGTACTATTCGACCCGGCCCGCCAACTCGCACATGGTCGATCCGCCGGGAGGGCTGCACGCATTCCTGCGAGCCTACTATCACATGAAGAGCGCCGACTGGTCTGGTAACCGCCCGCACCGGCTCGAGGCCTGGCGGGCTGACCAGCTGGCATTGATGCCCACCTACTACATCATGGACCTGGCCGACACCATGCCGGCCGCGGTGGCCGGGGCCATGCCGGACGCGAGTGAAATCGCACGCGCAACATGGCTGACCGATGACGAACTCGCTGTCTACACCGGCGAGTACGCGAGAAACGGATTCCAGGGCGGGCTCAACTGGTACCGGCGCGGTACCGGCGAATTCGACCGCGACGAGCTGCGGACCTTTGCCGGGCGGACCATCGACCAGCCGTCCCTGTTCATATCCGGCGTGAGTGACTGGGGAGTATTCCAGCGACCGGGTGCCGCCGACCGCATGAACGGGAAGATCTGCACCGACATGCGCGGACTTGTGTTGGTCGAGGGCGCCGGCCACTGGGTGCAGCAGGAACAGCCGGAGGAAACCTCGCGGCTGATCCTCGAATTCCTGGCCGGTCTCTGAGGCCGGCGCAGGAGTTCATGAACCGGGCGAGGCTGATGTCACGTCCGGTGACACCGCCGGCATCGCCGAAACGACAACCGGCGGGCCATTGGTCGGCGAGAGATTACCCAAGTCCGGGCTCCCGCCCGCTACGTCCATCCCGCCGACAATCCCGTCAAGCCTGCCGCCAACCGCGTCGCCGGCAGGATCGATGAGATCGGGGGGCGAACCACTGCGACGGCGGCGAACAGCCGTTGATCCATGGACAGGTCCCTGCGTGGCTATCAGTAAAGTTTGTTGGCAGTTGGTCATGGACGTTTGCTGGTCGGCCGTGGTGAAGCGGCTCGGCACCTACGGACAATGGGCCTCCGCGGAGTTTATGGGTGTGTTTGAGATCGCTGCCTTAGTCGGCAAACTGATCGACGAAGTCGCGTCACATGATACCGTGGCATGAGGACCACGCGCTATTTCGACGAACAGGTGCGGCGCAAGCGCCCCTACATCGATCCGGCTTGGTGCATCTCGGTCATCGCCGCGCCGCTGCGGCGCGAGGAGCAGCCCGATGGCCGCATCGCTTCTGGGGCGAGGTCACCCGGCCGGGCGAAACCGTCCCGCGTGTCCTGCGCGTCGTAACCCTTGACGACGGCGAGACAATCCACAATGCCTTCTTCGATCGAGGCTTCAGATAAGGGTCAGCCATGAAACTGCATTACTATCCCGAGACCGACAGCCTCTATGTCGAACTCAAGACCGGCCCGGGCGCGGAGACACGCGAGGTCTCGGACGGACTCAATGTCGACCTCGACGATGCCGGAGAAGTGGTCGGATTCGATATCGACCACGCGTCTCAGCGCTTCGACCTGTCGACGCTGGAAACCGAGGCGCTGCCCCTCCGATCGACCAAGGCCGGCTGATGGGTGGCGCGTCGGCCAAGCAGGTCGGGCAGGCGGGACCGATCATGGTAGTCAATACACTCGCGACGGATGCGCGTACCTGATTCCGGCTCATCCCGCGCCCTGAGCGGCATTGCGGCGGCGGTTTGAACGGAACGGAGGTGGAGTGTATGGCAGGCGACATGAGCGACGACTGGTATCCAAACGGACCGCCGCCTGACATTCCGGGGTTCCCGAAGGGCTGGCGCGACGAAATCAAGGCGGCCCTGGCGGCCGAGGTCGAGGCTGGCGGCACGCTCTACGGCGTCCGTTCGGACGGCGCCTACATTGCGCGCACCAAGAAAGGCGACCGGGTCCTCGTTGCGCCCAAGCGGAAGTCCGCCTGACCCCGCCAGCGTCCGTGCCAACCCTCCTCGTTGTTGCCGGCCCGAATGGGTGCGGCAAGTCAACCCTTACACACATGAGCGGCTTCAAAGGGCTCGACATCATCGACCCCGACGCATCGCGCGCGACATGATCACGGACGGTCCCGGACGGGCGGCGCGCGAGGCGCTGCGGCGGCGGGCTGCGCTCGGTGCCGGCCGGACGCACGTCGTGGAAACGACCCTCGCCGGTTCCGGCAATCTTCGCCACATGGACGCCGCACGGCGGGCAGGCTTCCGGGTCGTCCTGCACTACGTGTCGGTCGCTTCGCCGGAGCAGGCGCTCGACCGTATCCGCAACCGGGTCGCGCTGGGTGGCCACGATATCCCGGAAGCGGACGCGCGGCGGCGGTTCGCTCGCTCGCACGCCAATCTCCTGGCGGCGATTGCGCGCGCGGACGAGGCCATGCTCTACGACAACATTGATCCCGACCGGCCGCACCGGGAGGTTGCGATCCTGTGGGACGGGGCGTGGTGGGTCGCGGAGGTCGTTCCCGGCTGGGCGGCCATGGCTCTCGCCCGGACAGGACCGCCGTGGACGGAAAGCGACGCACAGGGATGTGCGAGCGGGGCTTGATCCGATTCCGGACCAGGTGCGAGGCGGCTGAACCGGGTCAGGCGCTCTCTTCGGAGAATCTGCGCCCGGCGTTTTCCCGTTGAAGTCCGCAGCGACGGTCACGGGTTCGATGCGCGGGTGCGTTCCGGGAACCGGGCGTCGCCGGGCGTATGAACGGGGAGATCCGCACCGGCTTGCGCCGGTCGTGGGCGCCGGCCACCCGGTACAGCCGGAGGAAACCCCGTGGGCTGATCCTCGAATTCCTGGCCGGCCTCAACGACCGGCGCAGGTGTTCATGAACCGGGCGAGGGTGACGTCAAGTTCCGTGACACCGCCCGCATCGTGGGTCGCCAGCGTGACCTCGACCCGGTTGTAGACGTTGAACCATTCCGGGTGATGGTCCATCTGTTCGGCGCGCAGCGCCACCCGGGCCATGAAGGCAAAAGCCTCGCCGAAGTCGGCGAACCGGAAGTTGCTCTCGATGGCGTCGCGTCCTTCGGTCGCAGACCAGCCGGGCAACCCGGCAAGCGCTTCCTCGCGTTCCTGCCCCGTCAACCTGTCTGCCATGATGCGCTCCCTGTCAACCGGCCGGAGAACGCGGCACGATGGGAACCTTCCCCGCCAGTCCCGCCTCTTCCTCGTAGAGTGCCGCGGCCGACAGCAACGCCGCCTCGCCGCGCGGTCCGCCGACCAGCTGCAGTCCGACCGGCAGGCCGGAGGCGGTGAAGCCGGCCGGCACGCTCATCGCCGGGTGGCCGGTCATGGTGATGGCGTAGGCGATGGTCAGCCACTCGACGTAGTTCGAGAACTCGTGGTCGCCGAGACGTTCCACGTAGCGCTGTTCCACCGGGTACGGCGGCACGACGGTCGCCGGGCACACCAGCAGGTCATAGGTCTCGAAGAAGGCCCGGGCCCTGTCGATGTAGCGGCCGCGGGCGAGTTCGACCCTGGCGAAGTCGTCGACCGAGATGTCGGAGGCCCGCTCGATGTTCCAGATCACTTCCGGCTTGAGCTCGGAGCGGCGGGTCTCCAGCAGCGTCCGCTTGCCGGTGTAGAACAGCAGCGCGCGCCAGGTCTGGAATATGTCCTGGATGTCGGAAAAGTCCGGGTGCGCCTCCTCGACGGTGCAGCCCAGGTCGGAGAACCGCCGGCAGGCGGCTTCGCAGATCTCCGCGACCTCGGGATCGACCGGAGTAACGCCGAGGTCGCGCGAGAACGCGACCCGGCGCGGCAGGGTCCGGGCGGCGACCGCGTCGACATACCGTCCTGCCTCGCGCGGCAGCGAGATCGGGTCGGCCGGATGGAACCCGGTCATGGCGTCGAGCATCAGCGCGACGTCGGGCACCGTCCGGGCCATCGGGCCGGCGACGCCGAACGGCTGGCCCGGGATTCCGAACAGGTCGTCGGGTGCGGCTCCCGGGCCCGCGGGTCCCGCCGCCACCCGGCCCGGGCTCGGACGGAAGCCGATCACCGAACAGAAGCTCGCCGGGTTGCGCAGCGATCCGCCCAGATCCGACCCGCTGGCGAGCCAGGCCTGTCCCGTCGCGAGCGCGACCGCCGATCCGCCGGATGACCCGGCGCAGCTGCGCGAGGTGTCCCACGGGTTGACCGTTGCCCCGAAGACTTCGTTGAAGGTGTTCGCGCCGGCGCCGAATTCCGGCGTGTTGGTCTTCGCGTAGATGACGGCGCCCTCGGCCTCGAGGATCTCCACCAGGCAGTCGGACCGGGTCGGAACGAAGTCGGCGTAGATCGGCGACCCCCAGGTGGTGCGGACACCGGCAACCGGATTGAGATCCTTGATGGCCACCGGCATGCCCGCGAGCCGGCCGCGTTCGCCGACGGGGCGCGCCATGATGCGCCTGGCTTCCCGTCGCGCACGGTCGAAGCAGAGCGTGACCATGGCGTTGACCGCGCCGTCCACCTCGGCAATGCGCGCCTCGAGCGTATCAAGCAGGTCGAGCGGGCTGATCTTTTCGGAGCGGAGCAGATTGACGATTTCGGTCGCGGTCCGCGGTATGAGACTGCTGTCGGCGGTCATCGGGGTTCTCCAGGGGCAGGCGGCGGCCTGGTCAGTAGGTTGCCCGCCCGCCCGAAATGTCAAACACGGCACCGGTGCTGAAGGAGCACTCCTCCGACGCCAGCCAGGCCACCAGGCTCGCCATCTCCTCGACCAGGCCAAACCGCCCGATCGGGATCTTCGAAAGCATGTAGTCGATGTGGGACTGGCTGACCTGGTCGAAGATCTCGGTGCGGACCGCCGCCGGCGTGATGCAGTTCACCGTGATCGGGGTCGACGCCAGCTCCTTGCCCAGCGACTTGGTCAGGCCGATCACCCCGGCCTTCGCCGCGCTGTAGGCCGACGCGTTCGGATTGCCTTCCTTGCCCGCGATCGAGGCGATGTTGACGATCCGGCCGTAGTTGCGCTCCCGCATTCCCGGAACAAGGGCGCGGCAGCACAGGAAGGTGCCGTTCAGGTCGATGTCGATGACCCGGTGCCATTCCTCGACCGGATATTCCCAGGTCGTGTGGTTGGGACCGGCGATCCCGGCGCTGTTGACCAGGATGTCGATCGCCCCGATTGCGGCCCGGGTTGCCTCGGTTGCGGCAGCGACCGAGGCGGGGTCGGTGATGTCGACGGTGCGGCAGTCGACACCGTCGGGAAACCGGCCCGCAACCTCGGCCATGCGCTCGCCGTCGAGGTCCCACAACGAGACCCGGGCGCCTCCCGACGCCAGTCGCAGGGCGATGGCGAGACCGATCCCCCGTGCTCCCCCGGTGACCACGGCGCCGCGGCCGGAGAAATCATGTGTGACGGTCATGTCGTCCCTCCATCCTGCTCGGTCTGCTCACGCCGCCTCAGGCATCTCCACCATCTCGGTGATGGTCCGCTCGAAATGCTGCAGCGCCGGCTCGTTGCGTCCGTAGATGACCTGGCGCTGGGCCCCGGACGTCATGCCGGCCTGGATACCCTCGCCGGTGGGGAAATCCTCCTGCTCGATGGTCCGGATGGTCAGCTCGAGGTTGCGCCGCCAGTGCTCGACCGCCTTCTCGGTGGTCGCGGGTTCGGGAATGTAGAACTCGAAGTAGACCAGCGTCTCGTCGACACTGCCGCCGGCCGGGTAGACCCGGAAGATCTCGAGGTGGTCGATCTGCGAGATCACCACCACGTTGGGGACCAGGACATAGACGATCGCCGATTCACGGATCAGGTCCCACCGGGATTCGGGCTCGTCGCGCATGTCCACGATGGACCGACGCGCCAGCACCTCGCGCAGGTTGCGCCCGAAGACATCGACCAGGCACAGGTTCGGCAGGAAGATCGGGGCGACCGTATCCCGGTGCAGGGCCGGAAAGTGATAAGGCTCGAGAAAGGTATCGACCACCACCTTCCAGTTCATTTTCCAGGATCTCGCCCGGGTCTCGTAGTGGTGGTAGCTGGAGAAGTCGTAGCTTGCGAACTCCTCGTCCAGGCCGCCGAGACACCTGTCCAGGTCAATCGCGCCGTCCGGCCGGGCGCACACCCAGATCATGCCGTGGCGTTCCTCGCACGGCAGTTCGCGCAACCCGTGCGACGCGGTATCGATTTCTCCGAAACTCACGCGTTGCGGCACCGACACCAGCCGTCCCGCCGAGTCGTAGCTCCAGGCGTGGTAGGGGCACACGAAGGCCCGCTTGCCGCGCCCGCAGCCCTCGACGAGCCGGGCGCCGCGGTGCCGGCAGACGTTGAGGAACGCGCGCGCCGTTCCCTCCCGGTCCCGGGTCACCAGGATCGGAACCCCGAGGTCGTCGTTGGTGAAGTAGTCACCGGGATCACGGATCTGGCAGGACAGGCCCAGGTACTGCGGATGATCGAGGAACAGCGTGCGCCATTCCCGCTCCAGCCGGTCCGGGCAGGTAAAGGCGTTGACACTGTTGTATGCGACGTCCGGCGCCATGTCGGTAGTCCCGGCGTCGATATGATCGAACAGGCGCCGGGTCAGCGAGACCTGGGTGCTGTGCTGCATGGTCAAACTCCGTTCCGGGTGCGGGGCCGCGGGTCGATCGATGCCCGCGAGGTGTAGCCGATGTGTCCCGCGAATTCCACTCCCGGCCGGTCCGCGATTACAGGAAGACCGTGCCGCCGTCGACCATGATGGTCTGGCCGGTCACGAAGCGCGAGGCGTCGCTTGCCAGCCACAGTACGGTTCCGGCCAGATCCTCGATTTCGAGCGAGCGCTTCAGCGTCTGGCCGTCGGCGATGACGGTGGTGGCGCGGTCGAGCTTGTCGCCGAAGAACTCGGCGGTCCCTTCGGTCATCACCGCAGAGGGCGCAATGGCGTTGACACGGATCCAGTTGCGGCCGAGTTCGCGGGCCAGCGAGCGGGTCAGTCCGATCACCGCGGCCTTCGACGTGGCGTAGTGCAGTCCGTACGGCAGTCCGGCCACCGCGGCCAGAGAGGAGATGTTGATGATCGACCCGCCCTCGCGCGCCTTCATCTCCGGGACCACCGCCTTGCAGCACCGCCAGATGCCGCCGACATTGACATCCATGCAGTCGTTCCAGTCGGCTTCGGGCAGCGACTCGAAGCGGCCGCCGCGAAGCGATCCGTAGAGAGCTGCGTTGTTGATCAGGATGTCGATACTCCCGAACCGCGCGCGTGTCGTCTCGGCGACCTCCTCGCAACTGTCGTAGGAACGCACGTCAAGGTGACACGCGATCGCGGCCCCGCCCCGGGCCTCGATGGTCGAGACGGTTTCGGCGCAGTCGATGATGTCCGCTGCCACGACCGAGGCGCCGGCCAGCGCCAGCTTCTCCGCGTATTCACGTCCGAGGCCTCGTCCGCCACCGGTCACGATTGCCACCTTGCCTGCAAGATCATCTGTCATCGTTCGCTCCGTAGTTCCTCCAGTTCCTCGAGAATGTCCGCCCGGTCGGCATCGAGTTCGGGCGCCTTGCGCGACGGGGCCGAGGCCAGGCCGTCGATGTGAAGCGGGCTTGCGACCGAGAGCATGCGTCCGCCGTCCCCGTCGTCCATCCAGCGGATCATGCCCCGCGCGATCAGGTTCGGATCCTGGACCACCTCCGAGAGGTGCCTGACCTCGCCGCACGGAACCCGCCCGGCGTTGAGCAGGGCCATGATCTCGGCCCGGTCTCGCCGCTCTGACCACTGCGAGATCAGTTCCGTCACCGCGGGGAGGTGACGCACCCGGTCGGCCATGGTCCGGAACCGCTCGTCGCCGGCCAGGTCGTCCCGGCCCAGGATGGCGAGCAACCGGTGCCAGTGCGTGTCGTTGTTGCACATGATCGAGACGTGCCCGTCACGCGCCGGGTAGACGCCGTAGGGGGCAATGGAGAGCCCGCCGTGCAGGTTGCCGGTGCGGCCCGGAAGCGAGCCGGAATCGTCATCGAAGAACAGGCCGAGGTTCGAGGCGAAGGTCGGGAAGACCGATTCCTGCATCGACACGTCGATGTATCCGCCTTCCCCGGTGCGCTCGCGGCGAACCAGCGCAGTCATTGCGCCGGCGTAGAGGTGGATGCCGGCAAGGAAGTCGCACAGTGCGACCCCCGCCTTGACCGGGGGATTCTCGGGAAAGCCGGTGACACTCATCACTCCGGCCATCGCCTGGACGGCTATGTCCATGGCCTGGTAGCCGCGATAGGGGCCGTCCTGGCCGTACCCGCTGCCCGAGGCATAGATGACGTCCGGCCTCACCGCACGCACGGCCTCGTACCCGACGCCGAGCCGGTCCACGACGCCTGGTGCGAAGTTCTCCACCACAAGGTCGACGGTGGCCGCCAACTCGAGGAACGTCGCCCGGTCCCCTTTCTCCTTCAGGTCCAGCACGATGCTGCGCTTGTCCGGGTTCAGCATCAGGAACGGATAGACCGCGTTGCCCCGCGCATTGCGCCGGCGCAGGTGCTCGCCGCCCGGTGGCTCGACCTTGATAACGTCGGCACCGGCCATCGCCATCAGGAAGGTGCAGTACGGCCCGTTGTAGATCTGGGTCAGGTCCAGGACACGGATGCCGGCAAGCGGCAGGGTGGCTGCGGTCATGGCGGGATCAAGCCGTACGGTTCCGGGAGGGAGGACAGTGGTCCGGGTCGGAGTATATCAATTAACTGACAGGCGTTTTCCTTTTACGTGTTCATTTCATACTCACGCATGATCCGCCTGTTGTCCAAGTGCCGGTGCATGCCGCATGGAACGAAACCGGAGGTCGAGCACGGCCAGGTCGCCTCCAGCGACGGGCAGCAGGCCTGCTTGCCGCCGACGCCGGTACTCGCCGGCCCGAAGCGCGGAAACGGCGCCTCTGAACCAGTGTTTCACCCGGCCGAGCCCTGAGGCCGAGCTGGGCCGAGCCAAGGCCTTGCCATGCGCCTGCCTGTGACGGTAGCCACTCCGGCCCCGACTCCGCCATACTTCGCGCCAGTCCGTCGTCCGACCACGCCCCGGCTGTCGTGCAATGCCCGGACCCGAGCGACCGCTATTCCTGGGCGTGCAAGTCAGGCATCTCCCTTCATGGGTCAGGTGGTGGTAGCTTGACCACATGACAGTTTCCCGGTTTCTGCAGGTCATACCTTCACAACAGAGAACCGCACCAGGAGGGAAGACGCATTGAGTATGACATCCAAGTCCAGGTTCAGCTTTTCCGATCTGGTGGTGGATCGATACCTGTGGACGGCGGCCCTCGCATTCTTGGCGATCGTGGTTCTCGCCGCGGGACTACAGCACCTGATCACCGTTCAGGTCGGCGTGCGAAATCACTTTAGTGCGGATGACCCGCATCTGCTCAAACTGGAGGAATTCGAACAAACCTACGCAGTGTCAGACAGTGTGCTTGTCATTGTTGCCCCACCAAACGATACCATTTTCACGCGTGATGCGCTTATCTCGATCGAGCAACTGACAGAAACCCTGTGGCAAACGCCTTATTCTGTCCGCGTGGATTCCATAACCAACTACGTGCACACCAGAGGAACAGAAGACAGCCTGATTGTCGAACAGTTGGTCGACGATGCGGCCTTACTGGACGGAGCCCAAATCGACCGCATTCAACAAATTGCCCTCACCGCGCAGGAGACTGTCGGGCGTTTTGTCTCCCGCGACGGTCGTTTGGCCGGGCTGATCGTAAGCCTGTCAATTCCCGATGAGGGGCGGAAACAGAAAAAGGTCGAAGTTGTCGAAGCCATTCATGATCTGGTTAACAAGCAACGCGCGGCTAACCCTGATGTCGCATATCACATCTATGGTGAACTGTTGTTGAACCAAGCGGTTCGCGATGCCCTGGATGCAGATATGTCCGTCCTCGCTCCGATTGCGTTTGCGATGATGATCCTGGTGGCCTTTGTCCTCCTGCGTTCGGTTTGGCTTGTTTGCAGTTTGCTCGTGATGCTGGTTGCGGTAATAGTATCGAGCTTTGGATTTGCCGGTTGGTTTGGCATAAAATTCTACGCGGAAAGCGGCGCAGCACTATTCGTTCTGATGGCGATTGCCGCGGCGCACTCCGTCCACCTCGCCCAGGGAATGATGGATGGAATGCTTCATGGCATGAAGCGTACCGCTGCAATTGTGTATTCTCTGCAGATTAATGTCCGTCCCATATTCCTCACGTCATTCACCACGATGATCGGTTTTCTGAGTCTGAATTTCTCGGAAATGCCGCCCTTTCGCGTTATGGGGAACATCGTGGCCTTCGGCGCGATGTGTGCATTTGTTTACGCGGTTACGCTTTTGCCCGCACTACTGGCGATGATGCCAATACGAAACCCACCCAATCGGAAGTCCAGAGTGGATCCATTTGTTCATCTGGGACGGTTCGTTGTTTCCCGAAGCAACGTGTTGCTTTGGGCTTTCGCCATAGTGTCTGTAGTGAGTGCAATTGGGGTTTCAAGAATAGAATTGAATGATAACAATAATGCCAACCTGCTTGACGATAGTTATGAGTTGCGCCGATCTGGAGATTTTATAAACGAGAACTTTTCCGGGTTGGACACGTTTGAGTATTCATTGAGTTCCGGTCGTGAAGAGGGAATTACTGACATAACATACCTGCGACAGGTGGAGGCTTTTGCCAGTTGGCTTCGTGAGCAGCCCGAGGTGTCTCATGTCACGTCGATTACCGATATCATGAAGCGGCTCAACCAAAATCTGCACAATCAAGAGATCGGCTCCTATGCTCTGCCGAAAAACTCCGACCTTGCGGTCCAGTATCTGCTGTTGTACGAGTTTTCTTTGCCTGTCGGAAGTGATCTGAACAATCTCATGAACTTTGAGCGTTCGTCGACCCGTATGATTGTCATGGTTAAGGAAATGTCGGTCAAGGAGCAAATTGCTCTTGATAAACGGGCCACTGCGTGGCTGAAGAAAAACGCGCCCCAAATGCAGACCGGAGCGACCGGGGTTACCATTGTTGGCGCGTATTCGGTCATGAGGAATATCGTTAATATGTTGATTGGTACGATTGTCGCGATGCTGATTGTTTCACTGCTTTTGATTATTGCGTTTAGGAGTCTTCGTTTTGGGCTTTTGAGTTTGGTGCCTAATTTCAGACTTCCTGAGCTCATCCAATTTGCGATGACGCAGATTTCGGGTTCTCGACGGTGGCGGAGCTCGTGTAGACCATCCTGAGATCGGTGCCCGGGTAGATGGTTTCGGTGGCATTGAGTTCATCGAGCAGTGGTGCGA
>JAJEAR010000029.1 GCA_022822665.1 Alphaproteobacteria bacterium | reverse complement strand
CACCCCGACCCCAGGCAACTAAACCCGAAACTCCAACTCTGAAATCCCCAGCCGCAGCCCGACTGCATCCACCTGATCCAGTTCCCGAGCCAGCATCCCACAACCGCCGACCCCGCGGCGGACTCACACCTGGGCAGTTACAGCCACACTTTGAAATTTCATGGATTGCAGGCACGGGACGGATCGAATTCGTGGCTCGCATCACGCGGTCCTCCAGGGGGCACCGGATCGTGGAGGTCCTCGATCCCCTCCACCGCGCGCCCATAAGGTCGTCCCATGTTGCAGGTAGCGACTGACTGTGACCCCGACCCCGACCGTTCAGGGCGTTGCGGGCGGCCCTGAGCGTGGCCCGGGGCACCTGCTCCTGGTCAGGGGACTTTCTCTTGCGGTGGCGGTCACTGTCAGGCCGGGCGAGCCATTCCTCGGGAAGTTCATGCGCCGGGTGAATGTCAAGACGATCCCAGCCGGTATCCGAAGGGTGGTGCAGCCCGGTGGACATGGCCCGGCACAGAACCGGCGCTGTCCATCGTCCTGTCAGGCAATCGGCCTGATCCTCGTCCGTTGCGCAGCGGGTTTTTCGGCCCATACTGTCCGCGCATGCGCCTCTTCGATTGCCAGCGGGATTCTCACATGCCAGACACCGCACCTGCACAGCGCGGCCTCATCGTGGGCCGGCCGGCGTTGATCGTCATAGATATCCAGCAGTCCGCCTTCGTCGAGAAGGAAGTCCGCGCTATCCCCCACATGGTGGACTACGCCACGCGGGTCTCCCGGGCCCGCCTTGCCATCGACCGGGCGCGGGAGACCGGGATTCCGATCGTCTTCATCCAGGAGATCCATCGGGCCGACCTCGTTGATTTCGGCCGCGAACTCGACGGCAGCGAGGACATCCATTGCCTCGACGACAACCCCGAAACTGACCTGGCGCGGGAGGTCATCGACTTTCGCGATGGTGACTACCTCGTCCAGAAGCGCCGGTATTCGGCGTTCTACGGGACCGACCTGGAAATCCTCCTGCGCGGTCTTCGAGTCGATACCCTGCTGCTCACGGGCGGGCTGACGGACGTCTGTGTGCACTACACCTTCGTCGACGGTCACCAGGGAGACTACTACTGCCGCGTGATCGAGGATTGCGTTGCCGGTTCGAGTCCCGAAGCGCACGAATATGCGTTGCGGGCCATGGAGTACCTGCAGACCGGTGCCCGGAGGTCGCTTGACGAGGTCCTGGCGGCCATGGACAGTCACGCGGCCTCCACAGCCTGACGACACCTGATAACGGGTGGCCGTGCCGATGGGTCCATGGAGGGGACGGCCTGCGGCATCGAGGCCGTGCGCTCCCACCTGTGGTTTCCGTATCGGTCCCGGTCCGACGAAAGCTGCCGTCCCGGCCTGCGGTGCGTTGCACACTCGGGCTATTGCCGCACCGCCCCGGCACTATCGAGATACCGTCGGGAGAGGGGTGTTGACCCCACCGCTGACGATCGGGAACCGGTTTCGGATCGCATCGAGCGACAGGGGGAGCTGGATGCTCTCGCCGGCTGTCCAGAGGGGAATCTGGTCGTCGAAGGCGCGGCTGCCGAACCAGCCGTCCTGTCCGCCAAGCAGAACGAAGAAGTTGGCATCCGGATCGCCGAGGTCGGAGACGTGGCGCGCATGGGAGCCGAAACTCGGAGAGTGTTGGTCGATCTCGAGTTCGGCGCCCGACTTCAGGACCGTCTCCCGGCCACCCCGCCCAGGAAGATCGCCGATGCGGTAGCCCGCGCCAAGCACCGGGATCAGTCCGAGGTAATGCCGGTACGCCAGTCGGTGGCGGTCTCCCCACACCTCGTGCGCGCCGATCTCGCCTTCCGCGTCGGCGAAGGACGCCGCAACCAGTTCCCGGCGCCGCGCCTCGTCGAGGGACCGGAACACCTCCGCCGCCTTGATGTCCAGGAACCCGGTCTTCAGCCAGAACGCCAGTTCGGCGCTGCGACCGGCCGCCCCGAACGCGTCCGGCGCGAGGTGCGTGAGTATGGCCTCGTAGACCAGTGCCCCTCTCGAGTCCGGCTCATAGGTGCCCTGCCAGCCGGCGAGATCGGGAACGAGAGCAGCACCTGCCGGCGCCGAGGTCAGGATGAGTCGGGCGAGCGCGTGTGCCGCCGCGCTGTAGACGTCACGTTGGATCGTGGTCAGGTCCGACAGGTCGACCGGGTCCAGCGCTTCCACCAGCTGCGCCAGCCTCTCGGCCCGCTGCCCGGGCGAGAACGACAGGCCGATGCGGGTCGGCGGCGCCCCGAATGCCCGGTCGTTGGCCGAAACGACGTACCCGGCCTCCGGGTTCTCGATCGACGGCAGGTCGCCTGAGGTCAGGATGCGTTCCCAGTGGCGTTGCGACGTCGCTGCATCGACGAAGATGTCGGGAGGAAACGCGACGGGGCGGTCCGGCAGCCATGTCGCGACCAGGTGGCCGATATTCCCCTCGCAGTCGGCGTAGACGATGTTCTGCGCCGGTACGGCAAAGGACCGCAGCGTCCCGGACAGCCCACGGCCGTTCGGGGCCTTGAGCAGGTCGAGCAGCGCCGTGATCTCGTCACTGGGCAGGTGACCGATCCAGCGGGCCGCGTAGGCCCCACCGGGTGGGAATTCCAGCAGTGCCGCGTCGCTGATTACCGGCCCCAAGTCGGAGCGGCGGATCCTGGCTTCGGTGTCGAACCAGAACCGCACGCCGATGTCGTGGACGTCTTCCGACAGCGGATCGGGGTGGCCGGACAGGTCCACCAGGTCCGTGTTCCAGCCATGCAGGTTCGTGCCTCCCCAGGCCAGGCACGGCGTGCGGCCGAACGCAAACACCGGCAGTCCGGGAGCCATCATTCCCACCGCCTTGTAGGACGGCGTGTGGAGCCCGGCCATCAGCCAGGTGTTCGGCAGGTGCAGCCCGAGATGCGGATCGTTCGCGATCAGCGCGCTCCCGCTCGCGCTGCGCGAAGGGGCGACGGCGATCGAATTGCTGCCGAGCCTCGTCGTGAGCCGGAACAGGGCCGCCAGCATGTTTGCCCGGCCGTGCGCCGGCGCCGCCGCACCGGAACCGGGCAGCCGGGTCTCTCCCCCCAGCCTGGCGAGCTGGTCCCAGACCGCCTGCCACTGCGGTGTGGCGCGAAGCTTCAGCAGTTCCGGCAGGACAATCCAGGTGAAGTCCATGCCGCCCAGCCGGCCCAGCGCGAGGGTGTCCTCGGCCGTCCAGGGCTCTTCCTCGATGCCGAGTGCCGAGAACTCGGGCGGCCTCGCGTCGGTCGCCGACTTGTAGAAGTTGATTCCGGCGACATAGGCGTCGAGCCAGGCGCGGGTTTCGGACGGCATCCGGCGCAGGATGTCCGGCGCCGCGGTGGCAAACCCGATCGCCCGGATTGCCGCGTCGAATCCCGCCGTGAACGGCCCCGTCATCTCGGAGATGCGGCCCCGGGCAATACGCTTGAGCACCTCCATCTGGCCCAGCCTGAGGTGCGCGTGCACCATTCCCAGCGCAAGGGCTCCGTCGCGGTCGGTTTCCGCAAGGACGTATGGCACAAGGTGGGCATTCCACCGGATCTCGACCGGGCGTTCGAAGGGCGGTACGGGAAGGCGATGGAACGCCTCCAGTCGATCGGCGGCCTGGATACTTCCCGGCGAGGGCGGAATGAGCCCGCCGCAAGCCGCGACAAGGGGGAGTGTCAGGGTGAGTGCGAATGCCATCCCGAGGCAGCGACACAGCCGCCGCATACCGGCACTCCCGGGAAACGCGGACCTCGCCGCACTCGAGCGGGCATGTCGGCCCGGACCCGGTCGCCCGGTTGAAGCGGCCGGCCGGTAGCGGGAGTTCGGACCTGCCGCCGCCATGGAACGGCAGCCGGTTTCCCGCGGGGACATGGGCATCATCGCTGACCTGTCACGCCGGGGCTCCTCCGGCATCGATCCTTCGGGAAGTCCGGCAGGGGATCCCTGTGCATCCGGCCGGTGCGTGGCAATCCGCCGGTATGACCAGCCCTTCCGCGCCGGATCGGTCGCGCCGGGCACGCTCGGGATGCGGAGTTTCGTGATGGGCTCGCGGGGTCCCGGCTCCCCGGGGACTGTCGGCGCGGGTTCGGGCGGCGCGGCTGTCCGTCGATGTGCCGGCGGTTCACGAAGGCGCGGGATGTAGACGGTGTTCCGCGCACCGTCTGCGCCGGCGACACGATGACGAGTGCCCGCGGGGTCACGGCGCATGTATTACGGTTTCTCCGCATGCTTCCCAGCATGCCGGCGTTCCTGACCTGTTGCCGGTGAACCTGTCAAGGACACCGCGCCGGTGCGGTTCCCGGCAATTCCCGATCCCGTTGCCTCCAGGGCCGCCTCCCGGCGCGGTGTCGCGCACCGTTCGATCCTCACCGCCGAGGAACCGGAAGGGATCATCCTGTCCAAGCCCATCCCGCACGCCGGGCGGGCCTGGTCGTGGCGACGATGCCCCGGTCCGCGGCTCGTGGCCGAAGCCATGCGTGTCCGGAACATGCAGTGCCCTGCGCGCGCATCAGTCCCTCGCCCGGTTGTACGCATCGGCAAATGTCCGCAACCCGGCAAGGAGTTCCGGATCGTTGATGATCCGGGGCACCTTGTTCTGCCCGCCCAGCTTGCCGCGGCTCTTCATCCATGCGGCAAAACCTCCCGGGGCGAGAACGTCCACCCGGGCGGCGTCCAGTCCGTATCCGTCCGCCCGGTGGGCCTCATAGTCGTCGTTGAGGTCGCACAGGGTCTCGTCCAGCCGCCGGGCGAAGCGTGCGCGCCGCTCCGCATCCAGCCCTTCCCCGGTGCCCTGCGGCCCGAACTCGACGATGTAGAGGTGCCCGCCACGCTCCCCGGTCTTCTCCGGAAACACGCTTCCCGCGGCAAAGTCGGTCACCGTCGCGTTGATCGCCCGGGCGGCCTTGGCCACCGCCCGCTCGACCTCGATGCCGATCACGTGCTCACCGAAGGCCGAGAGCATGTAGCTCGTCCGCCCGGTCACAAGCACGCGCGGGGGCGAGCGATCGACCACGGTCACGGTGTCGCCGATGAGGTAACGCCAGAGCCCGGCGCAGGTGGACACCGCCAGGGCGTAGTTGACACCCGGCTCGACATCGCCGACCCAGCGGCAGTCCGGGTTCGCACTGTCGAGCTCCTCAAGCGGGATGAACTCGTAGAAGATTCCGGTATCGAGCAGCAGCCTGAGCCCGTCGCCATCCGCGCCGTCGGCAACCGCGAAGAACCCCTCACTCGCCGCGTAGACCTCGCGCGTTTCCGCGTGGCTGCCTTCGAGCAGGTCGCTGAAGCGGTCGCGATAGGGCGTCCAGGCAACGCCGCCGTGCACCAGCAGTTCGAGGTCGGGATAGATTTCGGCGATCCGTCTCGTCCGTCCGCCGCTTGCGGCCCCGGCTATCTCGGCCAGTCGCTCGAAGAAGATCAGCATCCAGCTCGGCGTGCCGGCAACGGCCCTGATGTCCACATCGAGCGAGCGTTCGGCGAAGCGATCGATCTTCTGCTCCCAGTCCTTGATGCCCTCGAGATCGCGGGGCGGGAAATAGCGCAGTCTCGCCCAGCCCGGCATGGTTGCCGCGGCGATGCCGCTCAAGTCGCCGCTGTGAACGCCGGGCGCGTGGCGGACAAGCCCGGTCGAGCCGCCGAGCATGAAGACGCGACCGGCGAGCAGCCGGCTCTGCGGCCGGCTGGCGAGATGGAAGGTCAGCAGGTCGGCGCCCGCCCGGACGTTCGAGCGGCGCATCTCCCGGCTCACGGGAATGTACTTCGTCGTACCCGTCGCCGTTCCCGACGAGACGGCAAACCACGGCATGGTGCCGGGCCAGGTGCAGTCGACGAGGCCGGGAAAGGGCTCGCGCCAGCAGGCGTCCCAGAACGCGTCGTAATCCCTCAACGGAACCCGTGAACGGAACTCGTCCAGAGACCAGGTGGGAGAGAACCCGTGGTCCCGCCCGAACTTCGTGCCGCGTGCGCGCCTGATCAGGGACGACAGGACGGCGCGCTGGGCAACACCCGGGTCCGTCCGTGCGAGCTGCACGAGACGCCTTCGGGCGTAGAGACGAAGCAGCCAGGTTGCGTCGTACATGACCGGTGGCCGATTTCGCGTGTTCCGGGGTTGGTTCTCCGGCGACACCGCCCGGCGAAGGTATGGCGGGGCCCGAAGGGCGTCAAGGTCACGCCGGCGGCTTCGGCGTGGCGCCACAGGTCCGCGGTGCTCGGCAGGTCAGACTGCCTGTCCCGGCCAGAAGATCGGAAAGGCCGCGTGCGGTCCACTGACGCCGCACATGCGCCCTGCACCGGGAGCGATGATTTGCCACACCGACGTCGGCCGGCGAACTCAGGATCGTTGCGCGATCAGCCTGCGGTACCACTGCGCGCGCTGTTCGGCTGCGCCGCGTTCCGAAATCAGCCAGTCGCGAAGAAATCCGTCATGCCACTCGGTTCGCTCGAGCAGGTCGTCGAGTCGGACCGCATCCGCCTCGTTGATCCGCTCGAGCGCGCGCAACTGCGCGAGTTGTTCGCTCGTCTCGAGGACGCCGATGAACCGCAGCTTCAGCGCAATCAGCAGCCTGTGGTGCACGGACGCGTCGGGATTGATGTCCGCGCGCAGATAGTCACGCAGTGCGGCGAGCCCGGTCTCCGTCAGCTTCAGGATCGGCTCGTCTGCCTCCTGTCGGCTGGCTGTCTCGAGCAGGCCCTCGAGGCGCAGCAGCTCGATCGAACTGCCGAGCAGCTCGAGAGAGGGTCCGACGATGCGTGCGGTAAATTGCCGGACCTCGCGGGCGATTTCGCTGTAGGGCCGATCCCCCTGGAGCAGGGCGCCCAGGGCTGCCAGGCGAATCGCATCCCTGGGAACAAGCGAGCTGTCCTGGATCATGGTCAGCGCCGGACGGTCTCAGCCCGGCGACATTCCGCGCAGCCGTTCGCTGCGCCGTCGGAGCAGCTCGACCGTGGTCAGCAGCGCGATCGAAATACAGACCAGGATCGTCGCCACGGCGAGGATGGTGGGCCGGATTTCCTCGCGGATTCCGGAGAACATCTTCCACGGGATGGTCCGCTGCTCCACCGACCCCACGAACAGCACGACCACGACCTCGTCGAATGACGTGATGAAGGCAAACAGTGCGCCCGATATCACCCCGGGCAGGATCAGTGGCACGATGATCTTGAAGAAGATGCGGGTCGGTCCGGCCCCGAGGCTGGCCGCGGCCCGGATCAGCGATCGGTCAAATCCTACCAGGGTCGCGGTGACGGTAATGACCACGAAGGGAGTGCCCAGCGCCGCATGGGCGACGATCACTCCGAAATGCGTCGAGGAGATCCCCATCCGAGTGTAGAAGAAGTACATGCCCGCCGCGGAAATGATCAGCGGCACGATCATCGGCGAAATCAGGATCGCCATGATCGTGGTGCGAAACGGCATGTAGGGCTGGCTGAGTCCGAGCGCGGCCAGGGTCCCGAGCGTGGTGGAAAGCAGGGTCGCGAAGACCGCGATGAAGAAGCTGTTGGCGACCGCGTCCTGCCACGACTGCTCGGTGAAGAACTCCTCGTACCACTTGATGCTGTAGCCCTCGGGATCGAGCGACAGCATTTCCGGGGTGAAGGTGAAGTACGGCAACTCGTTGAAGCTCAGCGGCACGATCACGAAGATCGGTCCGATCAGAAAGACGAAGATCGCCGCACAGAGGACCCGGAACGAGTAGTACCAGGCGCGTTCGCCGGTCGATGCGTGGACTGGCAGGGCCATCGTCGCGCCCTCTATCCGAGCTTCATGTTGTCGATGCCCACGATGCGGTCGTAGAGCAGGTAGAGCGCGAGGACGAGCGCAAGCAGGATGACGCCGAGCGCGGCGGCCAGACCCCAGTTGAGGGTCTCGCTGACATGCGAGGCAATGAAGTTGGAGATGAAGGTGCCGGTCCGCCCTCCCACCAGCGCCGGCGTGATGTAGTAGCCGATCGACAGGATGAAGACGAGAATGCTGCCGGCACCGATGCCGGACACCGTGTTCGGCAGGTAGACGCGGACAAACGCGGTAAACGGGGTGGCGCCGAGCGAACGGGCCGCCCGCATGTATGACGGCGGGATGGTCTTCATGACCGAGTAGAGCGGCAGGATCATGAACGGCAGCAGGATGTGGGTCATCGCCACGAATGTGCCGATCTTGTTGTGGATCATCTGCAGCCGCCCGTCGTCGGAAATCAGCCCGACGACCACCATGAGGTCATTGAGCACGCCTTCGGTCTGAAGCAGGGCGATCCACGACGTCGTGCGCACCAGCAGCGACGTCCAGAACGGCAGCAGCACCAGCACCATCAGCAGGTTGCTGGTGCGAAGCGGCAAGGTGGCAAGCAGGAAGGCAACCGGGTAGCCGAGCAGCAGGCACAGGATCGTGATCAGCCCGCTCATCCACACCGTCTTCCAGAACAGCTGCAGGTAGATCTGCCGGTTTTCCGGCTGCCAGTTGACTGCCCCCAGGTCGTCGAGCCGCATGTCCACCGCGGCCAGGAAGTAGCTTTCCGTCAGATGGTCCGACTCACGCTTGATCAGGCGCCAGATGTTGATGTCGCCCCACTTGCGGTCGATCTTGATCAGCTGTTCCGACCATGGCGCTTCGGTGATCCTGAGAGAGCGCCGGCCCGATTTGCGCAGCAGGCTGGCCATGCCGGGTTTCTCGTAGTTCAGCCGCCTGGCCAGCCGGCCGAGCGTCTTTGCCTTGAACGCGGCCTGGATATCGGCGACCGCCGTCTTGAACACGGCCTCGTCGGGCAGGGCGTCGCCGGTCTCGTCCCAGTCCTGCAGGGCAATCACGGTCTCCGGCAGGACCTGCGCGACAATGGTGTTCTCCACACTCCTGTAGAGCATGTCGAAGATGGGCAGGATGAATGCAAACAGCAGGAATGCCATGAGTGGCACGACCAGCAGTGCGGCGCGGATGCGGCTGCGAAGCAGTGCGCGCTCCAGGCTGATCCGGAGCGGAACGCCGTCAGCCGTGGTCAGTTCATGTGCCATCATGCGTACCGGTCAGAACCCGGGGGTGGACGGGGACGGCCGAGACCGGCACGTCCCCGAGCCGGGCCGGCACACGGGTGGCCCGAAAGGGCGCGGTGTGCCGGCGTGTGATGCCCCTGGCTCCGAAGGCTACTTGGCGAGCCACGCGTTGAAGCGCTCGTCAAGTTCCGCCCGGTGGTCGGCCCACCAGACGTAGTCGAAGTTCAGGATGGTCTTGGCGTTGGCCTCGTTGGTCGGCATGTGCGGCTTCATGTCGATTCCCAGGTCGGCATGATTGCCAACGAGCGGACCGGACGAGTAGCGGGCCGGGCCATAGGAAATGAACTTGGCCTGGTCGGCGAGCCGCTGGGTGTCGGTCGCGAACATCAGGTACTCGAGCACGGCATCCTTGTTCGGGGTTCCCTTCGGGATCACCCAGCCGTCAAGGTCAAACACCTGCCAGTCCCACAGCATGGCGATCGGCTGGTTCTTCTCGGCAATGGCGGAGAAAAGCCGGCCGTTGTACGCGGATGCGATCACCACCTCGCCGTCAGCCAGAAGCTGCGGCGGCTGCGCGCCCTTGGTCCACCAGACGACACTCTCCTTGATGGTGTCGAGCTTCGCGAAGGCGCGGTCCACGCCTTCCTCCGTGTTCAGCACTTCGTACACCTGCTCACCGGGCACGCCGTCGGCGATCAGCGCCCACTCGAGGTTGCCGATCGGCTTCTTCTCGAGAGCGCGGCGGCCGGGGAACTTCTCCAGGTCGAAGACATCGGCGATCGTGGACGGCTGTTCGCCCTCGAACGCGTCGGTCCGGTAGCCGAAGGTGGTGGAGTAGACGATCTGCGGAATGAAGCAGTTCGTGCCGCCGGGCGTCAGCGTTCCGGCGAAGAAGTCCTGCGATGCCGGGGTGCCGTCAGGTGCGGCGGCGAGCATCGAGTCGGGGTCGATTTCCTCGATCAGGCCTTCGTCACAGGCCGTGATCGCGTCCGAGGCGACCATGTCGACCAGGTCCCAGGTCACGTTGCCGGATTCGACCTGGGCACGCAGCTTGGCGAGTCCTTCGGCTGCCGAGTCATCATTGATGATCTTCACATCCGGATTCGCTGCCATGTAGGGGTCGTGGTAGGCCTTCTGCTGGCTTGCGGTGTAGGCGCCGCCCCAGGACACGACCGTGAGATCGACCGCGAGGGCCGTTCCCGCCCCGAGGACGACCCCCATCGCAAGGGCCGACGAACCGAACAAGAGTCTCATGAGCTTTCTCCATGCATGTCTGGCCGCATGCGGCCAAGATGGTCCTCCGACACCCGTCCTCCCGGGTTCGGCGGCGCTTTCCGGCTCCCTAGGCGGGAGCCGCGTTACCGACTCCCGCATCAAGTGCCCGGCAGTCTTCCGAAGCCCACCCGAGGGGGACTTCCGAACCCTGACTGAGGCGCACATGATCGTGGGCATTCGCCACCTTCACGATGAAGGAATCGTTTCCGGCGACAGTGAGCCTGGCCCGGATGTGATCTCCGAGATAAATCAGCTCCTCGACCCGGCCCGAGATCCGGTTGTCGGCAAAATCCTGGCCCGGCCCGATGACGACCCGTTCAGGCCGTAGCGACAGTGTCGTGATCTCTCCGGCCCCGGCGACATTGACGCTGAGCGCCCGCACCTTCTGGCCGTCCTCGAGCTCGACCGTGCAGAATGAACCGTCCATCTCCGTCACACGCGCGATGAGGCGGTTGTTCTCGCCGATGAACTGGGCAACGAAAGCGTTTTCGGGCTTTTCGTACAGCACGTCCGGGGTTGCCAACTGCTGAATCACGCCATCGTCGAACACCGCGATCCTGTTCGACATGGTGAGCGCCTCGGACTGGTCATGCGTGACATAGACCACCGTGACGCCGAGGGATTCGTGGATGTGCTTGATCTCGTACTGCATTTCCTCGCGCAGGTTCTTGTCGAGCGCACCGAGCGGCTCGTCCATCAGCACGAGGTCCGGTTCGAACACCAGCGCCCGGGCGACGGCGACCCGCTGCTGCTGGCCTCCGGACAGCTGCGCCGGCCGCCTGCCTCCGAACTCAGGCAACCGGACCATGTCCAGGGCGCGGGCGACCTTGGTCTCGATTTCGGCCCGCGACATGCCGCGGACCTCGAGCGGGAAGGCGAGGTTTTCCTGGACCGTCATGTGCGGGAACAGCGCATAGTTCTGGAACACCATGCCGATGCCGCGACGGTGTGGCGGTACCCGGTTGAGTTCCGTTCCGTTCAGAAGGATGCGGCCATGGGTCGGTGTCTCGAACCCGGCCAGCATCATCAGACAGGTCGTCTTTCCCGAGCCGGACGGCCCGAGCATGGTCAGGAATTCACCGCGCGCAATGTCGAGGTTGAGATCCCGCACGACCAGCTGCCTGCCGTCGTAGGTCTTCTGTACACCCTCAAAGGCTACCAGAGCTTCCTGTGCATCAGGCATTCGAGCTCCCGTGGGCACTTCGTGCTGTCACCACACCGGCAATGGACGATCATGACACGAAAAACCCTAACCCACATGGATGCCTGTTGCAAATTGCGATGCACTGGCATGGTTGCCGGGAAAACGGTCGAAACATCCTGAATTCGACAGGATACCGTCGCGTTCGTCAGGGCTTGACGGCCTGCACGGGCGAAGGTTCGGGATCCGGGACAGCAGGGGGAAGGACCAATGAGGACAACCGCGCGCGTGGTGGTGATCGGAGGTGGTGTCGTCGGGGTCTCGGCGCTCTACCACCTGGCCGCGAAGGGCTGGAGCGACGTGGTGCTGCTCGAGCGCACGGAACTGACCGCTGGCTCGACCTGGCACGCCGCCGGGCTGCTGCCGCTGTTCAACATGAGCTACTCGGTTGGCCAGCTGCACCAGTATTCGGTCGAACTGTACAAGCGGCTGGAGCAGGAGACCGGCCAGGCGGTCGGCTTCCATCCGACCGGTAACCTGCGGCTCGCGTGCAACCGTGACCGGATGGACGAGTACCGCAACTACCAGTGCACGGCCGAGACCATCGGCGTCGACTGCCGCCTGATCGGCGTTGATGAAATTGCGGCACTTTGGCCGATTGCGAGCATGGAGGGCCTGGTCGGCGCGTTGTGGCACCCGACCGACGGCCATATTGCGCCGGTCGACGTCACCATGGCGCTTGCCCAGGGCGCGCGCATGCGCGGCGCGGAGATCATCCAGCGGACCGAGGTAACCGCGATCGAGCGGACCCACGGATGCGAGTGGGTGGTCCGGACGGACGCGGGAGACATCAGCTGCGAGCACGTGGTGTGCGCCACCGGAAACTACGCCCGGACCACGGCGCGCATGGTGGGCCTCGAGATCCCGGTGATCCCGGTCGAGCACCAGTACATCGTCACCGATGTCGACCCGGTGCTGAAGGAGTGGCGCGAGGCCGGAAACCCGGAACTGCCGATCCTGCGGGAATCCGATGCCTCCTACTACTTCCGCGAGGAACGCATGGGCTGGATCCTCGGGCCGTACGAGAAGGGAGCGCCGGCCTGTTTCGTCGACGGTGTGCCGGCGACCTTCGAAAAGGACCTGTTTCCCGGAGACCTCGACCGCCTGCTGCCGCATGTCGAAGCGGCGGCGCGCCGGGTTCCGTCGTTCGAGCATGCCGGCATCAAGGACGTCGTCAACGGACCGATCAGCTATTCACCCGACGGCAACCCGCTGGTCGGACCGGCGTTCGGTCTTGAGAATTTCTGGATCTCCGAAGGACACAGCTTCGGAGTGACGGCGGCCGGTGGTGCGGGGTGGCAACTCGCGGAGTGGATCGTCGAGGGCGAGCCCGGCGTCGACATGCTCGGTGTCGATCCGCGCAGGTTCGGGGTGGTGTCCCGGAACTTTGCCCGCATCAAGAACGAGGAAGCCTACGCGCATGTCTTCGTCAATCACTTCCCGATGGAGGAACGCCCGGCCGCGCGTCCGGCCAAGGCTCCGCCGATCTACGATCGTCTTGACCGGGCAGGGGCGGTCTGGGGGGCGCGGTTCGGCTGGGAGCGGCCGAACTGGTTTGCACCTGAAGGCACGCCACGTGAGGACATCTACTCGTTCCGGCGATCGAACTGGTTTGCCCATGTCGGTGCTGAGGTCGAGGCAATGCGCACGCGGGTGGGGCTGATGGAGCTGTCCTCCTTCGCCAAGTTCGAGATCGAGGGGCCGGGCGCGCGTGACTGGCTTGACCGCCTGGTCGCGAACCGGATCCCGGGCGGTATCGGGCGCATGTGCCTGGCCCACGCACTCAACCCGTCGGGGTCCGTCCGCTCGGAGTTCACGATCACGCGGATGGCGGACGGGCTGCACGGGGAGCGATTCTTCCTGGTCGGGCCGGGTGCCGCGCACGACCATGACCTGGACGGTCTGCAAAAGGCCCTGCCCGGGGACGGGTCCGTGCACCTGACCGACGTGACCGGCCGCTACGGCGTCCTCGTGCTGGCAGGCCCGGATGCCCGCACCGTGCTGCAGCGCCTTGCCGATGCCGACGTCTCGAACGAGGCCTTCCCGTGGCTGACCATGCAGGAGATCCCGGTCGGGTTCTGCCCGTCGGTCCGTGCCATGCGGGTGAACTTCGTCGGCTCGCTCGGGTGGGAACTTCACCATCCGGTCGAGTACCAGATCCACCTCTACGACGCCCTGCGCGAGGCCGGCGCGGAGTTCGGGATCGCCGATGTCGGCATGCGGGCGATGGACTCAATGCGGCTCGAAAAGTCCTATCGCCTGTGGGGAACAGATCTCAATGCCGAGAATTCGGTGCTCGAAGCCGGTCTCGGCCGGTTCGTGCGCCTGAACAAGGGTCAGTTTACCGGACGGGACGCGCTGGTTCTCCAGCAGCAGGCCGGGGTTCCGACCCGGTTCTGCACCATCGAGATCGAGGCGGAAGATGCCGATCCGTTCGGCAACGAGCCGGTGCTGCTCGATGGTACCGTCATCGGGCGGGGAACCGCCGGCGGGTACGGCCACCATGTCGGCAAGTCGTTGATGCTGGGATACGTAGAGAGCGACCATGCCCGGGTCGGGCTCGAGTGTCATGTTCGCGTGCTTGATCGCACTCTCCCGGCCCGCATCGTCGAGGACAGTCCCTACGACCCTGAAAACCTGGTGCTCAGGGCGTAACACCGGGCAAACCGGCCGCTTGAAACCGGGCCGTGGGCGTCCCGGACGCCGGCGTCGGTCGGCCGTCCAAGGGCCAGCGACCCGACCCGTGAGTGCATGGCCCGGTGCCTGCCTGCCGGTGCTCGCGGTTGCCCAGCCGGGCCCATGGTGTAGGATGCCGGCGCGTCGCGGACGATATCGGTGCGGGCCGCGGCGGTCCTGGGACAGCGCGGGGCAGAGTATGGATCAGTCCGGAAAATTCATGGCCGGCCGCAGGGGCCTGATCATGGGGGTCGCCAATGACCGGTCGATCGCGTGGGGTATTGCCCGTGCGGCGGCTGAACAGGGTGCGGAACTCGCGTTCACCTACCAGGGAGAGGCGCTGCGCAAGCGCGTGGCCCCGCTGGCGGAAAAGGCGAACTCGCAAATTCTGCTCCAGTGTGACGTGAGTGATGATGACAGCATCGCCCGCACCTTCGAGACGGTAGGGCGGGAGTGGGGACACCTGGATTTCCTGGTCCACGCCATCGCCTACTCCGACAAGGAGGAACTGAAGGGCGCCTACATCAGCACGTCGCGCGACAACTTCCTCAGAACTCTGGATATCTCCTGCTATTCCTTCACCTCGGTCGCGCGTCATGCCGCCGGGCTGATGGGAGAGGGCGGCAGCATGCTGACCCTGTCCTACTACGGGGCGGAGCGCGTGATGCCGCACTACAACGTGATGGGCGTGGCCAAGGCGGCGCTCGAGGCGAGCGTGCGCTACCTCGCGGTGGATCTCGGCAGTCGCGGCATCAGGGTGAACGGGCTTTCGGCCGGACCGATGAAGACGCTGGCCGCGTCCGGTATCGGCGACTTCCGCTACATCCTGAAGTGGAACCAGTACAACTCGCCGCTCAGGCGTAACGTGTCGCTGGAGGATGTCGGTGGGGCCGCCGTCTACCTGCTCAGCAACCTGTCCAGCGGCGTGTCGGGCGAGATTCACCATGTCGACTGCGGGTACAACATCGTCGGCATGAAGGCGGTGGACGCACCGGACATATCCGTCGTCTGAACGGAGGGAGCGGTGGCGGGCAACAGTTTCGGGTCAGTCTTCCGCTTTACCACCTGGGGCGAGAGTCACGGTCCGGCAATCGGGTGTGTCGTGGACGGGACCCCGCCCGGCATTCCGCTCGACGAGGCCGGCGTCCAGCGCCACCTGGACCGCCGCAGGCCCGGCCAGTCCCGTTTCACCACCCAGAGGCGCGAACCCGACGCCGTGCGCATCCTCTCCGGCGTGTTCGAAGGGCTGACCACCGGCACGCCGATCGGAATGGTGATCGAGAACACCGACCAGCGCTCGAAGGATTACAGCGAGATCCGGGACCGGTTCCGACCCGGGCATGCCGATTACACCTACCAGGCCAAGTACGGGATCCGGGACTACCGGGGCGGCGGTCGGTCATCGGCGCGCGAGACCGCGATGAGGGTCGCCGCCGGCGCCGTTGCCCGGGCGGTCCTGGCCCATCGTCTCGGGTCCGGGATCACGATCAGGGGCGCGCTGGTCCAGGTCGGTCCCCATGCGATCGACCGCTCCCGCTGGGAGTGGGAGGAAATCGACCGGAACCCGTTCTGGTGTCCTGACCCGGTGATGGCGGAACAGTGGAGCGGGTTCCTGGATACGGTTCGCAAGCAGGGCTCCTCGGCAGGCGCCGTGGTGGAGGTGGTGGCCGATGGCGTGCCTGTCGGCCTCGGCGAACCGGTCTACGGCAAGCTCGACAGCGACCTTGCGGCGGCGATGATGTCGATCAACGCGGTCAAGGGCGTGGAAATCGGCGACGGGTTCGGTCTCGCCGCCGCTGACGGCCGGGAGGCGGCCGACGAAATGCGCATGGTCGACGGCCGCCCGGTCTTCCTCGGCAACCGGGCCGGCGGGGTGCTGGGCGGTATTTCCACGGGGCAGCCCGTCGTTGCGCGGTTCGCCGTCAAGCCGACCAGTTCGATCCTCGAGCCGCGGCGCTCGGTTGATCGTCACGGTCGCGAGGTCACGGTTTCGACCACGGGCCGGCACGATCCGTGCGTCGGCATCCGTGCGGTTCCGGTCGGCGAGGCGATGATGGCCTGCGTCCTCGCCGATCACCTGCTGCGCCATCATGCACAGTGCGCACCGCAGGCCGATCTGCCGGACCGGTGAGGTTCCTGAGGTTCCTGCTCTGGCTGTTCGCGGCGATCGGCGTCCTCGCGACGGGGGTGTTCGCCGCGGCGGTTGCGGCGCTGATCTGGGTCCAGGAACGCGAGCCGTCGCTGCCGGACGAGATCGTTCTCGTCCTGCAACTCGACGGTGAGCTCGACGAGGTGCGCGACCCGTCGGTGATCCCGACCCTGTTGCCCGGCCAGTCGCGACTGTCGCTGTTCGACATCGTCCGCGCGCTCGATGCGGCAGCGGCCGATGACCGTGTTTCGGGTGTTGCGGTCGATCTTTCGCAGGCGGCACTTGACCTTGCGGAGGCCGGTGAACTCCGTTCGGCCATCACGCGGTTTCGCGCGTCCGGCAAGTCCGCGACGGCGTTTTCCGAATCCTTCGGCGGTCCGGCCGCGGTGGCGAACTACTACCTTGCCACGGGTTTCGAGCGGATCGACCTGCAACCGTCCGGCACGTTCTCCGCCCTGGGGATCACGGCAGCCGTGCCACTGGTGGCGGACCTGCTCGAGGAGCACGGCATCCAGGCCGACTTCGACCGGCGCCATGAATACAAGGGCGTGATGATCGGTCTGACGGAACGGGAGCTGCCCGATGCGGTTCGTGGCAACCTGCGAACCCTGATCTCCTCGCAGTTCGAGCATTTCGTTGCCGATGCCGCCGCGGCACGCACCCTGTCCCCGCAACGGCTGCGTGAACTCGTCGATCAAGCCCCGTTGACCGCCGAAGACGCCCTGGAGCAGGGCCTCGTTGACCGGCTGGGCTATCGCGACGACTGGCTCGACATCGCGATTCCCGGCGATCACGAACCGGCTGAGGAAAGTCCGGCCGGGACCGTCGAGCTTGCGGACTACCGTGACGCTCTCGACGGAGCGGTTTCCGGTGACCGGATCGCGGTCATCGAAGTCGCCGGCTCGATCGCCCGCGGGGAACCGGACCTGCCGTTCGGCACCCGGTACCGGGCAGTGTCGGGACGCCTGGCCGAGGCGATCGGACAGGCCCGCGAGGACACGTCTGTCCTCGGCCTGATACTGCGTATCGACAGCCCCGGCGGTGACTACATCGCCTCCGACGCGGTGCGCGACTCCGTGGCCAGGTTCCGGAACAGCGGGCGGAGCGTTGTTGCCTCGATGAGTGGGGTGGCGGCGTCGGCTGCGTATTTCATAGCGGTGGAGGCGGACCGAATCCTGGCGCATCCGGGCACGGTCACCGGTTCGATCGGGGTTGCGGGCGGCAAGGTGAGTTTCGGCCGGGCGCTGGCACGTCACGGCGTCGCCGTTGCACGGGAATCGGTCGGCGAGAATGCCGCCATGTACGCGCCGACCGATCGCTTCGATGCGCACCAGCAAGAGCGCCATGCCGCGATCCTCGACAACATCTACGATGAGTTTGCCGGGCGGGTTGCGGACAGGCGCGGCCTTGGGCCCGACGAACTCGACCATGTGGCACGCGGACGGGTCTGGAGCGGCAGCGATGCGCTCAAGGTCGGACTGGTGGACGGACTCGGCGGCTTCCACGAGGCGGTACGACAGGTTCGGGAACTGTCCGGTCTCACCGCAGTACAGCCGGTCGAACTCGTGGTGTTCCCGCGCGAACCCGACCGTCTTGAAGCGGTACGCTCCATGCTCGGCAGGGGCGGGCTGCTGTCCGTGTTCGCCCGCCTTGATGCCGCGCTCCGTACGGCCGGACCGGTTTTCGGGCTCCTGGGCCCGCTGTTCGACGTGCGTTGGGGCACGTCCGTCGTTCGGCCGGGAACCGGGCCCGTCATGCTTCCCGAATAGCGGGCAGGCTGTTCCTGCAGTGCGCCTGCTGCGCCATCGGGCAATTGCGATGGAATTTCCGATCCGGGAATCCTGCGGTTGCCGAACACGGTGGTGACCGGGTTCTGCTTTGAAGTGGCACCAATTCCGCGCATTCCTGTAGACCCGTTGTGCTGCGGACATTGAAAGCGAGCATCCGCTGACGTGCCGGGCAATCAGGCCCCGAAACCAACGCCGGGAGAGTGTCATGGCCCGCGACCTGCCGAATATCCTGCTGATCCAGGCTGACCAGCTCAAACCCCAGCTTCTGCCCGGATACGGCGGACCGGCCGTGATGCCGAATGTCGGCCGGCTGTGCGAGGAAGGGGTGGTGTTTGCCAACGCCTACTGCAACTTCCCGCTCTGCGCGCCATCGCGGTTCTCGATGCTGGCGGGCATGCTCCCGTCGCGCGTGCGGGCCTTCGACAACGGCGCGGAATTTGCAGCCGCCACGCCGACGATGGCGCATTACCTGCGGTTGGCGGGATACCGCACCGCGCTTGCCGGCAAGCAGCATTTCGTTGGACCGGACATGCTGCACGGCTTTCACGAACGCCTCGTGCCCGAGCTCTATCCCACCGACTTTCACTGGACGCCGAGCTGGGACGAGGTGCGCATGGAATCGAACAACAATTCCAGCGGCGTCATCCGTTCCGGTATCACGTCCCGCAGCATGCAGATGGACCATGACGACGCGGTGCTGTCACGGTCGGTGGAGTGGCTGAAGCGGGTCGCGCGCAGTCCGGAGCGGCAGCCCTTCTTCCTTTCGGTGTCGTTCACCCACCCTCACGAGCCCTATTTCGCGCGGCGCGAACACTGGGACCTGTACCGGCACGAGGACATCCCGATGCCCGCGACCCCGCTCCTGCCCGAGCAGGAGCGGGACCTGCACAGCCGGCGCATGCTGGCCCACCACGGCCTCCTCGAGGGGGACATTGACGACAGCCACGTACGGACCGCCCGGCACGCCTATCTCGCCAACTGCTCCTGGCTCGACGACATGGTCGGGACACTCATGGAGGTACTGGAGGCGGAGGACTTCGGTCACGACACCGCAATCGTGTTGACCTCGGACCACGGGGATATGCTCGGTGAGCGGGGCCTCTGGTTCAAGAAGCACTTCTTCGATCACGCAGCACGGGTGCCGCTCATTCTTCACGCACCCGGACGGTTCGCGGCGGCGCATCGGTCGGAGCCCGTTTCGCTGGTGGACCTGCTTCCGACATTTTGCGACCTGGCAGAAATCGATCTTGCGGACCGGGCGCCGCGGCCACCCGATGGCCTGAGCCTGCTGCCGTTGTGCGAGGGTGCGTCGGCGGCCCGGGATCGGGTGGTGCTGGGGGAGATAACGTCGGAGGGCGTACCGTCGCCAATGTTCATGGTTCGCAGCGGGCGCTTCAAGCTCATGACCGGCGGTCATGCACCCGACCTGCTGTTTGATCTCGAGGTCGACCCCGAGGAACGGATCAACCTCGCGGCCGATCCGGAGAGCGCAGCCGCGCTGGCCGCGCTCCGCCGGGTTATGGACAGGACCTGGGACCCGGATGCGCTGGAAGCGGAGGTCCGCGCAAGTCAGCGGGAGCGCCGCCTCGTACACGCCGCGCATGGAAACGGCCCCGCGCCGGTCTGGGACGCGCTTGCATCCGATCCGGTCTGGGCGTCCTGCCTGCGCGCGCCCGACGACTACAACGACTGGGCCTGGCGCGGAATCGTACCGTCGGACCCATGAGTTCGCCGACCCCTGTCGGGAAGTCCGTCCCGCGGCGACCTCCACTCGATCAGGGCCCGCATCCCGTCGAGTGCCCGGCCTGAAGATTGCAATCCGCCGTCGCGTCCCGGTGTCTCCCGTTCCATCGGTCCGATACCGAAGCACTACCGAGGAGCCGATCATGACCCAGAACCACCGGAGAGCCCGCATTGCGCTCATTCCCCTCCTGCTTGCCCTGTTTTTCGCCGGCCCAACCACTGCGCTGGACAATCGCCCGTCTCCATACGCCGGTCAGGAAACCCGACCGCTCAAGAGCCTGTCGGCGGAAGACCTCGCCGAGCTCCGGCGAGGAGGGGGATGGGGGCTTGCCAGGGCAGCCGAACTCAACGGCATGCCCGGTCCCGCGCACCTGCTCGAGCTGAAGGATCGGATTCCGCTGACCACGGGCCAGGTGGAGGCGATTACCGCAATCTTCCGGAACATGCGCGCGGCCGCAATCGCCGAGGGCAAGCGCCTCATTGCCCGCGAGGAGACATTGGAGAAGGCGTTCAGGAACGCCAAGGTGACCGAACGATCGCTGCAAGGATTGCTGTCGGAAATCGGACAGGCCCGGACAGCGTTGCGCTATGTCCATCTGGCGGCACACCTGAAAACGCTTCCACTGCTCTCCGACGACCAGATCGCTCGATACAACATCCTTCGCGGGTATGCTGGCGATCCTTGCGCCAATCCGCCCAAGGGGCATGACGCAGGCATGTGGCGCAAGCACAATGGCTGCGACTGATTCACCGTTGGTCGCGACGGTCCTCCGGAATTTTTCCTGAACATGTGGTGGAATGTGCCGCGGTAGCCACGCCTCAACAGGCACCAGGCGCTTTCCACGCCATTGGTGTGGGCGCGATCGCGGGCAGTTTCGCCAACGCCGTGCTGCTCGGCCTCACGTTCCCTGATTTCCGAATGGTCTGCGGGACTCGTGCTCGGTGCGGTGACGGAAACGCTGCCGGCCGGGCTGCCGGGTCCGCTCGCGATCATGGTCCGCGCTCTCGCCGTCGGCGTGCCCGTCCGGATCGCTTGTTGGTTCGCGTGGAGAGGCTGACCGGAAACGGCGCCGGGCCGGTTGCGCGGCAGGGAGGGGGAAGGCGCAATCGCGCGCCAGGCGTTGGGTTATACCGTCTCGGAAGCGGCGATCCGCAGTTTGCCGCTGCCGGCGGACTGCGGCTGGCGGATGACGATGTCTATATCGCGGCCGAGGGCTGTCAGAAGCCGCAGCAGACGCTCCAGCGAATACTCCCGGAAGTCTCCCCGGAGCAGCCGCGACACGTCGGGCTGGGAAAGACCGAGCAGCCGCGCGGCTTCGGCCTGGGTGATGCCGAGCTGGCGAACGATGGCGTCGATGCGGGTGACCAACTCAGCCTTCACAATGTGCGCCTCGGCGTCGGCGAGGCCGAGGTCGGCAAATACGTTGCCGCTGCCGGCTTGCACGTTGGTCTCGGATACGGTCATGGCTCGGGCCTCATACATTAGTGTTGCGGAAATGCGCCTCGGCGAGCGCGAGTCGGCGACGGACCATGTCGAGTTCCTTCTGCGGCGTAGCAATGCCCCGTTTTGCCTGCTTCTGGAAGGCGTGCAGGACGTAGACCGCCGTTTCGAATCGAACTGTGTAGACGGGGCCCGAAAGGTGTCGCTGTCGTGGCGTGAGACAACTTCCAGCACTCCGGCGCCGAAGCCTTGGAGCGGTTTGGCGTCGCGGTGTCGCAGGCCCACCTGGGCCTGGTAGATCGCAAAGCCCAGCCGCCGGCGCACCGGCTACGGAAACCGCTTCAGGTCGGCGTTGCTGGATCCTGTCCATCGGACCGGCTTGAGCATGATGTCGTTCATTCCGGATTATAGGGGTTCCGCCATGAATGTGCAACATCTCGGCGAAGCGAAGCCCGCTGGCAACGGAATTCCGGCTGTTCCGATTTCGCAGCGTTCTTCTTGCGGGTTTCGGTTGCTCGGGTGAACGCTTGCCTGCACGTTTCCTGCGGGGAAGCGTGGCGGCGCCCAGGCGTTACATCATCGCACCTCCGGAGAGGCCACCGGTTACCGCCGTGCACATTCCCGAAACGCTCCATGGAAGCCGTTGGTCAAACGGCAAGACGATCGATCTGATCGCGGCGAACGGTCACTGTCCTTGGGTCTTGCGATGTCGTCGGCAAGCCCGATTGCAGTCGCGTGAAGAGCGCCCGGCAGCCGACCAGCAGCCGTTTCAGCCCAACCGGTCATCGAACGGGTACGTCGACATCCTTTCGACCCGATCCTCGTGGATGAGAAACTGGTCTTCGAGTTTCACGCCCTCGGCAGACCTTTCCCAGCCGACATAGCTCTCGAGACATATGACCATCCCTGGCTCGATGACACCACCGAGCGGATAGTCGACTTCCGCGTTTAAGTGGGGAATATTCGGCCATTCCCCCGACATCCCCAGGCCGTGCCCTATGCAGTAGTACCGGCTCGACAAATTTTCCTCGGGAACCGGCCAGGCGCGTTCGGCCAGTTCGCGAAAGGCGAGGCCGGGCTTCAGAATGTCGGCATGGTGCTCGAGCTGTTCGCGTGCACGACCATAGAGCAATCTCTGGTCGTCGCTGGCCTTCCCGTCACCGCACAGAAACGTCCGTGAGAAGTCCACGCAATACCCCTCGTAGCCAACGGCATCGGTGTCGAGACACAGCAACTCTCCGCGTGCCAGTGTCCTGCTGCCGGCTTCCTGGAAATAGGGGAACGTGTTGGAGCCGCTCTGAAAAAGGCGGGTCGAAACGTACTGTCCTTCCTTCGCCATCAGCCCGTAGTGAAACTCGGCCCAGACCTCCGACTCCGTCCTGCCGGGTTCCGCGTGTTCCTCGAGTCGCCGGACCGCCGTGTTGACCCGGTCCATCGCCGTGCGCAGGTAGGGGATCTCGATCGGAAGCTTGATCGCGCGCGCCTCGGTCAGGATATCGTCGGATCCGGCCAGCTCAAATCCCTCGGCGCGCAGGGCATCGACTGCTAGCCACGGGAAGCGGTCGATGTGAATTCTGTCGATGGCCGGGTCGCGGTCGCGGATGGTTCCGGCGATCTCCCCTGCGAATGCGCGGTTGGACCAGGCCGTCTTTCCACCCGAGCTGATGCGGTTGAGGCCCCGTGCAGGCCGGATTTCGTCGATGGTCGCCAGCCCGGCTGCCAGGTGCTCGCACCCAACGTACTCGTAGAGAACCGTAAAGCCGTCCTGCAGGACAAGCAGATAGCGCGCCGGGGTCCGCATGGAAAAAAGCGTCATGTTTCGTGCGCCGGTGATATAGGCAATATCGTTCGGGTCGAGCACGAGCATGGCGGCGGCACCCGCCTTCTTCATTTCTTTCAGAACATGATTCTTGCGTTGTGTATAGAGAGTGTGCCTGTTCGATATCAACTCGGCTTCTGTCAACCGGTCGGTCCAAAGTCGCATGGTGCCAATGTCCTGTAATTCGTGCATTTTGAACGCCTGCGGAATTTGCGGTGTGTTGTGCGACGAGGAGATATGGTTGGTGGAGGTCAGGGACTAAATCGAACTGGATATGTACCAATTATGGCGTGATTCCGCAAGGTTATACGGATTGAACGAAACCGCGCCAGTTGACCCGACGCTGTCGAGTTGCCGTTCGAGGCATCAGACTGTTCCTTTTGGAGGTGAACCGACAGCGCGAACTCGAGGAGGTTGCGTCGCGAAGGATCAGCCGCAAAGGCGCGTTCCCCGCGGAAGGAGCTGAAGAGGCCGAAGGATGTATCTGACGTCGGTGACAGTGTGGAGACCCCCGATAGTGACGCGCGGGGCCAAGGTCACAGTGCCCCCGATACGAGGGCTCTCTGCCATACCTCGAATGGACGGAACTCGCCCTCTCACTCCCGCGCGAGCGACGACTGAATGCGGAAGAACTCCTGTATCTCGCCCGACACGTCGATGCGTTCCGACAGGAGAGTGCCGTGGGCAATCTGGTTGCGCACGTTGTAGAACTGCATCGTCCGCCTCCATGCGTTGCTGCCCCTCGCGAGGACCAGCGTCAGGCGGTTCTCGAAGCTCAGGCCCGATAGCCTGCGATCGTCCGGGTTGTACAGCGACCAGGCTCGGCTGTTCCGCCAGTCGTCATGCGACTGTCCGTGCCGGATGGCGTCCCGGCAGGCTTCGTCGATTTCCGTCTCCGGCTGGCCCCAGGTCAGCACGAAATACGCCTGATCGTTGATTTCCTGCTCGCGCGCAACGCGGTCGCGCCTATCGGCCTCGCCGGCTGCATCGTGGCGTTCGAGCAGGTCTTTCAGAAAGCCGTCGATCCGTTCATACGACCCCGCGATGGCGCCAAGGTCGCTCACCGCAGGATTCGTCTCAGCCAGTCAGGGGTCACCGCCTCGCGGTCGCAGCGATTCTCGGCGGGCGCCGCCTGCCAGTCGGGCTCATCGAAATTCTCGGCGGCATCGATGATGACATAGCGTCGGCTGTCACGCTTCACATCGATACGGCCATTGTTGCCGATGATCCACAGTGCCTCCGGCTTGAGTTGAACTACCTCGCCGGTCCGTCCGTGGAGTTCGAGCGTGGGAATACGCCTCGCCTCGATACCGAACTTCCGCATCATCTTCTCATGCATACGCACCGGCGCCCCCCGGCGGGCTTCCCAATCGTCCGGCAACCACTCTCCAATCGTCGTGTAGAGCCCGTTCAGACGCGCTTCCCAGTCGTTGACACGGCGCTCCACGTGCCCCGCGTCTATGGAGTCGCTGGTGACTTCGTCCAGAACCGTGTTCATCGAACCATTCCTGTTACCGCCCGGTTGGTTTCCCGTTTCATTATCGGAGCGATGACGGTGCCTGAACAACCCATACGGGCCCCCGAAGTAAGTTTCAACACGGCGAACCCGACCTCTCGTATCCCAGGCGCAAGTCCGGGAAGCAGCGCTGTCTCCCTATGTCGGTACGGACCAACGCTCGAAGCTGTGCGTCAAAGACGGCGAACGGACCCCGGTGTCATCTCAGTCGTGCGGGCCGATCATGATCCTGTCGATTACGAAGACCGTGCCGCCGGGCCGGATCTCGAGCAGCAGGACCTCGCCCGATGTGACGCTCCGGCCGGTGAGCGCCCTGATGTTGACGTAGTGGGTGACCAGCATGACGGTTTCTTGCCGAGGCAGACCCGACAGGACCCGGCGCAGGTCGGAGGTCTGCCGGTCGGCGCGGTCCGGCGCCTCGAAGAACGAATTCAGCGCTGCCAGGTCCTCGACCGGGCCCAGGTCGAGGAGCCGGGCCGTCTCCCGGCAGCGGCACCACTGGCTTGTCAGCACCCGTTCGACCCTGGCCCCGGCGGCCAAGATCGCCGCCCCGGTCCTGCGGGCCTGTTCTCTGCCTCGCGCGTCGAGGTTTCTCTGGGTCGCGCAGTCGTCGAGCGCGAAGGTGTCGGGATCGCTGGTCCCCGGGGCGTGCGCGTGACGCATGATGGCAATGACGCCCGGCTCGGACAGGCGGGCAAAGCGCGCATCGGCGGGTGCCGGGGACGGCGGGAGGGACAGGACCGCGAGTACGGCGAGGAAGGGAAGCAGGCGCATCATCGGCAACCGGCGAGGGCAGGGTGGCGGCCGGACCGGATGCGCCGGGACGCTGCGTTGGCTCCGTGGCATCCGGTCGGTCCCGATCGGCGGCCGGCGGGGTGGGTCTCGAAGCACCCGGTCAGGCCGGGTACGACAGTCCGGTCATCGTCTCGCTGATGTCCCACAGGGTGCGCCGGGCGTCGGGGTCCTGCGACTGGCTGGAAGTCTCCGCGGGCTGCCTCTTGACGAAGTACTCGCCGGAAACCCCGGCGACACCCGGGTCCGTGGCGAGGTAGATCACGGTGTCCGCGCCCTTCTCCTCGCTGATGGCGAAGATCGTCTTGGCCACGGTGAGCAGCACCCGCTTGATCCCCGCGTTGTTGTTGCCGAACCGGCTGTTCACGAAACCCGGGTGCAGGCAGTTCGCCGTGACCGGGGTTCCCTCCAGCCTGCGCGCGAGTTCCCGGGTAAACAGCAGGTTGGCCAGCTTCGACTGCTGGTAGGCGCGCCAGCCCCGGTATCCTCCGGCAAGCTGCGGATCCTCGAAATTGACCTGCGGGCCGCGATGGGCGCCCGAGCTCACGGTCACGATGCGGCCCTGGTCCGACGCCCTGACCCGGTCGAGCACGAGACCGGTCAGCAGGAACGGGGAGAGGTGGTTCAGCGCCCAGGTCATCTCGATACCGTCGGAGCTGAGTTCGCGCCTGGTGAAGAGCGCACCGACGTTGTTCACCAGCACGTCGATGCGCGGCAGGGTCCGGTTCAGCCGTTCGGCCAGCGCGCGCACCTCCGCCAGGACCGACAGGTCGGCAATTTCATGCTCCACGGCCTCGTTCCCGGTTTCCCGGGCGAGGCGCCTGGCCCGTTCCTCGGTCTTCGCGGCGTTGCGCCCGACAATGACGACGCGTGCGCCGGTCCGGGCGATACCGAGGGCCGACACCCAGCCGATGCCGTCCGTCGCCCCGGTGATCACGCAGATCCGGTCAGTCATGGGGTGTTCCATCGCGGTCCTCCCTCGTGTTCGTGCGCGCCTGTCGTCCATGATGCACGACGCATGCGGCTCGTGTCCCGCGCGGACTGACGCTGCCCGCTCAGGATCTGCGCGCGGCCAGGAAGTACTCCTGGTTGCCGTCGGCGCCGGTGATGACCGAGGGCATGATCCCGAGCGTGCGCCAGCCGGGGTGCGCGTCGATCCAGGCCTCCACCAGCCGGCACGCCTCGGCGCGCCAGCCCTCGTCGCGAACCACGCCGTTTTTCCCGACCCGCTCCGGGCCGAGCTCGAACTGGGGTTTGACCAGGATGAGGGCCGAACCGCCCGCGCGCACCAGGCCGAGCGCCGGGCCAAGCGCGGTCCGCGCCGGGATGAAGCTGAGGTCCGCGACCAGCAGGTCGATCGGGCGCGCGACGATGTCCGCCGTCAGTGAGCGCGCGTCCGTCTTCTCCATGAGCGTGATCCCGGGGTCTGCCGCGAGCTCGCGGGCGAACTGCCCGTGCCCGACATCGATCGCGAAGACATGCCGGGCGCCGCGGTCGAGGAGCACGTGGCTGAACCCGCCGGTCGAGGCCCCGACATCGAGACAGGTCATGCCTTCGGGCGAGACGCCGAATCCGTCAAGCGCCGCCGCGAGCTTGATCCCGCCGCGCCCGACCCACGGGTGATCGGCTCCGGTCACGGTGACCGGGGCGGCCGCCCCGATCAGGGCGCCCGGCTTGCGCAGGACGGTATCGTCGCGAACCACGTGCCCGGCACGGATCAGTTCCCGGGCCCGGGTGCGCGACCGGGCGAAGCCGCGCCGCACCAGCAGAAGGTCAAGCCGGATCCGCTCCTCCGGTTCCGCCACCGCGGCCGGACCCGTCAGTCCCCGGCGGCTGACTGGTCCTCCGTTTGCTGACCGAGCGCCGCCATGGCGGTCTCGACAATCGCGTCGGCGTCGAGCCTCGCCTCGCTGTACTGCTTGGCCGGCGAGTTGTGGTCAATGAAGGTGTCGGGCAGGGTCAAGGGCCGGACCCGGACCCCGCCGTCAAGCAGGCCCTCTCTGGTCAGCAGATGAAGGACCTGGGTGGCGAACCCGCCGGTCGCTCCCTCCTCGATGGTGATCAGCACTTCGTGCGACCCGGCGAGGTCACGAACGAGATCCTGGTCGATCGGCTTGGCAAACCGGGCATCGGCGACCGTGGTGGACACGCCCGCCGCATCCAGCCGGTCAGCCGCGGCGAGGCACTCCGCAAGCCGGCCGCCCAGTGACAGCAGGGCAACGGTCTTGCCCGAGCGCATGACCCGCCCGCGGCCGATTTCCAGCGGCTCTCCCTGCTCGGGCAGTTCCACGCCGATACCTTCACCCCGGGGGTAGCGGACCGCCGACGGCCGGTCGTTGATCGCGGCACAGGTCGCCACCATGTGCACCAGATCGGCCTCGTCGGCGGCGGCCATCACCACCATGTTGGGCAGGCAGCAGAGGTAGGCGAGGTCGAATGCCCCGGCGTGGGTGGCGCCGTCGGCGCCGACGAGCCCCGCCCGGTCGATGGCGAACCGCACCGGCAGGCTCTGCAGGGCGACATCGTGCACGATCTGGTCGTAGGCGCGCTGAAGGAAGGTCGAGTAGATCGCGGCGAAGGGCTTCATCCCCTCGGTTGCCATTCCGGCGGCGAAGGTTACCGCGTGCTGCTCGGCGATGCCGACATCGAAGCTGCGCTCCGGAAACTGCTTGGCAAAGGTCGAGACCCCGGTTCCCGACGGCATGGCCGCGGTAATGGCGACGATCGCCGGGTCTTTTTCGGCGAGCTTGATGAGCGCGTTGGCGAACACGCTGGTGTAGCTCGGGGCGTTGGCAACGGAACGGACCTGGGTTCCCGTCGCGACATCGAACTTCTGGACCGCGTGGTACTTCTCGGTCGAACTCTCCGGAAACGGATGACCGCGGCCTTTTTCGGTGACGATGTGCAGCAGCACCGGACATGCCTGCTCGGCGTCGCGGATGTTGCGCAGCAGCGGCAACAGGTGTTCCAGGTTGTGACCGTCCACCGGACCCACGTAGTAGAACCCCAGTTCCTCGAACAGCGTTCCTCCGGTCACCATCCGGCGCGCGTAGCCTTCCGCGCGGACAGCCGTGTTCTCGAGCGTTCGCGGCAGGCGGCTTGCGATCTGCGTGGCGAGCTGTCGCAGGTTGAGGTAGGAACGCGAGCTCAGCAGGCGGGACAGGTAGGCACTGAATGCCCCGACCGCCGGTGCGATCGACATGTCGTTGTCATTCAGGATCACCAGCAGCCGCGTGTCGGTGGATCCGGCATTGTTCATGGCCTCGTAGGCCATTCCGGCACTCATCGCGCCGTCTCCGATCACCGCGACCACGTGGTTGTTCCGCTCGGTCAGGTCGCGCCCCACGGCCATCCCGAGGCTCGCCGAGATCGAGGTGGAACTGTGGGCGGCGCCGAAGGGGTCGAACTCGCTCTCCGAGCGCCGAGTGAACCCGGACAGTCCTCCCGCCTGGCGAAGCGTGCGGATGCGGTCGCGCCTGCCCGTCAGGATCTTGTGGGGATAGGCCTGGTGGCCGACGTCCCAGACCAGCCGGTCGATCGGCGTGTTGTAGATGTAGTGCAGGGCCACGGTGAGTTCGATGACACCGAGACTGGCGCCAAGATGACCACCGGTTTCCGAAACCACGTCGATCACCTCCTGGCGCAGTTCCCGCGCCAGTTGCGGCAACTCTGCCGGACCGAGTTTCCGCAGATCGAGTGGTGAGTGGACCGTATCCAGGAGAGGTGTTTGAGATGTCATGGCGGGCAACCAGTCCGAATCAGGATTCACGATCGACAACGAAATACGCAAGTTCCCTAAGCAGGTGGGCAGAGTCACCCCACAGTTCAAGCGCCTTGACCGCCTGGTCGCACAGGATGCGCGCCTGGGCGCGGGCCCGGTCGACGCCGAGAATCGACACGAAGGTCTCCTTGCTGGCCTCCTGATCCTGCCCCAGCGGCTTGCCGGTGACTGCGGGGTCGCCCGTGACGTCGAGCAGGTCGTCGGTGATCTGGAAGGCCAGACCGAGTTCCTGCGCGTAGGTCTGCAGGGCCTGGTAGTGGCGTCTGGACGCTCGCCCGAGAACCGCACCCGACACCGCCGAGAACGAGAACAGCCTGCCGGTCTTCATGTTCTGCATGCGCGTGATCGCGCCGATACCGAGTTCCTCGGTTTCCGCCCTCATGTCGATCATCTGGCCGCCGCACATGCCGGCATGACCCGAAGCGCGGGCCAGTTCCGCAACCAGCTGGCAGCGCACGAAGGCGTCGGCGTGGGTTTCCTCGGCCGAGAGAACAGTGAAGGCCAGGGTCTGCAACGCGTCGCCGACCAGGATGGCGGTGGCCTCGTCGAACGCGACATGGCAGCTCGGCTTGCCCCGCCGAAGATCGCTGTTGTCCATCCCGGGCAGGTCGTCGTGCACGAGCGAGTAGCTGTGGATGAACTCGACGGCGGCGCCCACCCGGATGGCGCAGCGCGGATCGACGCCGAACAGTCCGGCGGACTGGCTGACGATGAACGGCCGCAGACGCTTGCCGCCGCCGAGCGAACTGTAGCGCATGGCCTCGTACAGCCGGGCTTCGGCCCCGGACGGGCGCGGCAGCAGCAGGCTCATCATGCGCTCGACCCGCGAGGCGCATTCTTGCATCGCTTCGCTCAGTTCACTCATTGCCGCATCGCGCGCCGTTCGGGAGTGACGGCTGTCTCAGCGCTCGAGACCCAGGTCGTCGGCGTCATTCTCCGGCACCCGGATACGCTCGACCCGCAGACGCGCTTCCTCCAGCTTGGCCTGACAGTGCCGTTTCAGGATCGACCCGCGCTCGTAGGCTTCTATCGCATCGTTCAGGCTGCCCTGTCCGCCCTCGAGGCGGCTGACGATTTCCTCGAGTTCCGCCAGGGCGTCCTCGAAGGAAAGGGTTTCAACCGGTTGCGGGTCGCCTGTCACACGCATTCTCCTGCATGTCGAGGGGTGCTGAGTGTATTCTCGCAGCCGTTTCCGGACAAGGGTCTGCAGCGGAATCAGGCAGCCATGAGTTCCCTGACATGTGCGGCGGTTGAGTCGGCGAGCCCGTCGAGGTCATAGCCGCCTTCCAGTGACGAAACGAGGCGGCCGCCCGCGTGCCGGCCCGCGGCCGCCAGCAGCTCCCGCGTCACCCACGCGTAATCCTCGGCGACGAATCGGAGTCCGGCCAGCGGGTCGTTGACGTGGGCGTCGAATCCCGCCGAGACGATCAGCATCTCGGGCGCGAAGTCGTCGAGTGCCGGCAGCACGATTTCGGTCATCGCCGCGCGAAACGCCGGCCCGTCCGCCCCGGGAGGCAGCGGGGCGTTGACGATGGTCCCGTGGGCGCCGCGCTCGGCGCGCGCGCCGGTGCCGGGGTAAAGCGGCATCTGGTGGGTCGAACAGAACATCATGTCGGGCTCGTTCCAGAACATCGCCTGGGTCCCGTTTCCGTGGTGCACGTCAAAATCCACCACGGCGACCCGGGACGCCCCGTGCGCGATGCGCGCATGGGCGGCGGCGATGGCGACCGTGTTGAACATGCAGAACCCCATGGCGCGCCCGGGCTCGGCATGATGCCCGGGGGGTCGGACCGCGCAGAAGGCGTTCGACGCCTCGCCGGCGTACACCGCATCCACCGCGGCGCAGGCGGCCCCCACGGCACGCAACGCCGCCTCGCCGCTTCCCGGCGAGAGCGAGGTGTCGGGATCGAGCGAAACCCGGCCGCGCTCGGGGACACTCGAGAGGATATGGTCGATGTAGGGTTTCGGGTGCATCGACTCCAGCCGTTCGACCGGTGCCAGCGGAGCGAGCCTCCTGTCCAGGCCCGCGAACCCGTCCCCGTCGAGCGCCTTGAGAACGGCGGTCAGCCGGGCCGGGCGCTCCGGGTGCATGGGCCCCATGTCATGGGCACCGCACGCATCGTGGGTGAACAGGATGGTCATGGCGGGGATCTCCCGGTGCAAGGAGCGCTACCATGCGACAACCGCACTCGCCTGTCACCAGCCCGCCGGTCCGGCTTGACCCCCGTGCCCGATCGCGTGTAGGCGGCCGCAGGTGCAGCGGGAGCGGGTGATGCGTGTTCTTGTAGCGGGAGGCGGTCCGGCAGGCCTGTGTTTCGCCGGTCTGTTTCGTCGGTCGTTTCCCGCTTCCTCGGTCACCGTGCTCGAGCGCGATCCCCGGGGCGCCAGCTACGGGTTCGGGGTGGTGTTTTCCGACCAGGCGCTGCGTGCGCTCGAGGAGGCATACCCGGAACTCTGTGAGCGGATCGCGCCGGAACTCGAACGGTGGTCCGACCTGACCATCGTGCACAGAAACGAGGCGGTCGCCATCGACGGCAACGGGTTTTCCGGCATATCGCGGCGCCGGCTGCTCGCCTGTCTCGAGGAAATCGCCGGGACCGCCGGCGTGGACCTGCGCCACGAAACGGTAGCCAACCGCGACCTGCGCGACGACTTTGACCTGGTGGTCGCGGCCGACGGCGCCCATTCCCCGCTCGGCCGGGACTGGGTGCCGGACGCGGACCAGCAGGTCACGCTCCCGGACAACCGGTTCATCTGGTATGCCACCCGGCAGCGCTTCGAGACCCTGACGCTCACCTTCAGGGCCGCGTCCGGGGGATGTTTCGTGGCCCATCACTACCGCTACGCGCCTGATCTCAGCACCTTCATCGTCGAGTGCGACGGTGCCGCCTGGCGGAACGCCGGGCTCGCGCGCATGTCGGACGACGCGAACCGGGCCTTCTGCGAGCGCATCTTCGCGCCGGAACTCCGCGGCAACCCGCTGATCTCCAACCGCTCGGTCTGGCGCCGGTTCCCGATGGTCCGGCGCAGTCGCTGGCGGTGCGGCAACGCCGTGCTGCTCGGCGACGCGCTCGGGACGGTCCACTTCTCGATCGGTTCGGGCACGCGCCGCGCGCTCGAGGACGCCGTCGCGCTGTGGCGGGCCTTCCGCACCCATCCGGACGACGTCACCCGTGCGCTCGAGGAGTTCGAGGTGAATCGCCGGCCGGCGGTGGACCGGCTGCTCGATGCGGGCGCCGGCAGTTCGGCCTGGTACGAGACCATGGCCGGGCGCATGGATCGCGAGCCCGTGGATCTCGCCCATGACTACATGACCCGCAGTGGCCAGGTCGACGACGCGCGCCTGCGCCGGATCGCGCCGCGCTTCATGCGCAGGTACCAGGCCTTCCTGACCGGAGACAGTCCCCATGTTTGACATCCTGAACGGCCTGCGGGTGGTGGAGGGATCGGCCTTCGTCGCCGCCCCGCTGGGAGGCATGACGCTGGCCCAGCTCGGTGCCGAGGTCATCCGCTTCGACCCCGTCGGCGGCGGTCTCGATCACCGGCGTTGGCCGCTGGACGCCCACGGGCGGAGCCTGTACTGGGCCGGCCTCAACAAGGGCAAGAAATCGATCGCGATCGATACCCGCTCGCCCGAGGGCCTGGAACTCGTGAGCGAGCTTATCTGCCAGCCGGGTCCCGACCGCGGACTGTTCCTCACCAACAGGCCTCCCGGAGGCCCGTTCGATCACCACCGGCTGTGCGAGCGCCGGGCCGACATGGTCACGGTCAACATCCTCGGCAGTCACGACGGCGCCGGCGCGGTCGACTACACCGTCAACTGTGCGGTCGGATTCCCTTTCGCGACCGGGCCGCGCGACGCGCACCGTCCGGTCAACCATGTGCTCGCGGCGTGGGACCTGCTGACCGGCAGCCTGGCCGCCACCGGGATCCTTGCCGCCGAGCGGCAGCGCTCGCGCGGCGGCGGTGGCCAGCTGATCCGGCTGGCGCTTACCGACGTCGCGATGTGGGCGGCCAGCGGTCTCGGGCACATCGCCGAGGCCGAAATGCTGGGACGGGACCGCCACGCCGACGGCAACCATATCTTCGGCGCCTTCGGACATGACTTCGCGACCTCGGACGCCCGCCGGGTGATGCTGGTCGCACTCACCCGCGGCCAGTGGCGGCGACTGGTGGCGGCTACCGGCATCGGGGAGGCGGTATCGCGTCTCGAGGACGCTGAGGGGCTTGACCTCGGCCGCGAGGACGACCGCTACCGGGCGCGGGACGCCATCGTCACGATGATCGCACCGTGGGTCGAGGCCCGCTCGCTCGAACAGGTCGCACGCGAGCTCGACGCCGCGGGCGTGCTGTGGGGACCGTACCGGAGCTTCACCCAGATGCTCTCGGAGGATCCGCGCTGTTCCGTGGCCAACCCGCTCATCGAGACCGTGACCCAGCCCGGAATCGGGACCTACAGGGCCGCCGGCCTGCCGCTGCGGTTCGCCGACATGTACGCCCGGCCGGTCGCGCCGGCGCCGGTCCTGGGAGCCGATACCGACGCGGTCCTCGCCGACATCCTCGGTCTGCCGGACCACGAGATCGCCGGCCTGCACGACAGGGGCGTGGTGGGCGGTCCGGTCCCGTAGGGCCCTACCGCCTCCAGGCTGTACCAAGGTTGCGGGCGCCCAGCCAGTCGGCGAACCGTTCCGGTTCGTAGCGCTCGCGTACCCAGGCCGCGATGTCACCGTCCGCGGCGTCGTCGCACAGGAACTCCGGAAACCTGCGGATCCAGCGCTGGTGTCCGCCCGGGATGTGGAGGTAGGGGAGCACCCTCATTTGCCGCAGGGCGGCAGCCCGCGCGCCCGGCCCGTCGCGGTGCAAAAGGTAGAGGGCCGCTGCGAACGCACTGCGGTCCGCACCACCGGAGCACTTGAGCAGCATCGGGCGCGCCGCGGTTTCGTAGACCGTGAGCAAGGCCAGCAGGCGCTGGCGGGCCGGCAGCCGGCGCGAGTGCAGGGCGCAGTCGACATGCTCGATACCGAGATCCGCGCAGGCGTCCCGCTCCGCCTGGTACCAGTGGGTCCCGGGATTGGCTCCGCGCAGGTTGACCACGGTTGCGATCCCGTGCGCGGCAAGCAGGGTGCGGGAGTGGCCCCGGTACATCTGCGCCGAGCGGAACAGGGCCGCATCGATGCGGTGCCAGTTGTACAGCCGTGCCAGCAGGAACTCGCCGACGGTCAGGATGCCGCCTCCTCGCGCGGAACCCATGTCTCGGGATCGGCCGGTTCCTGGTGGCGGGTCCGCGAGTGCTTGACCTGGTGCTCGCCGTCCTCGTGGTCCGGCGGAAACCAGATCCACGGAATGTCCTTCTGCGAGGCGTACCGGAGCTGGGCGTTGAGGCGGCGGTCCTCGTGGTACTGCTCCACCCGCCAGCCGCGGGCGCGCAGCGTACGCGCGGTCCGGCTGACCAGTGCGTAGGGAGCACCCCGGGTGTGCACCACCAGGACATCGGTCGGGCCGCGCCGACCGGGGCTGACCCGTCCCTCGCGGACCAGCTTGGCGAGGATCCTGGTCAGCCCGATCGAGATACCGATCCCGGGAACCCGGCGGTTGACCAGGTCGCCGACCAGGTTGTCGTAGCGCCCGCCGCCGCAGATGGTCGGAAAGTCCGGGTAGTCGGCAAACCGGGTCTCGTAGACCGTACCGGTGTAGTAGGCGAGGCCGCGGGCGATAGAAAAGTCGGCGACGAAGGTGCCCTGAGGAAAGCGCTGCAGCTCGCGCAGCACGAAGTCGAGCTCCTCCAGTCCCTGTTCCAGCAGCGGCGTCGTGATCGCGAGACCGCGAACCCGGTCGATGACCGCCGGGTCGGTTCCGCGGATCGCCGCGAGCGCCAGCATCTGTTCGATGGTCGCGTCATCGAGTTCGAGTTCCGCCCTCAGCTGCGTAGCGACCCCGCCGTCACCGATCTTGTCGCGCTTGTCGATGATCCGAAGCGCCGAGGCGATGTCCCCGATCCCGAGGCCGGAATAGAAACCCTCCAGCACCTTGCGGTTGTTCAGCCCGGTCACCACGGGTCCGGCGCCGATCGCCTCGATCGCCTCCTGCATGATCACCGGCATCTCGGCATCGAAGTGCAGCGGGATCTCGCGCGTATCCACCACGTCGACATCGCACTGCAGGAACTCGCGGAACCGTCCCTCCTGCGGTCGTTCGCCGCGCCACGCCTTCTGGATCTGGTAGCGCTTGAACGGGAACACCAGCTCGTTCATGTTCGCCGCGACATAGCGCGCCATGGGCACGGTCATGTCGTAGTGCAGGCCGTAGGCCGGTTCCGGGGCGGTGTTCTCTTCCTCCTGCAGGCGGGAGATCGCGTAGATCTCCTTGTCGGTGTCGCCCTGCTTGAGCAGGACCTCGACCGGTTCGACCGAGCGCGGTTCGATCGAGCAGTAGCCGTAGCTCTCGAACACGCGGCGCAGGCTGTCGATCCACTGCAGTTCGATTGCCCGGATCTCGGGCAGCCACTCCGGAAACCCGCTGATCGGCCGGAGTCGTTCCTTCGGGGTCAGTCGTGCGCACATGGGGCGCTCCGGACGGGTTGCGGGAGCCCGGGCGGGAACCTCCCGTTCAGGTCATGCCGATGGCCTGCTGGTAGAGCTGCAGCAGCTCTTCCTGTTCGAGCCGGTCGTGGGCATCCATCTTGCGCAACCGGACGATCTGCCGGATGACCTTGGGATTGAACCCGCTGCTCTTGGCCTCGCCATAGATCTCGCGGATATCGGCCGTGATCCCGGTCTTTTCCTCCTCGAGGGTCTCGATACGCTCGATCAGCGAGCGAAGCTGCTCGCCCGCAAGGTTCTCGACTTCCGGCATCCCGGCTACTCCGCCAATCACAGAGGTCGCGAAAATAGTGAGCGAGGCGGCGTCCCGCAAGCGGCCTCAGGCTGGTGGCGTGTCGATCTCGGTCTCGCCCATGGCGCAGATGATCCGCCAGTGCTCGTCGCTGACGGGAACGACGGAAAGGCGGGACTGCCGGACCAGTCCGAAGTCGGCGAGCCTGGGATCGGCCTTGATGTCCGCAAGCGTGACCGGGACGTTCATCGGGGCCACGGCCCGCACGTCCACCAGGCCGAACCGGCCGCTCGGGTCGGTGTCGTCGGGTCGGTAGGTCCCGACCACCTCGACGATGCCGACCACCCGTCTTTCCTTGACCGAGTGGTAGAAGAACCCGAGGTCGCCGACCTTCATCGCCTTCATGTTATTGGAAGCCTGGTGGTTGCGCACCCCGTCCCACTCGGCCGTGCCCTCGGCGACCTGGTCATCCCACGACCAGGCACCGGGTTCGGTCTTGAACAGCCAGTATGCCATGCTCCGCATTCTCCGCCAGAAACCGGGCCCCAGTCCCATACCACCGCCGGGGCGGCGCCGCGACACCTTACGCGGGTCCCCCGCCACCGTGTTCGGTGCGCAGCGGCCGGTCGAGCAGTTCCGCGATGGCGCGATCGAGGTCCTCACCATGATTGACCACCCGGTCGACCGCTTCGCAGATCGGCGTGTCGCATCCGGCCTGCCGGGCCCGGCGAACCACGGCGGCGGCGGTATGTCGGCCCTCGACCACGCCGCCGGCCCCGCGCTCGGCGTCGGCGACTGTTTCGCCACGGCCGAGCGCTTCCCCGAACCGGTAGTTGCGCGACTGCTTACTCACACAGCTGAGCGACACGTCGCCGAGACCGGCCAGGCCGGCGAGTGTTTCCGCCTGTCCTCCCAGCGCGACGGCGAGCCTGGTCGCCTCGGCAAGTCCGCGGGTAATCAGGGCGGCGCGGGTGTTCTCCCCGAAACCCCGGCTCATGGCGATGCCGCAGGCGATCGCAAGCACGTTCTTGACCGCGCCCCCGGTCTCCGCGCCGATCACGTCGGTGGAGATGTAGGGCCGGAAGTACCTGGACGCGAGCGCGTCGGCGACCTGCCGGGCCCGGTCCGGGTCCGGCAGCGCCAGGGTGGCGGCGGTTGGCGTGCCGGCGACCGCCTCGGCGGCGAAAGTGGGGCCGGACAGGCAGCCGGCCATGGTGCCGGGGCTCGCCTCGACCAGCACCTCCGACATCATGAGGCCCGTCGCCGTCTCGATACCCTTTGCACAGCAGACCGCCGGCGTGCCAGGGCGCAGGTGCTGCGCGAGCCCGGTCGCGACGGCCCGGACCTGCTGGGCGGGGACGACCAGCAGCACCGCGTCCGCCGCGCATGCCTCCGCCATCCGGTTCGTGGCCCGCAGGGCCGGATCGAGCCGGCAGCCGGCCAGGCGGCGCGGGTTCTCTCCCCGCTCGTTGATCGCGTCGACAACCGCCCGGTCGCGTGCCCACAGCACGGTCGCACAGCCCGCCCGCGCCGCGAGGTGTCCGAGCGCGGTTCCCCAGGCGCCTCCGCCGATGATGCCGATGCGCAGCGTCGTCACGGATGCGCGAGCTCCACGAGCGGCCAGCGCGGACGAGGAGCGAAGTCGAGGTCGCTCCTCTGTCCGAGGCGCAGGCGCTCGAGCCCGGCCCAGGCGATCATGGCGGCATTGTCGGTGCACAGCGCAGGCGGCGGAACGACGAATGGCATGCCGCTCTCGCCCGCCAGGCGTTCGAGGGCGTCCCGTAGCGCCGCGTTGGCGGCCACGCCGCCGGCGGCGACGAAGGGCATTCCGTCACCGTGGCTGGCACGGAAGATGCGGATCGCATTGGAACTGCGGTCCACCAGTGATCGCATCACGGCGGCCTGGAATGCCGCGGCAAGGTCGGCCCGGTCACCGGCATCGAGCGGTTCCATCCCCGCGACCCGGTGGCGGACCGCGGTCTTCAGGCCGGAGAACGAGAACGAGCATCCGGGCCGCCCGACCATCGGGCTTGGCAGCGGGATGCGCCCGGGATCACCGTCGCGCGCTGCGGCCTCCAGCGCCGGGCCGCCCGGATACCCGAGGCCGAGCAGCTTCGCGGTCTTGTCGAAGGCCTCGCCCACCGCGTCATCGACGGTGCTGCCATACTGCCGGTACTCGCCGACGCCGAGGACACCGAGCAGCTGGCAGTGGCCGCCGGAGACCAGCAGCAGCAGGTAGGGAAACCGCAGGCCATCGGTAAGCCGGGCGGTCAGCGCGTGCCCCTCGAGGTGGTTGACGGCGATGAAGGGAATGCCACGCGCAAGCGCGATGGTCTTGGCCATGGTCGAGCCGACAAGCACGCCGCCGATCAGCCCCGGCCCGCCGGTGGCCGCGACGGCGTCGAGGTCCGAAAATCCGACGCCGGCCTCGTCCATTGCGCGGGTAATCATGTCGTCGAGGTACTCGATATGGGCGCGGGCGGCGATTTCCGGAACGACCCCGCCGTATTCCCGGTGCTCCCGCACCTGCGAGCGCACGACGCTCGAGTGAATGGTGCGAGCGCCGTCGACAACGGCGGCGGCCGTCTCGTCGCAGCTCGTTTCGATGCCCAGGACCACCGGTGGCTGCTTGCGATCGCGCATGGGCGCCTTCATGCTGTGGTGAGCGGGAACCCGGACGAGGCCTGGACATGACCTGTGATGCCGTCTGCAACCGGCGATGAAACCTAGCACGCCGCTGGTTCGGATCGGAACCCGGGGGTCCAGGCTGGCGCTCGCGCAGGCCGGGGAAGTGCGCGCGCGCCTCGCCGCGGTCCATGCCGAGCTCGGCTGCGAGGGCGCAGTCGAGCTTGTGGCGATCACCACCACGGGAGACCGGGTCAGGGACCGCCCGCTTGCGGACATCGGCGGCAAGGGACTGTTCTGCAAGGAAATCGAACAGGCGCTGCTCGAGAACCGGATCGACGCCGCTGTCCACTCGATGAAGGACGTGGAAACGGTGCTGGCCGATGGCACCGCGATCGCGGCCGTCCTGCCGCGCGAGGATCCGCGCGACGCATTCCTCTCGCCGGGTGCCGCGGATATCGCGGATCTGCCACGGGGAGCCGTGGTCGGTACCTCGTCGGTCCGGCGTGCGGCACTGCTTCGCGCCCGGCGTGCGGACCTGCGGATCGTGCCGTTTCGCGGTAATGTGGACACGCGGCTCGCCCGGCTCGACGAGGGCGCCGTCGCCGCCACGCTCCTGGCGCTGGCCGGGCTTCGCCGGCTCGGGCTGGAGGAGCGCGCAACGAGGATACTTCCGGTCGAGGACATGCTCCCGGCGGTGGGCCAGGGGGCGATCGGCATCCAGTGCCGCCTCGATGACGAGAGGGTGTTCCGGTGGATGCGGGCACTCTCCCATCGCGAGAGCGAACTGGCAGTGCGCGCTGAACGCGCGATGCTGGCGGAACTCGATGGAACCTGCCGGACCCCGATCGCGGGACACGCACGCTTCGTGGGACCCGATCGTCTCAGGCTCGCTGGCTGGCACGCCGGGGCCGAGCTGCGTTCCGGGTACGGCGCGGAACGCGACGGACCGGCACACGCTCCGGAGGAGCTTGGTCATGCGGTCGGGCTGGCAGTGCGCCGGTCTGCCGGTGCCGACGCGCTGCGGTAGTTTGCCCGTGAGGCTTCTGCTGACCCGACCGATGCCGGAATCGCTGCTGCTTGCCAAACTGCTCGAGCGGCGCGGACTCCAGACGGTGATTTCACCGGTCATGAGACGCATCGAGCTGCCACCCGGACCGGTGCCGGAACGGGGACTGCAGGCGGTGCTGCTGACGAGCGCCGGCGCGGTACCGGCGCTCGTATCCGCCGGCATCGATCCGGCGCTGACCATCTGCTGCGCCGGGGACGCGACCGCCCGGCGGGCGCGGAACGCCGGCTACCGTTCAGTCCTGTCCGCGGCCGGCGATGCCGCCGACCTGGCGGAGCTGGTGATCCGCAGGGTGCGGCCCGATGCCGGCCGGCTGCTCTGGCTGTGCGGCGAGGTCACGCGCGGTGACCTGCGGCACCGCCTGGAGGCGGAGGGGTACCGGCTCGAGCAGCGCGTGGTCTACCGGGCCGAGGCGGTGGAGGAGCTCACCGCGGCGGCGAGGGGTGCCCTTGCCGCCGGCCAGATCGACGGCGTCCTGCACTTCTCGCCGCGCTCCGCGCGACTGCTTGCCGACCTGCTCCGGCGGGCCGGTCTCGCGTCCGCGGCAGGGGGCATGATCGCCTTCTGTCTCAGCCGGGCGGTCGGGGAAGCGGTCCGTGAACTCGAGTGGAGGGCAATCAGGATCGCGGCCCGCCCCGACCGGTCCGCGATGGTCGACCTGCTCCCCGGTAGAACACACAAACCATGACGAAACTGCTATTGTCCGACCGGAACTGGCAAGCTGGGCGGGAGCATGTCATCACCGAATGAAAGTGATCGGGAAAAGCCCGCGGCGGCGTCGACCGGCGCCGGCCCGGTTATCGATGTCAAGCCGTCGTCGATCCTGAGGACCCGGCGCGTTCCGCTGCTGGCGGCGGGTGCCGTCATCCTCGTCCTTGTCCTCCTGGTCGCCAGCTACTCTTCCTGGCGCGGCGGCCTCGCTCCGGTCCTGGCCGTGGTCGGGGCCGACCTCGGTGACATCGAGCGGGGCCTCGGGCTGCCGTCATGGATGACGGGGGAATCCGGGACGGAAGAGGCGGCGGGCACCGCAGCGGCCGGCGGCACGGAACCGGCCGCGTCCGACGCGGTGACGCAGCCGGCCACCCCGCCCGGCCCCGATACGACGGCGGGGGTCGAAACCCCGGCCGAACCCGCCTGGGCCGGCGAATTCCAGGCGTTGCGGGAGGAATGGGAGCCCCGGCTGACGGCGATCGAGGAACGCCTGGACCGGCTGGAAGCCGCCGGCGAGGAGATGGCGACGGGCACCGCGGCGGCGCGGGAGAAGACTGCCGGGGAGGCACGTGAACTGGCGGAACGGCTGGCGGATCTCGAGACCCGCATGGATCATCTCGAACTCGCTGACGAGCAGGGCGGGAACTTTCCGCAGTTCATGTCGCGTCTGCTGCAGATCGCCGAGCAGCTTGCGGCCGTCGAGGCCCGCGAGCGGGTTCTGCCCGAGCAGCTCGACGCGGCCCGGGCCGAGACCGGTGCCGTACGGGAGCAGCTCGGCGTCGCCAGGGCCGAGACCGGTGCGGTCCGTGAACAGGTATCGGGCCTCGAGCAGCGCATCGACGTGATTGCGGCGCAGCTCGAACGCCCCGACCGTGAACAGCTTGCCTTCGCCCTGATCGGTCTCGGGCAGTTGCGGATTGCAACGGCGGCTTCGAAGCCCTGGCACCGGCACCTCGAGACGCTGCGTCCGGTCTTCGCCGGCGAACCGGACGTCGAGGCGGCGCTTGCGGCACTCGAGCCCGGCGCTGACGTCGGCGTGCCGTCGCTGGAGCGGCTGAGGGCCGGGTTTCCCGATGTTGCCCGCGCCGCGCTGCAGGGCCGTGACACCGAGGCGGCCGAGGGGCTGGTCGGCGAGGTGCTGGCCAGGGTGACCTCGCTGGTCACGATCCGGCAGGTCGAGGATGTCGAACCCGACAGTCTCGAGGCCCGTGTGGCCGAGGCCGAGACCGCGCTTGCCGCCGGCGAACTCGCCGGTGCGGTTGCGGCACTGGAGATGCTCGAGGGTGCCGCTGCCGCCGCGGTTGCCGACTGGCTGGCCGGGGCCCGCGGCCGGCTTGCCGTGGATGCCGCCATGGCCTCCCTCGAGGCAGCCGTGCTGGCCCGGCTTGCGAGCGGGTAGGGAGCGATGCGCCGGATCCTGCTGTACATCCTGCAACTCGCGATCCTGGTTGGCGTCGCGGTCTGGCTGGCCGATCACCCGGGCACCGTGGTGGTGGACTGGCTGGGATACCGGATCGAGACCCGGTTTGCCCTGCTGATCATGGCGGTGGTCGGGCTGGTCATGCTGTTCAACATGGCGCTCGCGGCCTGGCGCGCGGTCACGCGCGCGCCGGGCAGCTTCGTTGCGCGACGCACGGCGCGCCGGCGCGAGGAGGGATACCGCGCCCTGGCGCTGGGTATGGCCGCGGCGACGGCGGGGGACCGCGAGGAAACCATGCGGCTTGCGCGCCGCGCCGATTCCCTGTTGCGGGAGCCCGAGGTCACGCGGCTGCTGTCGGCCCAGGCCGCGGCGCTGAGCGGCGACGAGGAGGCGGCCAGACGGTACTTTGACGCCCTGACGGAAAACGAGGAAACCGCCTTTCTTGGCCTGACCGGACTGCTGCGCCAGGCGTTGCGCGAGAACGACAGCGAACAGGCGTTCGTCATTGCGGAACGCGCGCGCCGGCTGCGGCCGGACTCGAGCTTCGTCGTCGAGACCCTGTTCGACCTGCAGTCGCGGGCGGGAAGGTGGTCCGACGCCCAGGCAACCCTGTTCGACGCGGTCCGGCGCAAGATCAGGCCCGAGGCCGAGGCCCTGGAGCACCGTCTCGCGATCTTCGCGGCCAGGGCGCAGGAAGCGCTGGATGCGGGCCGGGACGCGGAGGCGCTCGAGTTGTCCGACCGCGCGCTCGCCACCGCCGCCGACTTCATTCCCGCGGTTGTCCTGAAAGGCAGGTCGCTCGCACGCAGCGGCAAGACCCGGGCGGCGGCCCGGCTGATCGAGACCTCCTGGCCGAAGCGGCCGCACCCGGACCTGGTGGCGGTCTACACCGGGTTGTGGCCGCAGGACACGCCGCTTGACCGGTTTCGCCGGATCCAGCGGCTGACCTCCGATACCCAGGACGAACGGGAGAGCCGGCTCGCCCTTGCCGCCGCTGCGCTCGACAGCCGGTTCTGGGGCGAGGCGCGCCGGGTGCTCGCCGCACTGGGCCTGCCCGATGACGCCGGAGCCCGGGCCTGCATGCTGATGGCGCGGCTCGAGCAGGAGGAGCACGGGGACAGTGCGGCCGCCCGGTCCTGGCTGGAGCGGGCGGCCGGGGCCCAGGCCGACGAGGCCTGGACCTGCCGGTCCTGCGGCGCCGGTTCGCCTGACTGGGCGGCGCTGTGCGGAAACTGCGGCGCGTTTGCGACCATCGAATGGCGCAGGCCGCCGGGAGTGGCATTGCTGCCGGTCCCGCCCGAGCCGGAGGTGGTGATCGAAAGCCCGGTCACCCCGACCCCGGCCCCCGAGGATGGCGACCGGCGCGAGGTCGCGACCGTGCAGGCCTGAAGACCGGTGCGCCCGCGGTTTCCACGGTTGTTCGGATCGAAGCGCCTGTGAGCTCCCGGGTCCTGCGCGGGTGGGCAGGAGCGGCACTCGCAGGGTGAACCTGAGGCCGAACCGGTACCGGAATTCCCGCCCCGGCGGGTTGGCCAGGGCTGTCGGCCTGTCCCGATCGAACCGTGCCGGGACGCGCCGGGCAATCCACGTCAAGCCATGGTTCCGAAAGTCCGGACCGTCCCGGTATGTGCTGCGTACGGCGCGCGCAACCCTGTGGACGTCCTTCGAGTATTCGTTGTACCCGCAGGAATGAGGGGCGGTGTCCGTCATCGTGCCGAAAGAGCAAGTCAACCTCACGTCGAGTCGCCCCGGGGAGTCTCACCCCGAGGCGACTCGACTCGCGACCCTGATTGACCCTGTTTGGGCATGCACTCACCAATCGGCGGGCCAACTACGCCTGGCCCATTGACGTCATCCGGAGACACGCTGCCGACTGGATGATCGTGCAGCTTCCAGAACCGACGCAGAGGATCGCTGTCTGGATCGACGCATTGGTGCACGAGGGCCATGTACCCTCTCCAACCCTTCACGCATCTAACTGTATTGACTGTATTTTCGAGTCCCGGCCAATCTTTTCCGTGCGCCTGCGCCGTGCCATCGTTCGGTGTCGGCAATTCCCCCTTCTCGAGCAGGAAACCCGCCCGACAGGTTCAGGTATCCGAATACGCGTCCCGCAAGTCCTGTGCCCACATGCGCCGGATTCCTTTGAACGCCATTGCTCTCAAGCCTATCTGCTTCGGTACAGGTTCGACCGCACACACGGCAACGCCCATGAAGACGTTTGTCAAAAGCACTGATACTCCCATGCAGCTCTCGGAAGCCGTATGGGTCGATCCCGCGCGCATGAGCGGCGTGCCCTGTTTTCGCGGCACGCGCCTTCCCGTCCAACAGCTCTTCGACTGGATTGAGGACGGCATCTCCCTGGATGAATTCCTGCGCGACTTTCAGGTCGACCGCAGGGCGGTCGATGCCGTCCTGAGTGCCGGGTCGTCGGCCGTCTGCGCTGCCTCGGCCAGCAATCCCGACTGCGCTGCTTCCTCCTGACCTCCGGGCGTGAAGGTTCTCCTGGATGTCGGCGTGTCGCCGCGCCTGCGCCAGCCACTCCATCAGCAGCCCGGCGGTGCCGGGGTCGAATCTGCCGATTTCCACAATTGGCGTTCACTCCGCGACGAAGAACTCTTGGCCGCAGCGGAACGCGGCGGCTTCACGGCCCTCATAACCATCGACAAGCGCATGGCGGCGCAACGGCCGCGTGCGCCCATCGCCATCATCGCGGTCGACGACAACGGCCGTGCCGGCCTCCTGGCCGCCGACTCCAGCATTGCTGATGCCGTTCGCTCGACGCTTCCCGGAGAGGGTTGCCTCGTGCCGGTTGCACGATTGCGCCGAATGACCCGTATTCGTTCGCCTGCAACATCCTCGCTGACCCGCCCACTGCGTCGTCGAATCCTTCCCTGGCGACCACAGACATTTTTTCGTCGTCCATGGTACGACCGTCTTTGGCTACGGCATGTGCGGCAGTAAGGATGCCCTGGTGGTTCGCCTTGATGAGCGGCCCGACTCCGATGCATCCGTCTTCGCGGTCATCAACAAGCGGCAGCCCAAACCAATGTCCGACTCATCAGCCGCGCCGAGCGCGCGCATGTCGCCGCAGGCGTCGATATCGGCTGGCTCAAATTCCTGTTTCTCGGCCACCTTGAGCCGAAGCTCTCCATCTTTTCGGATGGCTCAGCCGAGCGAGATGACGATTTCCTCGCACATCTTCTTGGCGTCGGCGAACAGCATCATGGTGTTGTCACGGAAGAACAGTTCGTTGTCGACACCGGCATATCCCGACGCCAGGGACCGCTTGACGAACAGCACGGTCCGCGCGTTCTCGACGTCGAGAATCGGCATGCCGTAGATCGGGCTCGTCGGGTCGGTCTTGGCGGCCGGGTTGGTGACGTCGTTGGCCCCGATGACGAAGGCGACGTCGGTCTGGGGAAAGTCGCGGTTGATCTCCTCAAGCTCAAGCACGTGGTCATAGGGGACGTTCGCCTCGGCGAGCAGCACATTCATGTGACCGGGCATGCGGCCTGCAACCGGGTGGATCGCATAGCGCACATTGACCCCGCGCTGGCGCAGGATGTCGCCGATTTCCCGCAACGTGTGCTGTGCCTGTGCGACCGCCATGCCGTAGCCCGGAACAATGATCACCGAAGAGGCGTTCTCCATGATGAAGGCCGCGTCCTCGGCACTTCCCGACTTGATCGCCCTGTCGCCGTGAGACACCCCCGCCGCTTCGGACTCGCCGCCGAACCCGCCCAGGATCACGCTGAAGAACGACCGGTTCATCCCCTTGCACATGATGTAGGACAGGATCGCGCCCGAGGATCCCACCAGGGCCCCGGTGATGATGAGCAGGCTGTTCGAGAGCGTGAACCCGATTCCGCAGGCGGCCCAGCCCGAGTACGAGTTCAGCATGGAGATCACGACCGGCATGTCCGCACCGCCGATGGGGACGATGATCAGCACCCCGATCAGCAGCGAGAGCGCGAGAATGCTCCAGAAGGTGACCTCCGACTGGACCTGGACCAGCAGGACGACGAGCGCCACCAGCCCGATGCCGAGCACCGCGTTCAGCAGGTGCTGGCCGGGAAACACCAGCGGTGCGCCGCTGATCAGTCCCTGCAGCTTGCCGAAGGCGATGATGGAGCCGGTGAAGGTGACGGCGCCGATCGCGAGCCCGAGCGACATCTCGATCAGGCTGGCGGTGCCGATGTCGAGAAACCGTCCGATCCCGTAGGCTTCGGGACGGTAGAACGCGGCCGCGGCCACGAAACACGCGGCGAGACCGACCAGGCTGTGGAACGCCGCCACAAGCTGCGGCAGCGCGGTCATCTCGATCTTCCGCGCGATCAGCGTACCGATCGCCCCGCCGATCACGATACCGGCGATGATCACCTCGTAGCTCAGCACCGCGGGCAGCGCCGCCGTGGTTCCGACGGCGATGACCATGCCGGCAATGCCGAACAGGTTTCCCTTGCGCGCGCTGTCCGGCGAACTCAGTCCCCTCAGGGCGAGGATGAAACACACGCCCGAGACGAGGTAGAGGACTGCGGAGAGATTTTCAGAAATGTGGATCATTGCGATGTCGCACCTGCCGGGTCAGCGTTTCTTGCGGAACATGGAGAGCATGCGCTGCGTGACGATAAAGCCGCCGAAGATGTTGACCGACGCCAGGACGACAGCGAAGAACCCCATGATCTGCGAGAAGTTCATCTCGGCGGGGCCGGCGGCGATCAGGGCGCCGACAATGATCACCGAGGAAATGGCGTTGGTCACGCTCATCAGCGGCGAGTGCAGCGCCGGAGTGACCCGCCAGACCACGTAGTATCCGACGAAACATGACAGCACGAGCACCGTGAGGCCGAACAGGAACGGGTCGATGCCTGCCACCGAGGCGGTCTCGGGCACGCCGGAGGTTGCCTGGCGGATCAGTTCGGCCGAGTGCTCGGCGAGTTCCCGGGATTCCTCGGCCAGCCGGTTCGCCCGCTCGATCAGCTGTTCAGGGGTCATGACGTCTCTCCGCCGGTCTCATCCTGCAGCTCGAGGACGGCCGGATGCACCACGGCTCCGTGCCAGGTTACGAGCGATCCCTTGATGATCTCGTCCTCGGTGTCGATCGAGAGCAACCCGGTGTCGCCGTCGATCAGGGGCGTGAGGAAATTCAGCAGGTTCTTCGAGAACAGGGCCGAGGCGTCGACCGCCACCTCGCTCGGCATGTTGGCGCGCCCGATGATGGTGACGCCGTGCCTGTTGACGGTTTCGCCGTAGACCGACAACGGGCAGTTGCCTCCCTGCTCGACGGCAAGATCGACGATCACCGAACCCGGTTTCATCGCCTTGACCATGTCCTCGCTCACCAGCACCGGCGCCGGTCGACCGGGGATCAGTGCCGTGCAGATGACGATGTCCTGGCGCGAAATCGTCTCCGCGATCAGTGCTGCCTGCTTTTCCCGGTACTCCCGGCTCATCTCCCTGGCGTAGCCGCCCGCCGTCTCGGCCTGTCGGAATTCCTCGTCCTCCACGGCGACGAAGCTCGCACCGAGGCTCTCGACGTTCTCCTTTGCCGCCGGTCGCACATCGGTCGCGGAGACCACCGCGCCCAGGCGGCGTGCGGTGGCAATGGCCTGCAGGCCGGCCACTCCGGCCCCCATGATCATGCACCTGGCTGGCGGGACGGTGCCGGCGGCCGTCATCATCATCGGAAACGCACGGCCGAAGGCGGCACCGGCCTCGATCACCGCCTTGTAGCCGGCGAGGTTGGCCTGGGACGACAGCACGTCCATGGTCTGGGCCCGGGTGATGCGCGGGATGAGTTCCAGCGCGAAACAGGTGATGTTGCGGGCCGCGATCGCGTTGAACAGTCCCCGGTCCCTGTAGGGTTCCATCAGGCAGGCCAGAACCGCTCCGTCCTTGAGGAGATCGACCTCGTTGTCCGGCTCGTCCGGGCCGAACGGCTTGCGGACCTTGAACACGATGTCGGCATCGCCGAGCGCGTCGGCCGGGGTGTTGACCAGGCTTGCGCCAGCCTGGGCATAGGCAATGTCCTGAATCGCCGCAGACAGTCCCGCACCCCGCTCGATCATCACGTCAAGACCGAGGCCAACCAGTTTCTTGACCGTGTCCGGGGAGGCTGCCACCCGTCGTTCGTGGGGACGCCGTTCCCGGACGATGCCCAGTTTCATTTCCCATGCTCCTTGGACGTCGAGAGGTGTCGTGCCAGGACCCTGCCGGGGCGAACAGAACATGCCTTGGGGTGCACCACAGGGCAAGCATCGCGCCTGACGCGGCGATCATGCAGAAAAACGGAATCCGGTACAATCTGGCCCCAGACTCGCTAGAGTGCACGTCGAAGCAGGACGGAGAGGCCGGAACATGCCGAGTATCCTGCCGGGACTGACGGTACTCCTGCTGGTGACCGTGGGTGCGCGGGACGCCGCGGCGCAGCCGTACGAATTCCCCCTGTTGCCGGAACCTCGGCCCGGGGGTGCGGAGGATCCGGTCATGATCGAGGGGCCGGTGGACGCGTTCCGGGCCGCTGCCGGGGAGGATGCATCGCTGCTGTTTCATGTCGCGTCGATCGGGCCGGAGAGCGGGCGGACGCTCCTGGTCCGAACCGCACTGGGCGCGATCGAACTCTCGGCGATCGCGCTCGAGGCGGCGATCACCCTGTGCACGCAGGTCGACGGACGGCTGCGCGGGAAGGCCGGAGGCGAGCCGGCACCCGGTTCTCCGCCGGGACCGCAGGGGCCCGGTGTGCCGCTTCCCGTCCTGGCACTGGACGGTCTCAAGGACGCGATGATTGACCTTCGAATCATCCCGTTGATCGGATCCGGCCTGCCGAGAGCGCCGGACACCTGCGGCGCGCCTGGCCTGTCGTGTGACACCTATCGCGTGGAGTTCCGGTGCACGGGCGAGAACGCGGCCCGCTGAAGGCTGTCCGGCGCGAGCCGGACGGAGCGGTCGCGGCGTGGCTGGCGCTCGTCGCCGTCATGGTCGGGTTGATGGTGATCATCGGCGGCATGACCAGGCTCACCGGTTCCGGCCTGTCCATGGTCGAATGGCGGCCGCTGCTGGGCATCCTGCCACCGCTTTCGCAGGAGGAGTGGGCGAGGGTGTTCTCGCTCTACCAGGCCTCCCCGGAATACCGCCAGGTCAACAGCTGGATGGGGCTCGACGAGTTCCGGCGCATCTTCTGGTGGGAATACCTGCATCGGCTGTGGGGACGGCTGATCGGACTGGTCTACGCGGTACCGTTCCTGTGGTTCCTGGCGCGCGGAAGCCTGCCCGGCCGCCTCCGGGCGCGCTGCTGGCTGCTGCTGGTGCTGGGGGCTGTCCAGGGCCTGATCGGCTGGTGGATGGTGCGAAGCGGGCTGGTGGACGATCCGCATGTCAGCCCCCTGCGGCTCGCGGTTCACCTGTCGCTCGCCTTCGTCATCCTCGGCATCGTGGTCTGGACCGTACTCGATCTGCGCTCGCCGGTATCGGTGAATTCGTCGAAACGCCTTGTGCGCCACGCCGACCTGTGCCTCGGCCTGGTGGGGCTGACCGTGCTGGCGGGCGCCCTTGTCGCCGGGCTGGATGGAGGGCGTGTCTACAACACGTTTCCGCTGATGGGAGGCTCCCTGGTTCCGCCCGACTACGGCCACCTGGGCTCGGTGTGGCGAACCCTGGTTGAAGACCCCGGATCGGCGCAGTTCCATCACCGGGTGCTGGCACTGGTCACGGTCGCGGCGGGTGTCGTGCTCCTGGTCCGGGCCTCGGGGCCGGGAATTTCCGGGCAGGTAAAGGCGGCCGCCGGCGTGCTGGCCGGACTGGTGCTGGTCCAGTCGGCACTGGGTATCGCTACCCTGCTCAGCGTGGCGGACATCGATCTCGCGATCCTGCACCAGGCCGGCGCGGTCGCGCTGTTCGTCACCGCCGTGGTCCTGGCGCACAGGGTGCGGGCCTGATTTCACGCGGCGGTCATGACCCGTAGAACCGGCCGGCTCGAGTAGGTGACGGGCCCCCGGGGCAACCTCCGGCGGCCCGGCGCTTTCCGGGGCGATGTCGCAGACTGCGTCCCCGCCGTGTCGACGGGACGACGACTCGCGGCTCGCACGGACGTGATCGTTCGGCGCAATCTGGTGGACACCCCGCCGGGCCCCGGTCGTTGTCCCGCGCATGATCCGCGAGCCGTGCTTCGCAGGACGCGGTGTGATCGCCGCGGGGCCGGTGACGGCGTGGGCCCGGCATCCGTCGGATCCGGGCGCGGTTCCCGGCTGCATCGCGCCGGCGGGGGTCCGGTGACGAGCGGCGGAATTCCGGCGGGCGGGCAGGTTGGGGTTGCGGGAGGCAGGCTCGAAACGCATTGTGTCGCCGCATCCTGGACAAGCCTGGAGACGAACCATGGATCTCGGAATTGCCGGCAGGCACGCGATTGTCTGCGGATCGAGCAGGGGGCTCGGTCGAGCCTGCGCCATGTCGCTCGCACGTGCCGGCTGCATCGTGGTCGTGAACGGCATCGATCCCGAACGGCTTGCACGCACTGCCGAAGAGATCCGGACCGCCACCGGGGCCGAGGTCCGCGAGGTTGCGGCGGACGTCACGACACGGGATGGCCAGGACGCGCTGTTTGCTGCCTCGCCGCAGCCCGACATCCTGATCACCAACGCCGGCGGCCCTCCCTACCGTGACTTCAGGGAACTCGACCGCGACTCGATGCTGACCGGGGTGACCTGGAACATGGTGACCCCGATCGAGATGATCCAGCGCGTCGTCGACGGCATGGCGGAACGGGGGTTCGGCCGCATACTCAACATCACCTCGGTGTCCGTGCGGATGCCGGTGCTCGGGCTCGACCTGTCGAGTGCGGCCCGGGCCGGACTCACCGCGTTCTGCGCCGGAGTATGCCGCTCGGTCGCATCGAGCGGCGTGACCATCAACCACATCCAGCCGGGGTTCTTCGACACCGACCGGTACCGCGGGGGCATTGACGCCGCCGCCGCGCAGTTCGGCATCAGCCACGAGCAGGCCCACGAGGAGCGGATCGCCAGCGTGCCGGCCCGCCGGGCCGGCGATCCCGAAGAGTTCGGCGAGGCCGCGGCCTTCCTGTGCAGCCGCCAGGCCGGCTACATCACCGGCCAGAGCCTCCTGCTTGACGGCGGCCTCTACAACAGCGCGTTCTGAGACCGCATTCCGAGCAGAAGGGAACAGCCATGACCTCAACCGGACCGCTCGCAGGCGTCACGGTCATCGACCTGACACGGGTTCTCGCCGGCCCGTACTGCACCATGATCCTGGCCGATCTCGGCGCCCGTGTGATCAAGGTCGAAACGCCGGGACGCGGTGACGACGCACGCGAGTACGGCCCGTTCGTCAACGGCAAGTCCGCGTATTTCATCTCGGTCAATCGCGGCAAGGAGAGTATCGCGCTCAACCTGAAGGAGGCGTCGGACCGGCGCATCTTCGAGGCGCTGCTCGCGGGTGCCGACGTGGTGATCGAGAATTTCCGGCCGGGGACCATGGAGAAGCTCGGTTACGGCTGGGACGACCTGCAGGAACGGTACCCCGCGCTGATCTATGCCGCCTGCTCCGGTTTCGGGCATACGGGGCCGCATTCGACCCGCCCGGCCTACGACATGGTGGTGCAGGCGATGGGCGGCATCATGTCCATTACCGGCCAGCCCGGCGGTGAACCGACGCGGGTCGGCATGTCGATCGGTGATATCGGGGCCGGACTGTTTACCACCGTCGGCATCCTGACCGCGCTGTTCGAGCGCAAGACCTCGGGCCGGGGCCGGAAGGTCGACATCGGCATGCTCGATTGCCAGGTCGCGCTGTGCGAGAACGCGATCGCACGCTACAGCGCCACCGGCGAGGTTCCCGGCCCGCTGGGCGGGCGGCACCCCTCGATCACGCCGTTCCAGACCTTCCGCACCAGGGACGGCTGGATGATCGTCGCCGCGGGCAACGACGTCATGTTCACCCGGTTCTGCGACATCCTCGACCGGGCGGATCTGGCCGCGGACCCGCGGTATGCCTCCAACAACCTGCGCAACGAGAACCAGAAGACGCTGGAAACCGAGATCGAGGGCATCCTGAAGGGACGCGATACCGCGGAATGGCTCGCACTTCTGGACCCGGCCGGAATCCCGGCGAGCGGGATCAACTCGATCAGCACCGTGCTTGAACACCCGCAGATCGGGCCCCGCAACATGGTGATCGACATCGACGATCCGACGGCCGGACACCTGCGCGTGGCCGGGAGCCCGATCAAGATCTCCGGGTTCGAGGATCCGCGCAGCAGGCCGAGCGCACCCGATGTCGACCAGGACCGGGCGCGGATCCTGGAAGAGCTCGGGCATGCGGCCGAGTAGACGCGCCGCGACGTCGCGGGCGCGCCCGGGGCCTGTTCCAGTCACGCGGTGATGGCTCGTCGCCTGCTGCGGTACGGCGCCATCGGACTTGCCGCGGGCGTGATTGTGCTCGCCGCGGGTGCCGGTGGCGGGGTGCTGTGGCTTCGCACGTCCCTGCCGCAGCTCGACGGGCGGGTGAGCCTCCAGGGCCCGGACCGGCGGGTCGAGATCCTGCGTGACGCCCACGGTGTGGTGACCGTCAGGGCCGGAACCCGTGCCGATGCCGCCTTCGGCCTCGGCTTCGCGCATGCGCAGGACCGCTTCGGGCAGATGGAGATGATGCGCAGGACCGGTTCCGGCCGGATGGCCGAGCTCGTCGGCGCCGGCGCCGTTCCGCTCGACCGCTTCTTCCGCGGTCTCGGCCTCTATCGCCAGGCGCGCGAGCAGGAACGCACGCTCTCGCCGCGGCTGCGCGCCGAACTCGAGGCCTACGCGGCCGGTGTCAACGCCTGGCGGACCAGCCGCGACGGCGCACTGCCATGGCTGCTCGAACTGCTGCTGTACGACCCTGAACCGTGGCGGGTTGCCGATTCGCTGCTCTGGGGACGGATGATGGCCCTGCAGCTGCTCGGAAACTGGCGCACGGAACTGCTGCGCGCCAGGCTTGCCGAACGGCTGAGCCCGGAACAGCTGGACGACCTCTGGCCGGAGGACATTGGTGGCGACCCGCCACACACCGTCGCTCCGGTGGGAACCGGGGGATCGAACGTCTGGGCCGTGCGGTCTCCACCGGTGCTTGCCAACGACCCGCACCTGGGACTGTCGATCCCCGGCATCTGGTACCTGGCCCGGATCGAGGTGGGCGACGATGTCCTCGCTGGCGCCACGGCGCCGGGCGTGCCGATGATGGTGCTCGGCCACAACGGCGCAATCGCCTGGGGCATGACGAACGCCGCCACCGACATGGCGGACCTGGTGCGCGAACCCGAGGTGCTCTCGACACGAACCGAGACCATCAGTGTGCGGTGGGGTGAGCCCGAAACCCTGGTGGTGCGGGAGACGGTATCCGGGGTGGTGCTGTCCGACCTGTCGGACCGGTACCCGGAGGGCTGGTCGCTCGAGAGCCCGACCTTCCTCGGCAATGACCGGACCGTCGAGGCGCTGGCGCAGGTAAACCGCGCGACTTCGTGGGCCGGGTTCGAGGCCGCGCTCGCGTCGTTCCACTCCCCGCACCAGAATGTCGCCTACGCCGACCGGCACGGGCGGATCGGGATGATTTCGCCGGCCCGTGTCCCGCTGCGCGAGCAGGAGGGCGGGCTCGTGCCGTCGGCACGCCGCGGCTGGGAGCGGATGATCCCCTACGACGAGCTGCCGCGCGTGCTGGATCCCCCCTCCGGCCGGTTGCTCAATGCCAACAATCGCATGGTCGGGGCGGACTACCCGTACTTCCTTGGCCGGAACTGGTGGCCGCCCTGGCGGGCGCGGCGGATTGCCATGCTGCTCGAGGAGGGAGCCGACCACCGGTCAATCCAGATGGACAGCGTGTCGCTTTCGGCCCGAATGGTCCTGCCGCACCTGCTCGGCGCGGTTCCGGTTTCCGAACTCGCCGCCTGGGACGGAACCATGGACCGCAACAGGCACGAGCCGCTGCTCTACATCGCGTGGGTCAGGGAACTGCTGCGCGGCATCTTCGCCGACGAACTCGGGCCCCGGTTCCCGTCATGGTGGCGCTACCGGCCGCAGGCCCTGGTTCACGTGCTCACCCGGCGGCCGGAGTGGTGCGACGTCATCTCGACCCCCGGCATCGAGACCTGCGAGGACCGCATCCGCGACGCGCTCGTCCGCGCCCGGAGCATGATCGAGGACCGCTACGGATCGGACAGGCCGGTGTGGGGCCAGGCCCACGCGGCGCGGTTTTCCCACGCGCTCGCCGGGCGCATCCCGCTGCTGCGCTCCTTGATCGAGCGGGAAATCCCGGCCGACGGCGGGCCGGACACCGTCAACCGCGGCGGTGTGCGATTCTCCGACGAGGCCCATCCGTTCCGCCACGTGCACGGAGCGGGGTACCGCGCCATCTACACCCTCGATGACCTTGATCGATCCGAGTTCATCATTGCGCCGGGCCAGTCGGGCAACCCGTTCTCGCCCTGGTACGACGATCTCATGACCCGCTGGCGCGACGGGGATCCGCTGGTGGTGGCGGGCACGACGGCTCCCGTCCACAGGCTGGTGATCGTATCCGAATGACCCTCGCACTGTCCGATATCGAGGCCGCCGACCGCATGCTGGACGGCAACGTCGTGCGCACGCCGTTCGAGCACTCGGTGACCCTGAGCGAAATCACCGGGGCCTCGGTGTTCCTCAAGTTCGAGAACCGGCAGTTCACCGCGTCCTTCAAGGACCGGGGAGCCCTGGTGCGGCTTGCCGACCTCACCGCGTCGCAGCGGGAGCGGGGTGTCATCGCGCTCTCGGCCGGGAACCACGCCCAGGGCGTCGCGTACCGGGCCAGGCAGATGGGGGTGCCGTCGACCATCGTCATGCCGGTCTCAACGCCGTTCGGCAAGATCGGCTCGACCGAACTGCTCGGTGCGACCGTCATCCTGCACGGTGATTCGGTTTCGGAGGGTGAAGCCTTCGTGCAGGAGCGTGCCGGAGCCGAAGGCCTGACGGTCGTGCATCCCTACGATGACCCGAGGATCATCGCGGGCCAGGGGACGGTCGGGCTGGAGATGCTGCGGACGGTTCCCGATCTTGACTGCCTCGTCGTGCCGGTCGGCGGCGGTGGACTGATCGCCGGCATTGCCGTGGCGGTGAAGGCGCTGAGACCCGGGATCCGCATCATCGGGGTCCAGGCCGAGAGCTACCCCTCCATGCACCACGTGCTCAGGGGCTGGTCGCTGCCCGCCGCCGGGCCGACGATTGCGGAAGGGATCGCGGTCAAGCGTCCCGGGGTGAACACCATGCCGGTCGTCCGTGAGCTGGTCGAGGACATCGTGCTGGTGAGCGAGGCCCGGCTCGAGCACGCGGTGCAGCTCATGGCCGAGATCGAGAAACAGGTGGTGGAAGGGGCTGGCGCGGCGTCGCTTGCGGCGCTGCTGAGCGAACCGGATCGCTTTGCCGACCAGCGCGTTGGCCTGGTGGTTTCGGGGGGCAACATCGATTCGAGGCTGCTGTCCTCGGTGCTGATGCGCGGACTGGTGCGAAGCGGCCGGCTGGTCCGGATCCGGGTCGAGACCGCCGATCAGCCCGGAGCCCTGGCCCGTGCCGCCCAGGTCATCGCGAAGGCGGGCGGCAACATCGTCGACGTCCACCACCAGCTCTGGTTCGAGGATGTGCCGGTCAAGCTGGTCGAGGTCGAGTTCGTGCTGGAGACCCGGGATGCGGACCACGTGGAACGCATCATGGCAGCACTCGCCGGTACCGGCATGCGACCGGAGCGTGTGCAGGCCGGCCACTCCCGATCGAACCGGCCCGCGCCCGCGCAGCCGGACCCGTAGCCGGCGCTCCCGTGTCACCTCCAGGCCGGGATTATTCCCGCACTCGCGGAATCAGTTACGGCTGAACAGGTACCCGGGGCCAAGTCCCGTGCCTGTTATGTGGGATCGGGTACGATCAGCTCGACGCGTTCGCCGTAGCACCTGAAGTCTGAAGCGTTGAACGTGAGAAGCCGACGCTCACCGTGGGCCAGCATGGTGGCAACAATATTGGCGTCGTGCACCTGCTTGCCGGCGAGCGGAACTTCCCGGCACAGCGAGACAAGCGTGTCCGTCACATGAGCACCGTCCTCAAGGATCTCGAAGGCAGCGCTCAGCCATGCCAGATCGTTCAGGGCCTGGGTCATGGTGAGCGGATCAGACCATGTCTGCGGTCGTGTCATGGTCGACAGGTACTCGCGCAGCACCTGACGATTGATGCGCAAGGTCTCGCCGGACTCTTGCGCACGCGAGAGCGCAGCACGCGCGACTGCACTGTCCGGCGCCCGCGCGTTGCGGGCAGGTACGAATACACTGGTGTCGATGAACATTTTGCTCAGGGATCGCCTTCTGGTCCGCCAACAAGACGCCCCAACTCGTCGTAGATTTCCTCGCGGCTCACTTTGAATCCCTCGGGCCAGGGACCCATGTCAACGGCGGGGAAGTCGCGGGCAAGGTTGAATCCGCGCACCGGGCTCGCTTGCCCGGCCTGGGCCCCGGCGCCGTCCTCGCGTTGGAACACCAGTGTTTCCGCCGACAGATCTACCCGCGTGGTCTTCCAGCCGGCGACCTGCCAGGCCAGGGCATGGCTGTGACCGCCGCTCCGCTTCTGGTTCGCCCACCACGGCCGATGAATCCGCGCGGAGTCCGGCAGCTTGAAGCCGAGTACCCCCTCGATCTCGGCAAACGTGGCCCGCCATCGGGTGCCCGTCCTCACAGACAGGTTTCGAAAGAGAGGCGCATACTTGCCGTTCGACGCGGCCTTGCGCGCGATGTCCATTCTGGTCGCTGCTGGAGCAGCGTTGCTGTCGGTCCGGACTCTCTGGAAGACCAGCTTCTCGCGGTCCAGATCGACCTTCTTCGTCTTCCAGCCCGCCGCCTTCCAGGCAAGCGCGTGGCTGTGGCCACCGCTACGGGTCTGGTTTGCCCACCAGGGCCGGTGAAGGCGCGCGGATGCCGGCAGCGAGAATCCCAGGATGGATTCGATTTCGGCAAAGGAAACTTCCCAGTCCGGTCGGGCGAGGGCTGCAAGGTGGCGATACAGCGGTGCATACTTGCCCCGTGCAGCGGCGCGGCTCGTTAGCTGCTGCCTGTAATGAGCCATGGGTACAACTCACAACTGACTTACATATTTAGTTCTGACTTACCTGATCCTAAAGGGACGGCGCGACCTGTCGAGATTCTTGCGGGTTTGGTGCGATCAGCTCGGTGCGTTCGCTGGAGTGTCGGAAGCGCTGCATTGGCACCCTGCCACCCCGAAGAGCTTCCGCGTCCAGGTCAGTCGATCGCGCAAGCGGGCGGAGCCGGTCACCGGACCGCTGGAGCGGAATCGGCTATGGCTCGACTGACTAAAGCCGGGATCCCAAGCACCCGAACGTGAGGGACACCGGCATGTATCCCGGGGCTGTGAACGCTTGCAGCGACCGAAAGGAATCCAAGAACGGCCAAGTGCCGAGGCTGGCTGCATGTTTGCGGCGTCCGTGATTGGCCGTCCGCAGCCGTCGGTCACGCGATGCGCGTGAATTGTTCCCCGCCGGACTCTTCGCAGGGTTCCGGCGGGGTTATTTCCGTGAGGACCGCATGCCTGACGAACCGGGACTCAGGCGTATGGTCTTCAATTCGACAGGTAGAACCAGCACCGGCATGCGAAGGATGCATTCGATCGCCACCCTGCGGCCACGATCCGCGAGAGCACGCCGGCACGGTCTGCGCGGACCGTGGCCGATTCAATCGTGACGTGCACTTCGGCGCCGGCATCCCAAACGCGTACCCGGTGCCGATATGGCGTGGCCAGGCTCAACGATGCCGACCACCCGGGTCCTGGTTGCCGATATCCCGAAGATCGTCCTGCAACAACTCCTTTCCCTCCAGCGGAAGGCCGAATGGCACAGGCGCTTGCCGCGGTGCCGACGACTCCGTCCGAGCCTTGCCGGATATTCCATCGAGAGCAAAGGCAGCGTAGGATGTGGTCCTCCCCGCATGGTTCCTGTCGAACCGGAGAGAGCCAGTGAGCGGAGTCGTCTCGACAGAAGCGGACTGTGGATCCGTGCATCCACGGCCTGGCATGAATCGACAGGACATCGTCCGTTCCCCGGCGGATACGCGGTCATGAAACGCACAATTGTGATCGCTGCACTGTTTGCGACGGCCTTCGTCTCGACCGTGTTCGCGAGCGCCCGGGAGCCGGCCGGCATGATCGAATGGCCGCAGGTCGGAGCCGGGCAGGAGCACACCAAGTACTCGACGGCCGAAGACATCACCACCGCCAACATCGGCGAACTGGAAGTAGTCTGGCAATGGGACCCCGACGAGAGGTCCCTTGAGGAGTACGGCACGCGGCCGGGCCCGTTCCAGGCAACGCCCGTCATGGTCGACAACGTCCTCTACCTCTCCACCATGTATAACCGCGTGGCAGCTCTGGACGCGGAGACGGGCGCCGAGTTGTGGATGTTTGATCCCAGGGCCTACGAGGGTGGGCCCAAGGGCGTGGGGCCGCGCGGATTCAAGCACCGGGGGATCGCCTGGTGGAGCGATGGGGAAGATGCGCGCATCTTCCTCAACAGCCGCGACCGGCTGTATGCGATCGATGCCGGGACCGGTGAGTTGGATGCGGGATTCGGCGGCGTCGGGAGCGTTCTGCTGACCGAGGGCCTTGGCCGCCCGGTGACCCGCTACGAGTTCGACCAGACTTCGCCGCCGGTGGTGTTCGAGGACCTGGTGATCGTGGGGAGCCGCATACCGGACCGGCTGCAGCGCAGGTTCGACCCGCCGGGAACGGTGCAGGCCTTCGATGTCCACACAGGCGAGCGCCGCTGGGTCTTCTTCACCATACCGCAATCGGAAAGCGACTTCGGCGCGGACACCTGGGAGGAGGAATCGTGGCGCTATACGGGCCACGCGAACGTATGGGGGCTGATGTCGCTCGACGTCGAGCGCGGGCTGCTGTACGTGCCGACGAGCACGCCGAGCAGCGACTACTGGGGCGGGCGGCGCGTGGGAGCGAACCTCTTCGCCGAGTCGCTGGTCTGCCTCGATGCGCGCACGGGTGACCGGCGGTGGCACTTTCAGACGGTGCATCACGGTGTCTGGGACTACGACCTGGCCGCAGCGCCGAACCTCGTGACGATCACGGTGGACGGCCGTGAGATCGACGCGGTGGCCCAGGTGTCCAAGCACGGCTTCACCTACGTGTTCGACCGGGAAACAGGCGAGCCGGTGTGGCCCATCGAGGAGCGTGCGGTGGACACCACGACGGACGTACCGGGCGAGGTGCTGTATCCGACGCAGCCGTTCCCGACCAGGCCTCCGCCATTCAGCGGACAGGGAGTGTCGCTGGAGGACGCGAACGACCTGACGCCGGAAATCCACGCGCTGGCGGTCGAGGAGATGCGGCGGTTCCGCCTGGGGCCGCTGTTCACGCCGCCGAGCCTGCGGGGAACGCTCCAGCGTCCAGGCGCAAGCGGTGGTGCGAACTGGGGAGGCGCGGCGTTCGACCCCGAGACCGGGCTCCTGTACGTGCGCACATCCGAAGACGCCGACACGAACCAGGTATGCGCGAATGCGGGCAACGATCCAGAGGTCGACGTCGAGTACAGCAACAACTGTCCCTACGGCGCGACGCTCGTCATGTACCGGGAAGCCGACGGGCCGGGCGCCGCGCGGACGCCCGAAAGCAAGCTCGGTCCGATTCCGCTCATCAAGCCGCCATATGCGCACCTGGTGGCAATCGATCTCAATGCGGGCGAGATCGCGTGGAAGGTGGCGTTCGGGGAGGGGAGCCGTGCGATACGCGAACACCCGCTGCTGCGCGGCGTAAGGCTGCCGGCGCGCCTGGGCACACGCGGCAACGCCGGAGCGATCGTGACCAGGGGCGGGCTCGTGTTCCTCGGCGGTGGTGCGCCATACCTGTATGCCTTCGACAAGGCGACGGGTGCCGAACTCTGGCGTGGCGCAACGCCGTTTCAGACCAACGCAACCCCGATGACCTACCTCGCCCGGTCGGGGCGACAGTTCGTCGTAGTCGCGACGGGGGCCGGGTCGCACGCTGCGCTCGTCGCATTCGCGCGATCCAGGTAGCTGCAGGCCCGGCGACCGTGAACGGTCAGGGGGGTTCGCCTGCTGCCGATACCTGCGAGGGCGAATTCGACAGGTGTCACGAAAACTGCCTGCCTCGTCCCGTTCCAGGCATCCGCTTCCCGGGTTTTCACTCTGCCATAACCCTTCCGGTCCGGGCAGCTGGCCTGTGCCTGGCGGTCATGCCGGACCGGCGGTCAATTGATCGCCAGCCCCGCTGTCCGAAAGTGGCAATTCGTCCGGACGGCCATCTGGATACGGGCAATAGCCTGCGGGAACCGGGAGGCGTCCGCAGACGCATGGTCAGCGACGATTGTGACGTCATCCCTCGACGGCCAGGTCCTCGATCGCATGTACAATTTCAGAAATGAACGAGCACAATACGACGCGTACCACCCTCCATGAGGCGCTCCTGGCCAGGGGTGTGACCGACTGGGACCGCCTGCGGAAGGACCAGGCCGCTGGCGTTGAGCCCGAAGCCGATCCGGATGAGGGTGAGTTCGACGAGTCCAGGACACGGGCCGTTGCACCGCGGCGCAAGCAGGCGACTTCCGTCCGACTGAACCCCGACATTTCCGAGTTCTTCAGGGCCGGCGGTCGCGGCCGCCGGACCCGGACCAATGCTGCCCTGCGGCTCCACGTAAACGACCGCCACGAACCGGCGTACCTGGAGAAGCCGGACAGTGCTCCGGTTATGGACCGCGTCAGGCGTACATGAAGCCTGCGATCGGGTGGAAGCAGCCAGAGGAGTTCGACATCCTCGTTGCGAGCATGGTTCCAGACCCGCCGGCGCTCGGGAACCAGTCCGAGTCGATGCAGCGGCCGTTCCGGAGCTCTTGCGACGCTTAAACGCGTGAAGCTGACCGACTACGGTTCTGCCGGCAGCGTGTCGCCGATGTCTGCACCGGTCAAAGGAGGCGCGCTAACCTGCCGTATCGATCCAGATCGTGACCGGGCCGTCGTTGACGAGGTGGACCTGCATCACCTCGCCGAAGCGGCCGGCGGCGACGGGCACGCCGTGGTCGGCGAGGGAGGCCTTGAAAAGCTCGTAGAGGCGCTCGCCCTCGTCCGGGCGCGCGGCGTAGGAGAAGCCCGGCCGGTTGCCGCGGCTTGTGTCGGCGGCAAGCGTGAACTGGCTGACGACCAGTGCCGACCCGCCACTCTTCAGGATCGAGAGGTTCATCTTGCCGGGCTCGCTCTCGAAGATGCGAAGGTTGGCGACCTTTCGCGCGAGGAACTGCGCCTGCTCGTCGCCGTCGCCCTGCATCGCGCACACGAGGACCAGCATGCCGTTGCCGACCTCGCCCACCGTCTCACCGGCGATGTCAACGCGGGCCTCCGCGACCCGCTGGATGAGCGCCCTCATGGAACCTCTCTTAACAACGACACGTCAGCCACAAGCAGTCTCCCAGCCGATTGAGACCGCACCGCCACCGTGTACCATCGGTCGGGCAGAGGGCAAGCGGAGAAGACGGCGACGAGCCCGGCAGCGACGGATGACGCGCCGGGCGCTGCGCGCTGGTTCGGTGGTCCTGGCCTTCTCGCCACAGGACGCGCGGATGGCACGCCCGGGCGAGGACGGGCGTCTGCCGCACTTGGTGCAAAGGCGGCACTCCCGGCGTTCGGCAACGCGCCGATGGTCGCTTGCCAGCTTGCGCTGCCGCCGTCTGGCGGAGTCGCGGTCAGTCATTACAGCCTCCTTCCTGCCAATCCAGAAACAGACGAGGACGCCCTGCCGGCTGCACTGCCTCTTGAGCCGGGCACACTGGACCGGCAGGACGTCCTCGGGGGAAGGGATCAGCCCTTCTGCTTACGGTCGCGGATGAGGCCGGTGGCCATGGTGGAGATACCGGCAGGATCGGGGCCGACCCGGCGATTAATCGAGCTCTGGGTGGGGGCAGCATGGAGGAAGAACAGGGGTAGGCTTGAGCCTTGCGTAGCTCTCCGGTAAGCGATAACCTACTTTCTGCCAAGGCGGAGGCAGGAGTTCGCCTGAGGATTTGGTGAAGGTAAACATACCCGATGGCCAGACGACCCCAGCAGCCGCCGAAAACACAGCCACAGCCGACAAAACCTGACAGGGAAATCATCAGAGAGTCGCCGGAACCACTGAATAAACCAGACTCAAATGAGCCCCCGCGGGATGCGCCGCCTCCGCGACGGATAGATGACTGATCTGAAACAAGAAGCCCGTGATCTGCTTCATGATTGTGACCGCTGCGCACGGTATCACACCGCAAGGCGTGCGTTCTACGATAGGTGGCACCGTACAATGATGATCGGAGTACTGCTGTCCGGAAGTTCAGCCGTCGCGGTACTCGACTCTGAATTAGAGGCCGCTATCGGCAGCAACATCATGTCCATCGGGATCATGCTCCTCACCGCTGTGATCGGTGCGGTGAGCGCTGTGTGGAACCCGACAGACAAGGCGCGCAATCACGAAATACTTTCAAGACGATTTTATGCGACGGCGAAGAAGATAAATACGCAGAAGGACGACGCACAGTCGATCGAGGCATGGCGAGACGAGATCCTGGGCATCTACGAGGACGAACCGGATGTGTTCCACGCGCTCAACGCCGAATGCTACAACGCCGCCACCCAAGCCTTGGGACATGGACGGAAAGAGTTTCAGAAGGTCAAGCCGTGGCAGCACCTGCTACGCCATTGGTGGCGGTTCTCGGCGAAAGATTTTCGTCCGCCTAAGGTGACCGCATCTTGATCTCACCCGTCCCGCTGGGACTTTCGTACATGATGCCCTTTTGAAAAGTACCACACCCGGCATTACAAAATGGAGCTATGAACGCGAGCGCTGGCGAAGTCCAGGTTGCAGACCTTCAAGACCAAGGCGTTCGCTCGGTCCGCTGACCACGAGAGGCCGGAGAACGCGGCGCTGTGCGAGGCCGGCCGGTACGCCGAAGAGGGGCTGATCGACGCTGACCTCGGCGGCGCGTTATCAAGCAGAGGATCGCGCGCAAGGGCGGCGGACGGTCTGGCGGGTTGCGCACGATTGTGCTGTTCCGCAGGGACGCGCAGGCGTTCTTCGTCTACGGATTCGCCAAGAGCGACCGGGAGAATCTGCGCCGGGACGAACTGGTGACCTACCGGCTTCTGGCTGACGAATATCTGTCGCTGGATGCGGTTGACATCGAAGCGGCGCGGGCCACGGGAGCGATCATCGAGGTGATATGCGATGACCAAGCAATACAGGAGTGACGCGCTGGCGGCGGCGCACGAAGCGGCGCTCGGGCTGGCGGAGGCCGGCGTGATGCCAAAGCGGACCATGCGCAGGTTCGACGAGATGTGTCTCACGCCGGTCGAGGAAATGTCGCCTGAGGCGATCCGGGAACTGCGGCTGCGAGAACGTGCAAGCCAGGCGGTATTCGCGCGCTACCTCAACGTGACGACGGGTCTTGTGAGCCAATGGGAGCGCGGCGAGAAGCGCCCTCGGGGCGCCTCGCTGAAGTTGTTGACGCTGGTTGCGAAGAACGGTCTCGGGGCAGTGGCTTGACCGCGGTCGGCAGGATGGCGAAATCGCCATGCGTAGAGTCGGTTCAGAGAATGCAGGCTGCTAAACGTTGTAGCATCTTGTCATGGATCCGATTTATGGGGCGGCCGAGATGTGGCAGACGCGCCTTTGCCGCGTTCCGGACAGGACGACTATCACCTCCGAAACCAGGGGTCGCAACTCATCCGGTCGGTTGATTGCGGCAAGCATAATGACGACCGGGAGTGGCAGGTCGTCCTGGTTCTGCTGATGCGCAAACCCGCGGTCTACGGTGAGCAGCGCATTGACTCCGCTATCCGCAGCAAGGCGGAGCAGAGTGCTGGTGCCGGACCATCCCATCTCAGCGACAGTTTGGACCTCGAAAGCGGCTGGAAGGGACGTCCTCGGAGGCCAGGGCACGGACTCGTCGAGCAGCACCCTCATCCTGCTCGCCGGCGAGATTCACCCTGGCATTTTCAAGCACCGCGACGGCTTGATCCCGGGACACAGAAGGGAAGTCCTGGAGGAAATCGTCGAGCCGGTCGCCCGCTTCGAGGTACTCCATGAGTATGCGCACCGGAACCCTCGTGCGTGCGAACACCGGGGTCCCGCCCAGGATGACGGGATTCCTGTCTATCGGTTCGTCGTTCATGGTCACCCCCACCGCTGGCGTGGCGTTCAGCTTTTCTTCCCCGACAGGCTGGCCGTCGCGCCAGGAAATTCAACCTGTCGGCGGGCTTGGTGCCTGGGAAGGCAGCCCTTCGCAATCCCGTTGCCGGGCCTTCAGAAATAATATCTCAGTGAGGCGCCAAGCTTCCTGATGTGGTCGAAGTTGTCGTCGGTATGCTTGCTGTAGGAAAAGTAGCCGCCGACCGACAGGCCGTGACCGGTGTAGAACTGCCCGCCGAGCCTGAGCATGGTTTCTGAATCCGAGATGTCCCCGCCGGTGCGCAGAACGTCCGCCTCGGTCCGCATGTGCGAGAGCTGGCCTTCGAGTTCCACGGTCTCGCTGATCCGGTAACGGACCCCGAGGGCGGCGGCAACACCATCGCCCTCAATCACGGAATTCGTGGTCGTGACCGCGGGCGGTCCCATTGCCGACCTCGTGACAAGCGGCACCGTGTGCTCGACCTCGAAATCAACGATCGCGAGTGCTTCGGCGTAGACACTGACCTGTTCGACCGGCTCGAAGTGATATCCGGCGCCAAGCATGGCAAGGGTCTGCCTGCTTTCGAGGTCCAGCGGGACGCCGGCCACCTCGTTGCCGAATTCCTTGGTCTCCCTGGACCAGACGCCCTTGATGTAGATCGACTCGAACACTTCCCAGGATCCCGCAATGCCGACCAGTTGGCCGTCCGCGTCGTCACTCAGCGGCGCGGGTGCCGTGTTCCTGGTCTTCGACAGGTCCGCCGTGACTTCCAGGTAACTGTAACTGAACTCTGCGGAACTCGCGTCCGCTGACAGTCCCGCGAGCAGTGCAAGTGTGATCAGTCCCGCGCCGTACCTCATCGTTGAGTCTCCGCATGGGTGCTTTCCGTACTCCTTGATCTGGTGTTCGGGTCGGAACTGGTCAACGACACGCGACACGAGAGACCCCCGGCGTGGCCAACGTGGCACGGCAGTGCCTTCGCCGTTGGGCCCGGGATCCGGAACGATCCTGTACAGGTCCCGAGCAGGCGTGTGCGCAGCACACGCGCGGGCGGCAAAGCCGAATCACGGGCAGGCACTCGTCGGCGAGACCTCTGTTTCCTCCCGCCTTCACCCGGGCCGTGGTGAGGCGCAGCGGGCAATCCGGGCCCGTTTGTCGCGACCGGACCGCTTGACGATGCGGTGGGTGCTTCGGTCACATGGGCATGACGCGGCCGGATGGCCAAACGCTGCCCCTGGAGACCCTCATGGAACTGATCGACCTCAGCCGGGAAATCCATCACCGCACCCCGGCCCACCCGTCGCACCCGCCGGTGATCGTCACGGTCTGGAATGATCACCAGGAGGTCAAACGGGCCGGCGATACCGTCTTCACGTCGAAGTCGCTGTCACTGTCGATCAGCGATCACTCGACGACACATGTCGACGCGCCGTGCCACTTCAACCCCGCCGACGATGCGGCATCGATCGACGAGGTTCCGCTCGAGGACTTCTACACCGAAGCGATCTGCCTCGACCTGTCGGACGTACCGTTGCGCCACCAGGTCACGGTACCGGAAATGGAGCAGGCACTGGCGCGTTCCGGCCAGGAGATCAGGCCGCGTGACACCGTGCTGCTGTACATGGGGGTCAACGAGCGCCTGTTCGGCTCACCGGGCTATCTCGAGGACTTCCCGGGCCTGCATGTCGATTCGGTCCACTGGCTGGCCGATCACGGCATCGTGATGTTCGGGGTCGAGGCGGTCAGCCCTGCGCCGGCAGGTGAGCCCAACTACAAGGCGCACATCGCCTGTGCCGAACGCGGCATTACCCACATGGAATGCCTGGCCAACCTGGACCGCCTGATCGGCAGGGGCCGGTTCCGCTTCATCGGGTTCCCGCTGCGCATCAGGGGCGGGACCGGAAGTCCGATTCGCGCCGTCGCGCTGTTCGAATAGGGTCGGGGCCAGCCGCTCCCGGGTCGGGCGATCGGACGGGAGCGGGACCCGGAGACCTTGCGGGTAGGCCGAAAATCCCCAAGGCTGCGGGACCGGTCGGGCGTTCGCGACCGGCCCTGAGCCACGCGCGCGGCGAGAGGTGACGATGATGACGGAACGACCAAACGTGCTGCTGATCTGTGCCGATCACTGGTCGGCCGAGCAGATCGGGTTCGCCGGTCATCCGGCAATCCTGACCCCCGGTCTCAACGAGATCGCGTCCTGCGGCGTGCGCTACTCGAACGCGTATTCCGAGTGCCCGGTCTGCATCCCCGCGCGCCGGACCCTGATGACCGGACAGGTGCCGCGCACGCACGGTGACCGGGACTTCAACGACGAGCTGGGAATGCCTGCCAACACCATGGCTCAGGTCTTCCGGGACGCCGGATACCAGGCCGATGCCGTCGGCAAGCTCCATGTCCATCCCCAGCGGGCCAGGATCGGGTTTGATTCGGTGATCCTTGACGACGAAGGGCGATCGCAGTGGGGAACGCTCGACGACTACGACATCTACCTGGGAGACCAGGGCCTGGCCGGCCGACAGTTCGACCACGGCATGTCGAACAACCAGTACCACTGGCGCCCGTGGCATCTTGACGAGGCTCACCATCCGACCGCCTGGGCCGGACGGATGATGGCCAGGGTGATCAAGCGCCGCGACCCGACCCGCCCGGCGTTCTGGTACCTCGGATTCAGGCACCCGCACCCGCCGCTGGTGCCGCCCCAGACCTACGTGGACCTGTATCGCACCATCCCCGTCGACGAACCCTACGTCGGTGAGTGGGCCAGGGACCGGGACAGCCTGCCCTACGCGATCTCGGCTGTGCTCAGCCGCACCAATCTCTACACGCCGGCACAGATGCTGGATGCGCGCCGGGCCTTCTATGCGCTCTGCACCCAGATCGATCACCAGATCCGATATCTGATCGGAACCCTTCGGATGGAAGGACTGCTCGACGATACCGTCGTCATGTTCACCAGTGACCACGGCGACATGCTCGGCAACCACGACATGGCGGCGAAACGGGTCTTCTACGAGAGTTCGGCCAACATCCCGTTGATCCTGATGCCGAACGCGGGGAATGAACGGATCCCGGAGGGCAAGGTCGACGACAGGCTGGTCGGGTTTGCCGACATCATGCCGACCCTGCTCGATCTCTGCGGCATCGGCTGTCCGCAGTCCGTCGACGGTATTTCGATGATCGGGCCGGAGCGTCGCAGCCACCTCTACGGCGAGGTCGGAAACGACGATCACTCGACCCGCATGATCCGGGACGCGCGCTACAAGCTGATCTACTACCCGGTCGGGAACTACCGCCAGCTGTTCGACCTCGAGACCGATCCCAGGGAAATGATCGATCTGTCGGCCGACCCGGCGCACGGGGATGTTCTCGACCGCCTGACGTCGTGTCTCATCGACGAGCTGTACGGACCTGACCTGGAGTGGCTGGACGGGCGACGGCTCGTGGGCAAGCCGGACCGGCCATACAGCTGGGCGCCGCACCGCAGCCTGAATTCGCAGCGCGGTGACGGCTGGCCGCCGTCGCCGAAGGTCGACATTCCCCAGGTCGAGTGGGCGCGGGAACGCGAAACCTCCTGGCCGTCGAACACCGGGTAGCCGCCCGCTCCCCGCCGGGGATGCGCAGCCACGCGCTCCCGGCCGGCGAGACGTTGGTGCTACAGTGACCGGGAGGCTTCGTTCGCCGGGTGTTTCGGGAGCGGCGCCCGGGGTAACGGGAGGCATGCCATGGCGGACAAGCGGTTCCAGTTCTCGAATTCCCACCACGAACTGATGGCGCGTGACGAGGCCAGCGTCTACGGCTGGCGCTACGAGCCGCGCATCATGTTCGAAAGCGGCCGCGGGGTGATGCTGCGGGACGTGGACGGGACGGAGTACTACGACCTCACCTCGGGCATGATGTGCATGGTGCTCGGCCACAGTCACCCCGAGCTCACCGAGACCATCCGCGAGCAGGCCGAGAGGCTGGTCCACCAGTCGTCCTGGTATTCCAATCCGTGGCTGGTCGAGTTTTCCGAACTGGTGGCGAGCACGCTTCCGGACGGACTCGACGTGGTCAACCTCGCGGTCACCGGCTCGGAAGCCAACGAGATCGCGATGCGCATGGCACTCGGCGTGACCGGGCGCTACGACATCATCTCGGTCATCCGCGGCCTGCACGGGGGCAGCCTGGCGGCTGAATCGGTCACCAGTGTCGCCGGCGGGCGCAAGGCCCAGCTCGGCCCGCTGCTGATGCCGTCGCACCGCAATGCGATCTACGCCCCGCTCTGCTACCGCTGCCCGGTCAATCTCACCTATCCCGGCTGCAAGGTGGCCTGCCTGGATCACAGCGAAGAGCTGATGGAGCACGTGACCAGCCGCAACCCGGCGCTGATCATGGCCGAGACCGTTCCGGTTGCCGGCGGGATGGTGGTCCCGCCCAGGGAATGGCTGCCCGGGCTGCGCGACCTCGCGGATCGCTGGGGCGCGCTGCTGATGCTGGACGAGGCCCAGCTCGCGCCGGCGCGCACCGGTACGCTCTGGGCGTTCGAGCAGTACGGTGTCGTCCCCGACATCGTGACCTTCGGCAAGGGAATGACCGCGGGCATGGGCATCGCCGGCACGGTCACGACCCGGTCCATCGCCGAACAGGCCCGGGGCAAGGCAGGACTGCCGTGGGCGGGAACCTATTCGGGCGATCCGTTGCCCGCCGCGGTGGCGTTGAAACAGCTGCAGATCGTCCTGCGCGACGGGTTGACGCAGCAGGCCGTGGTGCTCGGCGACCGGCTTCGTGCCGGACTTGACGCAATGGCGGACCGCCTCGAGGTCATCGGCGACGTCCGTGGCCTCGGCCTCTACCACATGCTCGATATCGTCGATGGGCCCGACAGCAAGACGCCGGATTACGCAATGGCGGAGCGGATCCGCTACAACGCCCTGCTCGAGGGGCTGGTGCTGATCGCGGTGAAGAACTTCATCCGGCTGTGCCCGCCGCTCATCATCACCGAGGCCGAGATCGACGAGGTCCTGCACCGTCTCGAGACCGCGATTGGGCGTGCCATGGACGGCTACCCGCACGATCTCGACTACGCGACGTCGAGTTCGCTGGCGGCACGGGCCTGATCCGGGCGAGGCGGGCCACTCCGTCATCCGCCTGACCGGGAAGCCGCATCTGCGGCGGTGATGCGACCGGTCGGGGAACGGGCGGCGGCGGGCAATCGGGTTGCCCGGGTGCCCTGCCGGGACACCATCCGGCGAAGGTAAAGCCCGGAGGTGCGCAGCGCGCCGGATGCCGCCGGATTGGTCCAGGACCCGGGGAACCCGTGCGGTCCGGCACACAGCCTTGAGCATCCGGGCGGGGTGCGCGCAGGACTGCGCGTCTTTCCGGTGTAGCGCGATTCGCCGCGCCCCCGGGACTGTCACCGCGGCCCGTCGGCATGGAGCCCGCTGTCGTGCAGCCGCCTTCGGGACCATGAGAAGGCGTCGTCCGTGCGGCCGGTCGGGTACGGGCACCGGAACGGAACTCTGCCCATGGGCAAACCGCTCACGGATTCCGGCAACTTGCTGGTGCCGCTCTGTCCCGTGGTGCCCGGCGCTTCAGCCGCGTTCGTTGCCGCGCACGGTGGCAAGCAGGCCCGCCACGGCGCGCTCGAGATAACCGGTGTCGACGGGGCCGCTGCGAAATTCCGGATCCCGAACGACCTGTCGCAGCAGGTCGAGGTTGGTTGCAATACCCTCGATGGCGATGTCGGCAAGCGCGTTCGCCAGGCACGCGAGCGCGGCAGGGCGATTGTCCCCGTGGACCACCAGCTTGGCGATGAGCGGGTCATACCAGCGCGATACCTCGTCTCTCGCCTCGTAGCCGGTCTCGATTCTCAGCCCGTCGCGCTCGGGTGGCAGGACGAAGGTCTCCAGGGTTCCGGGGGAGGGGAGGAAGCGGCGCGACGGATTCTCGGCGTAGATCCGGCACTCGATTGCATGACCGCGGGCGTCGGGCTCGGGCGCGACCGGCGATCCGTCGGCCAGCGCAAGCTGCAGGGCGACGATGTCGAGACCGGTGATCATTTCGGTTGCCGGGTGTTCCACCTGCAGGCGGGTGTTCATCTCGAGGAAGTGGAACTCTCCCGTGTCGCAGTCGACCAGGAACTCGACGGTGCCCGCGCCAAGGTAGCGCTGGCTGGCCGCGAGCGCGCAGGCAGCCTGGGCCAGGCCGTCACGGATCCCGGCATCGAGATCGGGTGCGGGCGCCTCCTCGATCACCTTCTGGTAACGGCGCTGGACCGAACAGTCGCGGTCGAACAGGTGAATGACCCGGCCGTCACCGAACCCGATGACCTGGACCTCGACATGCCGGGCACGGGGGACGAGACGCTCGAGGAATATCCCGTCATCACCGAAGATCCGCCCGGCAAGCCCGCCGATCGACTCCGCCCGTGCCGCGAGATCACCGGGAGCGTCGACACGGCGCATGCCGATCCCGCCGCCTCCCGCCGTCGCCTTGACCAGCAGGGGGAACCCGACCCGGTGCGCGGCTGCGAGCACGCCCTCGGTGTCCGACGCGTCAAGCCGGTGCGTGCCGCCAAGCACGGGCACCCCGGCCGCCGCGGCGATCGCACGGGCCCGGTCCTTGTCACCCATGGCCGCGATGGTGTCGGGATCGGGCCCGACCCAGACCAGTCCTTCCTCGATCACGCGCCGCGCGAAGCCAGCGTTCTCGGACAGCAGTCCATATCCCGGATGGATGAGCCGCGCGCCCAGTTCGCGGGCGGCCCCGAGCACCGCATCCTGGTCGAGGTAACTCTCGGCCACCGGCGGCGGCCCAATGCGCCGTGCGGCATCGGCGAGGCGCACGTGCAGCGCACCGGCATCGGCGTCGGAGTGGACCGCGACGGGTGAGTAACCAGCCGCCCGGCAGCTGCGAATGATCCGGCAGGCGATTTCGCCGCGGTTGGCGACCAGGACCCTGTCCACGGGATGTCCTGCCGGTCAGGTATCGAGGATGAACAGCAGGTCGTCCTCGCTGATCGGGGCGCCTTCCTCGACACAGACCGTCCGGACCCGGCCCGCCGCGGGCGCGTAGTGCGGGATCTCCATCTTCATCGCCTCGGCGATCATCAGTTCCTCGTCGGTCTCGACGTCCTGGCCCTCGCGTACCAGAATCTTCCACGCGGTTCCCGTCACCTCGCTCAGAACCCTGACTTCGGCCATCGGACAGTCTCCCGGTACACGCTCGCGGCCCCAGTTCGCCGGCGCGTGACCTGTAGACCAGATTCCGAGAGCGGCCAAGTGCGGGGTCTGGCGCCCGCCGGAACCATCGATACACTCTGCCCGGTCCATTCGCCGCACGGGAACCTGCAATGTCCTGGCACCGAGAGCTCGAAGAACTGCGTCGCCGCGAAGCCCTTGCCGAGAAGCTCGGCGGACCCGAGCGCGTCCGCCGCCAGAAGGACGGCGGGCGGCTGAACATCCGCGAGCGGGTGGCGCTGATGGCTGATCCGGGCAGTTTCCACGAGATCGGCAAGATCGCGGGTCGTGCCGAGTACGACGGCAACAATGACCTGGCGGACCTGGTGCCCTCGAACTTCGTCTTTGGACGCGCCCGGGTCGACGGGCGCCCGGTGGTGATTGGCGGCGACGACTTCACGGTCCGGGGCGGCTCGGCCGATGCCACGATCAAGGAAAAGCACTTCCAGTGCGAGCAGATGGCCAACGCGCTCCGCCTTCCGCTGATCCGCATGGTCGAGGGCTCCGGCGGCGGCGGTTCGGTCAAGACCATCGAGACCACCGGCCGGGCCAACGTGCCCGGAGTTTCCGGCTGGGAACTCGTGGTCGAGAACATGGGGACGGTCCCCCGGGTTGCGCTTGGCCTGGGCTCGGTGGCCGGACTGGGCGCGGCCCATCTCGCCGCTTCGCACTACTCGGTCATGATCAAGGAGCGGTCCGCGCTCTTCGTCGCCGGACCGCCGGTGGTTGCGCGCACCGGGCAGGACCTGACCAAGAACGAACTCGGCGGCCATGAGATCCAGCTGCGCGCCGGCGCCGTCGATCACGCGGTCGACACCGAGGAGGAGTCGTTCGAGTGTGCGAGACGCTTCCTGTCCTACCTGCCGAGTTCGGTCTTCGACCTGCCGCCCCGCGGCCCGTGTGATGATGATCCGAACCGGAGCGTCGACTGGCTGATCGAGGCCATTCCGCGCAACATCCGCAAGGTCTACAGAATGCGGCCGATCGTCGAGGCGGTGGTCGACAGCGGGTCGTTCTTCGAGATGGGACGGTCCTTCGGGCGCTCGGTCATCACCGGGTTCGCGCGGCTCGACGGCTGGCCCGTCGCGCTGATGGCAAGCGATCCGTACTCCTACGGCGGCTGCTGGACCGCGGCCACCTGCCGGAAGGTCACCAGGTTTGTCGACCTCGCCGAGACCTTTCACCTTCCGGTCGTCTACCTGGTGGATTGCCCCGGCTTCCAGATCGGCCTGGATGCGGAACGCAGCGGCACCATCAGGGAAGGGGTGCGGGCGATGAGCGCGATCTGGCAGACCACGACACCGTGGTGTGCGGTCATCGTGCGCAATGCGTTCGGCGTTGCCGGGGCGGCTCACCGCAACGGCGGGCGATACTGCACCAGGTATGCTTGGCCTTCCGGGCGCTGGGGATCGCTCCCGCTCGAGGGCGGCATCGAGGCCGCCTACAGGGCCGACATCGATGCGGCAGACGACCCTGCAACAAAGCTCGCCGAGATCGAGGAGCGGCTGGACAAGCTGCGGTCGCCGTTCCGCTCCGCCGAGACCTTCTGGATCGAGGAGATCATCGACCCGCGCGATACCCGCAGGCTGCTGTGCGATTTCGCACAGACCGCCGCGCCGTTGCGCGAGGCGGGGCCGCGCAGCTTTCCGATGCGGCCGTAATCCGGCTCAGGACCACCAGTTTCCGGCGATCACGGTCCCGACAAGGCCAAACTGCTTCTCCCCGGTCCGGGTCTCGCCGAGGCTGTCGGTGAAGGTGACCGGTTCCTCCCTGATCTCGAGCACCGTCGCGTCGGCGATGCTGCCCGGGGCCAGGGTCCCGAGTTCGGGATGCCGGACCGCGCGCGCCGGGCCCGTGGTGCTGGCCGCGATGATGTCGGAGAGATCCATGCCGAGATGCAGGAACTTCGACAGGGTGACCAGCTGGTCGTAGGCCGGTCCCCGGATGCTCAGCGAGTGCACGTCGCTCGAGATCGCGTCGGGCAGGAAGCCGTTCTCGAGCATCCGTTCCGCGGTGGTGAAGCCGAAGGACCCCATGCCGTGTCCGATGTCGAACAGCACACCGCGCTCGCGCGCCGCGAGGATCTCGTCGCGGACCGCGCCGTCAAACCGGATCGGGGCCGAGGGGAACGGGCGGAAGCAGTGTGTGAGCACATCGCCCGGGCGCAGTCGGCTGACCACGTCGCGGCGGCTCGGTGGCGGCCAGTCAAGGTGGCACATCACCGGCAGTTCAGCCTCCTCGGCGACGTCGAGCGCGATGTCGAGCGGAGCGTATCCCGATGCGCCGCTCGCCCGCAGTCCGACCCTGACCTTGATGCCCACCAGCATGTCGGCATGCAGCCGCGCGACGTTCAGGCACGCCTGTGGGTGCAACAGCCGGAAATCCTCGCACTCGCCGACCATGACCAGGTCGCTGAAGGCGAAGATCCCTGCAAAGGAAACGTTGAGATAGGCAAGGATGCGTGGCGTGGACGGTTCGATCACATGGGCCCGGAACCCGGCGAAGTTACCCGCACCCGCGGTCCCTGCGTCAATCATGGTGGTGGTGCCGCAGCGCCGCGCGTAGTCCTCGGGGTCAACCCCGATCGAAGCTCCGCCCCAGTAGACGTGGGTGTGGAGGTCGATCAGGCCCGGCGTGACCAGGGATCCGGAGACCGAACGTATCTCGCCGGCTCGCTCGCGCGGCAGGTCCGGCCCTATGGCCGCGACCGCACCGTCGGCAAACGCGATGTCCGCGACGGTGTCGAGCGATTGCGATGGATCGATGATCCTGCCGCCAGTCAGAAGCAGGTCGTAGCGGTCGTTGGGTGATGAGGCCATCTCGGGGCTCCGGTGGCTGGCGGCGGGAGGACTGATGCTCGCATCCCGGACTGCCCGGCGCAATGCGGGGCAGGGCCCGGTGGCGCCCGTGTCCCGGTCAGGGCTGGTTGATGCGGTCGAGCGGGAAGATCGGACGGCGGACCTTGCGGAAGTCGAGCAGCCGGTTGTCCGAGGTTGTCACCCCCTCGCCATCGCAGGTGATGGTGTGGGTGCCGAGCGGGCCGAACCCGGCGCGGTAGTGGATCCGCGACTTCAAGAGCAGGTAGCGCTTGTGCTGCGGCTGAATGCCGACCGAGGTGAACACTCCAGTGTCCCACGGTTCGTGATGACGCGAGGTGATCACAATCTCGACCCGGCCGTTATCGAGCACGGCGGAATGCCCCATCGATACCCGCACGCCGGTATACATCGGCCCGCGCACGGTCCATTCGCCGTCGGTCAGGGTCTTGACCCGGCCTCGAACCGTGAGTGGCCGCCCGGGCAGGCCCACCGACGGCATGTCGGTCCTGCCGCCCAGTTCGAGCGTCACCTCGGCACCGATACCCGCGGCCTGCATGGCGCGGACCGCATCCGGATCATGAACGGCCGCCACAGCGACGTCCTCGAGACCGGCGCGCAGCACCGCGTCGATCACCGTCATCACGTCCTGGGTCCCGCCCGAGCCGACGTTGTCGGCATGATCGAGCAGCAGCACCGGTCCCTGATCGAGCCCCTTCGCCCGGTCCAGCGCGTCCTCGAGCGGCTCGCCCTGGTAGACAAACTCTTCCCGCCGGTTCCAGATCTCCGAAACCATCCTGTCGCGCCAGCGCGCGGCGAGGTCAGGATCGCCGTCGGCGACCACGCAGACCGAGCTGCCGGCATCGTGGATGTCGGCCAGCGGAAACCCGCCGAAGACGCTCGCCGCCAGGATCCCCGGTTGCCGTTCGGCTTCGCGCGCAAGCTCGAGCAGGCTGCGCATCGGCTCGTCGTCATGCCCCATCCGCAGGGTCTGGGCCAGGACCGGCGGGCGACCCCAGGCCATGACCGGTGTCACGGTGCCGGCCAGCGAGGCGAGGAGCACGCGCCCGATCTGCTCGCCGACCTCGTACATGTCGCAATGCGGGTAGGTCTTGTAGCCGATGAGACAGGTGGAATTGTCCACCATGGCGGTCGTGAGGTTGGCGTGCAGGTCGTAGGTCACCGCGATGGGCAGTTCCGGCGCTATCTCGCGCATGCGCTGCAGCAGGGTTCCCTCGCCGTCGTCGGTGTTCTCCGCGACCATCGCGCCGTGCAGGTCGAGCAGCGCCGCATCGACCCCGTCCCGCACCGCATCCAGGATGAGTTCGCTCATGTAGCGGTAGGCGGACGCCTCGACCGGTCCCGACGGCATGGCCTCGGCCGCGATCGGGGTCACGATTTCGTGGCCGTCCCGGGCCGCGAGGTCCATGTAGGCACTGAACGGCATCCCGGTTCCCCGGTACGCCCGCTGCGCCTCCTCTCCCTCGTAGCCGCCCCAGGAGAGAAACCGGTCGAGGTCGGTGACCACTGGCGAGAAGGTGTTGGTCTCGTGCTTCATCATGGCGAGGAGCAGGCGCATGCGGCGGTCTCCGGCGAGGCTGGTGAATGGTGCTGTCAGGTCCCGATCAGGGTGTCGGCGAGCTCGGTCAAGCTGCCAAGGGACAGGTCCGGCTGGTGCGGGGATTGCCCGAAACCGCGCTCGCGGCGGTTGATGAAGGCGGTGCGCATGCCCCAGGCCGCGGCGCCGATACAGTCGAAGACATGGTTGGCGACGAAGAGGATGCCGGTGCGCTCGGTGTCCGGGAACGCGGCGCGGATGATCTCCTCGGCCCGGGCGTAGGTGCGCCAGTCGGGCTTGAAGGCACCGGCCTCCTGGACCGATATCGTCAGGTCGAACGGGAACCCGATATGGGGCCGGGCGGCCTCGAGCATGTCCCGGTCGCCGTTCGAGAGAATCGCCATTCGATAGTGTTCCCGGAGCCGGACCAGGGCCGCGGGCACTTCCGGGAACGGTTTCAGGGTCTCGATCTGCGACACCAGCCAGGTGACATCCCCGGGTTCGTACGCGATCCCGGCCCTGTCCATCACATGGCTGACGGCGCGGTGGCCGATCTGGCGGTACGGTGTGTGACCCCGGTTGATCAGGGAATCGATCATCGAATCCTCGAAGTGGGTCCGGCGCCACCAGGTCACGAACTGGTGCGGGTTGCCCGTCCAGCCGCGTTCCTGCAGGAACGGCGTGACGGCGTCGACCAGTCCCTGCTGCATGTCGACGATGGTGCCGTACTGGTCGAAGACCAGCACCTTGATCTCGCGCCTGAGGATGTGGATGTTCGCGTCGGCCATGAATGCTCGCCTGTTCCGAATGACGGGTCGGCAACCACTATATCCGAAGCACGGGTGATGTCTGCGACGGGAACCGGAGAGCGGGAATGAGTGCCGTGAAGACCCTCGACGAGCTTGAGTGCGCCGGCCGGCGCGTGATCGTGCGGACCGACCTGAACGTGCCGATGCAGTCCGGCACGGTTACCGATACGACCCGGCTGGATGCCGCCGCGGTGACCCTTGTCGAACTGGCGTGCTCGGGAGCCCGGGTGATCGTGATGTCGCACCTCGGCCGTCCGGGCGGCCGCGCCGATCCGGCGCTGTCGCTGCGTCCCCTGGTCGAGCCGCTGTCGCGGGCAGCTGGCGGTATCCAGGTCCGGTTCGCCGAAGACTGCATCGGACCGGCGGCGGCCGACGCCGTGGCCGGCCTGGAGCCGGGCGGCATGGTCCTGCTCGAGAACCTGCGGTTTCACGCCGGCGAGGAGGCCAACGACCCGGAGTTTGCCGCCCGTCTGGCCGAGCTCGGTGACGTGTACGTGAATGACGCGTTTTCGGCCGCTCACCGGGCGCATGCGTCGATCGAGGCGATCACCGGGCTGCTGCCCAGTTACGCCGGGCGCCAGATGCGGGCGGAACTCGATGCCCTGGCAGGCGCGCTGGAATCGGCGCAACGCCCGCTGACCGCGATCGTCGGCGGCGCGAAGGTGTCGACCAAGCTCGCGGTGCTGGGCAACCTGGTCCGCCGTGCCGACCGGCTCATCATCGGCGGGGGCATGGCCAATACCTTCCTGCATGCCCGGGGCATCGGCATCGGCTGCTCGCTCGCCGAGCGTGACCTTGCCGCCGAGGCCCGCGCCATCGAGGACGAGGCGCGCGGCTGCGGCTGCGAACTGCTGCTCCAGGAGGACGCCGTGGTGGCGGCGCAGCTCGCACCCGGTGCCGAGGCCGAGACTGTCCCCATCACTGCGGTCCCCGTCGACCGGATGATCCTCGACGTTGGTCCCGCATCGCGCGCCGCGTTCGAGGCCGCGATCGCGGCCAGCAGGACGGTGCTGTGGAACGGGCCTCTCGGCGCCTTCGAGACACCGCCCTTCCACGAGGGGACGGTCGAGGTCGCGCGCGCACTGGCACGCCGGTGCGACGGCGGCGGCACGCTTGCGGTTGCCGGCGGCGGGGATACCGTTGCGGCCCTTGCGCTGGCGGGGGTGACGGATCGCCTGGGCTACGTATCCACGGCGGGCGGTGCGTTCCTCGAATGGCTCGAGGGCCGTACGCTGCCGGGGGTCGCGGCTCTCGAGACTTCCCGCGGTCCCTGATCAGGGTGCGTGCCAGATCACGCGTCGCCAGTGGACCGCGATGGCGATGCTGAGCGCGATGCCGGTCAGGCTGTAGAGGGTGACGGTGAGCGGGAAGCCGATCCGTTCGATCGCGACGCCGGCGATCAACAGGCCGACCGGCAGGCCGTAGACCGCCAGCATGCGCACACCCATCACCAGTCCGCGGTGTTGGCTGTCGGCGGCATTAAGCAGCAGCACGGCAAGCGAGATCATCGACAGGCTCTGCGCCAGCCCGACCAGGAACAGGAATCCCTGTCCCGCGAGCTTGGTCTCGGCGAGGCCGAACCCGAGCAGGGCCGCGTGCATGACCCACAGGGTGATAAGCATGAACTGGCCGGGGTTGCGCCGGCGCGCAATCAGGGTCATCGCGATCGAGCCGGCAAGCGCGCCGCAGGCGTAGCTCGCCATAAGCTGGCCGAGACCGTTCTCGTCCACCATGTACACCTCCCGGGCGACGTAGGGGAGGATGCCGTGCGAGATCGGGAACACTGTGAGGTTGGCAAGGAACGCGACCCACATTGCGGCCAGGATCGCCGGGGTGCTCCAGACGTAACCGAGGCCGGTGCGCAGTTCGCTCCAGGGTGATGTCCGGGCCTGGCCGACACGAATACCGGAGACCCCGAAGGTCAGCAGCAGGCTTGCGGTGTAGAAGATCACCACCACCGTGTAGGCAGTCGACAGTCCGAGGATGGAGAACAGGCCTGCGCCGATCAGCGCGCCGCCGATCCGGGCAGAATCGAGAGTGGTCCGCGAGATGCCCATGGCCGCGGTCAGTCGTTCCGGCCCCATGGTGTCGCCGATCAGCGCGTTGCGCATCACCAGGTCGGACGGCCGGATCAGCCCGACCACGGTGGCGACGGCAAAGACGTGCACCGGGGTCAGGAGGTCTGTCAGCGACAGGGCGAGGATGGCGCCGGCGGTAATTGCGAAGGCGAATCGCATCGCGCAGAGCACGGTGCGCCGCCCGAGCCGGTCCGCCAGCACGCCGAGCATGGGCGCAATCAGCGTGCCGATGAACTGCAGCGATCCGAAAACGGTGAGTGCGAGCACCGAGTTGGTCTCGACCAGGATGTACCAGCCGAGGATCAGGATCTCCATCTCGAAGGCCCACGAGACCAGCAGGTCGGCCGGCCACTGGAACCTGAAACTCCGGACCCTGAACGGCGCCAGCGCGCCGGGCTTGGAAGTCGGTGGCACGGTGTTATCCTGAACCCGGGCCGGCGGGGCCGCGTGTGCGGCGAGCGTACAGGCGCCGGAACGCGGGGCCGGAACCGGAGGAGACAACCATGGGACGCGTGCTCACCCTCGAATTGCTTGACGAGATCCAGGACGGTTTCAACCGTCACGATGTCGACGCCATTCTCTCGCACTTCGCCGAGGACTGCGAATGGCTCATGGCCGGGGGCCCGACGCCGCCCGAGGGGCGGCGCTGCGTCGGCAAGGAAGAGATCGGCCAGGTGCTGCGCGACCGCTATGTCGACATTCCCGACATGCGCTGGGAGGACATGCAGCACTGGATCGGTGAGGGCGAACGGGCGGTTTCGGAATGGACGGTGTGCGGGACACCGCGCTCCGGCGAACCCTTCGCCTGGCTCGGGTGCGATCTGTGGCGCTTTCGCGACGGCTACGTCGTGCGCAAGGACACCTACTGGAAGTTCGCGCGCTAGATCCGGCGCCATCACGCCTCGACCAAACGTTTGCTCCTGCAGTCGAACAGGTCGTTCCCGAACGGATCGCCTACCGGCATGTCGATGGGTGCGGGCTGAACGCGAGGTTCCAGTGTGGATCCTTCAGGTGCCTGCGTGCGCCGCCGCATAGAGGCGCCCCATTTCCTGCAGGACGCAGTGCCTCGGATGAACGCGTTCCGATGGTCGCCCGGAGCCGGCGATCCGCCTCATGCCGCCAACTCTTTCAGGACCTTCTCGCGGGCCGACCACGGGATCGGGCGCACGTCGTAATTTTTCATCGCATCTAGTACGTTCCCGGAAACCGCCCGCTCCGAATCGTTCAGGACGGCATAGGCTCGGGTTTGCGAAGACCGCACTTCCCTGGTATCGATCCACGAAAAAACCATCGCCTGCGCGGTATTGCGGTTCGGACGATTGATGGTGCGCAACACACGCTCCGGCTGTAACCTCGACTTCGGTATGACAAAATCGAATCGGTGGTCGTAACCGCTCTTTCCGGTGAACTTGACGTTCGGCGTATAGCGGATATCGGAAAGATCGAACCAGGCGACCACATCCTCGTGGAACAGGCTCGAGACGGTGGACGACGCCAAGAAAAAGAGGTCGTTCACAGCGAGCATCGCCTGCATGAGATTGTGCTTTCGCAGCGCGAAATTATCGTGAGACGCCCGAACTTCGAGTGTTTTCCCGTCGGTCTGCACCCCGAAGCCATTCAGCGTGGTCCTGAACAGAGCCTGCCGCTTGGGGCTGTCCATCTTGCAGCCTGACAGTTCCAGATCGTCCAGGATATAACCGTCGTCGGTCAGTACGAAACCTCCGTTCTCCCGCCGCGCATAGATCTGCAGGCAGTCGTTGTGGCGGTCCAGATACGGTGTCGTGATCTCAATCCAGTCACCCACCTCGCGGAGGCTTGTCTTGTCCCGTAACCAGACCAGGTACCGGTCGAGAAGCGCCTGCACGTCTTGGATCATGTGAACAGTCCTCGCAGGATGATGGGAGGCTGCACGATATTGCAGAACCGCATGAAGTCATCGAGCGTTAACCATGGGTTTTCCAGATTCGGAAAGTCCGTGCTTGAAGCCGGATATGCCCATTTGTCGCCATATCCCTCGCGGTATAGATGCAGATGGGGTGACCCGATCTCTTGTCCGTCCGGGTTGCGGTGCGGCGCGTTGCCGAGGTCAAGTCGCGCCAGAATCGCCACTTGTCGACCTCGGGTCTGATAGGTTCCCTTAAGAAGATCAATACGCGCGCGGCGCAGGTCGAGCAAGAACTGCTCCCCCCGATCCGTCGAGACCAGCGGGACCGTGATCCGTCCCCCGAAATCCGGGTATTTCCACTCCGTTCCGTCGATGCGCGCCTTCTCTAACGCCATGAGCGCATCAGCTTCTGCCTGGGTTAGATTGGCGTTCGGCATACGGTCACCCCGCCGTTTCGTCCATTGCATTGTACTCCAGCATGCGGCCCAGGCTCCCCCAGCCGCTGGCGAGAACCTCCCGGTTGAGCCCGGCCTTTGCCTTGACGTTCCGCCCCAGCTCTTCGACCGTTCCCTTTGCGCTCCGCGTCATGCGGGACGTCTCCTAGTCCGCGACAACCATGGTGCCAGCCGCGTTCGCAAGGTGCGGCTGACGCGGTAATGCCAGTTTCGGCGCACTGTCGGGATCCACCGCGTGGCTTTTGCCAGCCGGGCGCGCGCACGCGCCGCTTACGGGCCTCGAGCCGGCGGTTATCGGGCGCTGGCAGCAGTAAGGCCTCCTGCCCGTCGCTGACAGCGACCTGGCGGGCGTCCATGTCGATGCCGATCGCGCGGCCGCTGTTTGCACGCACCGGGACTGCGATCTCGTAGCAGACCGTGGCCATCCACTTCCCGCCCACGCGCCGGGGCACCGCCTGCTCTGGCACCCCGTCGGGACACGGGTTGCCGCTGTGCCGGCGCAACATGAGCCAGCCGAGCTTCGAAAAGTGCAGCCGACCGTCCTGGATGCGCGCATCCTGTGGAATCGTGACAGAATCGGTCCCGCGCCGCTTGAAGCGAGGGTGCCCGACCTCACCTTCGCGGAACCGCTGCCGGGCGCTGGCCTGATGCCTGAGCGGGTAGCGGACGGGATGGAGCGGAAACTCCTGCAGCCACAGCGTAGCGGCGCCAGCTGCGTGAACTCATCGCAGAGTGCAAAGAAGGTGGGCGTCAGCACCTTCGCGCCGCACATGCCCGCGATGTCCGCCAACTGCGCCTGCTGGTCCAGCATCTCGTTCCGGACGAACCGGCACGGGCCGTCGACTGCAGCCAGGCGCCTGGCTGCCGCCAGGCTGTCGAACGGAATCCGGTACGTGACCTGATGATGTTCGACCTCCGGTTTCGTCCCGTGCAACATGCAGCATCTCCTGAACAATACGGATATCATACGTGAAATTAAGGCGAACAAGCAAGAGAAGATGTCTGTCAACGTTTCCCTATAATCTTCTTCATTTTTCAACTTCCGCTGGACATGTGAGCCGGCAACCATGCTGACAACCGGGCCGTCATTCATGACCGCCCAAATCAACCTTCAAGATCCAGTGAATAGCGAGCCCTGTCTGCGGACGATCCCGCCTCCGACAAAACGCTCTCCCTTCGATCGGTCACCAGGCACAGGTTCTGCCGGGGCGTCCGGCTCGCGAAGGTATCGGCCGAGTAACCGCCCAGGTCTGAGTCCGCCGATTCGGCAAACGTGGTGTGATCTGGCTCAGGTAAGAGGTTTTGCTGTGCAGCCGGACTGCGGCGAGTGATTTCAGAAGCGGAGTTTCTGGATCAGCTGCATGGGGTCGGGATGCACCAGGGTTTCGAGGACCGTTAGACCTCGGCTGCGAACTCGATCCCGATCCGGCAATGGTCGCTAGGCCCCCACTCCCCGGGCGCGTTGAGGGCACGGACCTTCAGTGAGCCGACGAGGCCCGTCGAGGCGAAGACGTAGTCCAACTGGCGTGTCGCCGTTTCCGGCGATTGCCGGCTGTGATGGAAGGTAGGCACATTCTTGCTGTCTCTCGGCAACTCGTCCGGCCAGGGATCGGCCTGTCTGCCGTTCGGGTATTCCGGCCCCACGCAGTGCAACCCGATCGCCTCCATCCGGTCGAACGCCGTCCTGTAGCGGGCGGCCCAGTACTCATCGCCGAATTCGCCATAGCCGCGCAGGATATTCAGGTCCCCGGCCGCCAGCACGCGATGCCCGTCCGCCTTCGCGACAAAGGTGGACAAGTCGGAAACCACGTGGTGGGCGGGGCCGTCCGAGAAAATTAGGTTCCTGCTTGCCCGGGCATGCGTCCGCACCCACTGGGCATACAACGAGACGGCAATCAGAGGGCTGCCCGAGGGCGGTTTGACGAGAGCGGCGGCCAGCGTGCCGGGCCAGCTGACCACCAGTTCCCTGGCCTCTGCGGTATCGATCGATTTCGCCTCGATCCATTCGATCCCGATGCGGTTCGAGAGTTTGACGATTGCCGTTCTGTACCTGGGACTGCCGCCCACGATCATGGTCTCCCACCGTCCCGGGTTGATCTCGATCGCCGGATCGGCCTCGATTTGCTCCGCGACATCAGGAGGGGGGCTGCCGGCTTCCTGAAGCAGCGCCAGGTCGATATCCATGTCGAGCAGGCATCGCCATGGCTCGTGCTTGCGAGCCACATTCCAGGAAACGATCTTCATGACGCTTCGTGCCTCTGGGGAACCGGCGGCTGCGGGATTGCCAACGCTGTACACTACATGCGTAAGCGTTGCGAGCGCACCACCTTCCAGGAGAGCCTATGATTTGAGATTCCTTGCTTCTTCGGAGGCAGGAGGAGAGTTTTACAGTGGCGGGCACTGCTGAGATTCTCACAGAAGCGGAAGTGATCGCGGGAGTGAAGGGGTATCGTTGCTGGCCGGACGGTCTGAAGGCGCGGATCGTGGCGGAAACGCTTGAACCGGGAGCGACGGTGCGCGGGGTGGCGGCCCGTTACGATCTTCGTCCAACCAGCTGTCGAACTGCCGTCACATGGTACGCGAAGGCCGTCTGGTTTTGCCGGCCTCGGACACGGCGCCGGCCTTTTCGTCGGTGGTGGTTCGGGAGGAGGAGCGTCGTGAACTGCTGCCGGCGGGCACCAGGATGGAGGTGGTGCAGGAGCAGGTTACGGCCCGTCTGGACGCTGCGACGCCAGCGTTCCTGCCTGCGCTTGTTCCCTGCCTGGCAGCAGAGGTCGCCGCCTGCCTGCGCGATGGCGTCCGCGAAACCCCGCCCGACTGTGCTGTTGCCGCCGGTGATCAACGCCGCCTTGCCGGCGACATCGGTGCATACATGGACTGCGGACCGCTCGGTCCGTCACGCACCTGCGGTCATGCCCGGAGGGGGCCCGAGACGCCGGGACGCCGGACCGATCACCGCTTCCACGGCAAGGCCGATGGAAATCAGACGTTCGTCCATGCCGCGCGGGGCAAGCAGTTGCAGACCCACCGGCATGCCCGAGTCGTCGAGACCGGCCGGGATTGTCAGTCCGCAGAACTCCAGAATGTTGCCCGGCATGGTATTGCGGAGCGCGGCCATGTTGTGCGTCCGGTACCCTTCTCCTTCGGCTGCATGCTGCAGAAGGGGAGCGGTGATCGGCGTCGTTGGCCCGACAACGGCATCGATGCCGGCGAGCCTGGCGTTCGCCGCTGCCGCCGCGCGGGCGATGCGCATCTTTCGCCCCAGGTACGCTGTCGCCGTCAATGTTCCGAAGGCCTCGAAACGACTGCGGACATTCGGGTCCAGCGTCGCCTTGAACTCGGGCAGTTCGTTCTCGATGAAGGCGACGAATTCCGGGACCGCAAGCCCGCCCTCACCGAAGATCTCCTTGGCGACGGCGACTTCCGGCAGGTCGAATGTGCGTACCGTCACGCCCCGTTGTTCCAGCTCGGCAAGCGCTGTGCGCACGGCCTCTGCAACGCCGGGCCCGCACTCCTCGAAGAAGTTCTCGATCACGCCCAGCCGCAGGCTGGATTGGTCCGCCGGCATGGGCGGCGTCTGGCAGACCGGGTCCATCGTTGGAAAGGCGAGAGCCGCGTCCGCAACCGAGCGGGTCAGCAGGCCCGCGGTATCGAGAGACGGGCTGAGTGGCACGATGCCCTGGAGCGACCAGCGTCCGAAGCTCGTCTTGAGGCCAACCGTGCCGGTGAAGCTCGCCGGAATGCGTACCGACCCGGCGGTGTCCGAACCGAGCGCCGCGACGGCTGTACCTTCCAGCAGTGACACACCGGCGCCGGCGCTGGAGCCGCCCGGAACCCGGTGCGATGTCCCGCCCCACGGATTTCGCGGCGTGCCCCAATGCGGGTTCGAGCCGACGCCGCCGAAGGCGAACTCGACCGTGTGCGTCTTGCCGGTGATGACGGCCAGCCCGCTCCTGACCGCCGCGACAACCGGTCCCTCGGCTTCCCAGGCTGAAGGCAGCGGTTTCGGGGCTCCGGCATGGGTGGGTGTTCCGGCGACGCCGAACAGGTCCTTGACCGAGACAGGCAAGCCCTGCAGGGGCCCGAATTCGAGGCCCTGCGCGAAAGCGGCGTCAGCGAGGTCGGCTGCGCGGGCAGCCTGGTCCGGCATCCAGAGCTTGTAGGCGCCGAGCGCCTCGTTCCGGTTGGCCAGAGCCTGGTCGAGCAGGTCGCGTGCCGTTACCTGGCCGGCTCGCAGTGCCGTGCCGAGTTCGCCGATGGTGGCGGAAGAGATGTCGATCATCATGCTCCGATTGTAGCGCGTCCGTCTCGCCGATGTCATGACCTGAGCGAGACCTGCGAGGCGGCAGGGTCCGTGTTGATCCGGCGCGGCCGGTCCGGAGCGACTTGTTTCCCCTGGTGCGATTTGCGCGGTGGATCCCGCACCATCACATCGCGAATGTCCCTCGGGCAGCTGGCAGCGTGTGTGCCAATGTATGCGGCACCGGCCGGGCCTATCACCCGGAGACCGGTTCCGGTATCGCGTCGGGACTGAATTCACGCACCTGCCGGCGGAAAGCCGAAACAGGGCAAAAAACAACCTCGTCAGAGAAGTTGCGACGGTATGGCAGCCGCTGGTGGACCGAGCTCAGCGCACGGTACGGGCAAAGGCGCGGACATCTTCGAGAAACAGTTCCGGCTGTTCCATCGCCCCGAAGTGGCCGCCCCGCGGCATCTCGGTCCAGCGGGTCACGTTGTAGACCCTTTCCACGTAGCTTCTCGGGGGCCACGACAGGAGTTCGGCGGGGAACAGGGCGCAGCCCGTCGGAACCTCAACCCTTCTGCCTTCCGGCGACAGCACGCGCCCGCCTTCCTCGCGCCGGCCGTAGTAGACCCAGCTTGCGGTGTTGAAGGTCCGGGTGACCAGGTAGACCATGATGTTGGTCAGCAGGGCGTCCTTGGAGTGAACGCTCTCGACGTCGTCGCCAATCGTGTCGGACCAGGAGTTGAACTTTTCGACGAGCCAGGCGGCGACCCCCACTGGGCTGTCCATCATCGCGTAGCTCAGCGTTTGCGGCTTGGTCGCCTGCTGCGTGCGGTAGCCGTTCTCCAGCTCCTGTTCCTCCTCGAATCTCGCTGCCCATGCCGCTTCTTCCGCTCCCCGCGGGCCATCCGGATGGCGCATGGTCATGATGTTGACGTGGATGGCCCGACAGGCCGGTGCGTGTTCGTAGCCCAGCCAGGACGAGATGGCGCCGCCCCAGTCGCCTCCCTGGGCGAGATATCCGTCGTATCCCAGGGTGTCGGTCATCAGTCCGGCGAACGCCCGGGCCATCCTGCGGGGACCCCAGGGCCGGGGTGGGCGGCCGGAGAATCCAAATCCCGGGAGCGAGGGCGCAATGACGTGGAATGCGTCCTCGGCGTTGCCCCCGTGGCGTTCGGGGTGTGCAAGGGGCTCGATGATGTCGAGGAACTCGACAACCGAACCCGGCCAGCCGTGGGAGATAATCAGCGGCAAGGCGTCCGGATTGTCGCTTCTTTCGTGTATGAAGTGGATGTCGATCCCGTCGACCGGCGCCGTGAACTGGGGATGCCGGTTGATGCGGGCTTCCTGCTGGCGCCAGTCGAACCCGTCCAGCCAGTAGGCGCAAAGCTCCTTCATGTAGTCGAGGTTCGCGCCGTAGCTCCATCCGCCGTCGTCGGGCATTTCGTGCCACGGATAGTTCCGGACACGCTGGCGAATGTCGTCGAGGACCGCGTCGGGAACCTCGATGCGAAAGGGTCGGATCGACTCCGGCTTGACGGGATGATGCTCCATGGATCGGGTTCCGGTTCCTCGTATGGTTGCTGCGGCCCGACAGCGCCGAAACCGCATCGAATGCGCGCTGGCCCCCTGCGCATATACCATGGAGATCGCTCGTGTGCGTGGCTTTGGCGGAGCGTATCGGCCACCACGAGCCGGGCGTGGGAGCGGCGAGCGGTGAGCGCGCAGGAAACCATCTGTCGGGCGCACCCTGCGCGTCAGGCCGAGTTCGACCGCAGCCCCTGGAGTGTGTTCGCTCATCCCAAAAGGAAAGGGGCAGGGACGGGACGTGGTCTGCCGCGAGGGATGGCCGAACATGGCGCTGTTGATCTTCGTGGGGTGCTCTCACCGGCCCCTTGCCCCGGGCCGTTCAAGTTGGGTTCAGCAACCCGGCCGGCCTTTGGTTCACCGCCTGAGGCAAGTTTCGTCGCACGGGCGCGATGCAGGAATTCGGCACCTGTGTAAGCGCTGCCGTGCCGGCGCACCGACATCAAGGCCGAAGTCGACACCCAGGCCATCCGTCGGGTGTCGAATCGGCACAGTCTTTCGCCGCAGCCAGGGCCGGTCTGGTCAAGGTGCAGAAGGCCGGACGGTGGGATCCGCCTGGCATTCGGGCGCACTGATCTCGCAGGCAGATCGCTGCACGGTCGCTCGGCTCCGGCGCCGAGGGGATCGATTGGGGGACCCTCATCCGTTCTCGGACTCTTCCGGCTCCTTCACCTCGATCTTGGGCTCGTAGGCCACCGCGTCCTCGTCAACGAAGGCAATGCGCATCCCGAATCCTTCGTGCGCCTCAAGCAGCCTTCCGAACGCTTCGAGACTGAGCTTCATGTCATCAATCCATATGAATGCCTTCCCCTCAACGCTCCCGATGTAGCACCGCAGCACATCCCCGCGCGGCGCCCACTGTCGGGTGAACTCGTGGTATTTGATCTGCGGACGGCCGGGCGGGATTTCGATCAACGGCCGTTCCAACTCCCTGGCGATCGACTCGGCCTGGAACTGGAGTATCGCATTGTGTTCGGCGAGTACCTCCGCGTCCGTCATCCCCGCAAGCTCGGATCCGAACTGGAGATTGACGCCCATTATGTTTGAGTCAGCGTACTCTATGAATGCCGTGCCGCCCTCGCGGGTAATGCGAACCTCATCGGGCGAGGCTATGCGCGGCCTTCTCTTTCGTTTGTCAGGTACGTTCCGGGGCATGTGTCCACGTGTCCATTCTCGGATCCTCGCCAACATTCTCCTGACGTTAGCGAACCGGGAGGGTCCCGACCATAAGGCTGGTTCCTGCACTCGATACTTGCCGACCCCTCTCCCGCATGTCGGCTGTGCAGTCACGGAACATGATCAGCCGTATGCCGGAGAGGCCCTCTGCAGTTCCCGGGCCCGGTCCAGAGAATGCCACGAAACGATCTTGGGGCCCGGCGATGCGCCCATGACCAGTTAGCGACCGGAACCAGAGCAACCGCGCCAAGGTCTTCAACAGGGTACCGGACTTCCCGATCCGGGACAGGTGGAACCATTCCTGCCTTGCCCGAGGGTATCCTTCGCTCCGGCGCCAGGGCGAGCAGCACGCACTTTCGCCCTTGCTATGTTGGCGGCACACCGTGGGTTCAGCCGCAAACAGCCTCATGTCAGCCGTCATCACCGAACAGGAACTGGTCGCCGCCTGCCGGGAGGTCCTGCGCCAGTGGCCGCAGGCCAGGGCCGCGGTGCTGTTCGGATCCCGGGCACGCGGAACGCAACGCCCGGACAGCGACTGGGATGTCGCCTTCGTGCTTGAAGGCGGGGAACCCCGTCACCCGGGCCTGCCGACATCGGTGTTTCCGCGACAACAGTTGCCTGATGCCCTTCTCCGCGTCGATGCCTGGGTGCTGTCCGAGGACGATCTCCGGCGCCGCGCCCGCGTGCTCGCCACCCCGCCCTACGTCATCTGCCGGGACGGCAGAGTGCTCGCGGGCGAGTGGAACGGGCCGGATCCGGCACAGATGGCATGGCATGCCGTCATGAACCCGGAAGACTGGGCCAGCCGGATGCGACTGGTGTTGGTGAAGATACACGCGGCGCTTGCACCGCTCGACGCCGTGGCAGCGAGCGACGCCTGGATCGGAAGCGGCGAGTACTGCAACAGCCTGCTGCAGGCCAGCGCTGATGCTGCTGGACTCCTGGTCAAGGCGGTAATGGAACGCCGTGGCGTGCCTGCCGACCGCGGCCATGACAGTGCCGGCCTGGCCGCCGAGTTCGCCGCGCAGCGGCGGGAGGAGTCCGCGCTGGCAGAGCGGATGGCAGCGCTGAGCGGCTCCACCCGCGCCCGCCATATGGCGACACACGAATTCCGACGGCCCGAAGTGGCGGAGGTGAAGGCCGCGCTCACGCGCCTTGCCGGAACGGTCGATCTCTGGATATCCGAGATCGAAGAACGTAACGACGGCATGGCCGTGCAAATCCCCGATCTGGCCCGGTTTGCGGCCGGTCGGGCGAACTTGTGGTTGGATCTCTTGCGCGCACCGGTAAATCCCAAGCGGGACGAGCCGGGTCTCGGGCAGGCAGTGGCGGAGGCTGCACTCGCCGGCCGACCGGCCGTCGCCGAGGCGGCGGAGTCGTTACGCGACCGGATGCAGCTGGTGATGGACGGCCGATAGCCGGACGACGGCCTGCCGGTGCCGTTGCCGTTCAACGACAAGTGATCAACCAGGCGTACAGGCCACCGGATGCCTGATGAAACAGGATTGGTGGGAGCGTCAGGGTCCAGGGAGAGTGCCCCGTTCGGGCACGGCTGTCCGAACGGCTCGGGAACGTCGAAATAATCAATCGCACTGAACGCGTCATCCTTGGTCTGGTGCCGGCCCGCGCCGCGATTCCTGTGGGGATCAGAAAGCGGTTCGACAATGCCGTTCCGGGTACCAGAATGTCGCTCGACATCCCCGGAGACCCGTTCCGTCTCCTACTTCGCGGCTGCGACGTTGCAGCGGCTGTGCTGACCGCAGTGTGGAGCACAGAGCTCGCAGGGTCTTCGGATAGCCGTTGATCGCCGACCGGTATGGCCCGGCGTTTCGTGTATGGGGTCAGGAGATCGCCGTCTTCGTCGCAGGTCGAAATGGGGCTCGCGGAGGGCAAGGCTCCCCAGGGCGCCACATTGACAGGTGGGGACCTCACCCTATGATCAGGCCCGTTCCTGGCAAGCGGGCGCATCCATGGATTTTCGGCTGTCTGACGAGCAGGTCGCCATCCGCGACATGGCGCGGGAATTCGCGACCGAGCAGTTCGCGCCGCACGCCGCACGCTGGGACGAGGACGAGATCTTTCCCGCGGAGCAGTTGCGCTCTGCCGCGGCTCTCGGGCTCGCCGGCATCTACATTTCCGAAGAGTACGGTGGGTCCGGCCTTGGTCGGCTCGAGGCGGCGATCATCTTCGAGGAACTCGCCGCCGCCTGTCCGTCTACCGCGGCCTACCTCTCGATCCACAATATGGTCGTGTGGATGATCGACCGGTTCGGCAACGACGCGTTGCGCCGGCGTATGGTGCCCGGACTGACCTCGATGCAGGCCATGGCCAGCTACTGCCTGACAGAGCCGAACGCTGGATCCGATGCCGCATCGCTCACGACCAGTGCGCGGCGCGACGGCAACAGCCACCTGGTGCTCAACGGAACCAAGGCATTCATCTCCGGCGGCTCCACCAGCGATGTCTATGCCGTGATGTGCCGGACCGGCGATGAGGGCCCGAAGGGAATCTCCTGCGTCCTGGTCGAGCGTGACACCCCGGGCCTCTCCTTCGGAGCCAAGGAACGCAAGCTCGGCTGGAACAGCCAGCACACGGCCATGGTGCACTTCGACGAGTGCCGGGTCCCGGTGGAGAACGTGGTCGGCGGGACCGGGGACGGTTTCACGATCGCCATGGCCGGTCTGGACGGCGGCAGGATCAATATCGGGGCCTGCTCCATCGGCGGCGCCCGTGCGGCCATGGAGGCGGCGCGCGATCACGCGCTTGCACGCCGCCAGTTCGGACAGGCGCTCAGCGAGTTTCAGGTGACCCGGTTCAAGCTTGCCGACATGGCAACCGAACTCGAGGCCGCGCGTCTCATGATCCACCGGGCTGCCTGCAGCCTCGACGAGGGCGATTCCCAGGCCACAGTGCATTGCGCGATGGCAAAACGCCTTGCGACCGATCTCGGTTCGCGCGTCTGCAACGAGGCGCTGCAGATCCACGGCGGCTATGGCTACCTGCGGGATTTCCCGATCGAACGTCTGCTCAGGGACCTGCGGGTGCACCAGATCCTGGAAGGCACCAACGAGATCATGCGGGTGATCATCGCCCGCGAACTGCTGCGTTCGTGACCTGCGGGAAGGAAGTCCTGTGACGGAGCCTGAAGTTCTCTTCGACGTGTCGGATGGTATCGGCACCATTACCCTGAACCGGCCGCGCCAGCTCAACGCGCTCACGCTTGGCATGATCTTCGACCTGCGCCGCACGGTTACAGGCTGGCTGGCCGACGACGCGGTCTCCGCGGTCCTGGTCAGGGGCGCGGGAGACAGGGCGTTCTGCGCCGGCGGCGACGTCAGGGCCATCCGGGCCGCGATCGTTGAGCATGACGGTGACGGGACTCCGGAACTTGTGCGCGACTTCTTCTACGAGGAGTACATCCTCAATCACCAGATCCACACCTCCGTAAAGCCCTGGGTCGCGCTGATCGACCGGGTATGCATGGGAGGAGGGGTGGGACTGTCAGTGCACGGCCGCTTCCGGGTCGCGACGGAACGCACACGCGTGGGCATGCCGGAGACCGGCATCGGGCTGTTTCCGGATGTCGGCGGCGCCTGGTTCCTGTCACGACTGCCAGGCGAATCCGGGACCTGTCTCGCACTGACCGGAACGCCGGTTGGCGCCCGGGACTGCCTCGAACTGGGAATCGCGACCCACGTGGTTCCGGCCGACCGTCTCGAAGAGCTGGAATCTGCGCTGCGCGCCGCCGACCTCACACCCGATGCCGAGGGGACGATTGGCGCGATTCTCGATGACATGGCGATCGTGCCCGACGGCGATGCCCCGGTGGTTGGGGCGCTCGGTGACATCGACTTCTGCTTTGGCGCCAACCGGCTGGAGGAGATTGTCGCGCGGCTTCAATCGATCGGGACCCCGTTCGCGAAGTCGGCCCTGGAGAGCATCGCGGGGAAGTCGCCGACCAGCCTCAAGGTCACGCTGGAGCAGGTCCGGCGCGGTGCACGGGCGCAGACCTTCGCCGAGACAATGACGATGGAATACAGGATGTCGCAGCACTTTGCGCTCGGTCACGACTTCCGCGAAGGCGTGCGTGCGCTGCTGGTCGACAAGGATCAGGCGCCCGACTGGCAACCGGCCCGGCTGGAGGACGTGTCCGACGAACTGGTGGCACGCCACTTCGAACGTGTCGCGTGGCGCGAACTGACCTTCGGCTGAGGGCTCGCGGGGAAACGGCAGGCAGAGGAGAGGCACCATGGCGCGTATCGCATTCATCGGACTGGGCAACATGGGGCTGCCGATGGCGCGCAACCTCGTTGCGGCAAGCCATGAGGTCACGGGTTACGACATCGTGGCCGGCGCGGTCGATGCCTTCGCAGCGGATGGGGGAAAGACGGCAGGGTCCGCCGAGGCCTGTCTCGAGGGCGCCGAGTTCGTTGTGACCATGCTGCCCGAGGGCCGGCACGTCCGGGAGGTCTACTCCGAAACCATCATCCCGAACGCGCCGGGCGAAGCGGTCCTCGTCGACTGCTCGACCATCGACGTCGAGACCGCGCGCGATGTCGCGGCCCTCGCGGCCGCGGCCGGGTTCACCATGCTTGATGCGCCGGTCTCGGGTGGGACCGGCGGGGCCGAGGCGGGCACGCTTACCTTCATGGTTGGCGGGACCGGTGACGGGTTCCGGCAGGTTCAGCCGCTGCTCGACGTCATGGGCCGGACCATCGTTCACGTCGGAGACGCCGGAACCGGCCAGGTGGCGAAGATCTGCAACAATCTCATTCTCGGCATCTCGATGATCGCGACCAGCGAGAGCCTGTCCATGGGTCAGAAACTCGGGGTGAACATCGACGCCCTGTTCTCGATCATATCGCAGTCGTCCGGTCAGAGCTGGGCCCTGACTTCCTACTGTCCGGTGGCGGGCCCGGTGCCGGCCTCGCCGGCCAACCGCGACTACCAGCCGGGTTTCACCGCGGCCATGATGGCCAAGGACCTCAGGCTGGCCATGGACGCGGCCGGGACCGCGGGCCAGGCCAGCCGGCTCGGTGCCGAGGCCTCGCGCATGTTCGACGAGTTTCTCGAGGGCGGCGGCGGGGCGCTGGACTTTTCGGCGATCTACCGCAAGATCGAGGCTGCATCCTCCTGAACCGCGCGCGGACGTTCCGCGTCAACCGACACTTCCGGGAGTACCCGAACAGATGAGACTCTCCGGTTACTTCATTCCGACCCTGCGCGATACGCCGAAGGAGGCCCAGATCGTCTCGCACCGGTACATGCTGCGAGCGGGCATGGTCCAGCAGGCCAGTGCCGGGATCTACTCGTGGCTGCCGATGGGCCACCGTGTGCTGCGCAAGGTGGAACAGATCGTGCGCGAGGAACAGAACGCCGCCGGTGCACACGAGATCCTGATGCCGACCATCCAGGCGGCCGACCTGTGGGAGCAGAGCGGACGCTACCACGACTACGGCGCCGAGATGCTCCGCATCAAGGACCGGCACGGCCGGGACATGCTGTACGGTCCCACCAACGAGGAACTGGTGACCGACATCTTCCGCAGTCATGTCAGGAGCTACCGGTCGCTTCCGCTCAATCTCTACCACATCCAGTGGAAGTTCCGTGACGAGATGCGGCCGCGCTTCGGCGTGATGCGCGGGCGGGAATTCCTGATGAAGGACAACTATTCCTTCGACCTCGACCACGAGGGGGCGATCCGGTCCTACAACAAGATGTTCATCGCCTACCTGAAGACGTACGCCCGCATGGGACTGCGGGCGATTCCGATGGCGGCGGAGACCGGACCGATCGGCGGAGACCTGAGCCACGAGTTCATCGTCCTGGCCGAAACCGGCGAGAGCGAGGTGTTCTGCCACCGCGACTGGTTGACCGATGACATCCGCAACCGGTCGATCGACATGGAGGGCGACCTGCAACCGGTGGTGGATTCGTTTCTCGAACGCTACGCCGCCACCGACGACAAGCACGATCCGTCGAACTGCCCGGTGGCGCCGGAAGACCTTGTCGTCACCAGGGGGATCGAGGTCGGCCACATCTTCTACTTCGGCACCAAGTACTCGGATCCGCTCGGCGGCCGTGTCGCCGGTCCGGACGGCCGCGAGGTCGCGGTTCACATGGGGTCTTACGGCATCGGGATCTCGAGGCTGGTCGGCGCGATCATCGAGGCCAGCCACGATGACCGGGGCATCATATGGCCCGAGCCGGTGGCCCCGTTCCGGGTCGGGGTCGTCAACCTGGCTGTTGGCAACGAGGAGTGCACCCGGGTCTGCGATGACCTCTATGCACAGCTTGGCGCCGCCGGAATCGAGGTGCTGATCGACGACCGCGACGAACGCCCAGGGGCCAAGCTCGCCGACATGGACCTGATCGGCCTGCCGTGGCAGGTGATCGTTGGTCCGCGCGGCCTGCGGTCCGGCGTGGTCGAGGTCAAGGACAGGCGAACCGGAGCGACCGAGGAAATGACACCGGAGGCGGCGACAGCCCGGCTTGCCGCCTGAACCCCTGACCGGGAGCGCACGGTGTTCGGCAGTTTCGAACGGATGGTTGCCCTGCGTTACCTGCGCTCGCGCCGGCAGGACGGTTTCATTTCGGTGATCGCCTGGTTCTCGCTGCTCGGGATCTGTCTCGGTGTGGGAACGCTGATTATCGTCATGTCGGTCATGAACGGGTTCAGGATCGAGCTGCTCTCCAGGGTCCTCGGCCTGAACGGGCACGTGACGGTCTACGCGGACCACGGACCGATGCCCGACTACGGCGATGTGGTGCAGCGGATCCGGGCGGTTCCCGGGGTCGTGACGGTGACACCGCAGCTGCAGGGCCAGGTGATGGCAATGGCCAATGGCCGGGCATCCGGCGCCCTGGTCCGTGGCATGACCGGGGACGATCTCGCGGCGCGCAGGGTCATTCCCGACAACATCGTGGCCGGTTCGATCGGCGATTTCACCGACGGCGTGGTGATCGGGGACCGGCTGGCCGAGCGGCTCGCCATCGGTGTCGGCGACCGGGTGAGACTCATCTCCCCGGTCACCACCACCACGGTCATCGGCAGCGTTCCCCGGATCAGGGCGTTCCGGGTCGCCGGCCTGTTCAACGTCGGCATGTTCGAATACGACAACAGCTTCGTCTACGTGCCGCTCGCCCAGGCGCAGCTGTTCTTTCGTAGCGGAGATGCGGTCAACGCGATCGAGGTCATGGTCGACGATCCCGACCTCGTCGAGAGGTACCGCGGGCCCCTTGTCGCGGCCACTGGCGACGACCTTCGCGTGGTCAGCTGGAAGCGGCAGAACGCCAGCTTCTTCAACGCTCTGCAGGTCGAGCGGAACGTGATGTTCCTGATCCTGACCCTGATCATCCTGGTAGCCGGGTTCAACATCATTTCCTCGATGATCATGATGGTGAATGACAAGCGCAGCGCCATTGCCGTCATGCGGACCATGGGTGCGTCGCGTGGCATGGTCACGCGGGTCTTCTTCCTTGCCGGGGCCAGTGTCGGGGTGATCGGGACCGTGGCCGGCTCCGTACTCGGATTGGTGTTCTGCGCCAACATCGAGAGCATCCGCCAGGCACTGGAGAGCCTGACCGGCGGCGACCTGTTCTCGGCCGAGATCTATTTCCTTTCCCGGCTGCCGGCCGTGGTCGATCCGGTGGAGGTCGTCGCGGTCATCGCGCTGGCGCTGGTGCTGTCTCTGGGCGCCTCGATCTACCCGTCCTGGCGGGCCGCGAGGATCGACCCGGTGGAGGTCTTGCGCCATGGCTGAACCGGCCCCGCCGGTGCTCGAACTGCGTGGGGTCGCACACTCCTACCGGCAGGGCACGCGCCGGCTCGACGTGCTGCGCGGAGCCGACCTCGTGCTCGGGCGCGGGGAAATGGTGGCGCTGGTGGGACCGTCCGGGTCCGGAAAGTCGACCCTGCTGCACGTTGCAGGCCTGCTCGAGGCGCCCGAGACCGGTCAGGTGCTGTACCAGGGTCGGGACTGCGGGTCTCTGGGCGATGCCGAGCGAACCCGGATCCGCCGAAACGGCATCGGGTTCGTCTACCAGTTCCATCATCTCATGGCCGAATTCTCCGCGCTCGAGAACGTGATGATCCCGCAACTGATCGCGGGACTGGCGTCTTCGACGGCCAGGAACCGCTCGCTGGAACTGCTGGACATGGTCGGACTGGCAGACCGGGCGCGGCATCGCCCCGGCCAGCTGTCGGGCGGCGAACAGCAACGGGTGGCCATCGCGCGCGCCTTTGCGAATGTCCCCTCGTTGGTGCTGGCCGACGAGCCGACCGGGAACCTCGACCAGCAGACCTCGGCCGAGCTGTTTACCACCCTGCGCGGGATCATTCAGGCAAGCGGACTGACGACACTGGTGGCGACGCACGACGCGGATCTCGCCGGCCTGACCGACCGGGTGGTGACGATCAGGGACGGCCGGGTCGAACCGGCCGGGTATCCCGATGCCGGCATGAGCGGGGCCGACAGGGCGGATCCCTGACGGTCGCGTGACATGATTCGCCCGGCGCCGACCCGGGCTAAGGGCCGGATCTCCCCGTGCCGGCGGGGCGGATCTTCAGGTTCTGCGCCGCTGTGCCGGCCTCCGAGCCAACCGACTTGCCCGACAGGGTCCTGTTCTGGCACGCAGGTGGGGGCAGGGACGCCGGGTGCATCGGCATTGCCGGACCGCGTGGAGGGGACCCAATGGCACACGCCGACTTCGTTCACCTGACGGTTCGGACCGCCTACTCGCTGGCGCAGGGCGCGCTCAGGATCGACGAACTGGTCAGCACCTGCGCAGGACATGCCATGCCGGCAGTCGCGGTCACCGACACCGGCAACCTGTTCGGGGCACTGGAGTTTGCGGTCACCGCCAGCAAGGCCGGGGTCCAGCCGATCATCGGGATTTCACTCGGCATCCACCGCGAGGACGCCGGGCGCATGGCCGGGTCGGGCCAGCGGGCGCCAGCACCCGACATCCTGCACCTGCTCGCGGCGACGGAGACCGGGTATCAGAACCTGCTCGAACTCTCGAGCCGGGCCTTCCTGGAAGGGGCCGGCGGCGAGGAGAACAGGGTGTCGCTCGCCGACCTGGCTCGTCACCCGGAGGGGCTGATCGCGCTCACCGGCGGGGTGCGCGGCGCCGTCGGCCGCCTTCTGCTCGAGGGCAGCGACGCCCAGGCCTCCGAGGTCCTCGCGCATCTCGAGGAGCTGTTTCCCGGACGGCTGTACATCGAGCTGCAGCGGCACGGGCTGGAGGCGGAACAGGCGATCGAGTCGCGGCTGGTTTCGCTCGCCTACGACAGGAACCTGCCGCTGGTCGCGACCAACGACTGTCATTTCGCAGATGCGGACATGTACGAGGCGCACGACGCCCTGCTTTGCATCGCCGCGTCCACCACCATCAGCGACGCCAAACGCCCGCGGGTGACCCCGGATCACCGGTTCAAGTCCGCCGACGAGATGTGCAGCCTGTTCGCGGACCTCCCCGAGGCCATCGACAACACCCTGGTGATCGCGCAGCGGTGCAGCTACATGCCGAGGACGGCCGCACCGATCCTGCCGGCCTATCCGGCCGGCGAGGGACGCGACGAGGCGGAGGAACTGCGGCTGCTGGCGCGCCAGGGCCTTGCGGAGCGGCTCGGGGAACTTCCGGACGGTCCCGCCGACGCGGAGCGGTCCGAGCCCTACGAGCAGCGGCTTGAGAGCGAACTCGACATCATCATCGAGATGGGGTTCCCGGGGTATTTCCTGATCGTGTTCGATTTCATCCGCTGGGCCCGGTCCAATGACATTCCGGTCGGTCCGGGACGTGGGTCCGGGGCTGGCTCGGTGGTGGCGTGGTCACTCAGGATCACCGACCTCGACCCTCTCAGATGGGGCCTGCTGTTCGAACGCTTCCTCAATCCAGAACGCGTGTCGATGCCGGACTTCGACATCGACTTCTGCCAGGACCGGCGCGGCGAGGTGATCGAATACGTCAAGCAGCGCTACGGCAGCGACCGGGTCGCCCAGATCATTACCTTTGGCAAGCTGCAGGCTCGTGCGGTCCTGCGCGATGTCGGGCGCGTGCTCGAAATGCCCTATGGGCTGGTCGATCGCATCTGCAAGCTGATCCCGTTCAACCCGGCAAACCCGGTCAGCCTCGCCGACGCGGTCGAGGGAGAGGACGAACTGCGCACGCTGCGCAACCAGGACGAGAGCGTGGCCCGGCTCATCCAGACCGGTCTGCGGCTCGAGGGGCTGTACCGGAACGCCTCCACCCACGCGGCGGGCGTGGTGATCGGTGACCGACCGCTGCGCCAGCTGGTGCCGCTCTACCGCGATCCGCGCTCCGACACGCCGGCGACCCAGTTCAACATGAAGTGGGTGGAGAACGCTGGCCTGGTCAAGTTCGACTTCCTGGGGTTGAAGACCCTGTCGGTGCTGCAGAAGGCGGTCGACCTGCTGCGGGACCGCGGCATCGAGATCGACCTGGAGACGATCCCACTCGATGACGCCAAGACCTTCGAGATGATTTCCCGGGGCGACAGCGTCGGCGTGTTCCAGCTGGAAAGTTCCGGCATGCGCGACGTGCTCAAGGGCATGCGGCCGGACCGGCTGGAGGACATCATCGCGCTCGTTGCCCTGTACCGTCCGGGGCCGATGGCGAACATCCCGAGCTACGTTGCCCGCAAGCACGGCGAGGAACGGGTCGAGTACGTGCACCCGAAGCTTGAGCCGGTGCTGAAGGAGACCTTCGGCATCATGATCTACCAGGAGCAGGTACAGCAGGCGGCCCAGATCCTTGCCGGATACTCGCTGGGTGGCGCCGACCTGCTCCGCCGAGCCATGGGCAAGAAGATCAAGGCCGAGATGGATGCCCAACGCGAGACCTTCGTCCAGGGCTGTGTCGACCGTGATGTGCCGGCCAGCCAGGCATCGTCTATCTTCGATACGATCTCGGCGTTCGCCGGCTACGGGTTCAACAAGAGTCACGCGGCCGCCTACGCGGTCATCGCCTACCAGACCGCCTGGCTCAAGGCCAACCACCCCGTGGAGTTCCTCGCGGCCTCCATGTGCTACGAGGTCGGCAACACCGACAAGCTCAACGTGTTCCGCGAGGAACTGCGACGCTGCGGCATCGAGCTGTTTCCGCCCGACATCAACCGGTCGGGCCATGACTTCCGGGTCGAGGCCGGTCCCGACGGCGCGATGGGGATCCGGTACGCGCTGGGCGCCATCCGCAACGTGAGCGCGGCTGCGATCGAGCGGCTTGAGGAGGAACGCTCCGGCGGTCAATTCCGCGACCTGACCGACTTTGCATCCCGCATCGATACCCGCTCCTTCAACCGGCGGACACTGGAGTACCTGATCCGCTCTGGCGCGTTCGACAGCATGACCGGCAACCGGGCGCAGCTGCTCGAGGGGGCCGAACTGATCCTGGCGCACGCGTCAGCGGCCGCGGCCGAGCGGGAGTCGGGACAGGCAAACCTGTTCGGAGACGCCGAGGAGGGGCTGATGCCGGCGCTCGCGCTGCCGGACCGCGACGAGATGCCGCTTGCCGAGCGGATCAGCCTCGAGTTCGAGGCGATCGGGTTCTGCATGTCGGCGGATCCGCTTGAGGGCTATTCCTCCGCGCTCGATCGCCTGGGCGTGGTGGGGTCGGCCGAGGTCGAGGCGGGGGAAGCCCGCGGAAGGGTCAATCTCGCGGGCATCGTGACCGGGTGCAGCGTACGCACGGGACGGTCCGGCAGGAAATTCGCGTTCGTCCAGCTCAGCGACCGCACCGGGAGCTTCGAGGTCACGGTCTTCTCCGATCTCCTCGCCGAGGTGCGGCAGTTCCTCGAGGTGGGCAAGATCCTGCTGGTCGAGGCCGAGGTCCGGGTGGAGGACGGGTCGCGGCGGGTGCTGGCCAACGGTGTTCGCCCGCTCGACGAGGTGATGGACCGGACGGTGACCGGCCTGCGGATCTTCCTCGCGAACGCCCAACCTCTGCCACACCTGGCCCAGGTGCTTGCCGAGCACGGCAGCGGCGGCTCCGGCCCGGTCCACCTCGTCGTCTGGAGCCGGGACCGGGAGATCGACATCGCGCTTCCGGAAACCTACCGGACCGATGCCCGGATGCGCGCCGCGGTCAAGTCGCTGCCGGGTATCACCGAGGTGCTCGAGCTCTGACGCGGCGTCATTCCGACAAGCTGTCGTAGACCGCCTTTTCAAACGCGAGGTAGAGCGGGAAGGCTTCCCGGTCGACGAAAGGCAGGATCTGGGTGAGCCAGGCGCCGCCGATCCCGCGGGCCGGATCGATCCAGAAGTAGGAATTGGCAAGCCCGGCCCATGCGAGACTGCCGGCGGAGCGTCCGGTCGGCGCCTGCTGCTCGTTGATCATGAAGGCGAAGCTCCAGGTCTTCGCGACCCCGGGGAAGAACTCGGCGTCATTCGAGAGAGCCGGCATGGCCGCCCTCAGCCGGGACACCCTGAGCGGGCTGATCTGGTTGCCCGACATGGCGTCCACGGTTTCGGGTCGCAGGATCCGGGCGGAACCGCTCTGCCCCCGGTTCAGGATCATGCGAATGAACTTCAGGAAATCGCCGACGGTCCCGTAGAGACCGCCGCCGCCCATCTCGAATTCGGGTTCCTGGGGCAGTACGCGCTCCGGTTCCACCTCCAGCGTGCCGTCGGGACCGCGCGCATACGTCCGGGCGAGTCTCCTGCGCATGGCGCCCGTGATCCTGAAGGCGGTGTCGTGCATCCCGAGCGGTTCGAACACCTGCTCCTGCAGGTATGCGCCGAGAGTCTTTCCGCTTGCGGCCTCGATCATCTTGCCGACCCAGTCGATGCCGATGCCGTAGTCCCAGCGCTCTCCCGGGTCGAAGACGAGGGGTGTCATGAGGCTGCTGTCCTTGCACGCGATGATGCCCGGTGTTTCCGTCACCTCCCGGTAACGGAGAATGTCGGCGTTCCAGATGTCGTAGACCAGTCCGGAGGTGTGGGTGAGCAGGTCGCGAAGAGTAACCGGGCGACGCGGCGGCCGGATTCGTGGCGCACCGTCGTCCCCGAATCCCTCGAGGACACCGAGTTCGGCAATGTTTGGCACGGTATCTGCAGCCGTGGCATCAAGGTCAAGCCTACCGGCCTCAACCAGCTGCATGGCCACGGTACAGGTGAGCGGCTTGGTCATCGATGCGATCCACCCTACCGTGTCGGCGGTCATGATCATTCCCTCGTCCGGACCGCGCTGGCCGAACCCGGCGAGGTATCGGGTCCGACGGGCATCGGTGACACCGGCGACGATTCCCGGGACGCGGGCCCGGGCACCGTCCGCCAGCAGTCGGTCGAGTGAGCGGGCAAGGGACATGATGATCGGCTCCGATTCGGTGCTGGTTTCCTCACAAACACTGACCTCGGGCCAGAGCACGCGCTCCTCAGGGTATAGCAACAAACCTTATCCGTTTCGTGGCGCCGAAGTCCTCTCCTTCGTGCCAGCTGGAAAAAGGATAGGGGTGGAGTTTCACCAGTCCGACCCTTGTGCCCAACGGATTCGGGCATCCGCAACCGCCACTCGAGATCTCCCAGTCCTTGATTGAAGTCCCTGGCCCGATATGTTGTTCGCCTTGACGGGCATTCGAGGACAAGCGGGGACAGGAGGGATCCCAAGTTGAATTCTCCCGATTGCTGTACGAAGATAGGGGCTGTTCCAGTGCGACCGCCCTGCTGAGGAAACTCAAGCAGGGGCAAGGGCTTGGCCCAAAGGTGTCGTGCCCGCTACAGGCGAGATGATGAAACAAGCAGTTACATGTTCAATTGCGCAGACAAGAGCTAGGCAAGACCAAAATGCCACCCCATGACGACAAGGCACGTCCTGCCATACCGGCTGACCTCAAGAGAAGGGTCTTGGTCGAGGCAGGTCACCGATGTGCGATTCCGACGTGCAGACATATTAAGGTAGAGATTCATCATATAATTCCTTGGGCCGAGCGGAAAGAACACAAGTACGAAAACTTAATTGCTCTATGCCCCAATTGCCACAATCTGGCGGATAGAAAAAAAATTGATAGAAAAAGTCTCCGGATGTACAAGATAAACCTGCGCACAATTCACGACAAGTATTCTCAGCTAGAAATAGATGTATTGTTTGAGGCGAATAAAATTCCAACGGGGCAAGCAATCCAATGGCCACCGTTCATGAACATATTAATAAAACGAATTGTTGAATCTGGGTTTGTTAATTTGTCACAGAGTGGTGGTGGTGTTTTTGCTGGAGGGATGCAAATAAACCCACTGCATTTGACAATTACACAAGAAGGACGGAACTACATTCAAAGGATTGACAAAGAAGAAATTTGAACCAGCTTGTCTCAATATCCTCGTGCATGTATCCAATCTGCCACGTCAGTCATTAGCTGAGTTGAAGAACTGCTTCCGACCGTGATGTGGCCGTAGGGTGCTACGGCATGATAGGCGTTCATGGTGGCGGTTCCTCTTCGGAAACCCGTCCTGCGAGCGACTACATTCAAGGTACGCCGGTTCTCTACCCAATAGCTGAACGCCGGACCGTGAAGCGATCCGGGTGGAGCGTCAGGATGGATTGCGCTTGGGGGGCCTGAGGTTGTGAGATAGGGTTGGTGGGTGCTGAGAAGTGAAATATCATACAGGCGCGCGATAAACGCCCGCATTTCGTCAAGATCTCCAGGCGTTCCGACGTCCTTACATTCGATCGATATACGCGGGCGTCCAAGTGGAGAGCCGCCACTTGGCTGGTTTCGCAGGGCTTGAGCGACGGCCCCCGGGAGGATAGCAAGGTCGATCTCGTGAACAGCGCCGCTTCGGCCCTCGAATTGTACCCCGTTATGCATTTCCCATGTCGGGCCGTCCGCGCGCCGGAAGGCGATCGCGCTGGGGTTGCCGGTGCCATCAGCCGCGGGGGCAATGCCGGAAGGTGGGCCGCCCCGCTGGATGTAGCGAAGATCTGATTCGGTTGAGAGGACTGGGCTGCCATCCGAGCGCTGAATCCATACCTCGTAGCCCTTCGCTTGCAGAGCCAGGCCAATTCCGGTCATGACATAGAGTTCGAAGGTTCGACCGGCACCGGCGGCATACTGCAAGGTCGGAATACACCCGATGATAGCGCTTAAGTCGCTCTTTACTTTATTGATCATCAATCTAGACTCGATTGCGCGCTAGTGAGCCAGTTCCTTAACGACTGTTGCAATGTCGGAAGGCGAGCCTGGGCTTCCCTTACGAGATTCTGGTCTAACTTTTGGTCTTCGTCTGCACGAAGCAACACAACTACTGTCTGGCCGGGACGGCTTTCCGTTGTAGTATCACTTCCTAATGCGACGAGGGCGTCGAGGGCTCTAAACGATGCTGCCATCTCCGCGAGTATGGCTTCGAGACGTTGTTCGACATACTCAACCGCCCAGTTTAATTGAGCGTCACCGAGGATTGGTTGCACTTCAGCGCCGTCACCGACATCATGTAGTAGTTCCTCCAGGCGTCCTGTTCTGGTCGGGTCGCGCGCGAGTGTGAGTATTTCCTCCGTCTCTGTGGGTTCACTACCGCGTCGTACTCCTTCGATTAACTCGAAGGCTAGCCAATCCATGCCGATGTCCGTTAACATCTCGATGAACTGGAGCAAGCGCCTATCCAAGACTGCCATCGCAAGTTCGAGTCCTTTCATCTGGGATGATGTTGAATTTGTTGAGACTGCTCAGGAGATCATTGTTCATGATTGTCTGCCGGATTGAACCGGAAAAGCAAGAATGCCGAATTGTTCACTATTTTGTGTCGATGGATTAATATTGTGTATCGTCATTCAGATTGCCTATGGTTAAAGTCGAGTGTATGCAGAAATTTTGTCACTCGCTTGACTTCTTGATCATTCAATAGGCCGATTAGCTTAAATTCTTGGCCAACGGCAGCGATTGCCTTAAAGTACTCGTGGCGGGCCAATAGGCCCATTGTCCTCGTTTGGATATTTCGAAGAGGATCGAAATGCGCAACGACGGCTTCCTCCAAGGTGGCGAGTGATCCGGAATGCCCGTACGGAGCTGTTAAGGCGACATTGATGAGGGGAGGCGTACGGAATTTGTACAAGTCACCGGGATCGAAGGTGACATTGAATCGGCCGTAATCGATACCAAAGCCATTCTTTCCGAACCCGAGCTGCGGGAATGGTACAGCGTGGAATCGTAGGTCGGAAAAATAAGGACCGGTGTGGCAGTTGACGCACTTTCCCTTGCCATAAAAGATCAAACCCCCTTGTATTTCCTCAGCGGAGAGTTGGCCATCTTCGAAGACAAACTGATGGAATGCAGTATCGCGCAGGCGGAATTCCATGCGTATGAAGGCGGCGATCGAGCGTGCCACGTCGCCAAAGGCAATCTCAGCCAATGGCTTGTCCAGGCTGGAGGCGAGATCGTCCATTGCCGCTCGTTCCGTCTCGACGAGGCGAGTCAGGATCCGGGCATACAGGCGCTGTGCCTGATCCGGGGATTCCGTCTTGAAGCGCGATAAGTCGGCGTCGTCATCGATCATCTCGCGAATCTCGACGGGAGGAAGGTGAACCGCGGTCAACAGCGGATCCGGTGAGGGAACATCGGCTCCGAACTGGCTCAATGGTCGCTGTCCGGAAAAGTCGACCTTCCCGTCCCAGAAGAAGACATCGAAACCCCTTCCTCCACGACCCCAGAGCGGGAGAGTATTGCGTGGAACGATCTTTCCTTCGCTGAATGCGCGCGCTGGTCCTTCCCCGGCGCCGAAGATACCCACGGCATTGGGCAAGCCATCGCCCGATCCGAAGGCGTCGAGATGACAGGTCCGACAAGCAATCCGGCCGTTCAGGCTCAGGTTCTTGCTTTCGAAGAAGGCCCTGCCGACGGCCCCCAAATGCTGATCGGTGTCCACGAAAAGCTGTTTGGTCGGCAGAAGGCCATTGGCAAGCGCGGCATTACGAAGGATTTCGGCAAACGGCTTGTCGGCGGCGGTGGCCGCAGTGCCGATGGTCAGTGTGATGGCGACAAGGAGAGGCCTAATACCGAATTTCATGGATCTCGACGAATTTGCGGATGTCGGTGGCGCGTTCTTCGATGGCTTCAATACCGATACGGGCAAGCGCGTTCTCGGAAAGGCCCCAGCGGATCATCTCCTTTCGCGTCTTGTCGTACTCGTGGCAAGTGGTGAGGCCGACTTCGGCGGCCTCCAGGTTGCGAATCGTCTCTTCGGTCGTCGAGGCTAGCACCATTTGCTTGGCGATGAAATGCTCGCGCATGACGTGGTCGCACTGATACATCAGTTCCTTGTATTTCTCGGCGTAGATGGTCTCCGCGATAACAGGCGCGAGGTAACGCTCGGCGCCGAACGCGAGCAGGATTAAGACGGCCAGTGTATTGAGGAGAAGGAGGCCCTGCTTCATTTCAGGGCTATTCCCAATGACCGGAGCGTTGCTTCGTCGAGAGTACCGGAGGACGGTATGCCGCGCGCGCGCTGGTACCGAAATAGCGCTGCCTTGAATTTCGCGGTGGTACGGTCGTCCAAGCGGCCGACCGGATATCCGAGGCGCAGCAGGACGGCCTTCGCGAGACCGACGGAGAGGTGCTCCCCGGAATGTTCGCGACCGTGAGCGATCGCAGGGCTGGCAGGCAAGACCGAAACCGGTGGGGTGCTGCGCTCGTTGCGATGGCTGGGGGTCGTTGCGGAATCCTCAGGCGAAGTCGGGGCGATGGAGGACGGGGCGTCGGCGTGGGCGGGAAGCTGGACGGCGGTAGCAATCGTCACGGCCGCGATCAGTTGAGCGCAACGCGGTATCCAGCGCCTCGGCATTCTCGCTTTGATGGCGGCAATCGTCATGGCCCCTGCTCGCAGCACCATCTATCCCAAACGGGGGTCAAGCTAACCCACTTGCCCAGTGGTGCAAGGCATGAAGTGATGCGTCCGCTCGACCAACCCGCAGGGCAGGCGCCTCGGATTGGCAGACTCTGAGGAAGGGGGTGCGAAGGTGCGGAAGCGGCGGTATAGGAAGGCCATGCCGGTCCCAAGGGCCCTGATCGAAACGAATTGATTCGCGCATTCAATGAGGTGCACCGATGAGGGAGACAAACGCTTGTCTGCAGGACGCGGAATAACCGCGGCCTTTCTCAGTCAGAAGGAATTCGCAGCGCCATCGCAAGCGTACGAGGTCCTGCCTTTCAGACACACCAGGCTGCCGGCTGTTCCCGACCAGGTTCTCGTGACGTCCGGGGTCGGGGAATTTCTGTTTCTGTCCGAGGACGATTTCGGCAGGCTGACCGGTGGCACGCTTGAACCCGGAACGGAGCTCTATCGGGACCTGCGGACGCGGCAGATTGTCTGCGATGCGGAGCGGGGACCGTTTCTTCAGGGACTGGCTGCGCAGCAACGAACGCGGAAGCACTTCGTCACGGAAGACCCGGCGCTGCATATATTCGTTCTGACCCTGAGATGCGACCATCGCTGCCACTACTGCCAGGTATCGCCGCGTCGCCCGTCGGAGCGCGGATTCGACATGGACGACGAGACCGCGGACGCTGCCCTCGATCGGGTGTTCGAATCAGAGGCGGAGACGCTGACCATCGAATTCCAGGGTGGTGAGTCGGCGCTGGCCTTCCCCCTGATGCGCCGGATCGTCGAGCAAGCGGCGGAGCGCGCTCGAAGGGCTGGACGACGGGTGCGGTTCGTGATGGCGACGACCCTGCATCTCATGACAGATGAAATGCTGGTCTTCTGCCGGGACTACGGAATCGAATTGTCGACGTCCCTCGACGGCCCAGAGCACGTCCACGACGCGAACCGACCCAATGGGACGCGAGATTCGTTCGAACGAACGGTGGGGGGTGTAGCTCGGGCGCGAGAGATCTGCGGTCATGATCGCGTGGCGGCGTTGGCGACGATCACCCGACATGGACTGCGCTATCCACGCGAGACCGTGGATACCTATCTGGAGTTGGGGTTCGAGTCGATCGCTCTTCGGCCGATCAGCCCGTTCGGCTTTGCGGTGAAGAGCCGGCGCAAGCTGGGATACACGAGCGACGAATATCTGCGGTTCTACCGCGAGGCCCTGGACTACCTGATCGAAGTCAATCTTGCGGGGCGGAGAATTGAGGAATCATACGCGACACTGCTGTTGACGAGAATCCTGACGCCGTTTCCGACCGGCTATGTCGACCTGCAATCGCCAGCGGCCGCGGGCAGGAACGTGCTCGTCTACAACTACGATGGCGGGGTGTACGTTTCGGACGAGGGCCGAATGCTGGCGGAAATGGGTGACGACCGCTTCCGAATGGGTTCGGTCCATGATTCTCTGACTGATCTCCGGCAGTCGAATGCCATGAAAGTCATCAAGGAGGCTGGGGACGCGGAGAAGCTTCCGGTCTGCTCGGAATGCGCTTTCGTTCCCTATTGCGGCGCCGATCCCGTCCTCAACGTGGCCACGCAGGGAGATCCTGTTGGTCATCGGCCGACAAGCGAGTTCTGCCACCGCCATACCGGCTTGTTCCGAATAGTCTTCGAACTCCTGGCCGCACGGGATCCGGGCGTGCTGCGGGTGTTTCTTTCATGGATGACACGGCGAGACGTTTCCGAACTCGCGGCCGCCGGTTACCGGGCGTAGAGCATGCTGCCGCTCCATACCCGGGCTCGAGTCAAAGGTGTGCGGGACACGGCCATCGTGAAAGTCCTCACAGTGGACGAAGCCGTTCAAGCCGAAATCGACCCTGAACGTTGCCTGATCTGGCTCGACCGGCGGGACGGCAACGATCTGGAGAAAACAGGGAGGCCTTGGGCCGGGATCGTGTTCGCCGGTGATCTCGAGAGCAAAGTGGCAGACGGGATCGCGGTCGATCGGATCGAGACGCCAGGCGTTGTCGCGCCCGGTGACGTCATTCGCCTGACGGAGTTGAGTTCCCGAGTATCGGTTCTCTACCGGCGAGGGTCGAACAGCAACACGATGCTTGCAACGGAGAGATGCAACAGCTTCTGCATCATGTGCTCCCAGCCGCCGCGTGAGGTGGATGACGGATGGTTGGTCGACGAGATGCTGGAGACAATTTCTCTGGTGGATCGGGACGAGGCACAGCTCGGCATCAGCGGTGGTGAGCCGACACTGCTCGGCGACGACCTGCTCGTGGTTCTCGATCGGGCTCGGCGGCTCCTTCCGAACACGGAGCTTCACATCCTCTCCAACGGCAGGCGCTTTGCCGACGAGGCGTTTGCCCGAACGGTCTGCGCCGTCAGGCATCCCAAACTGACCTGGGGTATCCCGGTCTATTCGGACTGTCCGGAAATCCACGACTACGTCGTCCAGGCTCGCTCCGCGTGGGACGAGACGCTGGTCGGGCTGCACAACCTAGCGAAATTCAAGGCGAATATTGAAATTCGCGTCGTCGTGCAGCGCCCCAACGTCGAACGGCTGGGCGAGCTGGCGTATTTCATTTTTCGGAACTTGACCTTCGCAGGGCACGTCGCGTTCATGGGGCTTGAGCCCATCGGCTTCGCGAGGGCCAACTACGAGAAGATCTGGATCGATCCGGCCGACTGTATGGACGCGCTGAGCGACGCGGTGTTCTTTCTCGCGAACCGGGGAATGAGCGTTTCCTTGTACAACTATCCTCTCTGCACCGTGCCGGTCGAGCTAAGGCCATTCTCCCGACAGAGCATCTCGGACTGGAAGAACACATTTCTGCCGGATTGCGTCGGTTGCACCCTGCGAGACGAGTGCTGCGGGTTCTTTCGGTCGATGGATGGGAAGTGGAAGAGTCGTGCTATCAAGCCGGTGACGGGTGAATCGTAGAGCAGATCGGATCGGACTAATCGGTGAGGGACAATATCCATGACATGGCGCGGTAGGGTTTGGCGCCTTCTAGGCTGGCCGGCACTAGCAGCCGGAGGCATGACGACGGCGGCGCTGGGAGCCACCGTCGCCGCCGCAACGGGCGATGGCCTCGAAGCGCCCGGCAGCCCCGACAGCGGGTCGGTCTTGTTGCCGAATACACTGAATGCGACGGCCGAGGACCAATATGCCGCGCACAGGAGCCATAGCTCCCATCGCAGTCACCGGAGTCACCGGTCCAGCAGCGGCGGAGTGCGACAGGCCCCCTCGACGCCGGCGCCGCAACCGCAATATCAGTCACCGCCGTCGAACCAGGCCCCGTCCGTGATTCCGAGGACTACACCGCGGATCGAGCGGACGATTCCCAAGCCGACCCCGCAGGACGTGTCGAGGATGGTGATCCGGGTCCAGGCGGCCCTGATGCGCCGAGGTTTCTACAACGGGGACATCGATGGCCTGCTGGGACCCAAGACTCGGGCCGCATTGCGGGCCTTTCAGCAGACTGAAGGGATTCCTCAAACCGGACGCATGGACATCGCGACGCTCACGAGACTTGGAATTTCCATTCCTTGAGGAATGGACCCGGTCAGAATTGCCCACTATCGGCCTCGATACTTCAGATCAGCGACCGCAAACCTCCCTGACTTGACGCATAGGTTGCCATGACTGTAGCGCCAGCATGCAAGTGGACATGGGGTCAGAAGAACGAAACCGATGAGTTGTTTGTGTCTGTAGTGGACCCGTTGCCGTGAGCCGTGATGTCCATCTGTTCTTTGACGATACGGGAAGTCGGCATCCGGACCATATGCCGACCGAGGACAGACACGATGGGATGGATTGTTTCGGCCTCGGCGGCGTGTTGATCGATGAGGAAAATGTTCGAGCGATATTTGACGCCCATCGATCCTTTTGCGGGAACTGGAGCATTGACTATCCGCTGCATTCTCACGAGATACGCGGAGGCAGGGGGAATTTTGCGTGGCTCAAGAATCCTGAGCGTGCAATCGAGTTTCTGCCGGCACTGAATGAGTTCCTGATCGGCTTACCCGCTATCGGCATAGGCGCGATTATCCACCGCCCGGGTTATGTGGAGCGGTATTCGGAGCAGTATGAAGGTCGACCCTGGCGAATGGACAAGACAGCGTTTTCGATTCTGATTGAGAGGTCAGCGAAGTACGCCCGCTCAAGAGGACGTCGCCTAAGGGTTTTCTTCGAAGAATCGGGCAAGCAAGAAGATCGCGACATTGTTGCCTTCATGAAGGAACTAAAAAGGGAAGGAATGCCATTTGACGGCCGGAATTCAGTTGCGTACGATCGACTGATGGCCGATGAGTTTCGAGAATTGGTGCTAGGGGAGCCGAAGCGACGCACCAAGAAGACACCGATGCTGCAGATCGCGGATCTCTACCTGTATCCCATGGCCAAGGCGGGCTACGATGGAAGCTACAGGCCCTATCGTGCTTTGATGGAGGCCGGTCGCTTGATCGACGCGATTCTGCCTGCGGAGGATAGGCCCCTGCTCGGGATCAAGTACAGTTGCTTTGAGGATGCGTGGTCCAAAAAAAAACATAGGGTCCGGTTACCCGGACCCTATGTCGGCCGGCTTGGCCGACCCCGGAGCGTAATGCTCTGATGGGCAAAATATGGCAGTGGCAATCCAGAGTGTCAAGAAGGTCAGTTCGGCAGCACTCTCCTTGACGGTGCGTCTGGATCTTGGCTCGTCGTTGACCGGAGGTTGCTCCAACCTCTGGCCATGAGTGAGAGGGTGGCACGCTCATTCAGTCGGTCAAGCGGGTCGTGTGGCAGCCGCATGGGTCGCGGCGAGGGCCAGCGCACGGGACGCGAAGGAGTGGCGTAGGTCCACAGGCATTCATGTCGGCGGACCGGTGAAGTGAAAGACAGGTCCTAGGGAACCATCGAAATTCGATGACGAGGACTGGAAGGCCTGTCGTGGTCTGGGGATTGAATCGATCTGATTACCGCACGATGACAGGTGCCCCGCGTATTTCCCCGGGTAAATCGGAAAAGCAAGGGATTCCGCCGGGTTACGCGCCCCTCACAGCATCGGATCGCTGATTCTGACGAAACGAGGGCATGTCGGACTGCCGGAACGAGAGCGCGCCCTTCGATCGTAGAGGGGGAACGGCGTGCTATATTGAGTTTCTCCGCGGTAGATCCACGGAGGTGCGGCGGGCGACGTAGCCCGTGCGGTAGTTAACTGGGAAAACTGATCCGCTCAAATGCAATAGACAACGGGTTCAAGTCTGGGGGTGGTGGTCCAGGGGCTGCGCGATCTGGTGACGGTGAGAAGAAATTTCGGTGGTCCTGGTTGGAAAGGTACTGGAAGGAAGAATGTTCCAAGCGCGCGCGATGCGCGTTCAGCGGTTTCGCCATCCAGGTGGGCAGGACAAATCGTGCGGCGGCGAGGTCATTGGGTAAATTGTGGGGTAGTGCTGCGTTAAACCTCTCTTCGACCTCACTAGGCCGAGCCCAGATCAGGGCGCGGACGAACTCTCCGGCTTTCCGGTTCGGCACCACCAGATGTCAGCGTGGAGCGTGACGCAGTTCCACTGTAGACCTGCCGAGTTGCTGTGTCCGAGTGGTTCCCGAAGCCAGATAGAGTTCCTGGGCTGGGTATTGCGTGGTCAGTCTGAGATAGTTGTCGGCGCCGCCGCCGCTCGGTACGGTCGTTTCGCCCCTACATCGTCGAGAGTGTGGCAATTGCCTTGCCCGAGCCGGGCGCACAGTGCCCGAAACGGGTCTCGATCGGACGCATGCAAACACCCTAGCAAACCCGCATGAGCTTGCCGAATCGGGCTAGACGCGACATCGCCTGGCGAACTGTTGCGCGTTTGCTAAGTTGAAGCATCGCGGCAAGACACAGGGGCGTGGCCTCCGGAAGGGCCATGACGTGCTTCATGATCTGCAAGGGAAGGCCGGGCAGGGGAAAAAGTCTTTGAGCCGGATCTCAGAAAAGTGGCTGCAGTACTACGGTCCGGCAATGGACGAAGGGACTGATCCTGAAGCCAGGCGCGAATTTGGTCCTGGACCGCCGGATCGTCAGTCTTCCTGGCGCAACAGGTCGCGCTGGGTGACGCCCCTGTACTCGGTCCGGTAGATGCCGCGGCGCTGGAATTCCGGGACCAAGCGGTCGACGATCTCCTCGATGGCGCCGGGCGAGTAGATCGGTGAGAGCATGAAACCGTCGCCGCCGGCCCGGGTGACGAAGTCCTGCATCTGGTCGGCCACGCCTTCGACCGTGCCGACGAACTGCGGCAGGCCCACCGACTCCCCATGGCGTCGTGCAACCTCGCTCACCGTCATCGCCCTGCCGTCGGGAGTACGGAAGCGGGTACGCATCCGGTAGAGTTCCGGTTCGCTGCGCGTGGTCATGTCGGCGTCGGGAGGCAGGGCCGACAGATCGAAATCCAGGTGGGCCGACAGGATGGCCATACCTGCCTCGAGCGGGACGAGTTCGTTGTGCTGTTCCTGCTTTTCCCGAGCCTCCTGCTCGCTGTCACCGATGATCGGCTGGGCGCCGAACAGGATCCGGCAGTGATCCGGGTTGCGGCCCATGGCCTCGACGCGATCCTTAACCTGGGTGAAATACGCCGCCGCGTCCTCCGCACGGGGCTGGATGGCGAAGATCCCGTCGGCGTAGCGGGCCGCGAAATCGATGCCCTTCGGTGACGTCCCGGCCTGCAGGATCGCCGGCCCGTTCTGCGGTGAGCGGACCACGTTGAGCGGGCCGCGGGAGGCGAAGAATCGGCCCTGGTGTTCGATGCGGTGGACCCGGTCCGGGTCCGCGAAGACGGCGTTCTCCCGGTCCATGACCACCGCGTCGTCGTCCCAGCTGTCCCAAAGCTTGCGGCACACCTCCATGTACTCGTGCGCCTTGTCGTAGCGCAGCTCGGTTGGCTCACGTTCGGCCCCGTAGTTGGCCTGCTGGTTGCGGTTAATCGACGTGACCACGTTCCAGGCTGAGCGACCGCGGGTGAGGTGGTCGATGGTTGCCCACAGCCGGGCGGCATAGAACGGGTGCTGGTTGCTGGTGGAAAAAGTGGCGGCGACCCCGATCCGCTCGGTGACGGCCGCGATCCACGAAAGCAGCGGAATCGGGTCATGCTCCGGGGCCTGGGCGGCATAGCGCAGCGCCGGGGCGAGCGAATTGCGGTAGCTGTCGGAGATGTAGTTGAGGTCGGCGAAGAAGACCATGTCGAACAGTCCGCGTTCGCAGACCCGGGCGATGTGCTGATAGAACTCGGGCCGGGCCCAGGACTCCCGGTCAAACTCGGTTCGCGGATGCCGCCACATGCCGAGGCTGTGGTAGCTCGGGCCGTGCACGAGAAACTGGGCGAGGTGGATCTTCCCGGGCTTCTTCATGACCGGAGCATATCCAACCGGGGTTCAGGGCGACAAGCTGCGCAACCGCTGCGGGCCTTGTGTCGGAAGCGACACGCACCGGGCGGGTGTGGGCGAGGCGGCGGCCCCGTGGTTCGCAGGGGCCGTGCAGGGAAGTGGCGCTACGCCGCCATCCGCCATGCGCAGTATCGGGTTCGCGAACCGGGCGGCCGCGTCGGTTCACCCGCTCGTGCGAAGGAGCGCCTGGCTGTCTCGGTGAGGCGGGCGCTCGTCATCGTTCCCGGCGCGTTTCCGATGATCACCGCGGGTCAGGGTGCGGTTGCGCGCGGGGGAGGGCGTCGCGATCGGAACACGGGATGCTGGCGCCCGTCGGCCGGGCACGGGACGGTCCCGGATGGCGGTGTGGCCGGTCCACGGGCCGATGCGGGTGGACATCGGCGACCTGTTCCGTATCCTGTCGGCGTCGTTCGGCGGTGCAGGCATCGACCGGAACGATCCGGATGCTGCGACTGTCGTGAACCGGGCGAAGAAACCGGTCCCGCACGGTTGCAACGGCTTACCGAAGCCGTGACGTGGCGCAGCCGCCGGGCTGCGCAAAGGGATGGAACAGGGTGTTCCGCGATCCCCCGGGCGGATGCGTCAGTGCAGGCGCGGGCGGGGTTGGCGGACCGGCAGGAGTGATGCTGAAGGTCAGCGGACTGGAAACCGGATACGGGCGGGTGCGGATCCTTCGGGGCGTCGACCTCGAGGTCGGGGCCGGGCAGATCGTTGCCCTGCTCGGCGGCAACGGCACCGGTAAGTCGACCCTGCTCAGGGCCGTCTCGGGCCTGCTTCCCACGTGGGAGGGCAGCATCGAGTTCGACGGGGAAACGATCCACCGGCTGCGACCCGACCAGATCGTGCGCCGCGGCCTGGTGCAGGTGACCCAGGGCAAGGACTCCTACCCGGCGATGACCGTCGAGGAAAACCTGATGCTCGGCGCCCATATCCGGGCCGGCCGCCGGGAGATCGCCGACGACCTCGAGCGGATCTACGGCTTCTTTCCGCGGCTGCGCGAGCGCCGCTCGCAGATGTCGGGCACGCTGAGCGGCGGCGAGGTGCAGATGCTGGTCATCGGCCGCGGCCTGATGGCGCGGCCGCGGCTGATCATGCTGGACGAACCGAGCGCGGCGCTGGCTCCGAAGGTGGTGCTGGACATTTTCGTCGCCATAAACCGGATCCGCGACACCGGGGTCACGGTGCTGATCGTGGAGCAGAATGTCCGCATGGCGCTGCTGCTCGCCGAGTACGGATACATCATCCGCGACGGCCTGATCCTGATGGAGGGCGAGGCCAAGGGCCTGCTCGCGGATCCGAACGTCAAGTCATCGTTCCTCGGCGGTTCCGTCGCTGGCAGCGAAGACGAACTGGTGCACTGAGGAGCGGTGATGGATTTCGATTTCTCATCGTTGCTCGCGTTCATCATGTTCGGACTGACGATCGGCGTGGTCTACGGCATCGTCGCCCTCGGCATCTCGCTGATCTACTCAGGACTGGACATCGTGCACTTCGCCCATGGCGAGGTGTACATGTTCGGGGCCTTCTTCGGACTGGTGTTCTCGTCGCAGATGGGCCTTCCCTACCCGCTGGCGCTGCTGGCCGCGATGATCAGCATCGGCTTGCTGGGCATCGTGATCGAGCGGGTGTTCTACCGGCGCCTGACGCGCAGCGGCGGCGGCTACACGGTCGCCGGAATGGGCATGATCATCTGCGGCTTCGGCATGTCTGTGGTCCTGCAGAACATCGCCTTCCTGATCTGGGGCGCGGACGCCGAACCCTTCCCGGTGGACCTCGGCCCCGCGCTGGAGGTCGGCGACATCACCCTGCCGCGCAGCTACGGGCTGACCGCGATCATCGCCGTGGTGCTGATGGCCGCACTGCACCTGTTCCTCAAGAAGACCCGGACCGGGCTGGCCGTGCGAGCGGTGGCGGCCAACAAGGACATCGCCTTCCTGATGGGCATCAACGTCCCGCTGATGATCTCTGTCATCTTCGGGCTGGCCTGCGCGCTTGCCGCTGCGGCCGGAACCCTGATCGGGCCGATGCAGTCGGTCCAGGTCGAGATGGGCTACCTGATGCTGATGAAGGCCTTCGCCGCCGCCGTGGTCGGCGGGTTCGGCAGCCTGCCGGGCGCAATCATCGGCGGACTGCTGGTCGGCATCTTCGAAAACCTGGGCGCCGCCTACATCTCGCCCAACCACAAGGACATCTACGCGTTTCTGCTGCTGATACTCGTGCTGATGATCAGGCCCTCGGGCCTGTTCGGTGTCGAGGTCAGGGTCAAGGCCTGATCACGGGCCGGGGCCGATCCCGACACGCCGCGTTGCCGTGTCAACTGATAAGGAGAATGGAGATATGAAACCACATGCACGCCGGCTGATCGCCGGTGGAATCGTCGCGGGCGTCCTCGGCGCTCTCGCGTCGACGGCGCTCGCCGCCGACATCCGCGTCGGCATCACCATGCGCATGATCAGCGAGAACGGCCAGAAGTACGGCCAGATGGTCATGGATGAAATCGGCATGATCAACGAGGCCGGTGGCATCAACGGCAACATGATCCAGGCGACACTGCTCAACGACGAGTGCAAGTCGGACAAGGGTGTGGCCAACGCCAACAAGCTGATCTTCCAGGAAAAGGTCCACCTGCTCATCGGGTCGACCTGCTCATCGGTCACGCTGCCGATCGTGGATGTCACCGCGAAGGCAGAGGTGCCCCAGATCATTCCGCACTCGACCAACGAGAAGATCACCAAGAAGGGAAGCGCCTGGGTGTTCCGGGTGCCGGTCTCCGGTCGGTACTACGCCGGCGTGAACGCCAAGTACGTCGGCGAGAACATCGGCAAGCGGATCGCCTACATCTGCGCTGCCGACGCGGCGTCCCAGAACGACTGTGAAGCGATGCAGGCGCAGATGAACTCCCAGCACGGGGCCGAGGCGGTGTACGTGGCCCAGGTGCAGGAGAAGGAAGTCGACTTCCGCACCCACATGCAGAAGATCAAGTCGGCCGGCGTTGACGGCATCATGATCGCGGCGCTTGCCGAGACCATGGCCCGCGCACTGGTGCAGTCCTACGAGGCCGGGATCGGGGAGGAGGTCCGTCGGATCGGCTCCTCGTCGGCGTCCAACTCGCCGGTGCCTGCCATCGCCGGTGACGCCGCCAAGGGCGTGTTCTTCGCCGCCGCCTACGCGGCCGCCGACACCAGGCCGATCGCGCGCCTGTTCAACGAGATGGTCCGCTCCCGCTACGGGATCCACGCACCGGACCATGATTTCAGCCAGGCCTATGACCTGGTCCGCATCGTGGAGATTGCGCTGAACCGGGCCAGCCTTTCGCTCGAGGACGGCGATCTGGCAGCCGACCGTACCGCCATCCGTGACGCGATCGCGTCGGTCAAGGGCTACCGCGGCCTCGGTTCGGGCGAGATCAGCTTCTGCGCCGACCCGACACCGCAGTGCCGGGACGGCAACCGGACCGCGGTCCTGATCGCCTACTCCAAGGGTGGCGAGGACTACGTGACCGAGGTTCTGGCACGGGTGACCATGCCGGAGGACTTCGGCCTCTGACGTCTTCCACCGGGCACGGACCGCCGGAGAGTAAGTCCGGCGGTCCTGCCTCCGGATCGGGCAGGCAGGAGAGATCAGACAGGTGCGTGACGGACTGCAGGCAACGGCACTCTCCGTTGCGTCGATGTTCGCGGACGGGGTCGGGAGACTGAACCGGATCCACCGGTTGGTGCCGTGGATGGTCGTCTTCGTGTTGCTGCTGCCGGTGCCGCAGCTGGTCACCATCGGGCTCAGCGACTACTACGTCTACCTGATCAACAAGATCTGCATCTTCATCCTGCTGACGGTCGGTCTGAACATCGTCAAGGGCTTCTGCGGTCAGGTTACGGTCGGGCACGTCGGGCTGTACGCGATCGGCGCCGTCTCCTCGGCCCTGCTCTCGATCCACCTCGGCTTGTCGTTCTGGGTCTCGTTTCCGCTCGGCGTCCTGCTCGCGGGTCTCGCCGGGATCGTGGTCGGCCTGCCGTCGGTCCGCCTGGAGGGCGCGTACCTCGCCCTTGCAACCCTGGGGCTCGGCGAGAGTGTGCGGATCATGATCGCGGTCACGCCGTTCCTCGGATCCTCGACCGGGCTGATGCTGATCCCGCCCCCGGAAATCATGGGGTTCGTGTTCGACTCCTTCCAGAGCTACTACTACCTGGTGATGACCGCGGCACTGGTCGGCCTGTACCTCTCGTTCTCGCTGCTCAGGTCGGCCACCGGCCGGGCCTTCATGGCGATCCGCGAGGACGTGATCGCCGCCGGCGTTCACGGCATCAACGTGCCCCGGCACAAGCTGCTCGCCTTCGTCATCAGCGCCCTGTACGCCGGAGCGGCTGGCGCCCTGTTCGCGCACATGCCTCCCGGTTACATCCACCACAACAACTTCACCATCATCGAGATGGTCACCCTGCTGCTGATGGTCGTGCTCGGCGGGATCGGCCATATCTGGGGCGGGGTGATCGGGGCGATCGTCGTGACCGTGATCTACGACCAGACGCTGGAGTACTACTTCTACCAGCCGTTGATGTTCGGACTGAGCATGGTGCTGCTCGTCATGTTCATGCCCCAGGGGATCGGCGGCGTGATCGACCGCTCCATCAGTACCCGTCGGTTCATCGCGCTGCGCCAGCGCCGCGAAGCGGCGGAAGGGCAGGACCATGGCGCTGCTTGAGACACGGCAGCTGTCGAAGAACTTCGGCGGCCTGCGCGCCATCGCAGACCTCGACATCTCGGTGGAGGCCGGCAGCATCCACGGGCTGATCGGCCCGAACGGCTCCGGGAAGTCGACCTTCTTCAACCTGGTGACCGGCATCTACCGCGCCGAACGCGGCAGTACCGTCATCTTCGACGGACGCGACATCACCTCGCTGCCGTCGCACCGGATAGGCGCCATGGGAATTGCGCGGACCTTCCAGTTGCTGCGCCTGTTCCAGGAGATGACCGTCCTGCAGAACGTGATGGTCGGTCACCACATGCATGTCCCCTATGGCCTGTTCACGACGATCCTGAACAGCGGGCACGTCGAACGGCGCGATGCGATGATTCGCGAGGAGATGATGGACCTGCTCGCCTTCATCGGGCTCGCCGACTATGCCGACATGCCGGCAAGCGAGCTCTCGGGCGGACAGAGACGCCTGCTGTCGCTCGGCCGGGCCATGGCGATGAAGCCCAGGCTGCTGATGCTGGACGAACCGGCGGCCGGACTGTCCCCGGTCAATGTCGACCGGCTGCTCGACATCATCATGCGCCTGAAGGATCGCTACGGCCTCACCATCCTCATTGTCGAGCACATCCTGAAGGTGGTGATGGAGACCTGCAGCACGGTCACCGTGCTGGACTACGGGCGCAAGATCGGGGAGGGGCCTCCGGCAACGGTGAAGGACGATCCGGCGGTGATCGAGGCCTATCTCGGCCAGGAAATGAACGACGACGAGGTCCGCGCCATGCTGCACGAGGGCGTGTCGCCGGGTCACTGACGCTCCGCCGCGCAGCCGGTCCCGATTGCCAAGCACGCGGGTGCGTGGCAAAACCGCTGCACTGCCACGCAGGATCTGACCGGGGAGAGCCATGTCCGCCTTTGACAAGTCCAGACTTCCGAGCCGCCACGTCACCGTGGGGCCGGAACGCGCGCCACACCGCTCCTACCTCTACGCGATGGGGTTGACCGAAGAGGAGATCAACCAGCCCCTGGTCGGTGTCGCGACGGCCTGGAACGAAGCGGCGCCGTGCAACATTGCCCTGTCGCGCCAGGCCCAGGCGGTCAAGATCGGTGTCAAGCGCGAAAAGGGTACGCCGCGCGAGTTTACGACCATCACCGTGACCGACGGGATCGCGATGGGCCATGCGGGGATGAAGTCGTCGCTGGTCAGCCGCGAGGTGATCGCGGATTCCGTGGAACTCACCATGCGCGGACACTGCTACGACGGGCTGGTGACCCTTGCCGGCTGCGACAAGTCGCTGCCGGCCATGATGATGGCGATGGCGCGTCTCAATGCCCCGGCCGTCTTCATGTACGGCGGGTCGATCCTGCCCGGGAAGTTCCGGGGCGAGGACGTGACGGTCCAGAGCCTGTTCGAGGCGGTGGGCGCGCATTCCACCGGCGCGATGAGCGACGAGGACCTGCACGAGCTCGAGTGCGTGGCATGTCCGAGTGCCGGGGCGTGCGGTGGCCAGTTCACCGCCAACACCATGGCCTGCGTTTCCGAGGCCATCGGCCTGGCCCTGCCCGGATCGGCCGGTGCGCCGGCGCCGTACGAGACCCGGGACGAGTACGCGGTCGCCTCGGGCGCAGCGGTTATGCGGCTGATCAGGGACAACCTGCGCCCGCGCGACATCCTCACCCGCAAGGCGTTCGAGAATGCCGCGGTCGTTGTTGCGGCGTCGGGTGGTTCGACCAATGCCGGGCTGCATCTGCCGGCGCTCGCGCACGAGTGCGGCATTTCCTTCGATCTGCACGACGTGGCCGAGATCTTCAAGCGGACCCCGTACATTGCCGACCTGAAGCCGGGAGGACGTTACGTCGCCAAGGACATGTACGAGATCGGCGGTGTGCCGGTGCTGATGAAGGCGCTGCTCGACGGCGGGTACCTGCACGGCGACTGCATCACCGTGACCGGCCGGACCATCGAGGAGAACCTGCGCGACGTCGAGTTCCCGACCAACCAGGATGTGGTGTACCCCACCAGCAACCCGATCACCCCGACCGGCGGTGTCGTCGGGCTGCGGGGAAACCTGGCGCCGGAGGGCGCGATCGTGAAGGTCGCGGGGATGGAGACCCTGAAGTTCACCGGCTCGGCCCTGTGCTTCGACTGCGAGGAGGATGCCTTCGAGGCGGTCGAGCAGCGCCGCTACAAGGCCGGCGACGTCTTCGTAATCCGGTACGAAGGGCCGAAGGGCGGACCGGGCATGCGCGAGATGCTCGCCACCACGGCGGCACTGTACGGACAGGGTGTCGGCGACACGGTGGCGCTGATCACCGATGGCCGGTTCTCCGGCGCAACCCGGGGGTTCTGCGTCGGCCATGTCGGTCCCGAGGCGGCGGTGGGCGGTCCCATCGGCCTGCTGCGCGATGGCGACACGATCACCATCGATGCCGTCAACGGCACCATCGATGTCGATCTCACCGACGAGGAACTTGCAGCACGGCGCGCCGAGTGGTCGCCGCGCGAGCACGAGTACCAGTCGGGCACGATCTGGAAGTATGCCCAGACCGTGGGATCGGCGGAGAAGGGCGCCGTCACGCACCCGGGAGCCGTCGCCGAGACCCACGTCTACGTCGACCTCTGAACGGGCGGCGGGAAGAGGGGTCAGATGGGCCGGGCCGAGTGGATCGGACTGGCGGTGTTCGCCGTCGCCGGCCTGCTCGCGCTCCCGCTGGTCCGTGATGCGGTCATGATCCAGCAGATCTGGGTCACGCTGTGCAGCGCGGTCGGACTCTGAGGACAGGGACGCAGCGGCGCGCTGCTTGACGCACCCGGGCTGGCTGTGGACTGTGGTCGCATTCCACCGCCTGCCATCAGCAACGGAGAGCCACGCCATGGCCGGAAAGATCAATGCCCGTCTTGCCGAACTCGGCATCGTCCTGCCGCCCGCACCCGCGCCGGCGGCCAACTACGTCCCGTTCGTGATCTCGGGCTCGCTCATCCTGGTCTCAGGCCAGATCCCGATGCTGGACGGCGTCATCCAGGGAGTGGGGAAGGTCGGGCGCGACATGGACACCGCCGGGGCCGCGGAGATCGCGCGGATCTGCGGTCTCAACCTGATCGCGCAGGCACAGGCAGCGTGTGACGGGGACCTCGATCGCGTTGCCCGGGTCGTGAAGCTCGGCGGCTTCGTCAACTGCGTCGAGGATTTCACCGAGCACCCGGAGGTCGTCAACGGTGCGTCGAACCTGATGGTGGACGTGTTCGGCGAAATCGGCCGGCATTCGCGGTTCGCCGTCGGCGCGACTTCGCTTCCGCGCGGCGTCGCGGTGGAGGTCGAGGCGATCTTCGAGCGCTCCTGATGGCGCTGAGCCTCGGACATGACCGTGGACCGTGACGAGGCCGAACTCTCAGTCCGCATGATTGCGTCGATCGACGAGGTCGATGCGGCCGAGTGGGACGCCTGTGCCGGGACGGACAACCCGTTCCTTTCGCACGGGTTCCTCTCGGCGCTGGAAGAATCGGGATCGGTCTGTCCGCGGACCGGCTGGTTACCGCGCCACCTGGTCCACGAGGATGCCGGCGGCCGGGTCATCGGCTGCGTTCCGCTGTACCTGAAGGGACATTCCTACGGCGAGTATGTCTTCGACTGGGGGTGGGCGGACGCCTTCGAGAGGGCAGGCGGCACCTACTACCCGAAGCTGCTCTCGGCGATTCCCTTCACCCCCGTGACCGCTCCCAAGCTCCTGGTCCGGCCGGGTCTCGAGCGGACCGGAATTGCCGATGTGCTCGCCGGCGGCCTGGTCAGTGCGACCCATGCGCTTGATGTCTCCTCGGTGCACCTGAACTTTCCGCCCCGGGCCGAGTGGCAACGCCTGGGAGACGTCGGGTTCCTGCGCCGGTGTCACCTGCAGTACCACTGGCAGAACCCGGGATACGAGAGTTTCGACGAGTTCCTGGCGGCGCTCAACTCGCGCAAGCGCAAGGCGATCCGCAAGGAACGCAGGGGCGTCGCGGCCCAGGGTGTTGATGTTCGCGCCCTGACCGGCGAGGCGATCGAGCCCGAGCACTGGGACGCATTCTACCGGTTCTACATCGACACCACCGACCGCAAATGGGGTGGCGCCTATCTCACCCGGGACTTCTTCACCCTGCTCGGTGAACGCATGGCCGACCGGGTCCTGCTGGTGATCGCTGAATACGACGGAATGGCCGTGGCCGGTGCGCTCAACCTGATCGGCAGCGACGCCCTGTACGGCCGGAACTGGGGCTGTATCGCCGACTTCAGGTTCCTGCACTTCGAGGCCTGCTACTACCAGGCGATCGAGTTTGCTATCGAGCGGGGCCTTTCCCGGGTCGAGGCCGGCGCCCAGGGGCCCCACAAGATCCAGCGCGGCTACCTGCCCAGCTTCACCTACAGCAACCACTACGTCGTTCACGAGGGGCTGCGCGATGCGGTGGCCGGGTTCCTGGCCCGCGAACGCCGTCACATGGAACTGGAGAAACGCCACATCGAGGAGGCGTCGCCGTTCCGCCGGGAGAACTGAACATCTCGGTGCCGCGCGGGCCGGAGACCATGTGTTGCACTTCGGTTACAGGTTCCGAGTTTCGGTTCCGTGCCGCGAAAATTCTTGTTGCACTGCAAAATCCGGGTTGAGTGCCCCGACCTGCACCTGTACCGTGCGCACCATCGAAGTGACCGAAGTCACTTGAGACTGACAAATCTCGCACAAAGTGGTCAATGGAGGCAGGCACATGCATGACGCCTATTGCCTGACCGTGCGCGAAGCGGCCGAGATGGCCGGGGTCGAGGTGCAGGAGGTGATGAGCTGCATCGCCTTCGACACCGACGTCGCAAACAGGGTTGGAGATGCCTGGCGGGTCGATCCGGACCGGCTGGCCCTGGCCCTGAACGGCAAGGAGCACCGGGCCGCCGCGTAAGCACATGCACGGCAGCACATCATCCGCGAAACCCGCTCCGGCACCGGAGCGGGTTTCGTGCTTTCAGGACGGGACCGGCTTCTTCGCGGAAGCGGCTGGGGAACAGTCGAAGGTCAGCGCCCCGTCGGCAAGTGCGATCCGGACCACGCCACCCTTGGCGAGGGCGCCGAACAGCAGTTCCTCCGCGAGCGGTCTCTTGACGTGTTCCTGGATCACGCGCGCCAGCGGACGCGCGCCGTAGTTCCGGTCGTAGCCCTTCTCGCCGAGCCAGGCCAGTGCCTCCTCGGAGATCTCGATGGTCACGCCGCGGTCCTCGAGCTGGGCCTCGAGCTGCATGATGAACTTCTCCACCACGCGGCGGATAATGTCCGGGCCCAGCCCCGAGAACCGGATGATGGCATCCAGCCGAGTGCGGAACTCCGGCGTGAACATCCGGTTGATCGCCTCGAGGTCGTCGCCCTCGCGCTCCGAGCGCATGAAGCCGATCGCCTCCCTGGCCAGGTCGGATGCTCCGGCGTTGGTGGTCATGATCAGGATCACGTTGCGGAAATCCACCGCCTTGCCGTTGTGATCGGTCAGCGACCCGTGGTCCATGATCTGCAGCAGGATGTTGAACAGGTCCGGGTGCGCCTTCTCGATCTCGTCGAGCAGCAGCACGCTGTGGGGTTTCTGGTCGACCGCGTCGGTCAGCAATCCGCCCTGGTCGAACCCCACGTAACCCGGGGGCGCCCCGATCAGGCGGGATACGCTGTGCCGCTCCATGTATTCCGACATGTCGAAGCGGGTCAGCGGCACGCCGAGCACCGCGGCCAGCTGCCGGGCGACCTCGGTCTTTCCCACTCCGGTCGGGCCCGAGAACAGGTAGTTGCCAATCGGCTTTTCGATCTCGCGCAGCCCGGCCCGCGACAGCTTGATGGCGCTGGCAAGCGCCCCGACCGCCAGGTCCTGGCCGAACACCACGCGCTTGAGATCGCGCTCCAGGTTCTGCAGCACCGTGCGGTCGTCGGTCGAAACGCTCTTCGGCGGCATGCGGGCGATCTTGGCCACGATGGCCTCGACCTCCTTGACGCCGATTACCTTCCGGCGGCGTGATTCCGGCCGCAACATCTGCGCCGCACCCACCTCGTCGATCACGTCGATCGCCTTGTCGGGCAGTTTCCGGTCACCGATGTACCGCGCCGAGAGATCGACCGCCGTCTTCAGCGCGGCCGCCGTGTACCGCACCTTGTGGTGATCCTCGTAGTAGGGCTTGAGCCCCCTCAGGATCTTCACCGCATCCGCGACCGACGGTTCGTTGACGTCGATCTTCTGGAACCGGCGGACCAGCGCCCGGTCCTTCTCGAAGTGGTTGCGGTATTCCTTGTAGGTGGTCGACCCGATGCACTTCAGCGTGCCCGACTGCAGGGCCGGCTTCAGGAGGTTCGAGGCATCCATGGCGCCGCCCGAGGTCGCGCCCGCGCCGATCACGGTATGGATCTCGTCGATGAACAGCACCGCCCCCTCTGTGCGCTCCAGTTCGGAAATCACCGCCTTCAGCCGTTCCTCGAAGTCGCCGCGATAGCGGGTCCCGGCCAGCAGCGAGCCCATGTCGAGCGCGAAGATCTCGGACTCGGACAGCACGGCCGGAACCGACCCGTCGACGATCTGCCGGGCCAGGCCCTCGGCGATCGCGGTCTTGCCGACCCCCGGTTCGCCGACATACAGCGGGTTGTTCTTGGTGCGCCGGCACAGGATCTGGATCGTGCGCTCGATCTCGAGCTCGCGTCCGATCAGCGGATCGATTCGGCCGTCACGCGCCTTGGCGTTCAGGTTGACGCAGTAGGCGTCAAGCGCCTCGTTCCCGCTCTTGACGACATCATCGGCCTTCGCGTCCTCGTCCGCGCCCTCGACCCGGCGGGTCTGCGACTGCCCGGGGACCTTGGCGATGCCGTGCGAGACGTACTGGGTCGCATCGAGCCGCGACATTTCCTGTTCAAGCAGGAAATACACCGCATGGCTCTCGCGCTCGGAAAACAGCGCCACCAGCACGTTCGCGCCGGTGACCTCGGCGCGCCCGGAACTCTGGACATGGACCACGGCGCGCTGGATCACCCGCTGGAAGCCGGTGGTCGGCCGCGCCTCCTCGTGCGGATCCCGGACCAGGAAACCGAGTTCGCTGTCAAGGAATCGCAGGAGGTCGGAGCGCAACCGCTCGATGTCGACCCCGCAGCCGCGCATGACCGCCACCGCGTCCTGGTCGTCGGTCAGCGCATAGAGAAGGTGCTCGAGCGTCGCGTACTCGTGCTTGCGTTCGTTTGCCAGGTCCAGGGCCTTGTGCAGGCCGACTTCGAGGTTCTTCGAGAGCATGGCTTTCAGGCCTTTTCCACCTCACATTGAAGAGGGTGCTCGTGGTGACGGGCGAAGGCGACCACCTCGTTCGCCTTGGACTTTGCCACATCGAATGTATACACGCCACAGACCCCGACCCCGCGCCTGTGCACATGGAGCATGATCCGCGTGGCCTCGTCGCGGCTCTTGGAAAAGAACCTCTGCAGGACTTCGACGACGAACTCCATCGGCGTGTAGTCGTCGTTGAGCATGATGACCTTGTACATCGCGGGCTTCTTGGTCTTGACCCGGGTACGCACCACCACCCTGGTGTCCGACCCGTTCCCGTTCCCGTTCCCGTTCCCGTTCTGATGATTGTTGGACATCCGGTTTGCTCCGACGTCTTCTCCCGCACAGCTCCGGCTCTGCCAGCCCGATCCGGGTTCAATCTCGCATTGGTCCGGATGCTAGCACAAGTGGGCAGCCGGTCACGAGGCATCCGTCCCTGAGCACCCCGTTCGACCGGTCCGGGTGGAACGCTCCCGGAGCGTCAGGGCGAGCATGGCCTCCCTTTCCGGGGAACCCGTGATACAGTGTTGCGAAATGGCCCCACCTCCGGTCGAAGCGCTCCTGGGCCATCTTCCACGAATGTTTGCCGGCCAACGCCGACTGAACCCTCCCCTTCACCTTGGACTCCGGGCCAATTGCTGCCTGGACACGCTGTCCTTGCACCGACTCGTACCCCATGTGGGTGAAAAAAACGTCGGTTTCGCCCGTTGAGGCCGGCAACGGATGCGCGAATGGGCCATCGAGGCAGCGAGTGCATGGATCCGGTTCCGCGAGCATCGAATGCGATGCCCGTAGTGCGTCAACCTGCAGAAACCCTGGAAACGCTGGCGGCCTCCCGCCATACGGCAGTGCGAAACGATCACGCAGTTGCCACACCTCGAACCCGGTCCACGACATCTCCACCGCCGCGGACGGACACCGGGCTTTGCTTGTCGCGTCGGACACATGGCAGAAACGAAGCTACTCCTCCATATCGCGATTTGTGGCAAACACGCTTACCTTGTGGATCCAGAGCGTCCTGAGATACCCTTCAACCTTAACCTTTTGCTCCGGGGCGTACAGGATGCTGTACTCAGCAGGATTGACGTCAGGATAGCTTTCAGACAGGAACTCAGCAGCTTCCCTGACCGCGTATGAGTTTTCAATCTTCTTTTGCGCAATTCCGGGAATGTTGCTGAACTTGAGCACAAGCAACACCCCCAATACAACAAGAATACGCTTCTGCGGAAGCGCACCCCGTTTGGCAATCGCAAGTGAGGCCAAGACAAAAACCGCAATCCAGAAAAATGTACCAAAAGAATTGAGGCGACTGACAAACGCTTGATTGGCGCCGTACACTTCCCAACGGCCCAACCCGGTCAACAACCCGCATCCAACCGCAAAGACAGCGAGGGACAGGAATGGGACCACGCTGAGTATAACATCCACCCGATTGCCGTTACTCAGCATGCGAAGCGACCAGATTAATATACCCATGCCAATCAGGGATAACGGAACCGTGATGTGAATGTCCCGCACGGTACTTCCGATAAGAGGGGAGGTAACAAAGTTCACGGCAAAGTGAACAAGGCCAACGTATGTTGCAGGGTCAAAAAAGTCAGGGGTAACCTTGTCGACATACAGTGCCTTCTTGGTTGTATACACCGAGAAAAAGTGGAGCAACAAGAATACTGTCAATGCAGCCCAGAGCGCCAGTGAACCAATCCCGGCTCTGGATCTAAACGCTCCAAATAATATCAAGAGACCAAACCCCATTGGAACCAATACCCAACCTGTGCCAAAGCCGTACACGGACACCGCTGCGGCAACGGCAGCCAGTGTAGTGTTCAGCAGTGTGGGTGTACCCCTGGTCAACCGTTCGATTGACCACAGTGCGCCGGCGTTGCTGATGAAGACGGCCACCTGCCAGCCCCACAGCCAGTTAGCCGCCTGGTCCAATGAAAAGTACAGAAAGGAGGAAAGCCCGTATATCCACAGTGTGGCTTGGCACAGGCGAAGCTGATCGACGCATCGATCAAGCATTCGGGCCAAAGCCAGGAAGCCGAGGCCTGCAAAGACAACGCTCGCCATGCTTTCCGCCCAATGCGCCATGGCCGTAACCTCCGCGAGCGCGAGCTGAACAATGTACCCGGAGGCGTGCCAGTGAGCGCCGTGCAACTTGAACAGGTCGCTGAGGAAGAGATCTCCATCTTTCAGCTTTGTGTACAGTTTCACGATGTACCAGTGGTCGGCGACTGGAGCGGGCCAGTGATAAAGTAAGGAAAATACGAGAGTAAGAACAAAGAAAAAGACAGGAATCGCCCACTTTCTCACGTCTTGTGTCGCGAGAACATGCCGAAGCCCCGAATTGACAGAAGGTTGATGCATCAGCAAATCCTCGGACCTGTGGTTCCTATAACGCGTGTCGGGCGCCAGACCGGCGGCATCGAGCTGACGGGAGTAAGCTAAAGGCCGTACTTCATAGTGAGCAGTCCATGTAAGCGTGCTCACAATCGGTGAATCGCGCAGGAGTCGTCGGGGGCCTGAGTGGAGCTTGGGGTCCATATGAACCAGGCGTTTCGCGTGTTCGGGTATACCAAGGTGGTTGCGTATGTACTGTACCCTGGGATGTCTCAGATGGGTTGATGCCTGACTTCATGGAGAGCGACAGGTTTGTTTCCAGTTCGATCATCCGGGTGTTGAACCTGATACGTTACTTTAGTACTTCACGGTTTTGAGCAAACACGCTAACCTTGTGGGTCCACATTGTCTCGAGACCCTGTTCAACCGTCGCCTTTTGCGGAAGATGATATAGACGGCTATAGGCGGTAGGTTTAACGTTTGGATAGTTCTCCAACAAGATCCTTGCAACTTCCCGAATGTGGAGTGAACGCTCGACATGTTCTCGTACGTCGCCGGGTACATTCGTGATCTTGAGCACAAACACCAACCATAACCCACACACAACCAAAGAACGTTTCTCCGGTGTCGCTCCCCGTTTGCTAAGCGCGATCAGGCCCAACACAAATACCGCAATCCAAAAGAACTGCCCAAAAGAGATATGGCGGTCGACAAATGCCTGTTTGGCGCCAAACTCTTCCCAGCGGCCCAAAGCTGTCAACAACCCCGTCCCGAGAGCAAAGACTACGAGAGACAGGCAGGGGGAAATGTCGAGGAAAACGCTTATTTGATTATGTCTGTTCAATGATCGTACTGACCAGATCAAGATGCTCAAACCAATCAGCGTTACCGGAACCGTTATGTGAACATCCCGCATTGTGTTACCAATAAGCGGGGAGGTAATGAAGTTAATAACGAAGTGAGTAAGGCCAATGTATGTTGTTGCATCGAGAAGATCAAGGGAAAGGTGATTAACATACATCGACCGGTTGTCCGCAAAAACTGTCAAAAAGTGAAGCAATAGGAGTGCCGACACAACAGACCAGAGTGCCAGGGAGCCAATTCCTGCTCTTGACCGAAGCGCACCAAACAGGATCAAGAGACCAAACCCGATTGGAATCAATACCCAACCTGTGCCAAAGCCGTACACGGACACCGTCGCCGCAACGGCAGCCAATGTGGTGTTCAGCACTGTGGGTGTACCTCGGGTCAACCGCTCGATGGACCACAGGGCACCGGCGTTGCTGATGAAGACGGCTACCTGCCAGCCCCAGAGCCAGTTTGCCGCCTGATCCAGTGAAAAGTACAAGAACGCGGAAAAGCCGTATATCCATAGTGTGGCCTGGTGTGAGTGAAGGTGAGCGACGCAACGATCAAGCATGCGTGCCAGTGCCAGAAAGCCCAGGGCCGCAAAAGCAACGCTCGCCAGGCTTTCCGCCCAATGCGCCAAGGCTGTAACCTCGGCAAGAGCGAGGAGAGCAGCGTATCCAGACGCGTGCCAGTGGGGACCGTGCAACCAGAAGAGATCACTGAGAATGAAACTGCCATTTTTCAGGCTGGCGTACAATGTAATGAAATCCCAGTGATCCAGGTATGGAACACGGTAGTGGTACTGTAGGGAGAATATGAGGGTAACGACAAAGAAAAAGACAGCAATTGCCCACTTTTGCACGTTTCGTGTCATGCAGATACACTCAAACTTCGAATAGACAGAAGATTGACGCATGTGAAATTCTCCGAACCAGTGGTTCGTGTAAGCGGTGTCGAATAGCGTAGCGTCGAGATTGAGGTGTCGTGAGTACGCTAAAGGCCGTACCCACGGTAATGATTCCGTGTCTTTGTTTTCACAGTTGGGGAATCATGCTGGAGCCCCTGAGGGTCCGGGGCGGCTTGAGACTGCACGCGCGAAGTGTTCCCGTTACTGCAAGCAGCCAAGCTGACTGGGTGTTTGGCGTACACAAGGATATAGCGTGCGTGGCGATGGCCGATGTCACGTGGGATGAATGACGTATTCTCGACGGTCGCCGTCCAGGTGGCGTACCGGTAATGCATAGTTGGTACCACGCGGATACGCCTTCGATATGTGGCAAGGGAGCGACAAACAGGAAGCGCTTCTTGATGATCATGAAAAAGTCCCCGGAGAACAGGGCGAGGCCTCGCCTTGTAGAAGCGAAGGGGTAACGCGCAGGCAAGCTGAGCCATGCGTGTATAGGCCGTGAATGGGTGATGGGCCGAACGCAGGCCACGCATCCGGAGACCACAATGTCGCTCGCGGCGAGGGTGTTCATCGAAAACTGCAGGGAGTCCAGAGGTTGTTTGCTCAGCGATCATCATCAATTCCCTGAGGGATCGGTAGCGGGCAAACGGACCACCACGCAAGAAAGTGACGCGAATACCGCCCGATACCGTACCTGTCCGGGACCTCGTCGGGGTTGTGCGGCCACAGCCGGCGAGGGTGTAGGCAGTTCGGTGAAGACTGCATTCCATGCCTGGTGTCCCTGTGACCACTGCTTGCTCCGGCCCTGAGTGGACGCGCTGGAATGTTCGGTTCAAACCTAACATTCCGGGTCAAACGCGAGATGCTTGGACATGAAGTAAACCACGAAAGGTACCGTGAAAATCACAATCATGAACGCAAACCAGTAATACCAGGCGAGAATGTTAACAGCGACATAGAATATCATCCAGTTCAAACCGGCTCCGACACCAGCCGTTAGTGCAAATCTTGGTAATGCGCGCTGATGTGCCTGGTCAGACTGAAACGTGAGATAAAAGTGACCAAAGTATGAAACGAAGAATGCTATCAGAAAACCAACAACCGTAGCTTGCGCTGCGGGTAGGAAATAACCTTCGACTAGTATCCATAAAGTCACTGCGTGCGTGATTGTTGCGGCCACTCCTACAAATCCAAATCGGATGACACGGAAAATTGTGGGGGCAGGTGGTTTATTCAACGGTCGCTCTCGAACCCGATTGTCTGCTCCACAACGAACTGGGGCCTCCGCTTGGTTTCTCTGAATATGTGGGCAATATACTCCCCCAGTACCCCAATGCTGAGAAGCTGCAGACCGCCGAGGAAGAATATTGCCACAGCAAGGGTCGCATACCCGGGGATGTCCCGTCCGTGCAGGACAGTAGTGATTCCGATCCAGATGGCATAGGAAAGCGCAAGAATTGCAATGCAGGCGCCGATGACAGACCAAACCCGCAGCGGAACAGCGCTAAAGGAAATTATGCCGCTCCAGGCATATATGAACAGGTGTGAGAATGACCACTTGCTGGTGCCAGCGGACCTGATTTCAACATCATAGGCAATGGCCTGTTGCGAATAGCCTACCCACGCGTACAGGCCCTTCATAAAACGGTCTTGCTCTGGCAAGGAGTTCAAGGCGTCTACGACACGACGCGACATCAGGCGAAAGTCACCGGCATTGGCTGGGATCGGTACTTCTGATGTTGTTGAAAGAATGCGGTAGAACATGGTTGTAAGCGTGTTGCGCAAAGGACCATCAGTTTTTCGTGAACGCCGTAAGCCATATACGACATCAATACCGGTGGCCTGAATTTGCAGCATGTCTGGAAGAAGTTCCGGCGGGTGTTGGAGATCACCATCCATCAGAAGAACACGCTGCTTGCTGACAGCACGTAATCCTGCAGTAATTGCCGCTTCTTTGCCGAAGTTACGAGAAAACCGAATGATCTTTATCCTGGGGTCGGTCATGCGGGCGGATATGAGCGCCGTAAACGTGCTGTCGGTACTTCCGTCGTCTACACAAATTATCTCACAATCAAGCGTGAGAGCGTCTACAACAGGTTTCAAGCGCGAAAACAGTGACGTGACATTGTCAAACTCGTTGTAAAATGGAATGACGATGGATAAGTCGCGGGCATACATGCGTGTTTTTGCATCAGGAGCGTTCGAGAGACATTGGGGTCAGCGTATGGAAGTCAGGAGTGTCAACTGAATTGACCTGCGGGCCGGGAGTGGGTCGGCAAGGCCTCCGGCTGGATCGCGGAGCAGGCCATCCACGAAATTGAGCGGTTCAGTCCGTGGGGGAGGGTGGTCGATGTGTCTCATCCGGTACTGCCTCAGGTGCGTAAGCGAAGTCGCAAGGGCGGGAGAGTATCACGGGTGTTGGTAAATATAGTGTAAAAAGTGGACACAAATTGGTATCTGCGCGATAAATGGGGGCCGAGGGCTGGTCAAGCGTGGTCATTCCGGAGGTCGTGTCCCCCTCATGGGTTTGGCGGGTTGGGCGTGTCGCTGTTCCGCGGTTGCCATCCAGTGGCCAGGGAGGTGCGAAGCGCTCGCGGAGCTGATTGAGAGTGTTGGGAGACATCGCGTACGGAACCGACGGCAAGTGGTGTGACAGAGGCCAGACGTCCAGGGTTGAAGATGAGAGGTGGTTGAAGGTCGTGGAGTGCGTGGCGCGTGCTCAAGGTTCGAAACTGGCGTGATGGGCCCTATGGCGCTTCATCGGCGAGCGGGTTGTGGCCCATAAGGCCGTGCTCGACGTGTTCGGTAGGCAGTTCCAGGCTTTGGTTCATCCGAACCCGGGAGGAACTGAGGGTCGTCAGAATGTCGAACCGGTTCCGGCCCAGGTACGTGGCGCATCGGGCTGGTCGTGCGGCGGTAGCTTCGGTGTCTGTGGCTGGATCCACTACGGCATTGAAGGGAAGGGCCGATGGAGCAACGGCGGCACGCAGGCATGGGGCAGGCGAAGCTTTGAGGGAGAGGTCTGTCGGACCCGCGCGTCGGGACGGGGTACAAGCGCTGTATCGCCCTCAGGCGAGGTCAATGCTCCTGACAATTGCGCAGGTGTGATCGAGTGCGTGACGCCGAGAGACAGCGCGGTCGGTGATCTCGCGATGCGCGCGACCGGTGGGCCAGGCCGGGCGCTACGTCGGTACAGGTGTGCCGGAGTTCATCATGACGGTCGATTCAGGGCCCGGTTTCGACGGCACTTGCCTCCCCGGAGAGCCGGAATCGGGGTGCCTTCATGTGCTTGCCACTCGCAAGGGCTTTTGCAACAGACAGTTGTGACGTATCCTTCACATTCCGGTTGAGCGGATGCAGCTGCAGTTTTCCCGCTGGCCGGAGCGGACGTACGACAAGGAAGGTGTGAAACGTGGCTTCACCTGCGCGACGCATCAGAACCGGGATCTTTCGGACCGTGCTCCGGTCCCTGCCGGTACTGACGGCATCCCTCTTCCTCGTCCCTTCGGACAGCCATGCGCGGTACGCGTCGCTGGTGATGGATGCGCGGACCGGCGAGGTGTATCGCGCGCGCCATGCCGACGACCTTCGATATCCAGCGTCACTGACCAAGGTCATGACGCTCTACATGGTGTTCGAGAAGCTGGAGAGCGGCGGGTGGACGCTCGATACCAGGCTCAAGGTCTCGAAGCGGGCGGCGGGTCAGCCGGCGACCCGGCTCGGGCTCAAGGCCGGGTCATACCTGCCGGTGCGAACCGCGATTCGCGCCCTGGTCGTGCGGTCGGCCAACGACGTCGCCACGCTGATCGCCGAGAACCACTCCGGGAGCGAGTCGAAGTTCGCCAGGGACATGACGATGCGGGCCCGGGAACTCGGCATGTTCCGTACCACCTTCCGCAACGCCTCCGGCCTGCCGAACCGGCACCAGAAGAGTACCGCCCGCGACATGGCCCTGCTGGCGGTGCTGGTTCAGAGGCATTTTCCGCAGTACTACCACTTCTTCAAGACCAGGACCCTCAAGTACAAGGGACGGACCTTCAAGAACCATAACGCCCTGCTCAAGAAGTACTCTGGCACCGACGGGATCAAGACCGGGTACATCCGTGCATCCGGTTTCAACCTGATGTCCTCGGTCCGACGCAACGGCCAGCACCTGGTCGCCATCGTGTTCGGGGGCAAGACCGCCGCACGGCGGAACCGCCACATGGTCAAGATCCTGGACTCCGGTTTCAAGGCGGCATCCCGGTCGGCGGCTCAACGGGTCCCGCCGCTCCCGGTCATGAAAGTACGCACCGCGCCGCCGGCGCCGGTCCTGGTCGCGCGCGCCCCGACCGCCCCTGTTCCGCGGCCCACGCCGTCCCGGGTGGCCGAGGTCGTGCTGCCACAGCTGCGGCCCGGAACCGACTCCCTCCACCCTGCCGCTCCGGCCGATGTGCAGGGCCGCTGGTCGGTCCAGGTCGGCGCCTACTCGAGCGCGCCGGCGGCCCACGCCGTCATCGGTGTTGCGCGGTTGGTCTTCGGCGAGAGGGCGGACCGGCATCACTTCCGGGTTGACCGGGTCCAGGGCAGTGACGGGCCGGTGTACCGTGCCCGTGTGCTCGGTTTCAGGGAAGGCGAGGCCCGGAGCATCTGCATCATCCTGCGCAATCGCGGCCTGCCATGCGCACCGATACCAGCGGGAGTTGTCTCGGTCGCCGCGATCCCGACCGACTGATCAGGATCCGGGCAGGGTCAGGCCCGCGCACGACAGCAGTTCCGAAAGCTCCGTGTGAAGCCGTGCGAGACCGGCAGTGTCCGTCGCCTCGAGCCGTGCCACCAGCGCATCCTGCGTATTCGATGCCCGCAGCAGCCACCACCCGTCGGCACTGCGCACCCGCACGCCGTCGATCGTGCAGACCTCGACATCCCGCCGTGCCGCAAGGCGGGCGCGAACATCGTCGACCACAGCGAGCTTGCGTTCGTCCGGGCAGGGAAACCGGAGTTCCGGGGTGCTGGCGAGACGGGGAAGACCGGCGCGGAACTCCGAGAGCGGCGCGTGGCGCCGCGCCAGGATCTCCAGAAGCCTGAGCGCTGCGTAGAAGGCGTCGTCGAACCCGAAATACCGGTCGGCGAAGAAGATGTGACCGCTGAGTTCCCCCGCAAGCACCGCACCCGTCTCGGCCATCCGTCGCCTGATGAGCGCGTGGCCGCTCGGCCAGATCATCGCCTTCCCGCCGAGTTCACCGATCCGGTCGAACAGAACCTGACTGGACTTCACGTCGGCAATGACGGTGCCCCCCGGACGCTCGCGCAGCACCTCTTCGGCAAACAGCGCGAGCAGCAGGTCGCCGTCCAGAACCGTTCCGGTCTCGTCCACCACCCCGATACGGTCGGCGTCACCATCGAACGCAATGCCGAGATCGGCCCGGCGCAGGCGCACCTCCGCTGCAAGCTGTGACAGGTTCGCCGCGACCGTCGGATCCGGATGATGGTTGGGAAACCGCCCGTCGACCTCGTCGAACAGGATCCGGTGATGCCCCGGAAGGGTGCGGCACAGCTCGGTGAGGGCCGGACCCGCCGCCCCGTTGCCGCAGTCCCAGACCACCCGCAGCCCGGGACCGATGTCGAGACCGTCCCGCAGGCGTCCGGTCCAGGGACCGATGATGTCCGCCTCGCACACCCGTCCCCGTCCCGGTGCCCGGGTGCCCGGGCGTGCCCGTTCCCCCAGATCGCGCAGGTCGCAGCCGGAGAACGGCTCGACGCCGACCATCATCTTGAACCCGTTGTACTCCGGCGGATTGTGCGACCCGGTGACCATGACGCCACCGTCGAGCCCGAGGTGATGGACCGCGAAGTAGAGTGCCGGAGACGGACAGATTCCGATTCGGTGCACGGTGAGACCGGTCGAGACCAGGCCCGCAACCAGGGCCTCTTCCAGATCGGGCGAACTGGTCCGCCCGTCCCGGCCGACGGCGAGCGCACCGCCGCCACGTTCCCGGATTACGGCTCCGAAGACCTCGCCGAGGGCGTGCGCGTCCGCGGTGTGGAGCGTGTGCCCCACCACGCCCCTGATGTCGTTTGCGCGCAGGATCGCCGGATCGAACCGGTGTGTCCGGTCCGTCACCGTCCCTGGCCCGGACGGCCGACACAACTGTAGCGGAACCCGGCCGCGTGCATGTCGTCGGGGTTGTAGATGTTGCGCAGGTCGACCATCACCGGTTCGGCCAGCAGGGACCTGCAGCGCTCGAGGTCCAGTCCGCGGAACTCGTTCCACTCGGTGAGCAGGGCGACGGCGTCGGCGCCGTCCATCGTCTCGTAGGCATCGTCGCACCACTCGACGCCGGGCAGGAGCGCGCCTGCGTCCCGCATGCCCTGGGGATCATAGGCCCGGATCCGGGCGCCATCGGCCTGGAGTGCCGGAATGATGCTGAGGCTCGGCGCCTCGCGCATGTCGTCGGTATTCGGCTTGAAGGTGACGCCGAGGATCGCGATCGTCTTGCCCTCGAGGCAGCCGCCACAGGCTGCCCTGATCCGCTCGGCCATGCCGGCCTTGCGCCGGTCGTTGATGTCGATCACGGTCTCGACGATCCTGAGCGGCGATGCGCTCTCGCGTGCGGTCCGGACCAGGGCCAGCGTGTCCTTGGGGAAGCACGAGCCGCCGTAGCCGGGTCCCGGATGCAGGAACTTGCCGCCAATTCGACCGTCCAGCCCGATACCGCGCGCGACGTCGTGGACATCGGCGCCCACCCGTTCGCACAGGTCCGCCATCTCGTTGATGTATGTGATCTTGGTCGCGAGAAAGGCGTTCGCTGCGTACTTGATGAGTTCGCTGGTCTCGAGCGTGGTGAACAGGATCGGGGTCTCGATCAGGAACAGCGGCCGGTAGATTTCCCGCATCACCTGGCGGGACCGCTCGGTCTCGCTGCCGATGACGATCCGGTCCGGACGCATGAAGTCGGTGATCGCGGCTCCTTCGCGCAGGAACTCCGGGTTGGAGCAGATGTCGAAGTCGGCATCGGGCCGCAGTTCCCGGATCAGCCTGCCGACCTCCCGGCCGGTTCCAACCGGCACCGTCGACTTGGTGACGATGACGGTATAGCCGCTGAGCGCCGGAGCGATTTCCCGGGCCGCGGCATGGACGTGGCTGAGGTCTGCGTACCCGTCACCGCGCCGGGTCGGGGTCCCGACCGCGATGAAGACGGCGTCGGCGGCCGCGACCGCCTCGGCAAGGCAGGTGCTGAAGGTGAGCCGGCCGGCGCGCATGTTGGCACTGACGAGCTGCTCCAGCCCCGGCTCGAAAATCGGGATGCCTCCACCGTTCAGCAGGTCGATCCGGTCCCGGTCCCGGTCGATGCAGGTAACGGTGGCCCCGAACTCGGAGAAACAGGCGGCGCTGACCAGTCCGACATAGCCTGCGCCCACGACGGAGAGGTTCATGCCGCGCTCCGCTCAACCACAGGATGCGAGCAGGGCCGAGACTGCGGGCCGCATGTCCGCGCGCTGCAGGGCACAGGCGATGTTGGCCGCGAGCCAGCCGGTCCTGTCGCCGCAATCGAACCGCCTGCCCTCGAACAGCAGGGCATTGAACGGCCCGGCGCCGATCTCGCGCACCAGCGCATCGGTGATCTGGATCTCGCCGCCTGCCCCTGGTTCCTGTCCTTCCAGGTGCCTGAACAGCGATGCCTGCACGATGTATCGGCCGATCACCGCAAGTCGGGACGGTGCCGTGCCGGCGGCCGGTTTCTCCACCAGTCCGCGGACCTCGACCAGCCTGTCGCGTGTCCGCCCTGGCGTGATGATGCCATAGCTCGAGGCCTGTTCGGCGGGAACTTCCATCGCCGCGATCATGGTTCCGCCGGTTTCCCGGTAGGCTTCGACCATTTGGGCCAGGCAACCGGGCTCGCCGATGATCAGGTCGTCGGGCAGGATGATGGCAACCGGCTCGTCGCCGATGAAGTGCCGGGCGCACCAGACCGCGTGACCAAGTCCGAGCGGGTCCTGCTGGCGCGTGTAGCAGACCTGGCCGGGGAGGGGTACGCTGTCCCTGACCAGCTGCAGCGCCGTAGCCTGCCCGCGCCTGGCGAGCGTGTCCTGCAACTCGACCGCGTGATCGAAATGGTCCTCGATCGCCTGCTTGCCGCGTCCGGTCACGACCACGAACTGTTCGATGCCCGCGGCTCGGCCCTCCTCGAACGCGTACTGGATCAGCGGCTTGTCGACCACCGGGAGCATTTCCTTGGGCAGGGATTTCGTTGCCGGCAGGAACCGTGTGCCGAGCCCGCCAACCGGCAGGATGGCCTTGCGAACCGGGACGGGCATCGGTTGCTCCGGAAAGGACGTGGTGACGACGCGGGGGTCGTGCCGCGTGAGCGGGGTAATGCCATAACGCGACGGTCGCGCCAAGCCGAGGGCCCCGGTCACGACGTGCCCAGCAGTGTCTCCTTCGCCCGGTTGATCTGCGAGGCGAGATAGGTGGATCCGCCCCGGTCCGGATGGTTGGCGAGCATCAGGCGCTTGTGCGCCTCGCGGATCTGCTCGGCGCTGGCATTGGCCTCGAGTCCGAGAATGTGCAGCGCCTGCTCCCGTGTCATGCGGTCGCCGTCCGCTGCCCGGTCACCGGGGTCGGCATGCGCACTCTCGCGCCAGGCGTCGCCGTGGACCCGGTCGAGATAGGTCTGGAGCAGACGCACCGATTCCTGGTCTTCCCGGCACTCGTGCAGCAGGTCAAGCAACTGCGCGAGCGACATCGACTCGAGCGCCGTACCCTCGTGTTCGCCCCTGGTCACTGTTCCGGCAAACTCGCCCGAGTCGTGGTCGAGCGTCATTTCCAGCCAGTCGGTGCGCACGGTCGAGCTGTGGCCCGGGCTGGGACCGGCGGCGGTCCGCTGGGCGTTGCGCATCTGCTTCCTGATCGCCCGGGCCCGCAGGAGGAACGGCAGGCCGAGCAGCAGTGCCGACCACAGGAAATGGATGTTCCCGCGAACGGCGACGGCCGCAATTGCACCTGCCGCCAGCGCCAGCAGGACCCATTTCAGGCTGCGGCGGATGCGGGCGGGGTCGGCGTTGAGCAGCCAGTAGCCGATCAGGCCGAGCCCGACGAACAGGAAGACACCGAGCACGAGCAGGTACAGCATGCCTGCTCACTCACCGGGTGATGCGATGGGTCAGGCGCAGCGCTTCCCCGCCGGTCCGGCGGGAGTAGGATTCCAGTGCCTTGCGGCCCCCGGCGGCATAGACCGCGACCGCGCCGAGCAGTTCGCGCAGCTGGCGCGCACTGGAGCCGTCGAAGGGACAGTACGCCCCCTTGGTCAGCCGGGCGATCTGCTCGAAGCCGCGCCGGGCCAGCGGATCGCCGCCCTCGTGGAAGCAGAATACCGGTACACCGAGCACACCGAGTTCGCCGGCATTGTGGCAGACGACATCGATGTCCTCCTCGAAGGCGTCGCCGACAAAGACGACTGCCTGCACCTTTTCGCGGCGTGTCTCGGCGGCCGTGTGTGCGAGCAGCTTGCCGATCTGGGTCATGCCACCCAGGCACCGGACCCGGACCATCTCGTGCAGCAGTTTCTGTGAATCGGCAAGCCAGTCCGTGGTGCGGAACTCGCCGAAGCCGCGGTAATAGGCGAGCTGGATCTCGAGTCCGCCAAGACCGGAGGTCTCGGTAAACATCTCCGCCTGCAGGTGACAGGCGCGGTCCCAGCTCGGCTCCCGGCTCGCCGTCGCATCCATGGCAAAGATCAGCCGGCCGGGTCTGCCGGTCGGCGCAGCCGGTGTCATCGACTGCACCCTGCCCAGAAACGCGTCGATGTCGCGGCGCGGCGAGCGGGACGCGGCGTCGATGAACGCGTCGACGTCGGTGCGGCGACCCTGTTCCTGCAGGGGGCCCGACTTGCGGTTGTTGTCCTTGCCGCTCATCGTCGCATCCGCGTCATGCCACCTTCTGCCGGGCTGCACCCGGGTGCTGGAGACCGAGCGCCATGATCAGGGTACGGACCTCCTGGCGTGCCGCGATCTGGCTGGTTGTCGGTGGGCCGGTGCCCTCTGTCTCGAACATGTCGAGGATGGTGAGGCCACGCGGAAACAGTTCGCGAAAGATCACCCGTTCGGCAAACCCGGGTACGACCCTGAACCCGATCCGCCGGGCCAGTCCCTGGACCGCCTCGAACATGGCGACCTTGTTTCGCGCGTTCAGGCTGGAGAGCCGGTTGCGCATCACGATCCAGTCGATCGATCCGCCGTCGCGTGCGGCGCGCTGCTTGCGCTGCTCCCAGACCTGTTCGGCAAACACGCTGATCCGGCCGGTCTCGTGCGTGGACTCCGAGACCTCCATCAGCAGGTCGAGGTCGACGAAACTGTCGTTGATCGGGGTGATCAGCTTGTCGGCACGTGACAGTGCGTGCCGGGTCACCGGGGTGTCCGCGCCCGGAGTATCGATCACGATGAAGTCGACCGTATCCGCGAGCTCGGACAGCAGGGCCTCGAATGCCTCGATGTCAGCCCGTTCGGCCTCGTCGCGCGAGACGTGGTCGCTGGCCATGAAGGTGACGTGCCGGGGCATCGGCAGGTTGGCGTCGTCGCGCTCCTTCATCGCGCGCCGGTTGGCGATGTGCCGGGACAGGGTGGCCTGCCTGGAATCAAGATCGATCGAGCCGACCTCGAAACCGCTGCGCAGCAGTCCGACCACGACATGCATCGCCACCGTGGACTTGCCGGTGCCGCCCTTTTCGTTGCCGACCAGGATCACCGTTGCCCGCGGACCTGTCGGACCTTCGTGTGCGGTGGGGTGCAGCACGTGCTGTTCTCCGTGATGGTCCGGCTGCATGCGGCTGCGCCCGGGCAGGGCGGTTGCCGTCATCGCCGTTTCCGAAACCGTTTGATCAGGGTTCCCGGAGCCGGAGTTCGAGCATATTCCTACGACGACTCCTTCGCAACTGCACCATGGCCTCACGGACTGTCGCCTGTCCGGTCAGGCGCGCCGTTCGGGGGCAAGGGCGAACCGGTCTATCGCGTCCGGATCGAAGGAGAATCCCATCCCGGGCCGGTCGGGGACCACCAGGTTGCCATCGACGAACTCGACCTGCTCGCGGAACAGCGGTTCGAACCAGGGCATGTGTTCGGCCCAGCTGACGTTGGCCACTGCGCCGCACAACTGCAGGCAGTGTTCGGTGAACAGGTGCGGGCTGACGGGAATGTCCCGGGCCGCGGCCATGTGCGCGACCTTCAGCCACTCCGATACCCCGCCAACCCGTTCCAGGTCGGGCATGAGGATGTCGGCCGAGCCGCGATCGATCATGTCCTGGAACCCGTATCGCGTGTACTCGGTCTCCCCGCTCGCGACCGGGGTGTCGATCTCCGCGGCGACCCGGGCGGAGCCCGCGAGGTCGTAGGCCTGCACCGGTTCCTCGAACCAGGCCAGGTCGAACCGGTCGAGTCCCCGACCGAGCCGGATCGCGTGATGGACGCCCAGGCCCTGGTTGGCATCGGCCATCAGCTCGATGCCGGGCCCGATGGCATTTCTGACCGCCGCGACACGTTCCAGGTCCTCGCCGATATCGGGCAGGCCGATCCGCATCTTCACCGCACGGAATCCTCGGGCGACCAGGTCACCCGCCTCGCGCTCGAGCGCCGGGATGTCGCGGGAGGCCCACAGTCCGCCACTGGCATAGGCAGGAACCCGGTCGCGCGCCCGGCCGAGCAGGCGGGAGACCGACATGTCCGCCGCCCTGCCCCTGATGTCCCAGCATGCCCAGTCGAGCGCCGACATCGCGAAGATGGTCACACCCTTGTGGCCGAGAAAGTTGATCTCGCGCCAGATCCTAGTGCCGAGCGCCTCGGTATCGCGGGGATCATGACCGCGCACGGTGCCGAACAGCGAGTGGACCATCGCATCGAGCACCGGCAGCCTGTGGGCACCGATGGTCCACAGGTAGCTCTCGCCGGTGACGCCGGCATCGGTCTCGAGCCACACGGCCAGGACGGCCGCACCGTCGATCCGGTGGATCGAGGTCGTGATCGGTTCCGGGAACGGGACATTGAGCGGGCGGGTCCGCAGTCCGGTGATCTTCATGGCGATCTCCTGTCCTTCCCGGTCAGTGCTGTGGCAGGGCATCGAGCAGGAGGGTTCCGAACCCGGCCATCTGCGGGCTGGTTCCCCGGTAGGTCGCGAGCGCGTCGAGCACCAGCTTCACACCCTGCTCGTCAAGCGGCGGGGGCGAGGCCGGGGGCTCGAGCCCGGCGAGGATCTCCGGGGCCGCGTCAACGATCCGGTCGGCGATGCGTTCGCATTCGCCGCATATGGCGGGGTCGCGCAACATCGGCCCGAGGCTGTCGGCCACGCGGGCGAGATAGCCGGGCCACCGTGCCAGGATCCTGTAGAGGCCGGGGACGAACACCTCTCCGGCCAGGTCGGTCTCGAAGACCGCGAGCGTTGCACGCAGGCCGGCGTCACACTCCTCCCACGGCACCATGCCCGGCAGTTCCGGCAGGGCCGGAGGCAGCGCCCGGTCCGCCGGACCGGGCGCGCCCGCGCACAGCTCCAGCTGACCGGTCACCAGCCTGGCGATACACCCCGCGAGCACCAGGTTGACGGGGCTGACCCGGGTGAAGGTCCGGCAGACGGTATCGATGAGCGCGATATCGGACCGTGACACGCCGAGACCGGCGAGTTCGCCGGCCGAGAGTGGCGGCAGGGACGGCAGGCCGGAGACATCGACCCTGGACCAGCCGGCGTGCTGCAGCGCGCCGGAGGTGAATGCGGGACGCATTGCCTGCCAGATCCACTCAAGCAGCCCGGGCCTGGTGGCCAGGTGACGCAGCAGCGAGGAGACATAGGGTGCGGCGTAGGCGCGTCTGACCTCTTCGTAGATTGCCGCGATCTCGCCTGTCGCCTCGGCCTCCGTGATCTCGCTCAGTACCGTCATGACATCCTCTCCGCCGGAACCGGCGCCCTCAACGCGTCAGGCAGCGCAGGATCATGGCGATCGGGACCATGCGGCTGATGGCCGACCTGCGGAACTCCTCGATCGCGGCGCTGACCGCCGCGTCGTTCTCCGGTCGCTCTGCAGCCGTGGTGTCCAATCTGCGGGCATGCCAGGCGGCCTGCCCAAGGGCCCTGTCAGCCATGGTCCTCAGTCGACCCGCGCGATCCAGCGGCGCCAGCACCGTCCAGGAAAGGGCGAGGTAGCCCGGCCAGTCGGCGAGGTGTCGGTAGAGGCTGGGCACGATCCGGTCCTGCGGCCCGGCGGCGAGATCGCTCAGCGCCATCACCAGATCCCGGGTTGCGGCGGGAAGGGCGTCCAGCGCAGGCAAGGGCGGAATCGGGGTGGAGATGGTTCCCGGCGGCAGGATCGGTTGCAGCGGCGACGCTGCACTCTGTGGCGGCGACTCTGCCGGTCCCGTAACCAGGGTCGAGAGCGCCACCAGGTTGGTCGCATTGCCCCGGTTGTAGCTGTCGAGGATTGCCCGCACCGTCGGAAGGTCGTCCTCGCCCACACCGGCGGCCTGCAGAGCGCTTGCCGGCCAGGGCGGCAGGTCCGGCAATTCGAGGCCGGCCAGCAGGGCGTCGCCTTCCGCGGCCGCGGTGCCGCCCGCATACATGGGCCGCACCGCCTGCCAGGCCCAGGGGAGAGCGCCGTCGATGGTCGCAAGGTGCCGCCAGATGAGATTGACTACCCCGATGCCCAGGGCGGAGCGGATGTCGGCGTAGATCTCCGCGATCTCGCCGGTCGCTTCCGACTCGGCAATGGCCGGTACCGGATCTGCAGCCATCGGTCCTGGTCTCCCGCATCCCGTGTGCACGGAGAACAGTCCGTCCGGGCAGCGCCTGTCAAGACCGCGTCCTTGCCCCGCCGCCGGGCTTCGGGGTAATCCGGCCCGGGTTGCGACAACGGGAGCCGGATGTGGCCGAACATGTCGACTGCGTGGTGATCGGGGCCGGTGTGGTGGGTCTTGCCTGCGCGCGTGCGTTGGCGCTCCGCGGACGCGATGTCATCGTGCTCGAGCAGGCTGAGGCGATCGGGACCGAGACCAGTTCACGCCACTCCGAGGTGATCCACGCCGGCATCTACTATCCGCCCGGAAGCCTCAAGGCGCGCATGTGCGTCGCCGGCCGCAGGATGATGTACCGGTACATGGACGAGCGCGGCATTCCCTACAGCCGGCTCGGGAAGTTGATCGTGGCGACGTCCGATGACCAGGTTCCGGCCCTCGAGCGTCTGCGCACGACGGCGGCACGGAACGGGGTGACCAACCTCGAGATGCTGTCGGCCGGCGAGGCGCGGGGGCGGGAGCCGGAACTTGCCTGTGTCGCGGCCCTGTGGTCGCCGTCCACCGGTGTCGCCGACAGCCATTCCTACATGCTCGGACTGCAGGGTGATGCCGAGGACCGTGGCGCCATGGTCGCGTTCCACGCTCCGGTTGAGTACGGCCGTCTGTCCGACGAGGGCATCACGCTCGAGGTCGGTGGAGACGGGGCGATGACGCTGCAGGCGCGCCTGGTGGTCAACTCCGCAGGGCTTCACGCCCAGGATCTGGCCCGGCGTCTCGAGGGGTTCCCGGAGGAACGGGTGCCGCCGTCCTACTACTGCAAGGGCAACTACTACTCGCTGTCGGGGTGCCGGGCGCCGTTTTCCTCCCTGATCTACCCGGCGCCCGAGCAGGCGGGGCTGGGCGTTCACCTCACCCTCGACCTCGCCGGACAGGCCCGGTTCGGGCCGGATGTCGAGTGGATCGAGCGCATCGACTACGACGTGGACCCGGGACGGTCAGACGGATTCTACGCCGCGGTGCGCAAGTACTGGCCGGGGCTGCCCGACGGGGCGCTGCAGCCCGGTTATGCCGGGATTCGCCCCAAGGTCCAGGCGCCGGACGAGCCGGCCGCCGACTACGTCATCCAGGGACCCGCCGATCACGGCGTGCCGGGCCTGGTCAACCTGTTCGCGATCGAGTCGCCCGGAATGACCAGTTCCCTGGCCATTGCCGATCACGTCGCCGACATGCTGGAGTGAAGGCAGCAGTCCCGCAACTGGAGAAACGGTCCATGACCAGTGTTTCGTACTACATGACCCCGTCGAGCCCGTGGTCCTACCTGGGCAGCAAGCTGTTCTCCGGGATGGCGGAGAAGGCCGGCGCCGAGGTCACGGTCTACGCGGTGGATTTCGGCACCATCTTTCCGGCGACCGGCGGTCTGCCGTTGCCCAAGCGTTCGCCGGAGCGCCAGGCCTACCGGCTGCAGGAACTGGCACGATGGAAAAGGCGGCGTAATGCACCGATGCACCTGCAGCCGGTGAACTTTCCGGCGACGCGCCCGACGGCCGCGCTCGCGATCGTCGCGGCGCGGGAAGCCGGACACGACGCATTTGGGCTGTCGTCTGCCCTGCTCGCAGCCCTGTGGGAGGATGACCGCAACATCGACGATCCGGACATCGTCGCCTCGGTGTGCGAGGCCTGCGGCTTGCCGGCGGCAGCGATCATGGAGGCGGCCGGCGGCAGCGACATTGCCGACCGGTTCGCGGCCGACACCCGCGAGGCGATCGAGCGGGGCGTGTTCGGCGCCCCGTCCTGGCTGATTGGCGGTGAACTGTTCTGGGGCCAGGACAGGCTGGACTTCGTTGCCGAGAAGCTCGGCGTCGCCTGACCGTCCGCCCTCAGCCGGTGTCGCGCTCGAGTGATTCCCTGATCAGCGCCACGGTCTCCCGGACCCCGTAGAGGGCGACGAAGGACCCGAACCGCGGCCCCTGATCCTGGCCGAGAAGTACCTGGTAGAGCGCCTGGAACCAGCTCCTGAGCGGGTCGAAGCCGTGGCGCTTGCCGACTTCGTAGACCACCTCCTGGATCTCGTGTGCGGCGCAGTCGTCCGCCAGCGCCCCGAACTCCCCGGCGAGATCGGCGAGCGCCGCGCGTTCGCGGTCATCCGGTGCGCGGTACGATTTCGTAGGGCGCACGAAGTCCTGGTAGTAGGCCACGGCGTGGCCGGCGAGCTGGTCCAGAAAGCGGTGTGTCTCGGGCGAGGTGCCCGGCGCGTAGCGGGTGATGTACCCCCACAGCAGGTCCTTGTCCTCCGCGTGGCACACGCTTGCCAGGTTGAGCAGCAGGCCGAAGCCAAGCGGCACCGGGTCGGTCGGCGCGTCTCCGGCGTGGATGTGCCAGGCCGGGTTGTCCACCGCCTGGCCGGGCTCCTGGTCCGCGAGCCGGGCGCGAAGGGTGATGTAGTCGTCGGTGTTCTTCGGGATCACGTCGAAGAACAGGCGCTTCGCGCGACGCGGCTGCTGGAACATGAACAGCGCCAGGCTTTCCGGCGGTCCGTAGGTCAGCCATTCCTCCACGGACATGCCGTTGCCCTTCGACTTCGAGATCTTCCGGCCTTCCTCGTCGAGGAACAGTTCGTAGCTCATGGATTCCGGTGGCGAGGATCCGAGGATCCGGCAGATCCTGCCCGAATCCCGGACACTGTCGATCAGGTCCTTGCCCGACATCTCGTAGTGGACTCCGAGCGCATGCCAGCGCATCGCCCAGTCCACCTTCCACTGCAGCTTGCAGCGTCCGCCGGTGACCGGGGTCTCGACGCTCGCCCCGGTCTGCGGATCGGTGTAGATCACGGTTCCGGCATCGACATCGCGTCCGGTGACGGGGACCTGCAGCACGTGCCCGGTGCGCGGACAGACCGGCAGGAACGGGCTGTAGGTCTGCCGGCGCTCCTCGCCCAGTGTCGGCAGCATCACCGCCATGATCTCGTCGTAGCACGCCAGCACGCGCAGCAGCGCGTCGTCGAACCGTCCGGCGTGGTAACACTCGGTCGAACTGAGGAACTCGTAGCTGAAGCCGAAGCTGTCGAGGAAGCTCATCAGGCGGGCGTTGTTGTGCGCGCCGAAGCTCTCGTGGGTTCCGAACGGGTCGGGAACCTGGGTCAGTGGCTTGTTCAGGTGTTCCGACACCAGGTCCCGGTTGGGAATGTTGTCCGGCACCTTGCGCAGGCCGTCCATGTCGTCGGAGAACGCGATCAGCCGACATGGGCGATCGGTCATGCGCTCGAGCACGCGCAGGATGAGCGTGGTCCGGAACACTTCGCCGAAGGTGCCGATGTGCGGCAGTCCAGACGGGCCGTACCCGGTCTCCAGCACGATGTCGCCGTCCGGTTCGCCCGCGCTGTCGCGCTCGATACGCTCGAGGATGCGTCGCGCCTCGACAAAGGGCCAGGACCGGGCTTCCTGCAGGCAGTCCGTTGGGATTTCGGGGCAAGCGTGCACGACCGACCTTTCGCTGAAAACGGCCGCACGCTATTCGCATCGCCACGCGAGCGCAAGCGGCCGTTCCCCGGGTGTTCCGGCAACCCCGGGCTCCCCGATCGACGATCACGCCGATCACGCCGGGGCCGGACAGGGATCTCGCTCCGGCCTTTGGGGGCTGGCCAGGGTCAGGGTCGCCCGTTTTCATCGGCACCGGGGCTCTCGAGAGAAACCGGGATCGGGTGTTTCCGGCAAGCCCGGATCGGCTATCGGCGCGCCTGGTGGCGGTCCGCACCGGATACGCGCCGTCGTTCAGGGTATCGAACCCGGTTCAAAGTGCGGGAACGATCCAGATCGACGAACCTGCGATATCGTGTTTCCTTACAGTATGTCTAAACGATATTATGACTTCATGATGAGTACATTGTACGTCTGCTTATTTCTTTAAGTCTTATGGTGAATGCGACCGGTTGAATACGACTGATCCCTGCAGTACAAGATGTGATCAGAGGACTTTCCTGTGCCGTCGTTCCGGACGCAGCCAGCACAGGTCACGTCACCGGCAATCGCCGTTCAGCAAGGGAGGACACGACAAAAATGCGCAAGTATTCGATCGCGGGGTATGCCGCCGGCGCCCTGCTTGGCCTTGGGCTGGCCGGAACCGTTTCGGCTGCCGAGTGCATCGCTCCGGCCAATCCGGGAGGTGGCTGGGATTTCACCTGCCGGACCATCGGCAAGATCATGCATGACATCGGAGTCGTCGACAAACCGATACAGGTCACCAACATGGCCGGCGGTGGCGGCGGGCTCGCGTTCAACCATGTTGTGAACGAGCGCAACGAGGATGCGGACCTCATCGTGGCCGCGTCCTCGGCGACCGCGACCCGGCTTGCTCAGGACGCCTACGGCGGCCTCAAGGCCGACCAGGTGCGGTTTCTCGGGGCAATCGGGGCGGATCCGGGCGTGATTGTGGTCGCCAAGGATTCGCCGCACCAGTCCCTGACCGACCTGATCGACGCGGTCAAGGCGGATCCCGCTTCGGTGACCTTTGCCGGTGGCTCCGCCGTCGGCGGCTTCGATCACCTCAAGGTCCTGATGGCCCTCGGGCGGGCCGGTTTCACCGATATACGCAAGGTCAAGTACATCGGGCTCGACGGGGGCGCCGATGCGCTCACCCAGACGATCGGCGGCCATACCCAGGCAATGACCGGAGATATCTCCGAGGTCGTCGGTTTCCTGAAGGCGGACGATGTCCGTGTCCTTGCGGTGATGACCGAGGAACGGGTTCCCGGATTCGAACACATCCCGACGGCACGGGAGCAGGGCATTGACGTGGTGGCAGTCAACTGGCGCGGCCTCTACGTGCCCAGGGGCATTTCCGAGGACGACTACCGGAAATGGTCCGATGGCCTGGCGACGGTCGCGGCCTCGGATGAATGGGCTGCCGCGATGAAGGCCAACGGTCTTGCCCCCTTCACCAAGGTTGGTCCGGACTTCCAGGACTACGTCAACCAGGTCGTCGGCGAAATCGAACAGCTTTCGCGCGAGATCGGGGTCATCGAGTAGTGCGTGGCGACCGGGTCTTCGGTCTCGTCGTCACTTTCGCGGCACTCGGCTACATCGTGAGTGCAGCCCAGATCAGGGTCGGATTCCTGTCCGACCCTGTCGGGTCCAGGACCTTTCCGTACATGATCGGCGGGGTCGGGCTGCTCTGCGGGCTTGCAATGGTGCTGCGTCCCGATCCCGATCCGGAATGGCCCGGACCACCGGCCCTGGTCCGGATTGCGGTAACGCTCGTCGTGCTCGTCGCGTTCGCCGTCACCCTGAGACCCGTCGGCTTTCTGCTTCCCGCGGCACTCGCCTCGGCAATTCTGGCCTGGCTGATCCGCCCGGACCTGGCCCGTGCGGCACTCGCCGGTGTCGGTCTTTCGCTCGGTCTCTTCGGTGTCCTGAAATACGGGCTCGGACTCGGACTGGCGCCCTTCGGCAGGGTTCTGACCGGATAAGGGCACCGGAATGGACATTCTCGCCAACCTGACGCAGGGCTTTGCCGTCGCGCTCACCCCGACCACGCTGCTGCTGGCGGTGGGCGGCTGCTTCCTGGGAACCGTCATCGGCTCGCTTCCGGGCCTGGGACCCTCGAACGGCGTCGCCATCCTCATACCGCTCGCCTTCTCGTTGGGGCTCGACGCGACCCAGGCCCTGGTCCTGATGACCGCGGTCTATTACGGCGCCATGTACGGCGGACGGATTTCCTCCATCCTGCTGAACATTCCGGGCGACGAGCCCGCGCTGATGACGACCCTCGACGGTTACCCCATGGCGAGGCAGGGGAGGGCCGCCGACGCTCTCGTGCTGTCCGGGGTCGCGTCCTTTGTCGGCGCCTTCCTCGCGACCATCGGTCTCATGCTGATGGCGCCCCTGCTGGCCCGGGTCGCCTACCTGTTCGGGCCTGCCGAGTACTTCGCGCTGTACCTGCTCGCCTTCTGCACCCTTGGCGGCCTGACCTCGCGCAACCAGGCCAAGGCGGCCTTCGCGGCGGCCCTCGGCCTTGCGATCGCGATGATCGGCCTCGACAACCAGACCGGAATTCCCCGCCTGACATTCGGGGCGATCCATCTCATGGACGGGGTCGACTTCCTGGTGGCGATCGTCGGCCTGTTCGCGGTGGCAGAAGTGTTCATCTTCATCGAGGGGCACGGCCGCGGCTCGGCAATCGGCACGTCACTCGGACGCCTCACCATTCCGGTCAGGGACATCGTCACCAGCTTCGGCGCGATGCTGCGGGCCACGGCCATCGGTTTTGTTGCCGGAATCCTGCCCGGGGCGGGCGCATCCCTTGGCAGCTTTCTTGCCTACATGGGGGAGAAGGCGGTGGCGCGCCATGACAAGGAGACCTTCGGCACCGGCAATCCCCGGGGCGTTGCGGCGCCGGAGGCCGGCAACAACGCCGCCGCCGGCGGAGCGCTGGTCCCGATGCTCACGCTGGGAGTTCCCGGATCGGGCACGACCGCCGTCCTGCTTGCCCTGTTGCTCACGCTCGACATCACGCCCGGACCGCTGCTGTTCGACGAACGACCGGAGGTGGTCTGGGGCCTGATCGCCGCCCTGCTGATCTCCAACTTTGTCCTGCTGATCATGAACGTGCCCATGGTCCGGCTGTTTGTCCGCATCCTCTCGGTGCCGCCCTGGCTGCTGCTGCCCGGGATCACCATGATTTCCTTTTCCGGGATCTACTCGCTCTCGGGCAGCGGATTCGACCTGATCCTGATGATCATCTTCGGCATCCTCGGCTACGTGCTCCGCAAGCTCGACGTCCCCACCGTCCCGATCATCCTGGGCATCCTGCTCGGCAACAACATGGAAGACAGCCTGCGTCGCGCCATGGTGATCTCGGACGGTGACTGGACCTACCTGTTCTCCTCGGGCATCGCCGTTGGCCTCTGGCTTGCCGCCATCGCCGGCTTCGTCGCACCGTTGTTCCTGCGCAGTTTCCTTAAGCGGCCCGGGAAGGCGGCGGACTGACCGGGCCGATGTTGCGTCAGTGCCAGGCAGACGCGGAACCGCTGGCTGTCCGAGGTGCCCGGCACGCCGGGCCGGCCCCCCGTGTGCCGTATTTCGGGCACCGAGCGGCCGTGTCGTGGTCCCACACCGTTCCGGTGGCCGTCACCAGGCCCGCGGGACTGTGCTCCTGCAGGCGGGGCACGGCCGCGGGGCCTCGTGCGCGGCTCAGCTCCTGTTCCCGTACCGGAGTCCCGTTGCAGTCCCCGGTGCCGGTCCGGGCGCCGCGATTGCTCCAGTCCAGCCGACAGGCCCGGTATCATGCCTGAAACTGCCACCAACTCCCCGGCCAGGGACGCCGGAGTGCGGTTGACGACGTCCGCCGCGGTGCTCATAAGTATGGCACGTGGGCCTGTAGTTCAGCTGGTTAGAACGCGCCGCTCATAACGGCGTTGTCGGGGGTTCGAGTCCCTCCGGGCCCACCATGTCCTGCCGCCGGGAGAAGATGGAATGCAGACGCACGAGGGCGGGTGCCTGTGCGGCGAGGTGCGGTTCCGCGTCGAGGGCGAGCCGGAACGGGCTGCCATCTGCCATTGCCGCTACTGCCAGCTACGCACCGGCAGCGCGTTCGGGGTCTCGGTCTATGTTCCGCTCGACCGGGTGACCCGGCTTTCCGGGGACCTGCAGGAGTATTCCTTCCAGTCCGAAAGCGGCAACACCTGGCAGATCGAACGCTGTTCGAGCTGTGGCACTCAGGTCTACTGGACCATTGACGCCGGGCCCTGGGCGTCGTTGCAGGGAATTTCGGGCGGGTGTTTCGATCCTCCGAGTTTCTGGTACCCGATCCGCCGGGAGGTCTTCGCGCGCAGCCGGGCCGAATTCTGCAGCATCGAGGTCACCGAGAGCCACGAGACGCATCCGGCGCATGCCCCGCTCGAGCCCGACCGGGGTCACCTGTCCTGGAAGGGATGAGATCCGGTCGATCGCCGACCGTGGCCGTACCGGCAAATCCGGCATAAACTGAAGGGGTCCGTGGACCAGGCTGGGAGTGCGTGCCATGTCGTTCGAAATCGTGCCGATTGCCGGCGCACTCGGTGCGGAAATTCGCGGCATTGATGTCGCCGGGCTCGATGACGACGGCATGGCGGATGTCCGTTCGGCCCTGCTCAGGTACGGCGTCATCTGTTTCCGCGACCAGGACCTATCGCCCGAAGACTACCTCGCCTTTGCCCGGAAATGGGGCGAGGTGCACCTGCATCCGTATCTGCGTGGTCTCGACGAGTTTCCGGAGATCATCGAGATCGTCCGGGAAGCCGATGATCCGACGGGTTTCGCGGACCACTGGCACACCGACCAGATCTTCACGCCCTTGCCAGCAAACTTCACCATGCTGCTCGCCCGCGAAACACCCGCCGCGGGCGGGGATACGATGTTTGCCAGTCTGACCGGAGCGTACGACAGCCTCTCCTCGGGCATGCAGCGAATGGCGGCAGGGCTTCGCACCTGCAACAGCTACAACAAGAAGGCGCCGCGTTCCGCCAGGATGGCGGAGCGCGTTGCGGACGTCGAGACGCCGGCCGAGGAGGCGATCCACCCCCTGGTGCGCCTCCATCCCGAGACCGGCAGGCCGGCGCTCTACGTGAGCGACGAGCGCAGCACCAAACGGTTTGACGGCATGAGCGAGGAGGAGAGCCGGCCGCTCCTTACCTGGCTGATGGGGCATGCAACCCGGCCGGAACTGACCTGCCGAATCCGGTGGGAACCGGGGATGCTGGGCATCTGGGACAATCGCTCGGTGCTGCACACGGCGCTGAACGACTACTACGGCCAACGCCGCGTCATGCACCGGATCACCATCAAGGGTGAGCCGGTGAGGGGCGTGGCGGAGCGGAGCCACTAACCCCGCGCATGCCCGACCTCTTCGGGACGTTTCCCGGCTTTGCCGATCCGCTGACCGTCACGGTGATGCTGGCCGCCATGGTGGTGGCCGGGTTCATGCGCGGGTTTGTCGGTTTCGGCGCCTCGATGATCATGGTGCTGGTGCTGAGCCACGTGATCAGTCCCGCCCAGGCGGTGGCCGTCGCAAGCCTGAGCGGGGTTCCGGTCATGGTCCAGCTGCTCCCGGCCGCGGTCCGGCGAGCCGAGCGGTCCTTCGTGCTGCCGTTTGCGTGTTCGAGCTTCGTCGCCGCACCGTTGGGGACCTGGGTCCTGGTCACTGTCGACAGCGAGGTGATGAAGATCGCGATCGCGACCGCGGTCCTGATCATGGTGGCACTGATGTACCGCGGCTGGCACCTGTCGCGCTCCCCCGGCTCGGGTGTACTGGTTGGCATGGGTGCGTTCGCGGGCGTGATCCAGGGCGGCGGTGGTGTCGGCGGACCGCCGGCGGTCGTGGTGGCGCTCGCGCGCGCCGGTGATCCGGAACGCCAGCGCGCCAACGTGATCGGGGTGGTCGCAGCGCTCAATCTCTGTGCCATTCCGCCGCTTGCCTGGCATGGTCTCTACACGAGGGAAGTGGTGCTGATCAGCCTGGTGCTGGTGCCGGTCTACCTGGCCGCGAGCTGGTTCGGCATTCGCTTCTTTGCCTCCGGCGGGCACCGGTACTACCGCGATGCCGCCCTCGCTCTGCTCTCGCTCACCGGTCTCGCCACCCTGGCCCGGGCGATCCACGACGTTGCGACATAGAAATCCGAACGTGAAATGCGTACAGGAGAGGGGGAACGTCTTTTCGGAGGACACGGTATGGGCCGTCTCGTGGGGATCGGCCTGGTCTTGGCGGTCATCGTCGTAGTCGTTCTTGGTGTCGGGTGTTTTCTCGACGTGCTCGGAAGTGGAACATGTTTCAGCCTGGGTCTCCTGGTGGGAGCCGTCATCGGGTGATGTGGAACCGCCATCGGGCTATGATGGAGTCGTTTACAGCAACATGGATGATGCCGGTGGTTGGAAGATGAACCTCGTTCAGGAATTGAAGGCTGCCGGCTTCAACGTCGATGCAAGTCGAGTGTTTCAATCATGAACCAGCAACTGTTGATCCCGAAGACAGAACTGGCCGATTTCTGCAAAGAACACGGTATCCAGCGTCTTGCGATTTTCGGCTCAGCGCTACGAGAAGACTTCGGCCCTGAGAGTGATATCGACGTGCTGGTCGAGTTCGCGCCAGGTCGAACACCCGGTCTGTTGGGTGTTGCTGGCATGGAGATCGAGCTGTCGTCTCTGTTCGGCGGCCGCAAGGTGGACTTGAGAACCCCGGAGGATTTGAGTCGGTATTTCCGCCAGGAAGTCCTCGACACTGCGGAAGTCCAGTATGCGCAAGGATGACGAAATCCGATTGCAGCACATGCTGGACGCCGCGCGAGAAGCGGTGGCTTTCGCTCGAGGACGGGTGCGCGGCGACCTCGACAATGATCGCCAACTGGTCCTTGCACTGGTCAAGGACGTCGAGATCGTCGGCGAGGCGGCAACGCAGGTCACCAAACCCGCACGCCAACAGTTGCCGGAAATACCGTGGGAGCAGATCGTGGGAATGCGTAATCGCCTCGTCCACGCATATTTTGACGTCAACCTGGATATCGTCTGGAATACGGTACGGGGAGACCTGCCGCAATTGATCTCGTTGCTCGAACCGCTCGTCCCGTCCGAGAGTGGTACGACGCGGGAGTCGAAGTAGCAGCGCACGCGGCCATCGATCGACTGATCGTCATTTCTCCCTGCGGGGAGCCGGCGTGCCCGCGCCGGGGGTGCAGGCATTCACACGTGGGTCCGTCCAGCCGTATCCGGGTCGTTTGTCCGCCACCCGCACAGGTACCGTCGATCCCGGACAGTAACGCTCGTCGTCTCGCCTATGGTCGGTATCGTACTTCGGATTACGCCAGCGCTGCGCGGTCGGCTGGATGTGCTGCCCGGTCTGGTCAGGAAGTTGAAACGAGGCGGTCCCCCGTCTGGTTGAACAGGACCTTGCGTTCCTCCTCGCTCGGCGGCCCGGCCCGGCGAAACTCCTTGCCCAGGTCGACCGCGCGCTGGACAGCAGGCCGGTCCTTGACCGCCGCGCGCCACGCCGAGACCCGGGGATAGGCATCGAGCGAGACACCGAGCGGGCGGGCAATCAGCGCCCAGGGCCACGCGATCATGTCGGCGACGGAGTACTCCTCGCCCAGAAGCCAGGCCCGGCCCTCCAGGCGCCGCTCGAGTACGCCGAGACAGCGGTCATACTCGTTGGCATACCGCTGGTGGGAGTACGGATGATCGCCGGGTGCATAGTTGACGAAGTGGCTGAGCTGGCCCGCCATCGGCCCCTGGTTGCCGGTCTGCCAGAACAACCACTCCAGCGCTTCCACCCGTCCACGAGCATCACCGGGAATGAACCGGCCTGTCTTTTCGGCGAGGTAGAACATGATCGCGCCCGATTCGAACACGCTGATCGGCTCGCCCTCGACGTCGTGATCGACAATTGCCGGCATGCGGTTGTTGGGGCTGATGGCCAGGAACTCGGGCCGGAACTGATCGCCCTTGCCGATGTTGACCGGGCACAGCCTGTAGGCGATCCCGAGCTCCTCCAGCAGGATTGCCACCTTCCAGCCGTTCGGTGTCGGCCAGTAATGAAAGTCGATCCCTGACATCGGCGTTCCGTTCGGATTGGTTGCACCGGGTGGCGTTCCAGATCGTGTAACGCCGATGCCGCCTGTGTACCCGCTCGAGTGCCGCAATGCACCTGCGATGTCGCCGAGCCGCAAACCTGTTGGGCCGGAAGCGGCAGACCCGAACTGCCGTGCGGCGGATCCTGGTAACCAGGCTGCCGACTTCGCCCGGCGCCCGGCGTGCCGCGGGTGCACAACTGGAACTCGTCAAGCCCGGTGCTTTACACGATGGCTGTCTCCGGAGGTGCCGGGATGTCCGCGTCGTCGGTTTCGTTGCCGGACCCGTCGAGTCCGATCACCCCGTCACGTGCAAGCGCGGTGATCTGGTCCCCCTCGTAGCCGAGACCGGAGAGCACCTCGGCCGTGTACTCTCCGAGCGCCGGCGCGCCCCGCGAGATGGAGTGTGGCGTTCCCGAGAACCGCGCCGCCGGACGCGCCTGGCGGAGCGTTCCGGCCTGCGGATGCGGATACTCGGCTACGGTACCGTTGGCGATAACCTGCGGGTGGTTCGCGACGTCGCGGCGCCGAAGGATCGGGGCGCACGGAACGTCGGCAGCGTCCAGAATCTGCAGCCATTCGGCGCCTGTCCGGGTCCGCAGCACCTCCTGGGTCAGCGAAAGGCGCGCATCGATGTTGCGGTGGCGGTCTGCGGGGGTGGCGAACCTCGGGTCACTGAGCCACTCGGGGTGACCGAGAGCGTGAGCCAGGTTTGACCACTGCCGGTCGGTGTTGACCGCCACACTGATGTAGCCGTCAACGGTCTCGTAGATCAGGTCGATGAAACTCTGGGCCAGCTCCTGCGGGAACTCGTCGCCGACGAAGGTCTGGCTGCCCATGTCGGAATGCCACAGGAAACTGATCACGCTGTCGAGCATCGAGAGGCGCACGTGCTGGCCCTCGCCGGTCCGTTCGCGCGCCAGCAGTGCCGCGGTGATGGCCTGTGCGCCGACGACGCCGGTCAGCTTGTCGGGCACGATCGTGCGCACCAGCCGCGGACGGGCGGTGTCGGAACCGCCCTGGATTGTCGTGAGACCGGACAGCGCCTGTACCAGCGGGTCGTAGACCGGGCGGCCCGCGTAGGGACCCTGATCACCGAACCCGCTGATCGAGACGTAGATGATGTCGGAGCGGATGGCGCGGACTGTCTCCTCGCCGAGACCCATGCGTTCCATCACACCCGGCCGCATGTTCTGGACCAGGACATCGGCACCGGCGATCAGGCTGCGGACGATCTCCATTCCGCGCGGATCCTTGGTATTGATCGCCACCGACCGCTTGGAGCGGTTGTTGTTCAGGAAGGAGGCCGAGAAACCGCCGCGGCGGTTGGACATGGCCCGCGTAAAATCCCCACCCTGCGGGTTCTCGATCTTGATCACCTCGGCTCCCTGGTCCGCCAGCATCATCGTCGCGAGCGGACCGGAGACGACGCTGGTCATGTCGATGACGCGATATCCGTGCAGCGGGCCGGGCATGGGAGGTTTCCTCGATGGGGCTTTGCGGGGCCCCAAGGTGACCAAGGACGCGGGCAGGTTCAAGAGCCTGTGCGCCATCACTGTCATGCCCGCGGTTCACGGGTGACGCCCCGCAGTCGGCGCTTGACCGCGCGACCCGCGGTGCCGAAAGATCCCGGCACGGCAGGGGAGGGGAGCACGGCAATGGCGCGGGCGCTGGAAGGTCTTCGGATTCTCGACTTCACCCAGGTGCTCGCGGGACCCTTCTGCGCCCAGCAGCTTGCCCTGCTCGGGGCCGATATCATCAAGATCGAGCCCCCGGAAACCGGCGACCAGATGCGAAGCCGGGTGATACCGGGCCGCCATGCCGACATCGGCCTGAGCGCCGGGTTCCTGGCCATGAACATGGGCAAGCGCAGCCTGGCGCTCGACCTGAAGTCACCGCAGGGCCGCGAGGTCTTGGCCGAGCTGCTGCGCGGCGCCGATGGTCTCCTTCACAACTTCCGGGCAGGTGTGGTCGAGCGGCTCGGTCTCGACTACGAGACGGTTCGCGCCATCAGGCCCGACATTGTCTGTACCGCGATCACCGGCTTCGGACTCGAGGGACCGCGTTCCGCCGACCCGGCCTATGACGGCGCGATCCAGGCAGCCTCCGGCATGATGGCCAACAACGGCACCCCCGACAGTGGTCCGCTGCGCACCGGGTACTTCGCGGTGGACATGATGACGGGTATGTCGGCCGCCTTTGCCATGACCGCGGCGCTGATGCGCCGGGAGCGGACCGGGGAAGGCCAGATGGTCGACGTCGCCATGCTTGATGCGGCGATGACGCTGCAGGCGGCCGGATTCAGCCGGGCGATGATCGACGGAACGCCGGACCAGCGGCTCGGAAACCAGTCGGCGACGGGAGCACCGACCGCCGACAGCTTCCCCACCGGCTACGGGATGCTGGCGTCCGCCGCTCTGATGCCGCATCACATCCGCGGCATGTTCGAGGAACTCGGCATCGACGCTCTGCTCGATGATCCGCGCTGCGCAACACCCCAGGCACGGCGCGAGAACCGGACCCTGGTGCGTTCCGCGGTGATCGAGGCGCTGGCCCGGGATACCGCGGAGAACTGGGAGCAGCGGCTTGCGCGCCGCGGCGTGCCGGTCGCGCGGATCAACTCGCTCACCGACCTGTGCGGGATGGCGCAGCTCGAACACCGCAACATCCTCACCCGGCTGGACAGTCCCCCGGGGGTCGACGGACCGCTCACCCTGGTCGGGGCGCCCTACGTTGCCTCGGTCGACGGGCCCGAGGCATCCCGGCCGCCGCCGCTACTCGGACAGCACAGCCGGGAGATCCTCGGGGAACTCGGGCTGGACGAAGGCCGGATCGACAGCCTCGTGGCCGAGGGTATCGTCGGTCAGCCGGACCCATGAGTGCTGCGGGGCGACCGCGCTACGGCGATCTGGTCCATGACCGGGCCGCCCGGACCCCCGGGGCGCCCGCGCTGCAGGACCGGGACAGGACGTACGACTGGGCGGGTGCGGCGGCCGGCGTCGACGATGCCGCGCGCCGCCTGGTGGCGATCGGCGTCCGCCCGGGCGATCACGTCGCGCTGTGGCTGGGCAACAGTGCCGATTGGGTGCTCATCGCCTTCGCAGTGTTCCGGATTGGCGGTGTCCTTGTACCGCTCAACACCCGGTTCCGGGCGAGGGACATGGCCTACGTGCTCGCACAGTCGGACAGTGCGTACCTGATCGCCGAATCACGGTCCGGGCCCATCGACTACATGGCGCTGATCCGCGAGGTCGTGCGCCTGCCCCGGTCTGCGGAGCCGGTCGCCGACCCGGACTTTCCGGCACTCCGCCACGTCGTGCTGACCGACACCGCCTTGCCGGGAACCATCGCCTGGGACGACATCGATCCTGCGGATGTGGGCCGGACCGCGATCGAAGCACGTGCGGCGGCGGTCGATCCGGACGCGCCTGCCTTCATCATGTACACCTCGGGGACCACCGGGACCCCGAAGGGAGTGGTGCACGCGCACGGGCTCGTCCGCAACGTCGAGGAGCGGGCGTACCGGATGGGAATGACCGCGTCCGACATCATCCTCGACTACCTGCCGTTGTTCCACGCGTTCGCGTTTTCCGAAGCCATGCTGATGTCGGTGGTGACCGGCGCCCGGCACATCGTGACCCGCGGGTTCGAGCCCGAACACTGTCTCAACCTGATCGAACGGCACCGGGTCACGGTCATCCACGGGTTCGAGGCACACATGAAGGGGCTCGCCGAGGCGCAGGAGGCGAGGCCGCGGGACCTGTCGAGCCTGAGGACCGGGATCTTCGCGGCGGGAATGCTGAGTGCGACCCCGGTGGTGCGTCGCGGTGCGCGCGCGCTTGCCCCCATCGTCAACCTGTCGGGCTTCGGCATGACCGAGACCTGGATCGGGGTCGCGCTGTGCTCGCTGGATGACGACGAGACGCGGCGCTGCGAGAGTTCGGGATACCCGGGCCTCGGCTACGAGGTGCGGATCGTCGACCCGGAACGTGGCACTCCCTGCGAACCCGGCAGGCCGGGCGAGTTGCAGGTGCGGGGCCGCTCCATGATGCTCGGCTACTACCGCAAGCCGGAGGAAACCGCGGCGAGTTTCGCCGAGGGCGGCTGGTTCAGGACCGGTGACACCGCGGTCTGGCTGGCCGATGGCTACATCCGGTTCCTCGGACGCCACCGCGACATGCTGAAGGTGGGCGGCGAGAACGTGGACCCGATGGAGACCGAGGGACTGCTGCTGGAGGATGTGCGGGTGCACCAGGTTGCGGTGGTCGGATGTCCCGACCAGGAACTCGGTGAGGTTCCGGTCGCCTACGTGCAGCGGGAGCCCGGCTGCCGGCTCGAGGCCGGGGACGTGATCGGGATCTGCCGCGGAGTGATCGCCAGTTTCAAGATCCCGCGTCACGTGGTGTTCGTCGACGGGTTCCCGATGACCGAATCCGGAAAGATCCGCAAGGAGGAACTGCGAAGCGACGCCCGGCGCCTCGAAGGGAGCGTGCCATGAAGTTCGGAGCCATGGTCGTCCCGCGCATCTCCGACTGGCGTCTCATCCCGGAACTCGAGGCGCTTGGCTACGACAGTGCGTGGGTACCCGATTCGCAGATGCTGTACTCGGACTGCTACGCCGTGCTCGCGCTGGCCGCGGCGCATACCTCTCGGATCCGGCTGGGCACCGGTGTCGCGATCGCACCGACCAGGCTTGCGCCGGTCACCGCTCACTCGATCGCCAGCATCAACCAGCTCGCGCCGGGACGGACCTTCCTTGCCCTGGGGACCGGTCACACCGCGATGCGGGTCATGGGCCAGGCTCCGATGGGTGCCCGCCGGTTTCGCGAGTATGCCCGGGTGGTCCGCGGCCTGCTTCATGGCGGGGAGGTCAACTATGCCCCGGACGGAGGCGAGAGTCGCGAGATCCGGTTTCTGCATCCCCGCGCCGGGTTCGTGAACCTCGAGGAACCGGTTCCGATATACGTCGCGGCCGATGGCCCGCGCGCTCTCGAGGTCGCGGGCGCCTACGGCGACGGACGGGTCTGTTCCTTCAACCAGAGCCGGGCACTGCTGCGCGACAGCCTGCAGCGGATCGGGGAGGGTGCCGAAGCGGCGGGCCGCACACTGCCCGGGAACTTCCACACCGCCGCACTCACCTATGCCTGCGTGCTGGAGCCGGGCGAGAGCGTCACCTCCGACCGTGTCATCGACGAGATCGGATCGATGGCGGTGGCCAGCCTGCACTACTGGTGGGAACTTTACCGCAGGAACGGCGATACCAGCACGGTCGCCCGCAGCTGCCAGAACCTGTGGCAGGAGTACCTCGCGTTTACCGAACGGATGCACACACCGCCGCACAAGCGCTACCAGCAGGTCCACCTCGGTCACTGCGCCTGGGTCGTTCCGGAGGAACGCCGGTTCGTGACCGCCGAGCTGATCCGGGCAACCGGCGGTCTCGTCGGCACCGCGGACCAGATCATCGCCACCCTGCGCGAACGCGAGGCGATGGGGCTCGCGGAGGTCGCCCTGCTTCCGGCCATGGGCCCGGCGCGACGCAATCTTCGGACCTTTGCCGAACAGGTGATGGCGCGGATGTAGCAGGGCCGGCGGCGCGGACGCGCTGCGGGCAATGGCGGCAGTCGTCCGTGGTATCGGGCAGGGTGGTAAAGCGTCTGCCGGCGGGACGGATGCGTCTTGCCGATCGCCGGACATGACCGCGGCTTCACCGCACCCTCCGGAAACCGTAGGATACGATCCGGATACTCGAACCCGCGAGGTTGACGCGCGTACCCGCCGTCGCCGGCAACCGCGGGATACGCGCCGGATACTCGAACGGGGAAGTTCATGAACAGGGATGTCCAAGGGTGGGGAGCGCCGGAACGGCACTACGCGAGATCGGCCAGGCAGGCCGAAGCAGTCTACGCCAACCGTCACTGGCACGATGCGGTCAACCGCGTCGCTCCCCGGTCCGCCGATAGCGTCGGTCAGACCGTGCGCCTGTGGAACCAGAGGATCAGGAACCAGCTGACGTCGGAGATCGGCTTTCAGCTCCGGGGTCGCCAGGTTTCCGTGCGTGTCGTGGACGGCCTGCCCGCACCGCTGTCCGAGAAGCTCGAGCACACCGATGCCCTGGCGCTCGTGGCGTTGAACCGCTCGCTGCTGAAAGACGTGGTCGGCGGCACCCGGTTCATGGAGTCCGAGTGGAACAACGTGACCGGTGCGGGTTCCGGTGACGGCGGGACCGCCGGGCCCCAGGAGATCAGGCGCGTCCGGGAAACCGCCGAATCATGGCTGAAACTGCTCGAGAAACATGAGCTGGGCACGGCTCTCGGCGAGATCAACGAGGACGTGCTCGGGGCATATTTCTACAAGGATTCGGAGGTCAGGATCTACTGGCTGGCGATCGGGATCTATGCCGCGCTGTACTCGGTTCCGGTCGAAGCCCTGACCTTCGTCGTGCTGGCGCACGAACTGGCGCACGCATACACGCACATGGGTTCCGATATCGACGGGCACACCTGGCCGACGGACGAGTTCGCATCGACCGACATCGCGATCATCGAGGGCCTGGCCCAGTTCTACACCGAGGTCGTGTGCGGCAAGCTGAAGGACCAGATGCCGGGAGCGCTCCCCGCGTTCGAAACGCTGCTTCGCCACCAGAGCGAAATCTACAGCACCCATCGCAAGTGGATCGGAAAGAACGAGCGGAACAGCGGCGAAATCGTCCGCGTCAGCCTCGTCGAATGCCGGCGGTCAGGCAGGAAGATGCATCGCGACACCTTCCTGGAAACAGTCAACAGGCGCCGCAAGGAAATCCTGAGCCAGCCCGTGCAATCCACACTGTTCAACCATTCCTGACACACGACTCCCCGGAAGTCCGGTTCCGGGAACCGGCCCGCGCGCACCGCGCTGTCCGGTCCGCTCCCAGCCGGAACCGCGGGAGCACATCGATGCGCGCACCTTCTGCCCCGGGTCAGCGTGGATGGCGGCCGTCAGAACGCGGGCTGGGTGCTGCGGCGACGCTGCAGCAGGATCACCAGTAACAGCAGCAGCGCGGCCGGCGCGTAGAACACTTCCTTCGGCATCCGGTCGTTGGGCAACTTCACCGCGCTGATGATCACCGGGGTATCGGTATAGAAGTCGAAGTCGCGTGAAAGGGACTCGAAGCTGCTGCCCGGCAGCGGTTCCTCCATCACCATCCGCTCGTCCTCGGCGAAGTACAGCAGGCCGGTCCGGGCAAGCCGCTCTTCGGCCCCCGCACCCTGGCCGACCGGAACGGTGAGCGTCACGGTATCGACCTGGTCGGGGTTGTTGAAGTTCGGACCGGTAACCGTGATCAGCAGCTCGCCGCCAGGTGAATGCGCCTCGACCAGGCTCGCGAACTCCGTCCCCGGCCGCTCGTCGAACTCGGGCGCTACCTGATCGAGCCAGAAACCCGGGCGGAACAGGGTGAAGGCGATGAGCAGCAGTGCGGCGGTTTCCCAGTACCGGTTGCGGGCAAAGAAGTACCCCTGGGTTGCGGCCGCAAACAGCATCATGGCAATGACCGCGACAATGAACACGATCACCGCCTTAGCCAGGGTGACGTCAATCAGCAGCAGGTCGGTGTTGAAGATGAACAGGAACGGCAGCAGGGCTGTGCGAATGTCGTACATGAACCCCTGCACGCCGGTCTTGATCGGATCGCCGCGCGAGATGGCGGCGGCGGCGAAGGCCGCGAGTCCGACCGGCGGCGTATCGTCGGCAAGGATGCCGAAGTAGAAGACGAACAGGTGCACGGCGACCAGCGGGACGATCAGCCCGCTCTTGGCGCCGAGCGCGACGATTACCGGCGCCATCAGGGACGAGACCACGATGTAGTTCGCCGTGGTCGGCAGTCCCATGCCGAGGATGAGGCTCATCACCGCGACCAGGATCAGCATCAGCATCAGGTTGCCGCCGGACAGCGCCTCGATGAAGGCCCCGACCACCTGGTGGGCGCCGGTGAGCGAGACCGTGCCGATGATGATCCCCGAGGCGCCGGTCGCAATCGCGATCCCGGTCATGTTGCGGGCGCCGGCGATCATGCCGTCGCGCCATTCCAGCAGGCTGCGGCGGAACGCGGCCGCGTGAAAACCCTCGCCCCGGAAGAACGACTTCAGGGGGTTGTGCGTGAGGGCGATGACGGTCATCAGCAGCACGGCCCAGAACGCGGCCAGCCGCGGCGACAGTTTCTCCGGCGTTGGCAGGATGCACCAGATCAGCACGATGATCGGCAGGAAGAAGTAGAGACCGGTCACCGCGACATCGCCGGCGCGTGGCAGGGTCTCGATCGGCGCGTCCGGGTCGTCGACCTCGAGATCTGGATGTCGGGCCGCGATGCGGACCAGCACCAGGTAGGCGAAGAGCACGATCGCGGCGACTGTCGGCAGTGACAGGTCGGGCATCGCGTCACCGACCAGGTTCACCACGAAGTAGACCACCGTGAACATCAGCCCGATGACGATGAACCCGGTCAGGAAGCCGATCGCCTTTCGGGCCGCGGTCAGCACGGCGGGCGGCCGCGGCAGGCCCCGCAGCTGCAGCTTCAGGGCCTCGAGGTGCACGATGTAGACAAGCGCGATGTAGCTCACCAGCGCCGGGACCGCGGCGTGGCGCAGCAGGTCGGTGTAGGGAACACCGGTGAACTCGGCGATCAGGAACGCGGCCGCTCCCATGACCGGGGGCGTCAGCTGGCCGTTGCTCGAGGACGCGACCTCGACGGCGCCGGCCTTCTCGGCGCTGAGCCCGGTGCGTTTCATCAGCGGGATGGTGAAGGTCCCGGTGGTGACCGTGTTCGCGATCGACGAGCCGGAATACAGCCCGCTCAGGGCCGACGCCATCACCGCCGCCTTGGCCGGTCCGCCGCGAAAATGCCCGAGCAGCGCGAAGGCGAGCTTGATGAAGTAGTTGCCGGCGCCGGCCTTCTCCAGGATGGCGCCGAACAGCACGAACAGGAAGATCATGGAGGCCGACACGCCGAGCGCCACGCCGAACACGCCCTCGTTCTGCATCCAGAAGTGCCACATGGCCTTGCCGTAGGAGGCACCCTTCCACTGGATCGCGTCGGGCAGCCAGCGGGCGTCGCCGAAGAAGACGTAGGCGAGGAACACCGAGGTGATGATGACCAGCGGCAGGCCAAGGGCGCGGTAGACCGACAGCAGCAGCACCGCCATGCCGATGGTGGAGACGACCAGGTCGGTCGTGGTCGGCAGCCCGGCGCGGTTGGCGATGTTGGAGAAGTTGACGATCAGGTAGAGACAGGATGCGACCAGCAGCAGGCCGAGCACCCAGTCGTAGATCGGGATGCGTTCACGCGGACTGCGCCTGGTGAGCGGGAAGGCGAAGGCGCCGAGCAGCCCGGCAAAGGACAGGTGGATCAGCCGGGCCTTGGAGTCGGTGACCACGAAGAAGCCGAGCCCGGTCCAGTCGGCGAGATCGAACGGCAGGGTCGATCCGTTGTAGAGCTGGAACAGCGACCAGACGAAGGCCAGCACCGGGATCAGCAGCCGTTGCCATCCCGTCGGTGCACGGCCCCCGGTATCCACGGTCGCCGCAAGGTTGGCGGCCTCGCCCGATCGCGAGCTGGAATCGGCCATCAGGATGACCCCCGGGGCTCGCGGGCCGGGGTTGCCGGCCCGCTATTTGTCCCGACCGCGGCGGTCAGTTCATCCAGCCGCGTTCCTTGTAGTATTTCGCCGCACCCGGATGCAGGGGCGCGGACAGGGAATCGCTGATCATTTCGCTCTCGCGCAGGTTGGCGAAGGCGGGATGCAGCTTGCGGAACGCGTCGAAGTTGTCGAACACGGCCTTGACCACGATGTAGACGACCTCTTCGGGAACATCTGCCGACGTCACGAAGGTGGCACCGACGCCGAAGGTCTTCACCTCCTCGGCGTTGTTGTACATGCCGGCGGGTATCCTGGCCGTACGGTAGTACGGACGATCGGCGACCAGCTTGTCGATTTCCGGGCTCTGGGCGTTGACCAGGTGAGCCGCGCAGGAGGCGAGGGTTTCCTGGGTCAGCGCGGAGGGATGTCCGACCAGCCAGAAATAGGCGTCGATCTTGCCGTCGCACAGTGCCTGGCCGGTTTCGGCCGACTTCATCTGTGCCGCGAGCTTTAGATCGTCGCGCGACCAGCCCATGGTCTCCTCGATGACCTCGTAGGTTCCGAGCGTGCCGGATCCGGGGTTGCCGATGTTCACCCGATTGCCCGGGAAGTCGGTGATGTTGGTGATGCCGGAATCATCGCGCGCGATGATGGTGATCGGTTCCGGGTGGACCGAGAATACTGCCCGCAGCTTCTCGAACTTGCCCTGGTCGGCGAACTTCGACGTGCCGTGGTAGGCATGGTACTGCCAGTCCGACTGGGCGACGCCGAACTCGAGTTCGCCGGCGCGCACGGTGTTGATGTTGTAGATCGACCCGCCGGTGGATTCGGCGGAACACCGGATGCCGTGCGTCTTGCGGTCACGGTTGACCAGACGGCAGATCGCTCCGCCGGTCGGATAGTACACGCCGGTCACGCCGCCGGTGCCGATCGAGACGAACTTCTGCTGTGCGTGTCCGGGCGCTGACAGTGCGAAAGCGAACAGGGCCGCTCCGACCGCCGGGATGAGACAGGTTCTCATACTGTGTCCTTTCTTGGTTCCTGGACGCTTGATTGCAGAATGCGGCGGCCTTGCGGCGTTGACGCGCATTCGCGGTTCCGGACGTGGTTCACCTCGCCCGGTGTTCGCGTATGATGCCGCCTGACCACAGGATACTCCGGGAGCAACAGATGAGTGTCAACAGGATCACCGGCCGTTCCGCCTTCATCTCGTTGCTGAAGGACGAGGGAGTCACCCACATGTTCGGCAACCCCGGGACCACCGAGCTGCCGATCATGGACGCGCTGACCGAACACCCTGACATGACCTACATGATGAGCATGCAGGAGTCCCTCGTGGTCTACATGGCGGAAGGCTACTCGCGGGCCTCGGGCAGGCTGTCGGCCTGCAACGTGCACGTGGCCCCCGGCCTCGGCAACGCCATGGGAGCGATCTATGCCGCCAAGTTCGCCAACACGCCGATCATCATCACCGCCGGCCAGCAGGAGCAGGGCCACGGTCTGACCGAGCCGCTGCTGTACGATCCGCTGGTGCCGATTGCCCAGCCGCTGGTGAAGTGGGCGGTCGAGGTCAGCCGCCTCGAGGACCTTCCGCGAATCGTGCGCCGGGCCGCCAAGGTCGCGCTGACCCCTCCCATGGGACCGGTCTTCATCTCGCTGCCGGGTGACATCCTGAACGAGGAAACCGCTCTCGAACTTGGCGCTCCGACCCGGGTGCTCACCGCGGTCAGGCCGGACGATGCGACGCTGGACCGGCTTGCCGGTCGCATTGCCCGGGCGCGCAATCCGGTCATCATTGCCGGCCACGAGGTCGCGGGCGACCGCGCGCTCCACGAGGCGGCGGCATTCGCAAGCGCTCTCGGTGCGCCGGTCTACCAGCAGACCGTGCCCTACGGGGCGCATTTCCTCTCCGCGCACCCGGCCTTCATGGGAGCGCTCACCCGTGACCAGAAGCAGGTGCGCGACACGCTTGCTGAGCACGACCTGCTGGTCGTGCTCGGCGCCGATGTGCTGCGCATGTCGGTCTGGGCGCCGGTCGAGCCGCTGCCCGACGGCATGCCGGTGGTGCAGATCGGCCAGCGCGACTGGGAGATGGGAAAGAACTTCCCGACCGAGCTTGCGGTCCGGGCGGACCTTCGCCTCACGCTGGAGGCGCTCACGCCGCGCATCGAGGCGCTCGTGGAGCCGGGACTGGCAGAGCGCAGGCTGGCGGAAATCGGGGAGAGGAACTGGACGGCCCAGCGGGCGCGGCTGGCGGAGCGGCTCGATCGCGAGGCGAATGGCGGTGGCGTGATCGATCCGTCCTGGATGGTGAAGACCGTCGTCGAGACCATGCCCGATGAGGCGATCGTGGTGGACGAGGGGATCATCAGCACGCGGGCGCTGACATCCCTGCTTCCCTACCGCGATCCGGTGTCGCTGGTGGGAATGGCAAGCGGCGGCATCGGCTGGGGAGTACCGGCGGCTTGCGGCGTGCAGGCGGCCTACCCGGAACGTCCGGTGGTCGCCATCATCGGTGACGGCAGCTCGATGTACTCGATACAGGCGCTGTGGACCGCCGCCAACCAGAAGCTCCAGGTCACCTTCGTGATCTGCGACAACGGCGGCTACCGGATCATCAAGGAGCGGCTGCGCTCGTTCCACGGCAACGAGCAGTTCATCGGCATGGACTTCAAGGAGCCCGATGTGGATTTCGTCGGACTGGCCCGCTCGCTGGGTGTGCCGGCGTGCCGGGTTGCGCAGCATGCGGACCTCGCGCCCGCGCTCGAGGCGGCATTCGCCAACACCGCCGGCCCGAACCTTGTCTGCGTGAACGTGGACCGCGGGACCGTCTGACACCGGTCGGACACCATGTCCGGCCGGTCCGGTCCGGTCCCTGGGCTGGCGTCCCGGTTTGCCGGGCAAACCCTGCCCATGGTCCTGCGGGCGGGCTGGGACTGGCAGCGCGGCGGGCACGTCGAACGCCTCGATGCCGACGGCCTGCCGCTTGCGGCGCCGTACCGCCGCGTCATGGTCCATGCACGCCAGCTCCACGTGTTCTCCGCCTGGGCACACCGTACCGGTTCGCAGGCATTTGGCGAACATGCGGACCGGGTGTTCGACTACATGGTCCGCCACTTCCACGACCGCGAACGGGGCGGCTGGTTCGCTCAGGTCGATCAGGACGGTGCGGTCGCTGACAGCGACAAGCGCCTCTACGACCACGCCTTTGTCCTGTTTGGCCTCTCGAGCTACGTCGCCTCCCTGGGCCGGTCCGAAGCACACCGCTGGATCGACGAGACCGCCGACCTGCTCGAAGAGCGGTTCTCGCGCCCGGACGGCTCTTTCGCCGAACGGATGTCGGAGCGATTCGACGACCGCAACCCGGGCCTGCGCGAGCAGAACCCGCACATGCACCTTCTCGAGGCCGCGCTGGCGCTTCTCGAGACTGACGGCGACGCGCGCTGGCGCACGCTGGCGTCACGGCTTCTCAGGCTGTTTCACCGGGGCTTCCTGGACCCCTCGCGGCACGTGGTCCGCGAATATCTCGACGCCGGCTTCACCCCGGTCGCGGACAAGGGCAGGCGGGTCGAGGCGGGACATCATTTCGAATGGGCCTGGCTGCTGGACCGCTCGGCGAAACTGCTCGGGGACGAGCGGTCATCGCGGGCCGCCCTCCCGGTCCTGGAGCGCGGCCTCGAGCTGGGGTGGGACCGGACGGCAGGCGGCGTGTTCGACGAGACCGACGCGGAAACCGGCCGCGTCCTGGTGGCCACCAGGCGGCTCTGGCCGGTCTGCGAACTCGTCAAGGCGCTCGCGGTGAACCCGACACCCGCCCGGGGTCCGGACCTGGACCAGGCGGTTCGGCTGGTTGCGGAACGTTACGTCATGGCCGATGGCCGCTGGACGGAACGGTTCGGGCCCGACTGGGCTCCGGTCGACCGGACCATGCCGGCAAGCAGCCTCTACCACCTCGCCATGGCGATCGCGGAACTGGAGAAGCGGTCCGGGTGACCGGCATGCCCGAGCGGCCGGTCACCCGGGGAGTTCGCCGGCTATCTGCAGGCGCTCACCATGATTTCGACCAGCAGTTCGGGAACCGCGAGGTCCGCCTTGACACAGGCGCGGGCCGGCGGGTTCTCCGGGTCGACCCAGTCGTTCCACACCGCGTTCATCGCACTGAAGTTCGCCATGTCGGTGATCCACAGGTTCGCCTGCAGAAGGTTCGACTTGTTGGTCCCGGCCTCTGCCAGGTAGTGGTCGATCTGGTCCAGGATCTGCCGGGTCTGGCCGGTGATGTCGGCGCTGCGGTCACGCGCCGTCAGCCCTGCAAGGTAGACCATGTCACCGCGAATCACGCACCGGCTCATCATCGGTCCGGGCGGTGACGTGCGGTCAATGCGGGTTATCGACATGTCGGATTCTCCTCTTCCGGTTCAGGTGCCGCAGAAAGTTGCCTGGACCACCTCATCCGGCTGCGGCGGGCGGGTGTAGCGGTCGTCTGGAGCACGCTCGTCGAACGGGGCGGCGAGAACGGACAGCAAGGCATCAAACGGCCCGGTGTCATCGTGCTCGACAGCGGCTTCGAGTGCCTGTTCCACCAGGTGATTGCGCGGAATGCAGGACGGGTTGACCATGCGCATCGCCGCCTGGCGGGCGGTATCCCCGCGCTGTTCGTGCACCAGGCGTGCCCGCCAGCTTGCCAGCCACGCCGAGCACCGGTCGGGGTCGGCGAACGGCGCGAGCAGCTCCGCGTCGCGATGATCGGGTTCGATGCCCAGTGCGCAGAGGCGGCGGAACGTGAGCGTGTGGTCGACGCGGCTCTCGGCCATGCACGCCAGCAGTTCCTGGGTGAGCGTGTCATCGCCGGGCCGGGACCGGGCGAGGCCGAGCTTGGCGGCGAGCCCGGCCAGGTATGCATCCCGGAACCGGTCCGGATAGCCGTCGATCACCTCCCGGGCGATGGTCATTGCCGCGTCCTCGGTGTCCGCCAGCAACGGCAGCATCGCGCGGGCGAGACACGCGAGGTTCCAGTGCCCGATCGCCGGCTGGTTGCCGTAGGCATAGCGGCCCGCATGGTCGATCGAGCTGTAGACCTGGCGCGGGTCATACCAGTCCATGAAGGCGCATGGACCGTAGTCGATGGTCTCGCCGGAGATCGACATGTTGTCGGTATTCATGACGCCGTGGATGAAGCCCACCTGCATCCACGATGCGATCAGTCGGGCCTGGAGGTCGACAACCGTCTCGAGGAGGGCCCGGTAGGGGGATGCGCTTGCGCGTGCGTCCGGAACCTGGCGCTCGATCACATGGTCGGCGAGCAGGCGCAGGCCGTCGATGTCGTCACGCGCGGCGAGGAACTGGAAGGTACCGACGCGGATGTGGCTGCGTGCAACCCGGGTGAGAATGCCGCCGGGCAGTGTGCGTTCGCGGTACACCGGTTCGCCGGTCGCGACCACGGCCAGGGAACGGGTTGTGGGAATGCCGAGCGCCGCCATCGCCTCGCTCACGATGTACTCGCGCAGCACCGGTCCGAGCGCCGCCCGCCCGTCACCCATGCGCGAGAACGGGGTGCGGCCTGCGCCCTTCAGCTGGATGTCGCGCCGGGTGCCGTCGGGAAGCCGGATCTCGCCGAGCAGGATCGCCCGTCCGTCGCCGAGCTGCGGCACCCAGCTTCCGAACTGGTGTCCGGCATAGGCCATGGCAAGCGGGGCAGCCCCTGCCGGCACCCGGTTGCCCGAGAGGATGTCGATGGTTGCCCTGTCGTCGAGACGGGACGGATCGAGACCGAGTTCGCGGGCGAGGGCGTGGTTCAGCACGAGTGCGCGGGCCGCGGAAACCGGGGTCGGGGGCAGTCGGGCAAAGAACCGCTGCGGCAGGGTGGCGTAGCTGTTGTCGAAGGCGAACACGGGCTCGCGTGCGATTACCATCGTGCGGTTTCCGGCTGGTTCACGTCGTCGCGTCGATACGGTACGTCCTCGCCGCCGTCCCGGCAAACAAGTCGGAGCGTTCGGTCCCGCCGGCTCCCGACGCCAGCTTCTTGAACGCGTTCCAGCAGGTGCGATAGCTGCAGGATCCCTTGTCGACCGGAAAGTTGCTCTCGAACATGCAGCGCCCGGCGCCGAAGGCCTCGATACAGGTTTCGACCCACGGACGCCACGTGTTGGCAAGGTGGTCGGAACCGGGTGGCGTTTCCCCGGTATGGAAGCCGTGACCGCAGAGTCCCATGGAAAGCCCACCGGTCTTCACCACGACGTTGGGACAGGTCGCGAGATCCCTGATCGCCGCCGACCAGTCCCGGAACACCTCGTCGCTGCGTCCGGCGAAGCGGCCGATTCCGAGAGGACTGCCACAGTGGTCGAGGACGATGGTTGTTTCGGGAAAGGCGCGCGCGAGTGCCGCAACCTCCGCGATCTGCGTGTGGTAGATCCAGGCGTCGAAGCTGAGCCCGAGCGGAGCGAGATGTGCGAATCCCTCCCGGAAGCGATCATCTCCGAGCATGCCGCCCGTGACCGGATAGCCCGGGGACAGCAGTCTCGGGTCGCTGTCCCACGCGGTGATGTGACGGATCCCGCGGAACCGTCCGCCGCCGGCCTCGCAGTGGGCTTCCAGCACCGGGCGCACCCGATCGCCAAGCATCAGGTTGGCGTGACCGACGATCCCGGCGCAGATCCCGAACCTGCCCAGGGCCCCGTCCGCAGTGTCCTCCGCCACGCCGCGTGTGAATTCGGTCTCGCCGACCGGTGCGAACTCGCCGGGACCATGCTCGCGATACATCGAGCGGCACTGGACGTAGACCGTCGCGACGACCCTGTGACCGCTGCCGAGGTCACGTGCGAGATCATCGATCATGTAGACCGAGGTCTCCCGCTCCCACAGGTGATGGTGCGGGTCGATGATCGGCAGATCCGGGTCGAGCACCTCCTCCTCGCGCAGGGCAAGCCAGTCCGCGCGGACCGGAGGATAGATCACGATTGCCTCGGCGTTGTCAGTCATCGTCTCTCCCCTCGCGGTTGCGGCATGCTTGCCGCAAGCAGGTGACGAGGTCAACGACGCCCGGCTTCCCGGGGACCTCGATCATCGAGCGAAAACTGCCGCCCGTGCCGTCGTCGGCCCACAGGCGCACCCACGCACCGGGAACGGGTCTGCGGCCATCCCCGTTCACGCAAGGACACGCATCGAGCCCCTCGTCAGGCTTCTGTACCGACCGGTCAGGGGCCGTGGCGCGGTTCACCGGCAACGGCGGGCAAAGGCGGCGGCAACCCGACCGCCCGTGCTGCTTGCCACCGGTCCCATGCCCGACACCGGGAACTTCAGGTCGCTGTCCCCGACACTGTCGGCACCGTCGATGACGCCGCAATCACAGGCCTGCCCTGGGAACCCGACCATACCGGCACGTTCTTCTTCCGGGAACTACCCTGCTCGTGGTCCGCGGATTGCCAGGGAACGGGGACACAAGATTGGAACCGGCGATGGCGGTCCACGGCTGAACCGGAACCGGAGTGTGCGACGCCAGGGCGGGTATTCCCGGCAGTATTGCAGGCTAATTCAAATTGGGATTTTGAATTAGCCTGCAATATCGCTGTGCTGTCCGGCATGATCGTACGCGACCTCGCCCCGAGACTGACCGAGGCGGCGCGGGTCTGGCCGTCCATCACGCTCACCGGACCCCGGCAGAGCGGAAAGACAACATTGTGCCGCGCGCTGTTCCCGCAGCATCAGTACGAAACACTGGAAACCCCCGACGTACGAGCCTTCGCGGCTGAAGACCCGCACGCCTTCCTGGCTCGGTTTCCGGAAGGCACGGTTCTCGACGAGGTCCAGAGAGTGCCCGACCTGCTCTCCTACCTGCAGGGCATCATAGGTGCGGACCCGGTGCCAGGCCGCTGGATCCTCACCGGCTCGCAGAACGTCTCTCTGCTCGAAACGACCAGCCAGTCGCTGGCAGGGCGGACGGCGGTGTACAACCTCTTTTCCCTGACGTGGGGCGAGACAACACGTTTTCCCTGGTACCCCGCGACTCTTGACGAGACCCTCTTCACCGGTTCCTACCCGCGCATATTCGACGAAGGGCATGAAGCCTCGGACTGGCTCGGCTCCTACATTGCCACCTACATCGAGCGCGATGTGCGAATGATCAGCAACGTCGGGGATCTCTCGACCTTTCAGCGTTTCGTAACGCTTTGTGCGGGCCGCACGGCACAATTGCTCAACTTCAGACTTCCTGAGCTCATCCAATTTGCGATGACGCAGATTTCGGGTTCTCGACGGTGGCGGAGCTCGTGTAGACCATCCTGAGATCGGTGCCCGGGTAGATGGTTTCGGTGGCATTGAGTTCATCGAGCAGTGGTGCGA